>NZ_GL622200.1:931702-1157563 GCF_000185305.1 Aggregatibacter segnis ATCC 33393
AATAAAGTGCGGTCAATTTCCAAAGAGTTTTAAAATCTCTCAAAAATTGACCGCACTTTTGTATTTTCAATGATGCTTATTTTAAGCAAATTTTGATATCTCATTCCCCAATGATAGCGCCAGCGTCCACGCTGGTGCTGTTTAATAAAAAATTGCGAATTTTACCCATAAACGTTGGGATAACTAATGTTCAAAATCCTTTGGATTTTGTGACCGCACTTTTAGTTGATAGGCACAAGCGAGGACGCTTGCGCCATCGTGGGGGGAAAACTCAAGAGTAAAAGAGCAAGATATGATTTATAAAAAAGGTCGTCTGAAATAGTTTCAGACGACCTTTTGCTCGATTTACGGCAATTATTAGCAGCGGCCAGCAGCTTTCAATAAAGCGTTACAACTCGATCCTCCTCGACTTCCTTTGCCGCCATGAACATTTGAACCGGAACATAAGGCGTCAGATGAAACTGCTCCCATGACAGTGGTTACATAGCAAGAGTATGATTTACCGCCTGTTGTTGCTACGAATTTGACTGAATCGATGTCTCCATGGCGATTAGAAATTCTAATACTTTCAGCCGGAACATTTAATGCAAATGCGGCTTTATTTTTTAACGAATTGTCAGAAATGGTCTTATTACCGACTACTCCACAAGCGGACAAGGTTAATATCATTAACAAACTTAATGTGTATTTCATATGAAGTTTCCTTTGATGCTAGGTACTAGGGTTGTAATCCAAAGAACGATTCTAAGAAGAAAAAAAATAAAGTCAATATTTTTGGGAGAAAAAGGGTATGGTTGTATTTCTTTAAGTGATGACTGTAATAATGCAATAGAATTCTTAAATTTTTGCTCAAAAGATGATAAGTTTGAGGTGGTTTTTTCTGAGAATATTAATCACTTGGCAGCTTCGAAAACTATGCCCAAAGAATGTTAAGTTCGACTAAAGATACCAGCGCTGTTTGATACTTAAGATGCATACAGTTTGAATTGGGATATAAAGTGCGGTCAATTTTCAAAGAATTTTAAAACCTCTCAAAAACTAACCGCACTTATTCATTAAAAAAGGCTGATATTGACAGTGTCGAAATCAGCCTTTGGTTTATCTAAAGGGGATTATTTAGGCATCTTTAATTGAGGATCTTGTCCGTAGGATGGATGTCTCGGACCGTAAAGCAAGCAGCCATTACAAGAACGACCTAACATGTTTCCGGTTGCCCATCCTGCCACTTTATATCCTTTATCAGACACGTTATTGACAATCTGTTTAACAACTGCCGTCACAAGCATAGCAAGTGCGCCGCCGTTGTTATTTCTTTCGGCATCGTCCGCATAGCCTTTGCCTTCCCACAAGGTTTTACCATTGCGTAAGTCAACGAGTTTGCCACTCACTTTTACTCTGGTCACGCTGTCGAACACTTGGTAATTCACACCGTAGTCGTCCACATTAATGTAGAGCACGGCATCCGCACCAAAAATCTCGCGTAATTTTTGTGGGTTGACGTTATGAATTTCTTGCGCTTGTGTTAACCCGTTATTTTTAAAGGTTTGATAAACAAGAGCCGGTGGAAAAACATAGTAACCATTTTCAGCCAATGGCGAAATGGCTTGTGCCAACACAGCCGGGGAGCCTTTTACATCATTGGTGGTATCGGTTGGAAGCAATACAAGAATAGACTGCGGTTTGCTCTCTAAATAGTTGGTATAGTCATACGGCGTTGGCTTCATTGCAGAACACGCTGAAAGCAAAAATGCGCAAGCCATGGCTAAATAGAGTGAAATATTTCTCATTTTTTCTCTCCTTTTTTCGCTTTTTTATTTGCGCGATTTTCTTGGGCTGTCTCTACTTTTTTTCCTTTATTTAACAGGAAATTGATGTACTGCGTCGATTCAGGAAACAGGCTCATTTCTTTTTGATAAGATTCAGCCATTTTTCCCGGATTCCCTAATTGCCCATAAAGAAGTCCAATTTGTGCGTATAAACCGGGTGGCACTTTGTTACCGCCATCCAGTTGAGCCAGTTCTTCTAATTTTTGCAGTTGTTCTTGCGGATCACCTTCTTGTGTTAGGTGTTGATAAACAGAAGAAGGGTAAACATCACCATTCCAAGTGTAGAGTGAGTGTTGTTTGTGCCCTGATGAACAAGCCGTCAATACAGCGACGGCAGACAAACATGCAAGAAGTGTTAATTTCTTCATTATCTAACCCTTAATTAGCCGGTTTCCATTGACCTGCTTCAACACCTGAAACAAGGTTGTTTACCGCTTCACGAATGGCTAAATCTAATACTTTGCCATTGAGTGTTGAGTCGTATCCTGATGTACCGCCAAAGCCTAATACTTCACGGTTAGAAAGATTGTATTCGCCGGCACCTTGAACGGAATAAACCACTTCAGATGTTTGTGTGTTAACAATATTTAAGGTGACTTTCGCGTAAGCCACTTGTTGTTTTCCGCGACCTAAAATGCCAAATAATTGTTGATCGCCAACGGTTTTACGGCCAAATTCCGTGACATCGCCGGTAACCACATAATTTGCGCCTTTTAAGGTTTGTTTTTTACCTTTGATTTTTGCTTCTGCTGCAGTTTCAGACATATTGGTGCGATCTAACACACTAAAACGGCCTGATTGTTGTAAATGAGAAACTAAAATCGTTTTTGCTTGATTTCCTAATTGATCTACGCCATCGGAGAATACGCCATTTTGATAGCTTGAACGGTTATCAAATTTACCGACAGAAATCGGTGCTTTTACGCCATGATAAGCGGTGTTGTAGCTGTTGACTTTTTGCACTTCTACGGTACGAGAACCTTCAGTTGCACAGCCTGCTAATGCTAAAATACTTGCTGATAATAAAACCGGATAGAATTTTTTCATCATAGAATCCTTATATTTTCATGAATAAAAAGTGTCCTGAATATCAAAGACGCCGCATTTTAAAGAATTTATTGTTCCTTCGCTATCGAATTTTCTGCGGAATTTATGTAAGTTAATCATCTTTTAGCGGTTTTTTATCAGATCTAAAAAACAATTTAAAAACGCACCGCACTTTTATTAAACCAATCAGGAGAAACCTTCGTGTTATTTAAAAAAATATTCGGCATGATTCAATTTAGCGGCTATAAAAGTTTTTCCGGCTTATACGATTGCTATGCCATTATTGGGTTTGAAAAGCAGCTTGATTTCGCAGAACGAGTAGAGAATTTGGAGTGGAACGTGGATTTGAAAGCCGGGAAAATTACCTTCGGCGAGCAATATACTTATCCGGTTCAGGTGTTGGGTTCTTTTTCTTTTGAGAGTCAAACCTGGCTTTGGAGTTGGGCAAACCAAGCCACCAATATTCCGGCGAAGTTGTTGGAACAAGCGAAAGAATTTCGTGCTTACGGCAAAAAATACAAAATTGATGAACTCACAAAACCCAATCGGGAACTTGCCTTAAATGACGTGCATAGTTTTGGTTTGGTCGCGTTGGGGATGTTTGAGTCTGACGGGTATTACGTGGGCAATTTTGGTGCGGGTGCATTGTTGGTGACGGTGAAAGATCGTAGTTTACGCAAGACATTCTCTTTGGAAGAAGAACATTTGAGAATCTTGTCGGTTTATCCGCAATTCATTTCTTTATTTGAAATTAAAGCCCAGAAAAAAGTGCTACAAAATTATGTGACGGCAAAGGAATATCGCATTATCGAAAATACGGAAACCCATTTAATCGCCCGTCGTGGTGAAAAAGAAATTGTCGGTATTTTTGATGAAGAAGGACGTTTATCGCAGCTGAAAGGGTAGTGCGAGAGAAAGTGCGGTCAACTTTGACGATGTTTTTTAATTGAAAAACACGTTGAATTTTGACCGCACTTTTTATTTTTTTTATAAAGCAAACGTTTGCTTTTGGCCTGGCTAAGAATTAGAATTTGCCGATTTTTTTACTTTGAAAGGATACAAAAATGAGTTCTGAAAATTTTAGTTTGAAGCCCGTTCCACAACATGAACGTAAAGGTGCGGTGGCACTGACGTTTGTTATGCTGGGATTAACCTTTTTCTCTGCAAGTATGTGGACGGGCGGCACGCTGGGCACATCACTCACTTACCATGATTTCTGGTTAGCCGTGATCATCGGTAACTTAATGTTAGGGATTTACACGTCATTTCTTGGCTACATCGGTGCAAAAACCGGCTTGACGACCCATGTTTTAGCGCGTTATTCCTTTGGTGTGAAAGGCTCTTGGTTGCCATCTTTAATTTTAGGGGGCACCCAAGTGGGCTGGTTTGGTGTCGGGGTGGCGATGTTTGCGATTCCGGTTAATAAAGTTACCGGTATTGATGTGAACTATTTAATTTTAGGCTCAGGTTTATTAATGACCATTACGGTTTTTTTCGGTATTTCCGCACTGACCATTCTTTCCACCATTGCGGTGCCGGCAATTGCGGTGCTTGGTTCTTATTCGGTGTATTTGGCGGTAACAGATGCCGGTGGCTTATCTGTGTTAGAAAATATCATGCCGAAAGACGACATTTCCTTACCAATGGCCATTACCTTGGTTGTGGGCTCTTTCATCAGCGCCGGTTCATTAACGGCAGACTTCGTGCGTTTTGGACGCAAAGCCAAACAAGCGATTTTAATCAGCATGATTGCGTTCTTCTTGGGCAACTCATTAATGTTCGTCTTTGGCGCCGCCGGAGCAGCGGTGACCGGGATGTCTGATATTTCTGATGTGATGGTTGCACAAGGATTAATTCTGCCGGCGATTATTGTGCTTGGTTTAAACATTTGGACAACTAACGATAACGCACTTTATGCCTCCGGTTTGGGTTTCGCCAACATTACGGGCTGGAGTAGCCGTCCATTATCGGTATTAAACGGTGTGATCGGTACGCTTTGCGCTTTGTGGTTATACAACAACTTTGTGGGTTGGTTAACGTTTTTATCTGCCGCGATTCCACCGATTGGTGGCGTCATCATTGCCGACTATATTTTGCGTAATAAAGCCTATGCCAATTTTGAACAAGCCAGATTTGTTAGCATCAACTGGACGGCAATTATCTCTGTGGCTATCGGTATCGCGTGCGGTAAATTCTTGCCGGGTATTATTCCGTTAAATGCTGTCATTGGCGGTGCGGCGGCTTATTTTGTGTTAACGCCGTTATTCGGTAAAAAATTGGCGTTCAAATAGGATCGATAAATGTTAGTTAAAAATATTCATATTAACGGCCGTGAAGGCTTATGGCAGATTACCATTGAAGACGGCAAGATTGCCCGTATTCTGCCTAACGAAGAACAGATTGATTTCTCCGGTGACATTTTAGACGGCGAACAGGGCATCGTGTATCCGCCGTTTGTTGAACCGCACATTCATTTGGATGCAACACAAACCGCAGGACAACCGAACTGGAACCAATCCGGTACTTTATTTGAAGGGATTGAGCGTTGGGCTGAACGAAAATCTTTGTTGAGCCATGAGGATGTAAAATCCCGTGCGTGGAAAACCTTAAAATGGCAAATCGCAAATGGCGTGCAACATGTGCGTACCCATGTGGATGTGTCCGACCCCACGTTAACCGCACTCAAAGCCATGCTTGAAGTGAAAAAAGAAGTGGCTCCTTGGGTCGATCTTCAAATTGTGGCATTTCCACAAGAGGGAATTTTGTCTTATCCGAACGGCGAAGCCTTGTTGGATCAAGCCATGGCAATGGGCGCAGATGTGGTGGGTGGCATTCCGCATTTTGAATTCACCCGTGAATACGGTGTGGAATCTATGCATATTGCCTTCAATATTGCGCGTAAATACAACAAACAAATTGATATTCACTGTGATGAAATTGATGATGAACAATCCCGTTTTGTGGAAACAGTTGCCGCGTTAGCGTTGAAATATGAAATGGGCGACAAAGTGACGGCAAGCCATACCACTGCAATGCATTCGTACAATAATGCCTATGCCTCTCGTCTTTTCCGTTTGTTAAAATTATCCAAAATTCATTTTGTGGCTAATCCGCTCGTCAACATTCATTTGCAAGGTCGATTCGATACTTATCCAAAACGCCGTGGTGTGACGCGCGTGAAAGAAATGCTGAAAAACAATATCAACGTGTGTTTCGGCCATGATGACGTATTCGACCCTTGGTATCCGTTGGGAACAGCGAATATGTTGCAGGTGTTACACATGGGGTTACACGTTTGCCAACTCATGGGCTACGGACAAATTAACGACGGCTTAAAATTAGTGACTGAAAACAGTGCGAAAGCGCTAAGGTTGCAAGGTTATGGCGTGGAAGAGGGGAATGTCGCTAACTTTATCATTTTACCGGCAGAAAATGGCTTTGATGCAGTACGTCGTCAAGTGCCGACGCGTTATTCTATTCGTCATGGTAAGGTCATTGCAGAAACCAAATTAGCTGAAACGACCATTCATTTAAACGATAACGAACGCGTCACCTATCGTTAATCTGTTATTTTTAAGGATAAGTGCGGTCAATATCCGATGTGTTTTTTCCGTTGAAAAACATCGTCAATATTGACCGCACTTTTTTGTTTTTCTAAACCTTTCTTTCAGTATTTGTCACAGGCTGCGTTCCTCACTATAATTTCCGCTTTTAAAACCAACCCGGTAAATAATCCTATGCAATTAGAACCTGATTTCTGGCGACACAAAAACCTGCTTGATATAAATGATGCCGAATGGGAGGCATTATGTGATGGTTGCGGCAAGTGTTGTTATCGTAAATATATTGATGGCGAGGGCAAATATGAGCGTTTATATTACACCCGTATCGCGTGCAATTTATTGGATTTGGAAACAGGAAAGTGCGGTCATTATTTGAAACGTTTTGAGTTAGAAGAGGATTGCACCAAACTGACCAAAGACAATTTACCTGAATTTGGCTGGCTTCCCACCACTTGTGCTTATCGTTTGCTTTATGAAGGCAAACCGTTGCCGTCATGGCACCCGTTAATTAGCGGTGATCCTGACAGCGTTAAACGTGCAGGCGTGTTAATCCAAAACGGTATTCATGAATGTGATGTCATTGATTGGTTTGAGTTTGTTGTGGATGAAGAACAATCGGTTTAAGCGTTAAACGATTCATGACATCAAAATGCATCCTTCTTTTTAAAAGGCTCACGTTAAGTGAGCTTTTTTTATTCGCCAAACAGACGATTGAAAATTCAGCCCAAATTAACGCTTAATGCTTGTAAATACTGAAAGATTTATTTTGATAGAGATCACTAATTTGGATTAAAAACATTGTTTTTACCTGCCCCTTCACTACAATACTTATAAATCGTTATTTTTATGTTGTATTGAGTTGTAGGTTCGTATGCAAGTTTCTGATTCTCTTAAACGATCTGCTGAAGACGTTGGCATTTCGCTTTCTCATTATGATATCGACGGGCATTTGATTTATGCCCCTCCGGAAACGTTGCATTATTTCACCGCACTTTTACAACCGCCGAGTAAACGGGAAAAAGGCGCGTTCGATGATGTGATTACCGTCTTTGAGAACGAGCCGATTCATTACGATTTAGCGCGTTTATCCCTTTCCGAGCCTGTTTCCTTAACTATTCAACTTCTTGATGAACAAGGTAAAAAATGTGTTGAACAAACCTGTTCTTCAAGCCAATCGCTTTTATTGCCTTCATTACCATTTGGTTACTATCAATTAAATCTTTCCACGGCGAATCAAAAATATGTGATTCGTGTGTTGTTAGCGCCGCGTACCGCCTATCAACCACCGGTCTTGCAATCAAAAAAAGCCTGGGGGATCAATGTTCAGCTATATAGCTTACGTTCTCAAACGAACTGGGGCATTGGTGACTTCGGTGATTTAGCTTATTTAATTGAGCAGGGCGCAAAACAGGGGGCGGATTTTATCGGCATTAATCCGTTGCATTTGATGTATCCCGCCGTGCCGGAATGGGCAAGCCCTTATAGTTCGTCCTCCCGTCGTTGGTTGAATTTTATTTATTTGGATGTTGCCGCCTTGCCGGAATTTAAATTATCCCGTTCCGTGCAAACTTGGTTTCATTCCACACCTGTGCAAGAACAAATAACCTCCTTGCGTGAAGCCAAAACCGTGGCTTACGGTGAAATAATGCAGCTAAAACTGACCGCACTTGAACAACTATTTGATTTCTTTAAACGTAGTAAATCTGCACAAATCATCGCCCGTCGCCAAGATTTTGATGCTTTCAAAAAAGCACAAGGTGAAGCATTGTTATTGCAAGGGCTCTTTAATGTGTTAGATGGCATTGAGCATGAACATCAACAGGCGGAAGAAAATACCATTGGTTGGTTGGGCTGGCGTAAAGAATGGCAAATGCTCTCAGCGCGTGAACGCAAAGCCTTGTTAAAAGAACATGAAGCAAAAGTGGAATTCTTTGCATGGTTGCAATGGGCGACATTACAACAATTAGGTGAGCTACAAACGTTATGCCGTCAAGTGGGAATGCAACTTGGCATTTATGGCGATTTGGCTGTAAACAGCTCTCGCGGAAGTGCCGATGTGTGGTCAGACCCGGAACTTTATTGTGTCAACGCATCTGTCGGTGCGCCACCTGATCCGTTGGGCCCTGTCGGACAGAATTGGAATTTGCCGCCCTACAATCCAAGCGTGTTAAAAGCCCGTGGTTTCCAACCTTTTATTGAGATGTTGCGTGCCAATATGCAGAACTTTGGCGTGTTGCGTATCGATCATGTGATGGGCTTATTCCGCTTGTGGCTGATTCCTGAAAATAAAACCGCGGCAGATGGCGCTTATGTGCATTATCCATTTGATGAGCTGATGGCGATTCTCGCCATTGAAAGCCAACGCAACCAGTGTTTAGTGATTGGTGAGGATTTAGGTACAGTACCTGATGAAGTGCGGTTGAAATTAAACGAGTTTCGTATTTTCTCGTATTTTGTGTTGTATTTTGCCCAATGCAACAACATGTATCCGCTTAAACAGGATTTCCCACCACATGCCTTTGCCACCATCGGCACCCATGATGTGCCTTCTTTACAAAGTTTCTGGCACTGCCTTGATTTGGCGTTGTTCGGTCAGCTCGGCATTTTAGAGGGCGACGTGTTAAAAGAAAAATACGATCAACGCGTCGTAGATAAACAAGCTTTATTAGACAGTTTGCACCGCGACGGTTATTTACCGCCTGATTATTGGGGCGATGCTTTAAGTATGGCTATGCACGACAATTTGAACCGTCAAATTCACCGTTATTTGGCAGAAAGTGAAAGCCGTTTGGTGGGCGTGCAATTAGAAAATTTATTGAGCCAAGAAGTGTCATTCAATTTGCCGGGCACTTCAACGGAATATCCGAATTGGCGAAAAAAATTAAGCCAATCTTTAGAACTTATTTTTGATGATGCGCAAATGACCGCATTTTTCTCTTTAATTAATCAAGCCCGCAGAGCTTAGCGAGGATTTATTATGACCCAACTAGTAGCGCAATCCGTGATTAATCAATTCTTTGATGGAACACATTCTGATCCTTTTTCCGTATTGGGTATGCACGAAACCGATAACGGCATTGAAATTCGTGCTTTATTGCCGGATGCGTGTCGTGTTAGTGTCATTAATAAAGAAAATCAAGACACCGTCTGTGAATTGAATTCTTTAGATGACAGAGGTTTTTTTGCTGGTGTTGTACCGAACACCCGAGATTTCTTTGCCTATCAATTACAAGTGTATTGGGGTAAAGAATCGCAAATCCTTGAAGACCCTTATCGTTATCATCCAATGATTAATGATTTGGATGAATGGCTTTTAGCTGAAGGCTCATTCTTGCGTCCGTATGAAGTGTTAGGTGCGCATTTTATCGAATGTGATGGTGTTTCCGGTGTGAACTTCCGTTTGTGGGCACCGAACGCGAAACGAGTTTCTGTGGTGGGAGATTTCAACTATTGGGACGGACGTCGCCATCCGATGCGCTTACACCCTGCAAGTGGCGTATGGGAATTATTCCTACCGAAAGTTGCATTAGGGCAGTTGTATAAATTCGAATTAATTGATTGCCACGGCAATTTACGCTTAAAAGCCGACCCTTATGCCTTCAGTTCACAGTTACGTCCTGATACAGCGTCACAAATTAGTGCGTTGCCGGACATCGTGCCAATGACTGAAGCCCGTCGTAAAGCCAACCAATGGGATCAACCGATTTCCATTTATGAAGTGCATTTAGGGTCTTGGCGCCGTAATTTAGAAAATAATTTCTGGTTGGATTATGACCAAATCGGCGATGAATTGATTCCTTATGTAAAAGAAATGGGCTTTACGCACATTGAGTTTTTACCGCTTTCCGAATTCCCGTTTGACGGTTCTTGGGGCTACCAACCACTAGGACTGTATTCTCCAACCAGCCGTTTTGGTACGCCGGAAGGGTTTAAACGTTTAGTGGAACGCGCCCATGAGGCCGGCATTAACGTGATTTTGGACTGGGTGCCGGGGCATTTCCCAAGCGATACCCATGGTTTAGTGGCGTTTGACGGCACAGCATTATATGAACACGCTGATCCTCGCGAAGGATTCCATCAAGACTGGAACACGCTCATTTACAACTATGGTCGCAACGAAGTGAAAAACTTCTTATCCAGTAACGCCTTATATTGGATTGAACGTTTCGGCGTTGACGGTATTCGTGTCGATGCGGTGGCCTCCATGATTTATCGTGATTACAGCCGTGCCGAGGGAGAATGGATTCCGAACCAATACGGCGGACGGGAAAATTTAGAAGCCATTGAATTCTTAAAACACACCAACTGGAAAATTCATAGTGAAGTGCAAGGGGCGGTTTCCATTGCGGAAGAATCGACCTCTTTTGCCGGTGTAACACATCCGACAGAAAACGGTGGTTTAGGCTTTAATTTCAAATGGAATATGGGCTGGATGAATGACACGCTTTCTTACATGGAAAAAGATCCGGTCTATCGCCAATATCACCACAACCAAATGACTTTCGGCATGGTGTATCAATACAGCGAAAACTTTGTGTTACCGCTTTCCCACGATGAAGTAGTACATGGAAAATGTTCCTTAATCGGTAAAATGCCGGGGGATGCGTGGCAAAAATTCGCGAACTTACGCGCTTATTACGGCTACATGTGGGGCTATCCGGGTAAAAAATTATTGTTCATGGGAAATGAATTTGCCCAAGGGCGCGAATGGAATTACCGCGAAAGTCTTGATTGGTTCTTACTGGACGAATCCATCGGCGGAAGATGGCACATCGGTATGCAACAGTTGGTGAAAGACCTCAATAAAATTTATCGCGAAAACGCACCGCTCTTTGAACTGGATTCGGATCCGCAAGGCTTCGATTGGTTGGTCGTGGATGATGCGCAAAATTCTGTATTTGCCTTTGAACGACGTAGCAGCAAAGGCGAGCGCATTATTGTGATCAGTAACTTTACGCCAGTGCCACGCCATGATTATCGTATGGGCGTGAATGTTGCCGGTCAATATCACGAAATCTTAAATACAGATTCATCCTTTTACGAAGGCTCAAATCTTGGTAACTGCGGTGCAGTGGAAAGTGAGGCAATCCCAAGCCACGGACGAGATCATTCTATTTCTGTTTCGATTCCTCCATTGGCAACCCTCTATTTGAAATATCAAGGATAAGGCATGGTTGCAGTAAAAAATGAGGGCAAGGCTTATCCGTTCGGTTATAGCCAACATGAAGAAAACGGTGAGCAAATGACTAACTTTGCGCTGTATTCTTCTGTGGCGGATGCCGTGGAATTGTGCCTGTTTGAGAATGGCAAAAAAGAGCAGCGTTTTGCTATGCATCGCAGCGAAAATGTTTGGCATATTGCGCTTTCCGGTGTGGCTAACGGTATGCAATACGGTTTTAGAATCACCGCAGAAAATGACCGCACTTTAGCCAATCCAAACAAGCTCATGCTTGATCCTTATGCTAAAGCCGTGGTGGGTAAACCGGATTTAAGTTCGGTAGAAGTGCGGTCGATTTTTCAGTTAAATGATCCACGAGATAACGCGGAATTTGCGCCGAAAGGTCAAATTATTGAGACGGCATTTGACTGGCAACACGATAAAGCCCCGAAAACACCTTGGGCAGAGACCGTGATTTATGAACTCAGCGTAAAAGGGTTTAGCCAATTACGCACGGATCTACCTGAAAAGTTACGCGGAACTTATGCTGGTTTGGCGCAACCGCAAAGTGTGGCGTATTTAAAAGCATTAGGTATCACCGCCGTGGAATTGTTGCCGATTAATTACCACGTAAACGAACCGCACTTGCAAGAAAAAGGACTACAAAATTATTGGGGATATAACCCGTTGGCCATGTTTGCAGTAGAGCCAAAGTATTGCTCCGAAGAAAACCCTGAAAACCCGTTGTATGAATTCAAAAGCATGGTGAAAGCATTACATGAAGCGGGGATTGAAGTAATTTTAGATGTGGTATTTAACCACACGGCAGAATCAGAAAAACCGTTCCCTACCTTTAGCCAACGTGGCATTGATGATCGGACGTATTATTGGCAAAACGAACAAGGCGAATATATTAACTGGACAGGTTGCGGCAATATGCTGAACCTCGCCAATGACATCACCCGAAAATGGGTGGTGGATTGCCTACGTTATTGGGTGGAAGAATGCCATGTAGATGGTTTCCGTTTTGATTTAGGCACGGTGTTAGGGCGTGAGTCACCGGATTTCAACCCACACGCCAAACTGTTTGACGATATCGCTCAAGTACCGAGTTTACAGCAGGTGAAATTCATCAGCGAACCTTGGGATATTGGCCATTACGGTTATCAATTAGGACGTTTTCCCCATTATTTTGCCGAATGGAACGACCGCTTCCGTGATGATATGTGTCGTTTTTGGTTATGGAAAAGTGGGGAAGTGGGCGCATTTGCCGAACGTTTTGCCGGATCAAGTGATCTGTTCAAGCGAGAAACACGCTTGCCACACACCACCCTGAATTTTATTACCGCTCACGACGGTTTTACGTTGCGCGATTTGGTGAGTTATAACCATAAGCATAACGAGGCGAACGGCGAAGATAATCGCGATGGTCGCAATGAAAATTACAGTTACAACCATGGCATTGAGGGCAGTCAATTAGACCTAAATGACGAGTACCAAAGTACGGTGGAAAATCAGCGTGTTTTAGCGCAAAGCGGATTATTGGCAAGTTTGTTATTGGGCAACGGCACACCAATGTTGCTTGCCGGCGATGAATTCGGCAACACGCAATTCGGTAACAATAACGCCTATTGTCAGGATAATGAAATCACGTGGCTGAAATGGCAGGATTTCAATCAGGAATTATTTGACTTGACCAAACAACTGATTGCAACACGAAAACAAATTCAAAGTTTACAACGGGATGTTTGGTGGTCAGATGAAAATGTCATTTGGCTCAACATTGAGGGTGAATCAATGCGAACCGAGGATTGGCATAATCGGGAAAGCAAAGCGCTGCAAGTGGTATTAGATCAGCAATGGCTTTTCTTAATCAATGCGAAAGCAGAACCCCAGTCTTTTATGTTGCCCGTCGCGTTTGATGGACACTGGAAGGCCGTGGCAGGTACAACAAACTTAACGGAGCAACAACGGCAAGTTGATGTAGGTGGTATGGCGTTTTGTGTGTTGAAAAAAATGGATACTTAAAACAATATAACGGAGTTCACTATGAAAGCTAATCTAAATAAACACGATCTCGTTAAAAGCACCTTAGTGCTTATTTTGGCCGGTGGCCGCGGTTCACGTCTGCATGAATTAACGGATAAACGTGCAAAACCGGCACTTTATTTTGGTGGTAACCGTCGAATCATCGATTTCGCTTTGTCCAACTGTATTAACTCCGGCTTAAACCGCATTGGTGTCGTCACGCAATATGCTGCTCACTCTTTATTACGTCATTTACAAAAAGGTTGGTCTTTCTTACCACAAGAGCGCGGTGAATTCATTGATATGCTCCCGGCGCGTCAACAAATTGATGACTCCACTTGGTATCGCGGTACAGCTGATGCGGTATATCAAAATATGGCGATTATTCGTGATCACTACCGTCCGAAATACGTCTTAATTCTCGCAGGTGACCACATTTATAAACAAGACTATAGCCAAATGTTGTTAGACCACGTGACCAGTGGTGCAAAATGTACCGTGGGCTGTATTGAAGTACCACGTTCTGAAGCGCATGAATTTGGCGTGATGGCAGTCAATGAAAATCTGAAAGTGAAAGCCTTCGTGGAAAAACCGAAAGATCCACCGGCAATGGTGGGCAAACCGGATACCTCGTTGGCTTCCATGGGGATTTATGTGTTTGATGCAGACTATCTCTATCAAATGTTAGATCGCGAAGTGAATACGCCTTGCACATCTCATGACTTCGGTAAAGATGTATTGCCGAAATGTTTGGAAGAAGGCACGTTATATGCCCATCCGTTCAGCCGTTCTTGCATGGGTCGCAATACCGAGGGTGATATTTATTGGCGTGATGTGGGGACATTGGATAGCTTCTGGCAATCAAACATCGACTTAGTGTCTGAAAATCCGCAATTAGATATTTATGACCAAACTTGGCCGATTCGCGGAAACCCGGTACAAGCGTATCCGTCTAAATTCTTCTATAAAAATGCCAATGTTAAGCCGGTGGATAACTCCCTTATCGGCGGTGGTTGTGTGATTACCGATGCGTCAATCAGTTATTCCGTGTTATTTGATCGCATTAAAATTAATGAAGGCTCAGTGATCGATCATAGTGTCGTGTTGCCGGAAGTGAGTGTCGGTAAAAATTGCGTGTTGAAACACTGTATTATTGACCGCCATTGTGTCATTCCGGACGGTATGCAAATCGGTGTTGATCGCGAATTGGACAGCAAACGCTTCCGCATCAGTTCAACTGGTAAAGTCATTTTAGTGACACCTTCGATGTTGAAAAAATTAGAAGGACAAGAAGTGTTCTCGGAAGAACATTTAGATTAACGTGAAATAAAGTGCGGTCAGTTTTCAAAACGTTTTAACTATTACTCATAAATCACGCAAGTGATTTATTCGCTCCTTCGGAGCCGTTGGCAAAGCCAACGTTCAAAATCCTTCGGATTTTGTGACCGCACTTTAAGAAGGTAAATACAGGCGCAAGCGTCTTCGCTTGTGCCTGTAACAGAATTGTTTATAACGACACGCGTTAGAAAACGTGCGTCATATTAGGTAAATAAAATGAAAGTATTACACGTTTGCTCGGAGTTATATCCTTTACTGAAAACCGGCGGATTAGCCGATGTGATGGGCGCATTGCCATTTGCACAAAAAGAAATCGGCATTGATGCACGTATTTTGTTGCCGGCTTATCCGGCGATTATGGCTGGCATTCCGCACACGTCCGTGGTGACAGAATTTGATAATTTTGCCGGTCATATCGTTTTGCGCTATGGCGAATATAACGGTGTCGGCGTTTATCTTATTGATGCACCGCACTTATATGCGCGTGAAGGCAACCCTTATCACGATGCTAATTACAATGATTACGGCGATAACTACAAACGTTTCGCATTGTTAGCGTGGGTTGGGGCTGAATTGACCACCGGTTTAGATAGTTGGTGGCGTGCCGAAGTTGTTCATGCCCATGACTGGCACGCAGGTCTAACGGCGGCGTATTTATTTAATAAAGGGCGTCCGGCAAAATCCGTCTTCACCATTCATAATTTAGCCTATCAAGGTCAATTTGATTATCGCCATTTATTTGAAATCGGCTTGCCGCACAGTATGTTCCATGTAGATGGCTTAGAATTGTTTGGGCAAATTTCTTACTTAAAAGCCGGGCTCTATTATTCAGATGCCGTGACAGCCGTTAGTCCGACTTATGCGAAAGAAATTACCACACCGGAATTTGCTTATGGCTTACAAGGCTTACTTTCAACCCTAGATCATGAAGGGCGCTTGGTGGGCATTCTAAATGGCGTTGACGAAAAAATTTGGCATCCGATGAACGATCAGTACATTCAACATGGTTACAAGTTGAAATACATGGGTGGCAAAACGAAAAACAAAGCGGATCTACAAGCTTATTTCAATCTTCCACAACAATCTGATGCGCTATTGTTTGTCATGGTGACCCGTTTAACAGAACAAAAAGGCGTTGATTTATTGCTAGAAAGCGCTGATGAAATCGTTAAACAGGGTGGACAGTTGGCGATTCTTGGCTCAGGCGCACCGCACTTAGAAGCCGGTATTCGTCAATTAGCGGAAACCTATCCGCAAAATATTGCCGTTAAAATTGGCTACGATGAAGCGTTATCACATTTGATGGTTGCCGGTGGCGATGTTATTTTAGTGCCAAGCCGTTTTGAACCTTGCGGTTTAACACAGCTTTACGGTTTAAAATACGGTACGTTACCCTTAGTTCGTGCAACGGGTGGTTTGGCGGATACGGTGGTCAATAGCACGGCGGAAAATATTCAAGCTCGAACAGCAACCGGATTTGTCTTTAGTCATGCGACGGCGGATGATTTGCGCCAAGCGTTACAAACGGCATTTGCTTTATGGAAAAAACAACGTTTATGGGCAACGGTTCGAGTCATTGCAATGGAACAAGATTTTAGTTGGCAAATCTCTGCAACCCATTACCAACATTTATATCAAAGAATTTTATCTCACTAATGAAATACTTATCTTCTGCGTAGAGAGAAAACAAAATTTGCGCAGAAGATTGTTGTTGTTTTTTTATTTTGAATGATTAAAATTCACCCGCTTTTTTTATTAACTGAGGACTATTTTTATGATAATGGATAATTTCGATTCTCCATTCCTATATGATCGACCTGAAGTCAATGTCGATTCATTGAAAAAGACGATTGTTTATAAGCTGATTTTTTTAATTGGCCGCTCACCAAAAGAAGCGAGTCAACGGGATTGGCTAAACGCCACATTATATGCCGTACGTGATTTCGTCACCGAAGGTTGGATTACCACTGCACGCGAAGCTAGAGCAGAAGACTCCCGCCGTGTTTATTATTTATCAATGGAATTTTTGATTGGTCGTACCTTATCCAATGCCATGATCGCAGAAGGGTTGTATGACATCGCTAAAGAAGCCCTTTCCGAATTAAACGTTGATTTAGAAGAAATTATTGAAAAAGAAGTGGACCCGGGTTTAGGTAACGGTGGTTTAGGTCGTTTGGCTGCCTGTTTCATGGATTCTATTGCGACATTAGGTTTGCCGGGCATGGGGTACGGTATTCGTTATGAATACGGTATGTTCCGTCAAAAAATTGAAGATGGCCAACAAGTTGAACGCCCGGATGCCTGGTTAGAAAAAGGGGCTCCTTGGGAATTTATTCGTCCGTCTAAACGTTTTACCGTTTCTTTCGGCGGTAATATTCATTTTGAAGGCAAAAAATGTATCTGGAATAAAGGCGAAGAAGTGACCGCACTTGCTTATGACCAAGTGATTCCAGGCTATAAAAATGATTCTGCGGCCACATTACGTTTGTGGTCTGCTCATGCCGGTGAACTTTTCAACTTAGAAGACTTTAACCGCGGTCAACACATTGCTGCCGTGGAAAGCCGCGCCTCTATTAAAAATCTTTCTCGTGTGCTTTATCCGGATGATTCCACTTGGAATGGCCGTGAATTGCGCTTACGTCAAGAATACTTCTTGGTTTCCGCTTCATTGCAAGACATTATCCGTCGCCATAAACGTACCCATGACAGCATGGAAAATTTAGCGGATAAAGTGGCAATTCATTTAAATGATACTCACCCGGCATTAGCGATTCCTGAGTTAATGCGCATTTTAATTGATGAAGAAGGCTTTGAATGGCAAAAAGCCTGGGATATGACCCGTCGCATTTTCTCTTATACTTGCCACACATTAATGTCTGAAGCGTTAGAAACCTGGCCGGTAGAAATGATGGCGAAAATCTTACCGCGTCATTTACAAATGATTTTTGAAATTAACGATCATTTCTTGGAATACGTCAAAACCTACATCACTACCGACGTAGATTTCATTCGTCGCGTTTCTTTAGTAGAAGAAGGGTATCAACGTAAAGTTCGCATGGGTTGGTTATCCGTGGTTGGTTCGCACAAGGTCAACGGTGTTGCGGCAATTCATTCCGACTTAATGGTGACATCTACTTTTTCGGATTTCGCGCGTATTTATCCGGAACGTTTCACTAATGTGACTAATGGTATTACCCCGCGTCGTTGGCTTGCTGTGGCAAACCCACAATTAGCGTCGTTATTTGATAAATATATCGGTTCTGATTGGCGTTGCGATTTAAGCCAAATCGAAAAATTAAAACAATACGCCCATGAAGCAGATTTCAAACACGCCATTGCCGATATTAAATTTGCAAATAAAGTGAAATTGGCAAATTACGTGAAGAAAACGTTAAACATTGATTTGGATCCCCATGCGTTATTTGACGTTCAAGTAAAACGTATTCACGAATATAAACGTCAAATTTTGAACGTGTTGCATATTATTGCTCGTTACAACGCCATGTTAGAGCATCCGGAAAAAGATTGGCAACCTCGTGTGTTTATCTTAGCTGGTAAAGCAGCATCGGCGTATTATGCAGCGAAACAAACCATCCATTTAATTAATGATGTTGCGAATGTCATCAATAACGATGGCCGTTTGGGTGGCCGCTTAAAAGTGGTCTTCATCCCGAACTACAGCGTAAGCTTGGCTCAATTGATCATTCCGGCTGCAGATATTTCTGAACAAATTTCTTTAGCAGGTACGGAAGCCTCCGGTACCAGTAACATGAAATTTGCATTAAATGGTGCATTAACCTTGGGTACATTGGATGGTGCAAACGTAGAAATTTTGGAAAATGTCGGCAAAGACCACATCTTTATTTTCGGTAATACCGTAGAACAAGTAGAGAAGTTACGTCGCGACGGTTACTGTCCATTTAATTTCTATCAAGAGGATGTGGAACTCAGAAACGTTGTTGATCAAATTATTAACGGCCGTTTCTCCGAAAACGATCCGAACCGTTATCAACAGCTATTACAGGGTTTACAATATCACGATTTCTACCAAGCCTTTGCTGATTTCCGCAGCTATGTGGACGCACAAAAATTGGTGGATGAAAAATATAAAAACCGTGATGCATGGATTGATAGCACGATTCAAAATATTGTTAACATGGGTTATTTCTCTTCCGACCGCACCATTAAGGAATACGCGGAAAATATTTGGCACATTGAGCCATTAAATCTCGAGAAATAATTTCCTGATAAAAAGAAACCCCATTTGAATCTGAATGGGGTTTTGTTTTATGGGCTTAAAGTAACTAGAAAAACGTTTTGATTTTTGACCGCACTTTATGCTTTTTTGCCAGTATTTTTACGTCCTTTACGCCATTTCCAGACCAGATAGATTGCTAAAAGCGCAATTAAAATATAAATAATGGACTGTCCTTTTTTGATTTGCTCATGTAGCCAATCCAAGTTACTTGCCCCGAAATCCCCTAAATAAACCCAAATAGGTACAGAAATAATGGCGGCAAAAAAATCTAATAAAAGAAAGCGAATAAAACTCACGCGACGGGTAATGCCGGCAACCATATAAATCGGTGCACGTAATCCCGGTAAAAAACGGGCAACAAATAAAACACGATTGCCATATTGTTCAAATTTGCTCCGAACCATACGTAAACGCTCTAAGGTTAAAAAGCGTCGAATAGGGCGGAAACGTAAAATTTTTGTGCCATAAATACGTCCCAGCCAATACATAGTGCTATCACCTAAGAGGACACCAAATAGACTCACAACTAACATGATATGCACATTGGTATAACCCAAACCGGAAATAACACCACCGGACACTAAGGTAATGTCTTCGGGAATCGGCACGCCAAAACCACAAATAATCAAAACAAATAGCACGGCAAAATAGCCGTAATCACTAAAAAAGTTAATTAAAAATTCCATCGAATACTCTTTTAACTCAATAAAAATAACGCCTTATTTTAGCCCGTTTTTTAGCGTAATATCTAGGAAAATTAACAAGATTTTCGTTTGCTTTAGCACCACGAATTCATTATAATGCACCACCTCAAAGTTCAGGCTTTGAGCAAAATTTGTGGAAATCGCTGGGTCGCCTGCGATTTTTTAATTTTAATCTTTACAAAAGAGAACATAACAATGGCATTTAAATTTAACGCTGAAGTTCGTACAGCGCAAGGTAAGGGTGCGAGCCGCCGCCTGCGTCATAACGGTCAAATTCCTGCTATCGTTTACGGTGGTAGCGAAGCACCGGTTTCTATCATCTTAAATCATGATGAAGTTAACAACGCTCAAGCACACGATGCATTCTATTCCGATGTGATTACTTTAGTTATCGACGGTAAAGAAGTTGCAGTAAAAGTACAAGCAATGCAACGTCACCCGTTCAAACCAAAATTGGTTCACGTTGACTTCAAACGCGTTTAATCATGAAAAACTCCGAAATTCTCGGAGTTTTTTTATATTTAAAAAGATTGAACGCATCATTGCATGCTATGTCTAATGCCCCGTCTTTTGCTCGTAATAGAGTAATTTTCATCAACAATTAATAAGGATTTTTCATGAACAAATTTACAAAAATTAGCGCGACCGCATTATTGGCTCTTTTCTTAACAGCTTGCGACAAACCGGCAGACAAAGCACCAGAAGCGAAACCGGAAACAGCACAAACACAAGCCGCATCAGAAGTAAAAGTAGATGAAAAGGGTGATTATCAAAAATTAGTCGATTGGAACAAGGCACAAGAACAAACACAGTTACAATCACAACAAAAATTCCAACAAGATTTAGTGGCTGCAGTTCAAGCTCAAGATGAGAAAAAAGTGAAAGAAGCGATTGAAACATTTAATCAATCAGTAAAAGATACAATTACAAGCTTAGATGCATTAGATGTAAAAGCAGAATCAATTAAATCTATCAAAGAGCAAACAAAAAATGTATTAAGCTTGGCGAGTGGTTTATTGGTTGATCAGGCTAATATGAGTTTCACTAACCCGACACAAACACCGGAACAACAAAAAGCTTATGCAGAAAAAGCTGAAGCATTAAGAAATGCGATGACCGAGTTACAAAAACAAAGTGTCGAATTAGAACAAAAATTTAATCCTGCACCGGTAGCAGCGCCCGCACAAGACGCAAAATAATATTCTGACTTATTTATCTAAAAATAAATCGCCTTATTGTTCCGCAGTAGGGCGATTTTTTTATATGAAATATACCTTGAAAACTCACCGCACTTTTCTAATTAAATCAAAAAAGTGCGGTGAGTTTTATGTCAGTTTTTTTCCGAAACACTCCTTTGATTTGTATTGGGGTGCATGGCGTGCTAGAATTTAGGACCTTTTTTAATTAAAGACGAGGATAAAATAGAATTCAAACTTAATAAACTTACATTAGTTTTATTATCAGCTCCGCTTATTGCTCATGCAGGTATTTCTCATAACGGAAGTGAACATAATCTTCTTCCTTCTAATCTGGCTACAAATATAACCGATAATCAAGAGCACACTATAAATGGGCCTTTATCGATTTCGGAAGGGGCTAAAACAAACCCTAGCGGGCAAACCAAGGGTGAAATGACCATCGACAATGGTTCCAAATTAAACTCTACAGGTACAGTGTATATTGGGAATCAAAACAATGACGGTTTCGGTGCTAAATTTACTGTCACTGGTGCTGGAAGTGAATTAAATGTAGGGGGGGAGTTAAATGTTGGTAACTATAGTAATGCGAATCTCTCTATTTTAGAGGGCGGAAAGGTGACCTCAACATTTCATGGTAATCCTAACGCTCCTCACTTTTGGGGATGGTTTCTTCATAATGGAACGGCTCGAACAGCGATTGACACTAAAATTGTTATTGATGGTGAAGGTTCGGAACTTTCTTATCATAAAAACTCCTTAATTCGTGTAGTGGGTGGAGGTCATAAGGCAACAACCCTCGATTTGTTGATTTCTAATGGTGGTAAACTCAGCGCAGGTGTGTTGCAATTAGAATCTGGCACAGCCAATATCCAAATCGGGAACAAAAGTAAAGGTGGAACGCTAGATGTTAAACGTTTTACTATTGGTAGTGCAGATGTAAAATTCACCTTTGACCAAAATGATATGTTGAATTTTACCCCTATTATCCACACGCATCGTTCACTGAAAGAATCTCATGTTAATTTCATACAAAGTGGTTCTGGCACAACTTTATTTGCTCCAATAGGTATGAATAACGTGAATTCAAATGTAGACATTACTGATGGTACATTAAAAGTCGGTAGAGATAATGCATTCGGTAGAGATAATGCATTCGGTAACGATTCTGTTACCACTGAAGTGAATATTGGTGAGAAAGGTACATTAGCGTTAAACAATTTTAATGCCTCTGTTAGCACCATTAACAATCAAGGTACGCTTGATCTTACTTCAGATAATGCAGATAAAAAACTTACTGTTTATGGAGATTACAGTGGCGACGGAAAACTATTAGTGAAAACAATTTGGAATAATGCTAATAGCTCTTCTGATGTGCTAGATATTAAAGGAACAGCAACAGGGAACACTGTTGTGTCAACCTCTACAGGTTTCATCGAAGGTGATGTAGTTCGTCAAACGAATCAAGATATTTATTCTGCAGATGTAGTTAAAGTTGCTGATGCAAATCATTCAGGTACCTTTACCGGCACAGCGAAAACAACCAATGCTAGTGAAGCACAATTAACTAAAAAAGATGCGAATACTTATGCATGGACCTTAAAAGCACTTGGTCAAAATATTTATATTGAGCCTGCTACCGCTTATATTCAAATGCCTCGTGTCAATATGGAATTAGGCTATAGCGTGTTGGATACCTTACACCAACGTCGTGGTGAAATTAGCCAATCACCAAATTCTGCCGTTTGGGCGCGAGTTTCCGGTAAACGTTTAGAAACTGAGGGTCGTACCCGTTTAGACGTTGACAGCTCACAATATATCGCACAAGTAGGTTACGACTTTAACCGTAGCGAAATGCAAAATGGTCTGCCACAATCTCTAAGTGGTGTATATTTTGCGTATTCTCGTGCAGATAGCCGTTTCTACGACCAATATCGTGCTGAAAACGGCGTTGTGGCTGCTGATAAATATACCGGTAAAGGTAAAACAACAGCAGCAAACATCGGTGTATATCACTTATACCGTGCACCAAATAATGCCTATGTGGACACCGTGGCGCAATTCTCTTACTTAACGAACAAATATAACTTTGTATCTAATCCGGAAGTAAGACAACATGGTTGGAGCGGTGCGTTATCCGTTGAAGGTGGTCACAGCTTTGCATTGGGTAATTCCAACTGGCGCCTTGAACCACAAACCCAATTGGTTTACCAACGCTTGAAACTTCAATCGTTCTATCACGATGCAGACCGCCGTGTTGAACAAGGTACGGACAACAATTTACGTGGACGTATCGGTGTGCGTTTAAGTCACAGTAAAGACTTCCAACGTAACCCAACCGTGTATTTTGTTGCAAACGTATGGCATGATTTTATTACTGCAAAATCTGTCTTAATCGGTGACACCAAATATAACGAAAATGATGCCCGCACTTGGTTGGAAGGCGGTGCAGGTTTAAATGTACCATTCGGTAACCATGCTATTCATGCTGATCTTCGTTTAGAACATTCTCTAGGCAATAAAGGTAACCGTTCCGGTGCGAAAGCTGTATTAGGTTATAGTTACGCTTGGTAATTCAAATAACGAATATATAAAAACAAAAACCACCTTCTGTTGAAGGTGGTTTTTTTATTAAGAACTTTTATAAATTCCTTACAATACGTGTTGCTGATTTGTTTACCTGATCTAAGAGTGATAAAATCAACAATGATATATACAACAACAAAAGGACGAGAGAAAACTATGAAGTTCAAACTTAATAAATTAACATTACTTTTATTAGCTGCCCCATTAGCAGCAAATGCAAGTGTTACTTGGTCTGGGACTAATGACGGAATTCCGGAAACCCTTGGAAAAGTCAATCCGGATACGGTTAACGGCTTAATTCAAGTTGGTACTGGTACTGGTAATGAAGGCAATCTTAGAATTGATGGAGGCTCTGTTGTAAATATACAAGGTACATTACATATAGCCAACCATCGCCAGTCTAAAGGAACTGTTGTCGTTGACGGGCAAGGCAGTAAACTCGTTGTAAACAGTAATGCCAATAATCCAATGAATATCGGTAACTTTGGTAATGGTAATTTATATGTTTCCAATGGTGGGCAGGTAATCGGTGAATTCGAAGGAACTGAACCGACACCTCACTTTTGGGGATGGCTTCGTGATACCCCGGAAGATGTCACCAATACGGTAATTTCAGTCACAGGTAAAGGTTCATTGCTTCAGTACCCGAAAAATGCCGAAATCCGTGTTGCCGCCAGTGATTGGAGCTCTAAAACCAACACTGTTAATGTATTAGTTGCAGATGAAGGTCAACTTACTGCGGGGACATTAAGAGTAGGAAATGGTACAACCAACATCCAAATTGGTGATAACAACAAAGCAGGTACGTTTGATGTAGAAAAAATTAAACTTGAAGAGAATCCTCAAAAAGTCAAATTTGATTTCGCACAAACAGATAATTTTAACTTTACCCCTGAAATGACTTCAGCTTCGCCTACTACTAAGATTGTAGACTTTGTTCAAAGAGGTAGTGGCACCACTTTATTTGCACCAAGAAACATGAGTGGTGTTAATTCTAATGTAAATATTACTAACGGTACATTAAAAGTTGGTAGAGATAATGCTTTTGGCGACGCTTCCGTTAAAAGTAATGTTGATATCGGTGAGAAAGGGACATTTGAGTTAAATAACTTTAATGCAACAGTAACCAACCTTAATAATAAAGGTACGCTTGATCTTACCTCTGAAAACGCAAATAAAACCCTTACCGTGGAAGGCGACTATCATTCTGATGGCGGTAAATTAATCGTAAAAACGACTTGGAATAATAACAATAGTAGTTCTGATACATTACATATTAAAGGTAAAGCAACAGGTCGCACTATTGTTTCAACTCGCAATGGTTTCATTGAAGGGGATGTACTTCGTCAGGCGCGGGAAAATATTTTTTCTGCAGATATGATTAAGATGGATGATCCTAATAGTGAAGCTATCTTTGAGGGTACAGCAAAAACCAGAAATGCGGATGAAGCGCAGTTAGCCAAGAAAAATGGCACAACTTATGCTTGGACATTAAAAGTACTTGGTCATGATATTTATATCGAACCGGCCACTGCGTATATCCAAATGCCTCGTGTCAATATGGAATTAGGCTATAGCGTGTTGGATACCTTACATCAACGCCGTGGTGAAATCAGACAATCACCAAATTCTGCCGTGTGGGCGCGAGTTTCCGGTAAACGTTTAGAAACCGAGGGTCGTACCCGTTTAGACGTTGACAGCTCACAATATATCGCACAAGTAGGTTACGACTTTAACCGTAGCGAAATGCAAAATGGTCTGCCACAATCTCTAAGTGGTGTATATTTTGCGTATTCTCGTGCAGACAGCCGTTTCTACGACCAATATCGTGCTGAACACGGTGAGCTTATTGCAGATAAATATATCGGTAAAGGTAAAACTACTGCGGCAAATATCGGTGTATATCACTTATACCGTGCACCAAATAATGCCTATGTGGACACAGTGGCGCAATTCTCTTACTTAACGAACAAATACAACTTTGTATCTAATCCGGAAGTAAGACAACATGGTTGGAGCGGTGCGTTATCCGTTGAAGGTGGTCACAGCTTTGCATTGGGTAATTCCAACTGGCGCCTTGAACCACAAACCCAATTGGTTTACCAACGCTTGAAACTTCAATCGTTCTATCACGATGCAGATCGCCGTGTTGAACAAGGTACGGACAACAATTTACGTGGACGTATCGGTGTGCGTTTAAGTCACAGTAAAGACTTCCAACGTAACCCAACCGTGTATTTTGTTGCAAACGTATGGCATGATTTTATGTCCGCAAAATCTGTTTTAATCGGTGATAAAAAATATGGCGAAAATGATGCCCGCACTTGGTTAGAAGGCGGTGCAGGTCTCAATGTACCATTTGGTAATCACGCTATTCATGCCGATCTTCGTTTAGAACATTCTCTAGGCAGTAAAGGTACCCGTTCCGGTGCGAAAGCCGTGTTAGGTTATAGCTACGCTTGGTAATTTAAATAACGAATATATAAAGACAAAAACCACCTTCTGTTGAGGGTGGTTTTTTTATTTAATCTCACCTTGAAAAACTGCTAAAATAGCGCCGTTGCTTACTTCTTTGAATCATCCTATGTTATCAAAAACCTTGCCTTTATTATTTTTACTACCAACGGTTGCCGTTGCACAATCTTATGTTGTGTATGACTTTACCCACAATAAAATATTGGAAAGTAGCTCACCTCATAGCGTGCGTCCCATTGCTTCTGTAACAAAATTAATGACGGCAAATGTGTTTTTGGAACATAACAAAAATGCCCGTTGCACAGCCTCAATTACTGCAGAAGATGCGGACCACATCAAAGGCACAAGCACAAAATTGCCTAGATACACACCCATTTCTTGCAACGAATTATTGAAAGCGATGTTGGTGCATTCTGATAATTATGCTGCACATGCTTTGTCCCGTTCAGCCGGTATGAGCCGTCAACAATTCATAAAAAAAATGAATGATAAGGCGAGAGCGCTTGGTATGACCTCAACTCATTTTAGCGACAGTTCAGGTTTATCTAACAGTAATGTGTCCAGCGTGATGGATTTGGTGAAGCTAGCTAAATATTCTTTAAATAACGCGGAAATTAAACGTCTTTCTAATATCTCTTCCACCTATATCCAAACAGGAAAGCGCAATATTTTTGTGAAGAACACCAATAAACTCGTGCGTGACGAAATGTTTAGTGCGGCTATCAATAAAACCGGCTATATCCGCGAATCAGGATACAATTTGGTGTTCGTCAATAAAGTGCCTTGCAATCGAGCCACCATCGGCGTGATAAGCCTCAATAATATCTCCTCTGCGTATCGTTCCAGCTTTACCAAAAGCAAATTGGAAAAATACGGTTGTACCGCGTTAAATAGCAAAGTATTGAGAGATTTCGTAGAGGATATGCAATATGAAGAAGGCTATGATGAAGAGGGTATGAATGAATTAATCAAAAAAGTTGCAGGTTAATCTAAAGATAAGTTTTATCCGAAAAACCATTGTTTTTTTGACCGCACTTTCCATTTTCAAGCTGTTAGAAAAGGCAAATTCCTGTATAATTCCCACAATTTTTTGTTGAAATTAACCTGTTGTGAGATCCCTCATGCTTGACACATCACAAACCATTCCCGAACTGGTCTCCTGGGCGAAAGAACGTGAGTTTTCCTTAAATTTGCCGACAGAGCGTTTGGCATTTTTACTGGCGATTGCCGTTTATAATAATGAACGTTTTGACGGCGAAATGTTAGAAGCTGATTTAGTCGATATTTTCCGCCACATTTCCACCGCCTTTGAACAATCTCAAGAAACAATTGCCGTTCGTGCTAATAATGCAATTAATGAACTGGTTAAACAACGTTTTCTTAACCGTTTTAGCAGTGAATTTACCGAAGGTTTAGCGATTTATCGCTTAACGCCGTTGGGGGTTGGTGTATCCGATTATTACATTCGTCAACGTGAATTTTCTGCCTTACGTCTTTCCGTTCAACTTTCCATTGTTGCTGATGAAATCCAACGTGCTTCTGATGCCGCTGAAGAAGACGGCGATGAGCATTATTGGCGTCGTAGTGTTTTTGCACCATTAAAATATTCCGTTGCAGAAATTTTTGACAGCATTGACTTGTCACAACGCGTGATGGATGAAAATCAACAAAGCATTAAAGAAGATATCGCCGCCCTGTTAACCAAAGATTGGCAAGCAGCAATTTCCAGCTGTGAACAATTATTAGATGAAACCTCCGGCAATTTACGGGAACTCCAAGACACCTTAAATGCGGCCGGTGACAAATTACAGGCGCAATTATTACGCATTCAAGATTGTGTGATCGGTCGCCAAGAATTGTATTTTATCGAACAATTAATCATTGATTTGCAAGCTAAGCTAGACCGCATTATCAGTTGGGGACAACAAGCTATCGATTTGTGGATCGGCTACGACCGCCACGTGCATAAATTTATCCGTACCGCCATTGATATGGATAAAAATCGCGTCTTTTCCCAACGTTTACGCAATTCTATTCATCATTATTTCGACAACCCTTGGTTCTTGTGGACAGCGCAAGCAGAGCGTTTAGTTGATTTGCGCGATGAGGAATTAGCACTACGCGAAGAAGATGCCTTGGGCGAATTGCCGGAAGAATTACAATTTGAATCTTTAGCCGATATTCGCGAAAAAATCGTCGAACACATGCAAGGCTTATTAATTGATTACCGCGAACAAAATCGTCCGATTAATTTAAGTTTAGTGTTGAAGCAACAATTAGAAAATTATCCATTGATACAACATTTTGATGTAGCGCGAATTATCGTGGATCAGGCTGTGCGTTTAGGTATTGCAGGCGATGACTTGGCAGGTATCTATCCGCATTGGACAGAAATTAACGATTACGGCGCAGAAGTTCAGGCGCATATCATTGATAAATATTAAAAGTGCGGTCGAAAATCCACGCGTTTTTTGAGTCGTATTTCGCTATCGCACGAATAAGACAATAACAGAGCAATTCAGTTAGAGAAAAAAATAATGACAGACAACCTTCAAGATGTAATTTCACCGAAATTGGCAGCTGCCATTGCCAACCCGTTATTTCCTGCTGTGGACAGCCAGTTGCGTTCCGGTAAACATATCGGCACAGAACATTTAGATAACCACGCTTTTTTACTTGATTTTCAAACGGAACTGGATCTGTTCTATCGTCGCTATAACGTCGAACTGATTCGTGCGCCGGAAGGTTTTTTCTATTTACGCCCGAAAGCGACAACACTCATTGCCCGTTCTGTGTTAACTGAATTGGAAATGTTAGTGGGTAAGGTGTTGTGTTATTTGTATTTAAGCCCGGAGCGACTAGCTCAACAAGGTATTTTTAGTACTCAGGAAGTGTATGACGAATTGCTGAATTTAGCGGATGAAGGCAAGTTACTGAAAGCGGTGAATCAACGTTCCAGTGGTTCCGATTTGGATAAACAAAAATTAGCAGAAAAAGTGCGTGCGGCAATCGGTCGTTTGCGCCGTTTAGGCATGATTTATACCGTAGGTGAACCGAATAGTGGCAAGTTTACCATTTCTGAATCGGTATTCCGTTTCGGCGCAGAAGTGCGTGCCGGTGATGATCCGATTGAAGCACAATTACGCTTAATTCGCGATGGTGAAGCGGCAACGCCACAATCTTTACAAGCTGAAAAAGCAGCATTACAACGCGATACAGAAAGCACTGAAAACGATACTGACGTTGAAGACGAATTCGTAGAAGAGGAACAAGAATAATGACTGAAGAATTATCTCTGGAAAATGAAGTAATGGATATTGCATCCTCTGATGTAGCGCCGGTCATCTTTAATCAAAACAGTGGGGTAGAACGCGGTAAGTTCCGTTCTTTAACGCTCATCAACTGGAACGGTTTCTTTGCCCGTACCTTTGATTTAGACGAATTGGTGACCACACTTTCAGGTGGTAACGGTGCCGGTAAATCTACGACCATGGCCGGATTTGTGACAGCGTTGATTCCGGACTTAACCTTATTGCACTTCCGTAACACCACGGAAGCCGGTGCCACAAGCGGTTCGCGTGATAAAGGTTTGCACGGTAAATTGCGTCCGGGCGTGTGTTACGCGGCGTTGGATACCATCAACTCCCGTCATCAACGGATTATTGCGGGTGTACGTCTGCAGCAAGTGGCAGGCCGTGATAAAAAAGTGGATTTAAAAACCTTTTCTATTCAAGGCGTAGAATTGTCTGTCAATCCGACCGCACTTTTCACCGAAACCATTAACGAACGTCAAGCGCGCGTACTGACCTTAAATGAACTAAAAGACAAAGTTGAGCAGGGCGGCGCGCAATTTAAACAATATCATTCCATCACAGATTACCATGGCATGATGTTTGATTTGGGGATTATTCCAAAACGCTTACGTTCTTCTTCCGACCGCAGCAAATTCTATAAACTTATCGAAGCCTCTTTATACGGCGGTATTTCCAGTGCCATTACCCGTTCCTTGCGTGATTACTTATTGCCGGAAAATCTTGGTGTGAAAAAAGCCTTCCAAGACATGGAAAGCGCTTTGCGTGAAAACCGCATGACGTTGGAAGCGATTAAAGTCACCCAAGCGGATCGCGATTTATTTAAACATTTAATCACCGAATCGACTAATTATGTGGCGGCGGATTATATGCGAAATGCCAACGAGCGTCGTGGCAACATTGAAACCGCATTAAATTTCCGTCAGGAGTGGTATAAAGCCAAGTCTGAACAGAATTTATCACAACATCGTTTAGTTGAATTAAGCCGTGAAGCCGCTGAGTTAGCCGAAAGTGAAAGAATCCTGGAAGTGGATCACCAAAGTGCGCTTGATCACCTGAATTTGGTGTTAAATGCGTTACGTCATCAGGAAAAAATCTCTCGTTATCAAGAAGATGTCAGTGAACTGACCGAACGCTTGGAAGAGCAGAAAATGGTGGTTGAAACTGCTAACGAGCAACTGGAAGAAAGTCAGGCGCAATTTGAACAAACAGAACAAGAAGTTGACAACTTGCGTTCCCAATTAGCAGATTATCAGCAAGCGCTTGATGCACAACAAACCCGTGCATTGCAATATCAGCAAGCCATTCAAGCCTTAGAAAAAGCCAAGACGTTGTGTGGATTAGCCGATTTATCGGTAAAAAACGTGGAGGCATATCACGAAGAATTTGAAGCGCAAGCGGAAGTGTTGACAGATAACGTGCTTGAACTAGAGCAAAAAATGTCTATTTCCGAGGCGGCGAAAACGCAATTTGATAAAGCCTATCAGTTGGTTTGTAAAATTGCTGGAGAAGTGCCTCGTTCTGCCGCATGGGAAAGTGCAAAAGAATTATTACGCGAATATCCGACACAAAAACTCCAAGCACAACAAACGCCGCAATTGCATGCTAAGTTACATGAGTTAGAGCAGCGCTTAAATCAACAACAAAGTGCGGTGAGATTATTAAATGATTTTAATCAACGTGCGAATCAAAGCTTAGAAACGGCGGATGAATTAGAAGCGTTTTATGGCGATCAAGAAGTCTTAATTGAGGATTTATCTGCCGAACTTTCTGATTTAGTTGAGCAACGTTCAACGCTACGTCAAAAACGTGAAAACTTAACCGCACTTTATGATGAAAACGCACGTAAAGCGCCGGCTTGGTTAACCGCTCAAGCGGCATTGGAACGCTTGCAGGAGCAGAGTGGAGAAGAATTCGCAGACAGTCAGGATGTGATGAATTTCATGCAATCACAGCTGACCAAAGAGCGCGAATTGACCATGGAGCGCGACCAGCTGGAACTTCAACGTCAGCAATTAGACGAGCAAATTAGCCGTTTAAGTCAGCCGGATGGTTCGGAAGATGCCCGTTTGAATGTGCTGGCAGAACGTTTCGGTGGCGTGTTGCTGTCTGAATTATACGATGATGTGCCGATCGAAGACGCGCCTTATTTCTCCGCCTTATACGGCCCGGCACGCCACGCTATTGTGGTGCGTGATTTGAATGCGGTGAAAGAGCAACTCGCTAATTTGGAAGATTGCCCGGAAGATTTGTATTTAATCGAGGGCGATCCGGCAGCATTTGACGACAGCGTACTTTCCGCGCAAGAGTTAGAGCTTGGTGTAGTTGTTCAGGTGTCCGATCGTGAATTGCGTTATTCCAAATTCCCTGAAATTCCGTTATTCGGCCGTGCGGCTCGTGAAAAACATTTAGAAGAATTACAGGCTAAACGTGAAGAAGTGGCGGAGCAGTACGCACAACGTGCTTTTGATGTGCAAAAATGCCAGCGTTTACATGAGCATTTTAGCCAGTTTGTTGGTCTGCATTTAGCCTTGGCATTCCAAGCCAATCCAGAACAAGTGATGGCGAAGACCAATCAACAACGCAATGAAATTGAGCGCGAGCTTAATCAATTGGTGATCGGCGAGCAACAAATTCGTCTTCGTTTAGATGAGGCGAAAGAAAGAATGCAGTTGTTGAATAAATTAATTCCGCAATTGCCATTATTGGCTGATGATAGCTTAACTGATCGCATTGAAGAATGCCGTGAGCAATTAGATTTGGCAGAGCAGGATGAATTATTTATCCGTCAGCACGGAGTCACGTTGTCACAATTAGAACCGATTGCTAACACGTTACAAAGCGACCCAGAAAATTACGAGCACTTAAAAGCCGATTATGAACAAGCCATTCAGCTACAAAAACAAGTGCAACAAAAAGTCTTTGCCTTGGCGGATGTGGTGCAACGCAAAGCGCATTTCAATTATGCGGAAAGCGTACAAACGGAAACCTCTGAATTAAATGAACAGTTACGCGCGCGTTTAGAACAAATGCAGCAACAACGTGAAATTCAGCGCGAACAATTACGTCAAGTTCAAGCGCAATATGCTCAGTACAATCAAGTGTTGATTCAATTGCAAAGTTCTTTCAACAGTAAAAATCAAATGTTGCAGGAATTGATGCAAGAAATTGGTGAATTGGGTGTGCGTGCTGATGAAGGAGCGGAAGAACGTGCCAAAATTCGTCGTGACGAGTTATATCAACAACTTTCTACTAATCGCCAACGCCGTTCTTATATTGAAAAACAACTCACCCTTATTGAAAGCGAAGCGGAAAATCTGACTCGTCGTATTCGTAAAGCAGAACGTGATTATAAAACCCAGCGTGAGTTGGTGACGGCGGCGAAAATGAGTTGGTGTGTGGTGCTTCGTTTATCCCGTAATTCTGATGTAGAAAAACGTTTAAATCGTCGTGAATTGGCCTATTTATCCGCAGATGAATTGCGTTCCATGTCGGATAAAGCGTTAGGTGCGTTGCGTACAGCAGTTGCTGACAACGAATATCTGCGTGATGCCTTACGCTTGTCGGAAGATAGCCGTAAACCGGAAAATAAAGTGCGGTTCTTTATCGCCGTATATCAACATCTGCGCGAACGTATTCGTCAGGATATTCTGAAAACCGATGACCCGATTGATGCAATTGAACAAATGGAAATCGAGCTTTCCCGCTTAACGGAAGAATTGACCGGCCGTGAACAAAAATTGGCGATCAGTTCTGAAAGTGTGGCGAATATCATGCGTAAAACCATTCAACGTGAACAAAATCGCATTCGTATGCTAAACCAAGGCCTACAAAATATCGCCTTTGGTCAGGTGAAATCAGTGCGTTTAGTGGTGAATATTCGTGATACGCATGCCATGTTGTTGGATGCGTTATCCGGTAATCAGTCGGATTATCAAGATCTGTTCAGCGACAACCGCATGACTTTCTCCGAGGCCATTGCGAAGCTATATCAACGTCTCAACCCGCATATCGATGTAGGGCAACGCACTGCGCAAACTATCGGTGAAGAGTTATTGGATTATCGTAATTATCTTGACTTAGAAGTGGAAGTTTATCGTGGCGCAGATGGCTGGTTGCGCGCAGAAAGCGGCGCATTATCCACCGGGGAAGCTATTGGTACCGGTATGTCCATCCTCTTAATGGTGGTACAAAGCTGGGAAGAAGAAAGCCGTCGTATTCGCGGCAAAGACATCGTGCCGTGCCGTTTATTATTCCTAGATGAAGCGGCGCGTTTGGATGCGAAATCCATTTCTACTTTGTTTGAGCTATGCGAACGCCTAGATATGCAACTACTGATTGCTGCACCGGAAAACATTAGCCCGGAAAAAGGCACCACCTATAAACTGGTGCGTAAAATCTCCGGTAATCACGAACACGTTCATGTGGTCGGATTACGCGGATTCGGAGCAACAGAGTAGTTTAATAAATAAAAAGTGCGGTTAAAAAATGAAGTGTTTTTTGACCGCATTTTTTGTTAAGGAATAAATATGCAAACATATAAAGAAATGATGTTTCCTATTTTAAGATTATTTTCTGATCGGAAAGAATACTCTCGTAGTGATGTATATCAATTCATAGTAAAGTACTTTTCTTTAACCGAACAACAAATAAGTGAACGAATAAAATCAGGACAAGCACTTTATAAAAATAGAGTAGATTGGGCAATTACCTATTTATCTACACTAAATAATATACCTGAAAGACAGAAACTTTTATTGAGAATATCCCGTGGCATTTATCAAATAACAGAATTGGGGTTTTCAATTGCTAAGGATGAGAAACTATTTGAGAATTGGTATCAGGAAGTACATGGTAAAGAAAGTAAGTCTAAGCCAAAGGATAAAAAGGATGCTAAATCCACATCTCAAGAAAAAACACCTAATGAAAGAATTGATGATATCTACCTTGAACTAACAGCAGCATTAAAAAGTAATTTATTAGACGAAATCGCAAATAAAGATCCTAGATTTTTTGAAAATTTAGTTTTGCAATTGCTAAACAAAATGGGATATGGAACTAGCAATTATACATCTTTAACAGCTAAAGGGGCTGATGAAGGAATCGATGGAATTATTAGTGAAGATGAGCTCGGTTTAAGTAAAATTTATATTCAAGCAAAACGCTGGAAAGATAATGTTTCACGACCTGAAATACAAAAATTTGTAGGTGCAATCTCTGATAAACCTACACAAAAAGCAGTTTTTATTACAACATCTGATTTCTCGAAAGAAGCTATTAATTATGCAAAGAACATACAGAATTTAGTCATTATACTAATCAATGGTGATCAATTGTGTAATCTAATGGTTAAACATAAAGTTGGCGTTTATGTGAAACAAACTATTGAGCTTTGTGAAATTGATCGTGATTTTTTTGAAGAATAATTTAATAAGGAAAATTAGCTATGCACAATCTCATTATCGCCGTTCTCTGTAGTGTTGCGGTGTCTGTATTATTAAAAGTTGCTCGTAAACGCAATATCGTTATTCAGCAAGCTATTGCCTTTAACTATATTGTGGCGTTGTCACTTAGTTGGTTTTTATTAAAACCGGATTTCAAAGGGCTTGAATTTACTGACTTTATCGCACAAAGCGAAAATACGCCGATTTTCTTAGCATTGGGTATTTTATTACCAAGCGTGTTTATTATTATGTCCAAAGCCGTGGAATTTGCCGGAATTGTACGTTCTGATGCGGCGCAACGCCTATCATTATTTTTACCCATTCTCGCTGCGTTTTTAATCTTTCACGAAACCTTAAGCCAATCAAAAGCAATTGGTATTGTGTTGGCATTTGTCGGGTTGTTTTGTCTTTTAAGTAAACCTAATCAACAAAGTGCGGTCGATTTTCGAGGTATTTTGGGCTTAGTCGGTGTGTGGTTTGGCTATGGCATCATCGATATTTTGTTTAAACAAATAGCAAAAAGCGGGGGCATCTTCCCAACGACGCTATTCATTGCGTTTTCCTTGGCTGCCTGCATTATGTTTATTTACTTGTTATTCAAACGAACTCAATGGAATGTCGCAAGTTTTGTGGGCGGCATTATTTTAGGGGTGCTAAATTTCTTCAATATTCTGTTTTATATTAAAGCTCACCAGAGTTTTGGCTCGAATCCGACATTAGTTTTTGCCGGCATGAACATTGGAGTGATTTGTTTAGGTACGATTACCGGCGCATTAATTTTTAAAGAAAAAATCAGCAAAGTTAACTGGTTAGGCATTGTATTCAGCTTGTGTGCAATTTTCTGTTTGTATTATCTAGATAAACTCTTGGCTTAAATTTGAGAAAAATGATGGCAAAAAACGATTTCAGCTTTTTTATTTATGACTATGAAAGTTTTGGTGTCAATCCGGCAACCGATCGCCCGGCGCAATTTGGGGGTATTCGTACAGATGCCGATTTTAATATTATCGGCGAGCCCGTTGTGTTGTATTGCAAGCAAACCAACGATTATTTACCCGCGCCGGAAGCGGTGTTAGTGACAGGCATTACCCCACAGGAGTGTAATGAAAAAGGCCTACCGGAACCGGATTTTGCCGCTCGAATTTTACAGGAATTCAGCCAACCAAATACCTGTGTTATGGGCTTTAATAATATTCGTTATGACGATGAAATGACACGCTATACCTTTTATCGTAATTTTATTGATCCTTATGAATATAGCTGGAAAAACGGTAATTCCCGTTGGGATTTATTGGATTTAGTGCGTGCGTGTTATGCCTTGCGTCCCAATGGCATTGAGTGGCCTTTGGATGATGACGGCATGCCGAGTTTTCATTTGGAAAAACTGACGAAAGCAAATGGGATAGAGCATACCAATGCGCATGACGCCATGTCCGATGTGTATGCTACTATCGAAATGGCAAAATTAATTAAGCAAAAACAGCCGAAGTTATTTCAATATTTCTTTGAAAATCGTGGAAAAAAAGAGATTGAAAAACTCATTAATACCGCAGAAATGACGCCGTTAGTTCATGTGTCGGGAATGTTAGGAAATTACCGCGGGAATACGACATTAATTGCCCCTTTAGCTTGGCACCCAACAAATAAAAATGCGGTCATAGTGTGTGATTTAACGGCCAACATTGATGACCTACTGACAAAATCGGCAGAGGAGTTACGTGAAAATCTTTATACGAAGAAAGAAACGTTATTAGAGGCCGGTGTGCTTCCTGTTCCGTTAAAGCTCATTCATATCAATAAATGCTCCATTCTAGCACCGGAAAAAACCTTATTACCGCAAAACGCTGAACGTTTAGGGATTAATCGAGCGTTATGCGAGAAAAATCAACAGCGTTTGTTGGCATCTAAGGATGTTCGTCAAAAAGTCATGGATATTTTTCAGCAAGATCGCGAGTTTGAAGCATCTGATAATGTTGAAACTGAACTTTATAATGGCTTTTTTAGTGATGCAGATAAAAACAATATGGCGATTTTACGCACTTTGGAGCCCGAAAAGCTCGCTGAACATAATCTGAGTTTTCAAGACCCAAGAATCCCTCAATTGTTGTTTCATTATCGTGCGAGACATTTTTATCGCACATTAAACCGAGCTGAACAAATTAAATGGCAAAAATATCGCCGGAAAAAATTAGAAGCCGAAGTTTTGAGATTTGAGCAAAGCCTTCAAGAATTAGCTACACAAAATGAGAACGATGAAGAAAAACTGACTTTATTACAAAAAGTTTATGAATATGGCAATAAGATAATTGATTAGAAAGTGCGGTCAAATTTTTTAATGTTTTTTCAATAGAAGAAAAGAGACAACGTCACTAAATATTAAATAATGAAAATACGCTGGATGAAAATTCAGCGTGTTTTTTATTTATGTATTTTGAAAATCTGGCAAAATACCCCCTGAGAAAAACTCTAGATTTCACGTAGCGCAATCTATCCCTAAATTTCATCCCTTTCATAAAAATTACTTTCCAATAAAGTAAGGCGTAAAAACGAAGGAATACAGAAAAAAATAGGAAATATACTATGATTTTCCGACTCTTACTTTTGGTTGAATAAATATTTACATTTCAAACTTAAAGTCCATAACTTCATTTTTATATTTGTTACATATCATGCAAAAATCAGTTTTCATCTAGTTTTACTAGTAAGAGTGACTTGTGTATAAGTCTGTGATCTTGTTAATCCGTAGCTTTCACTTACCCCATAACCAATTTCTTATAATGTATATTATGTTAAATAATAAATAATATTTGTCACATTCAGATATTAAAGATAACCTACTTTGAAGCTATATCGCTTTGATTCGTAATTCTATAAAAAACATTAAATTTTCATGTTTTTTATTTATCCAGTATTTTGGATTTAATAAGTGAGAGAAAAAAACTTTGGAAATCTATGATTCTCTTTCCAACACCTCATCATTTCTCTAGAGAATTTGAGCAAAGGCGATATTGATAACTCATTTCATTAAATGTAACCAAATGAGAATGATTTTATTTATAAAACCCTTTTAAATTAATGGGTTACACTAAAAATCAATAAAATAAAATTGACAATTCTCAATAATATGAGTAAAATTCATCCGCAAATACAAATTTTGTATTGTGATACATCTATTAACCGTATTAAGGAAAGGAGTTAGTTATGCTAAGTAAGTCAATTACAGCAAAATTAAACGAACAAATTAATCTCGAGTTCTATTCATCAAATGTCTATTTGCAAATGAGTGCATGGTGCTATAAACATGGTTATGAAGGCGCTGCAGCATTTTTACTTCGCCATGCCGATGAAGAATTGGAACATATGCAAAAGTTGTTTACTTATGTGAGCGAAACCAGTGGAATGCCTTTGTTAGGTAAAATTGACGCCCCTAAACACGATTACGCTTCATTAAAAGAAGTTTTTGAAACAACACTTGAACACGAAAAACTAGTGACATCTAAAATTAATGAGTTAGTTGAGAGTACTTTTGCAGAAAAGGATTACTCTACTTTTAACTTCTTACAATGGTATGTGGCTGAACAGCATGAAGAAGAAAAATTATTTAACAGTATTGTTGATAAATTCAAACTTCTTGGTGAAAGTGGCACAGCGCTCTACTACATTGATCGTGAATTAAAAACTTTATAAGAATAGGAGAAATAAAATGTTATCAAATAGCGTGATTAAACTATTAAATGATCAAATGAATTTAGAGTTTTATTCTTCTAACTTATATTTACAAATGAGCGCCTGGTGCGAACAACAAGGTTTCGAGGGAGCTGCAAAATTTTTATCAGAGCATGCGGCTGAAGAAATGCAGCATATGCGTAAACTCTTCACTTATTTAAATGAGACCGGTGCTTTGGCTATCATCACACAAATTGATGAACCACCTCATCAATTTTCATCATTGAAACAAGTACTTGAATTAACTTATGAACATGAAAAGTTAATTACTTCTAAAATCAATGAATTAGTTGGTAGAACTTTTGAAGAGAAAGACTACTCTGCCTTTAACTTCTTACAATGGTATGTGGCTGAACAACATGAAGAAGAAAAATTATTCAGTGGAATTTTGGATAAATTAAATCTTCTTGGTGAAGATGGTAAAGGTTTGTTCTTAGTTGATAAAGATTTAGGCGCATTAACAACAAACAACTAATTAAGTCTGATGAAAAAGGCTAAGTCATTATCGATTTAGCCTTTTTTTATATCAAAATCTAGCTACTTTTGTCTAAAAGTGCGGTGCTTTTTTCAGGTGTTTTTGAAGGATATTGAGAAGGATATTGAGATTGTTGGTTGCTTTCATAATGAAATGTACGATAAAAAAACGCAATAAGTAGAATGACTAGCACCAGTAAAATTTGAATTAAGCGTTTCTTAGTTAGTTTTTCAGCAGCCATACTTCCTCACCAATGTTTGTACTTTTTAAATTAATAATTTAGTGGTATTATTGAGATAGATCAATTTTACACGATTCTTTTCCATTTTTCTGGAATTTGGGGAATAAATGAAAATTTTACCGACTGAAACAAAATTAGGACGTCGAGTTCAATCTGGTGGATGCGCAATCCATTGTCAAAATTGTAGCATTAGTCAGCTATGTATTCCTTTTACTTTAAATGAACATGAATTAGATCAATTAGATAATATCATTGAACGTAAAAAACCTATCCAGAAATCTCAAGTGCTTTTTAAAGCGGGTGATGAGCTTACATCACTCTACGCTATTCGCTCTGGTACAATTAAATCTTACACAATTAGTGAAACCGGTGAAGAACAAATTACTTCTTTTCATTTACCGGGAGATTTAGTCGGTTTTGATGCGATTATGAATATGCAACATCCAAGTTTTGCTCAAGCACTAGAAACCGCTATGGTGTGCGAAATTCCATTTGATATTTTGGATGATTTATCCGGCAAAATGCCGAAATTACGCCAACAAATTATGCGTTTAATGAGTAATGAAATTAAAAGTGATCAAGAAATGATTTTATTACTCTCAAAAATGAATGCTGAAGAACGCCTTGCCGCTTTTATTTATAATTTATCGCAACGCTATTCTGCACGCGGCTTTTCCGCTCGAGAATTCCGTTTAACGATGACACGTGGTGATATTGGCAATTATCTTGGTCTCACCGTTGAAACAATCAGTCGTTTACTTGGCCGTTTCCAAAAGCTAGGTGTTTTGTCTGTGCAAGGAAAATACATTACGATTAACAATATGGCCGAATTAATCGAATTATCCGGTACTAATAAAACCAAAATCAAAATGGTTATCTAACACCTCCCTTTCCGGCGCATAAAATTGTGCCGGATGCCTTTTTAAGTCTCTCTCCTTGTCATTTATTCAAGAATGTTCTACCCTATTTATAACCAATAAATGGAGGTTGTACATGAAATTCAATAACATACTGGTGGTTTTAAATCCTGAAAATGACAAACAATATGCCCTTGCTAGAGCTGTTCGTTTGGCGCAAGAGCAAAAAAGTCAATCCCCAGTAAAAATAACCCTTTTCCTCGCAATTTACGATTTATCTTATGAAATGTCGGCGTTACTTTCTTCAGAGGAACGCTCAGAAATGCATAAAAATGTCATTGAACAACGTAAATTAGCCATCCAGCCCTACATTGAAAAATATGCTTCTGATGGAATTGAATTTGCTACAACCGTTGTTTGGAACAGCAATGAGGCAGAAGCCATTGCTACTGAAGTAGAAAATCAAGGATATGATTTGGTAGTCAAATATACTAAAGCGGAAGAAAGCCTGACATCATTAATCGTGACACCGGTTGACTGGCAATTACTGCGCAAATGTCCGGTACCTATTCTTGTAGTGAAAGATGGCGATTGGAAACACCAACGCCGGGTTTTGGTTGCAGTCAACGTATCTGATGATGAAAATGAAGCGCATAGCTCGTTTAATGATGAATTAGTCTCATTAAGTATGGATTTAGCGGCATCTTTAGATCGCGGCAATATCCATCTTGTTACCGCTTATCCGCCAACGCCAATTAATATGGCTATAGATTTACCTGAGTTTAGTTCTAGTGAATACAATAACGGTTTACGTGGACAATATTTAATTAATATGAAGGCATTGCGCCAAAAATACGGTATTAATGACGATCATACCCACGTGGTTGAAGGTTTCCCTGAAGATGTTATTCCACAAGTTGCTAAAAAAATAGAAGCTGAACTCGTGATTTTAGGCACCATTGGTAGAACGGGGCTTTCTGCCGCATTTTTAGGGAATACCGCGGAACATGTCATTAGCAAACTAAACTGCAATTTATTAGCTATTAAGCCATCAAAGAAAGAGGAGAATTAATTTAATCTCTTTCAGCTTAATGATTTTTTCTTATTGCAGAAAAATTATGGGTATTCTGATAAAACAAAAACCACCTTTACAGGTGGTTTTTTAATAAGAAAAGTGCGGTCTAAAATTTAAATATTTTTTCAACCGCACTTTTAAACTTCGAAGAAAAAAAATTACTTTTTCCGCTCTATCCATTTTCCATCAACAAAATCCACAATCCATTTCGTGGCTTTGCCATTCTTTTCAGAGGTAACATATTGACGTTTTTCCTTACGGCTAAAGCGAATAATTGCCTCATTCCCCTCTGGATCGACTTGTGGTGCATCGGCTAAGTAGCGCAATTTCTCCGGTAAACGCTCACGATACAACGCCAATTCTGCCACTTTCGGGGCGCGAGTTTCGCGAGATTTCGGGAAATTATGCGCGGACATAAACACGCCACTGGCACCATCGCGTAATACAAAATAAGCATCCGATTTTTCACATTTTAATTCGGGGAAAGGAATCGGGTCTTCTTTTGGTGGTGCAACTTCACCATTTTTCAAAATTTTACGAGTGTTATCACATTGCGTACAGCCCATGTATTTACCAAAACGTCCTAATTTGAGGTGCATATCGCCACCGCACTTATCACATTCGACAACCGGGCCGTCATAGCCTTTAATCTTAAATTTACCCTCTTCGACTAAATAGCCCTCGCAATTTGGGTTATTACCGCAAATATGCAATTTGCGATGTGGATCGATAATGTAACTATCCATCGCGGTACCACATTTCTGACAACGCTTACGTTCCATCAGCGCTTTCGTTTCCGACGCATCATCCAACACATTTAACAATTCCGCTTCCGGAATCAAATTAATAGTGGTTTTACAACGTTCTTTCGGCGGTAAAGAATAGCCGGTGCAGCCTAAGAAGACGCCCGTGCTAGCCGTTCTAATAGCCATATTGCGTCCGCAAGTTGGACAAACAATATCTGTTTCGACCAAATTATTCGGACGCATTCCGCCTTCTAATTCGTCTAATTCTGCCTTAGTCAATTGTGTTGAGAAATCTTTGAAGAATTGATTTAATTCGGTTTTCCAATTTTTCTCACCGGACGCGATTTGGTCTAATACATCTTCCATATTGGCAGTGAAATCATAGCTCATCAAATCAGCAAAAGACTGATTTAAGCGATCGGTCACAATTTCGCCCATTTTTTCCGCATAAAAACGACGATTTTCTGTACGCACATAACCACGTTCCTGAATCGTAGAAATAATGGCAGCATAGGTAGAAGGTCGGCCAATACCACGTTTTTCCAACTCTTTCACTAATGCAGCTTCTGAAAAACGTGCCGGTGGCTTAGTGAAATATTGTTGTGGCTGCACTGCAGACAAATTGAGTTTGCTGTTGACAGAAACATCCGGTAGCGCTTGATCTTCAGCAGATTTACTTTGTTGCGGCAATACTTTTGTCCAACCGTCAAAACGTAAAATACGTCCTTTGGCCGTTAACGTATAATCCCCTGCTATCACCGTTAATGTTGTGCTGTCATATTGCGCAGCCGGCATTTGACATGCCACAAATTGACGCCAAATTAAATCATATAAACGCACGGCATCTTTTTCCATACCGACTAATTCATTTAATCCAACATGGATATCGGATGGTCGAATAGCCTCGTGGGCTTCTTGTGCATTGTCTTTACTGGAGTAAAAATTCGGTTTTTCCGGTAAATAAGCGTGTCCGTAATGTTTTTCAATATAACCGCGCACCATATTTAACGCGTCTTGGCTTAAATTGGTGGAGTCCGTACGCATATAAGTGATGTAGCCCGCTTCATATAAACGTTGTGCCAACATCATGGTTTTCTTCACACCAAAGCCCAAACGGGTACTTGCCGTTTGTTGTAGCGTAGAAGTAATAAAAGGCGCTCTTGGTCGAGAGCTGGTCGGTTTGGTTTCTAAATCAGAAATGACATAATCGGATTTAGTTAAAAAATCCACCGCACTTTGTGCTTGTTCCGCATTTTTCGGTTCAAATTTTTTGCCTTTAAATTGCGCAACATCTAACTGAATTTCATCACCTTTCGGTGTGTTAGTAAGAACGGAAACTTCCCAATATTCTTGCGGCACAAACGCCTTAATCTCACGCTCACGTTCTACAATCAATTTCACGGCGACCGATTGCACACGGCCGGCAGATAACCCACGCGCCACTTTTTTCCAAAGCAACGGTGACACCATAAAACCGACAACACGATCTAAGAAACGGCGCGTTTGCTGCGCATTCACCCTATCCATGTTTAAATTTTCAGGATGTTCAAAGGCTTGTTTAATGGCGTTTTTGGTAATTTCATTAAAGACAACGCGACTATAACGTTCATCATCGCCGCCAATTACCTCGCGTAAATGCCAGGCAATAGCCTCTCCTTCTCTATCCAAGTCGGTGGCGAGATAAATATGATCGGCTTTTTTGGCGAGGGATTTTAGTTCAGCAACGACTTTTTCTTTACCGGGTAAAATCTGATAGTTGGCTTTCCAACTGTGATATGGGTCGATCCCCATGCGTTTGACTAAAGCATCTTGTTCTTTTTGTTGTTTTATCGCTTGCTTTTCTTCCGCACTAAGACCTTTGGTGGAAATAGGTTTGGCTTTCTCTCCGGTCGCAGAACCCACCGTTGGCAAATCACGAATATGGCCCACGCTGGATTTCACTACATAATTGTTTCCTAAATATTTATTAATGGTTTTCGCCTTCGCCGGCGACTCCACAATAACCAAGGATTTTGTCATTATTATTACCTAATTTCGATTAACTCGTATAAAATTGCCCGCTATATTGCTAACTATCTTCAAGTAGGTCAACTACTTTTTTCCAAAAGGCATCAGAAATGGATAAACTCAACGCAATTTATTACTCAGCTGGATTTATGTAAGACAAAACCGTAAAAGTGCGGTCGTTTTTAAGTACGTTTTCGTTTTACGTGACCTTGCAATTAAGCAAGGTCATTTTTTATGTCTAAAACAAAAGGAATATGCTCCGGCAACGGTGCAAGTCTGCCTAACTCCACCCAGGCACAAGGAAAATGGAAATCAGACCCCATAGAGCCGGCAAGTTGATGTTCTTCCGCGAGTTTTACCAATAATTGATACTGGTCGCGACTTTGTCCACAACCGGAAATTTCAATGGCATCGCCGCCCCAGGCTTTAAAACTCTCTGTCAGTTTTCGCACCCATTTCATGGTCATAGTATAACGCAACGGATGGGCAAACACGGCAAGCCCACCGGCTTGATGGATGATATCAATGGTCGTTGGAATATCAACCCACTGTGACTTGACATAAGCAGACTTCCCCTGCCCCAAATAACGTTTAAAGGCTTGACCATCATTAGAGACTTTGCCGATTTGTACTAAATGACGGGCATAATGCGCTCGGGTCACTTCGCCATTGCCGGCTAATTTTTTTGCCTCTGCGTAGGCATTTTCTACACCAATTTTTTCTAATTTCGCCCCGATTTCCTGAGCTCGAATCTCGCGTAATTTCGCTTGCTCTGCTAAAAGTGCGGTCATTTTTTCATGTGAAATATCAACCCCTAAAGCCACAATATGAATGGAGCGATTTTCCCATAACGTGGAAATTTCCACGCCATTAATCAGCCTCATGCGCAAGGACTCTGCCTGTTGTCGAGCCTCAGCAACTCCGGCCACGGTATCATGATCCGTCAAGGCCAGCACATTCACGCCTTTTTCATGGGCGCGCAAAACCACTTCCGTCGGTGTCAAAATACCGTCAGAGGCTGTACTGTGGCAATGTAGATCGTATTTGAGCATGCTTTTCCTTATTTAATCGCTTGAACCAACTCTTTCACCAATTTCGGGCCGTGATAAATCAACCCGGAATACACTTGTAAAAGCTCGGCACCGGCTTGGATTTTCTCTTGAGCATTTTGTACGCCGTCAATGCCACCGCTGCCAATAATCGGAATTTGCCCTTTTAGTTCTTGGTGCAAGCGAGCAATGATAGCAGTACTTTTATGTTGCAATGGCTTCCCGCTTAATCCACCCTGCTGTTCAGCATTTTGAAGATTTGTGACGTTGTCGCGAGAAATGGTTGTATTAGTGGCAATCACACCATCCATTTTATGACGCATCAAGGTATCGGCAATTTGAATTAACTCGCTTTCCGTCAAATCTGGGGCGATTTTTACCGCAATCGGCACATATTTGCCGTACTGTGAAGCCAGTTCTTTTTGACGGGATTTAATACTTCTCAACAAATCATCAAAATAATCACCATATTGTAACTGACGCAAATCCGGCGTATTAGGCGAAGAAATATTCACGGTGATATAACCGGCATAGTTATAGGCTTTATTCAAACAAATCAGATAATCATCTTTCCCTTGCTCTAAAGGCGTCAGTTTATTTTTACCGATGTTGATCCCCAACACGCCGTCATAGTGCGATTTTTTGACATTTTCAATCAGCTGATCGATACCATAATTATTAAAGCCATTACGATTAATGATGCCTTCTGCTTCGACTAAACGAAACTGGCGTGGTTTGGCATTCCCCTCTTGAGCCAATGGCGTCACTGTGCCCACTTCAATGAAACCAAACCCCATGGCACCAAAGCCATCAATCGCTTCAGCGTTTTTATCTGCACCTGCTGCCAAACCGATAGGATTTTTAAATTCAATGCCCATGACGGTTTTCGGCGTGCCTTGTGGGCAATTTAGAAGTTGTTTTAAGAGAAAATGAAATGGTGGATATGCCGCTAAGCCAAGGGCTTTTATCACTAAATTATGGGCATCTTCAGGATCAAGGGAAAAAATCCCTTTACGAATGAAAGAATACATACTCGTTTATCTCTCCGGATAGTTAACTGTGAAAAGAATAGAAAAAGTGCGGTCAAATTTAACCGCACTTATCATGTTTACTGTAACGCTTTTTCGATTTTCTCAAATAAATCGCGAGATAAATCTTCTGTCTCACTGATGCGTTCTAGCGCTCGTTTCATCAAGGTTTGGCGTTGTGCATCATAGCGCGCGAAACGAATTAACGGTTCAATTAAACGAGAGGCTATCTGTGGGTTGCTTTTATTTAGTTTAATCAAAATATCCGTTAAGAAACGGTAGCCTGAACCGTCAATGGCGTGGAACGCCTTTAAGTTTTGTCCTGCGAAGGCACCAATGAGAGAGCGCACGCGATTCGGGTTATTAAAATTAAAACTTGGATGATCCATTAACTGCATCACATTTTGCAGCACATTGTCTTCCGGACGTGTCGCTTGTAAAGCAAACCATTTGTCCATGACTAAACCGTCATGTTGCCATTTTTGCTCAAAATCAGCCAATAAACTGTCACGACAAGCCAATTTAGCTTGGGTTGCAGAAGTCAATGCGGCAAGCGTATCAGTCATATTATTAGAATAAGTGTAATGCTTATTCACCAAGTTATTGCCAATATTACTGTATGCCAAGTAACTTAAGCACACATTGCGCAGTTTGCGTAAGGCAATATCTTGACGATTAATTTGATATTCATCCAAACGAATTTGATTGTAAGTCTTCAGTAATAATTCTTTTAAATTATCGGCAATCGTTTGTGCCATAAATTCCCGTACAGCACTGATCGCATCCGGATCAATGGTTTTAAATAGTTCGGCAAATTCTGTTGCTTTCGGTAAGGTGAGAATTAAACTGGTTAACTCGATATCTTTTTGATGATTATCTAGAACTTGATAAAGCACTGCAGCCGTTTCCGCAGATAAATCGAGAGGTTGCCCTTGTTGATAATTGGTAACGTTACGTCGTAACTCTGCAGCAAGTAACATCTGTGCAGCATCCCAACGAATAAAGCCATTTTCAGCAAATTTTAATAAGGTAATCAGTTGTGAAGTGGAATAATCGTAATCCAATTTCACCGGTGCAGAGAAATCACACAATAATGCCGGAACAGGCTTAGTGTAAATATTATGAAATTCAAAGGTTTGGTCTTTTTGTGTAATGTTCAAGACATTATCCACAACGCCATCGGCATCATAGAGTGTTTGTACTGCACCCTTTTCATCATACAACGCAATTTTCAACGGAATGTGTAAATTCACTTTTTCCATTTGATCGGCTGTCGGTGGCGTTAATTGAGAAACCTGTAATTGATAGACATGATTTTTTTCATCATAACGATCACTGATAGTTAACTCCGGCGTGCCGGATTGACTGTACCAACGGCGGAACTGGCTTAAATCCAAATCATTGGCACGTTCCATGGCTGACACAAAATCTTCGCAGGTTGCGGCTTTACCATCATTTTCCGCAATATATAACTTCATGCCCTTTTGGAAGCCTTCTTCGCCCAATAAGGTATGCAACATACGAATCACTTCCGCGCCTTTTTCATACACGGTAACCGTATAGAAGTTATTCATTTCAATCACTTTTTCCGGGCGAATTGGGTGTGCCATCGGGCCGGCATCTTCGGCAAATTGTACGGTACGCAAAAACTTCACGTTATTAATGCGATTTACCGGGCGAGAACCGGTGTCAGAGGAAAATTCTTGATCACGGAAGACCGTTAAACCTTCTTTTAAACTTAATTGAAACCAATCACGGCAAGTGACTCGATTCCCCGTCCAGTTGTGGAAATATTCGTGCGCAATTACACTTTCAATGGCTAAATAGTCGTCATCTGTTGCCGTTTGTGGATTTGCCAACACATATTTGTCGTTAAAAATATTGAGCCCTTTATTTTCCATGGCCCCCATGTTGAAGAAGTCCACCGCAACAATCATGTAAATGTCTAGGTCATATTCCAAATCAAAACGCTCTTCATCCCATTTCATGGCACGTTTTAAGCTTTGCATTGCCCAATCTGCGCGATCTAAATTGCCACGATTAACATACAATTCCAATGCGACTTTACGGCCCGTTTTAGTAATGAATTGATCTTTCAGAACATCAAAATCGCCTGCCACTAACGCAAACAAATAACTTGGTTTCGGGAATGGATCATTCCACTCTACCCAATGACGCCCATCTTCCAAATCGCCGCTGTTAATGCGATTGCCGTTAGAGAGTAAAAATGGATATTTCGCTTTATCCGCCGTAATTTTGGTGGTGTAACGCGCTAATACATCCGGGCGGTCTAGCATGTAGGTAATTTGGCGAAAGCCCTCGGCTTCGCATTGTGTACAAAAAGCTTCACCGGATTGATACAAGCCTTGCAATGAGGTGTTGGCGGCCGGGCTTAAAATAGTGGTAATTTCCAGCTCAAATTGGTCTGCTTCTACTCGCGCCAAATCCAACGTTAAACTTTCGCTATCCTGCTGATATTGAGAGAATGGTTTGCCATTTAATTTAATGGAAGAAAATTGAAAATCATGCCCGTCTAACCGTAATGTCGTACTTTCTTTGTTAAGACGTTGATATTGACTTGTTGCTACAACAACTGTTTTTTCAGGTTCCAACTGGAAATCAAGATAAATGTCGGTAACAGTGAAATCGGGAGTTTGATAATCTTTTCTATATTTGGCTTTAGCGTACATAAAACGACCTAATTCTAAGGGCTAAAAAGTGCCGTTAAGGATATGATTTTTAGCCTTAAGTTGCAAATGGATTTTCTTTGGCAAACTTATCGCAAACGTTTGCGCATTATGCTATTCTAGCGCCGTTTTTTATCTCCAAGAATGAGGCAAAAATGTCTTTAACATCTCCTAAAATTGCCATAGTAATGGGCTCCAAAAGTGATTGGGCAACCATGCAGGAAGCTACGCAAATTCTCGATCAATTACATGTTCCTTATCACGTCGAAATTGTTTCGGCACATCGCACGCCAGACAAACTCTTCCAGTTTGCCGAAAACGCACAACAAAACGGTTATGAAGTGATTATTGCCGGCGCTGGTGGTGCAGCACATTTGCCGGGCATGATTGCTGCTAAAACCATCGTACCCGTGCTTGGCGTTCCGGTGAAAAGCGCAATTTTAAGTGGTGTCGATAGCCTCTATTCTATCGTGCAAATGCCCAAAGGAATTCCTGTCGGCACCTTAGCTATCGGGCCAGCCGGTGCGGCAAACGCAGGCTTATTAGCTGCGCAAATTTTGGCGATGAATAATGCAGAATTAGCACAACGCTTGCATCAGTTCAGACAGACACAAACACAAAGCGTATTGGACAATCCTGATCCTCGAATTTAAAAACAGCTAAAATTTCCACCGCACTTTAAACAACAGATATAAAAAGTGCGGTCATTTTTTCCCGTGTTTTTTAATGAATCACTGAAGGTAGCGCAAGCCTGAACGTTTGTGCATCCCTAAAAATCAATGAGAAAACTATGCAAAAATCAGCCCTCTACCCAACCATTTATGTCCTCGGCAACGGACAGCTCGGCAGAATGTTACGCTATGCCGGTGCGCCTTTAGATATTCACGTTCAACCGCTGCCTTTCGATGCGCCGGTGTTTGACTTGTCGCCGAATGACATTATTACCGCAGAAATCGAACGCTGGGAAAAAACACCGCTAACCACGCTCCTCGGCAATCACGCCAATTTCGTCAATCAAAAAGTCTTCGCACAATTAGCTGATCGCTTAAGCCAAAAATCCTTATTAGATAAATTACATCTCCCGACCTCGCCTTGGTGTCTCTTGAAAGAACCATCACAATGGGACGAAGTATTTCAAGATATCGGTGAAAAAGTCGTTGTTAAACGCCGTATGGGCGGCTATGACGGACGTGGGCAGTGGATTGTATCTGATGAAAACAAAGCACAAATCACTGAAGACCTGTTTGGGGAAACCATTGCTGAAAAATTCATTCCCTTTGATTACGAAGTGTCTCTCGTGGGCGCCCGTTTCCGTAACGGCGAGACTCGTTTTTATCCGGTCACTCACAATTTACAGCAAAATGGCATATTACGTTACAGTGTCATGGATATCACTTTCCCACAACAAAGCGCACAGCAACAGCAAGCTGAAATGATGTTAAGCAAAATCATGAATGAGCTCAATTATGTGGGCGTGATGGCAATGGAATGTTTTGTGGTTGGCGATCAGCTTTTAATTAATGAGCTTGCACCACGCGTACACAACAGCGGACACTGGACCCAACTTGGCTGTGCTGTGAGTCAATTTGAATTGCATTTGCGCGCATTGTTGGATTTGCTTACGCCGCAATTAAAGGTCTCTGCGCCAAGCGTGATGGTCAATTTGATTGGTACTGAGCACAACCCACAGTGGTTAAACACCGCCTTTGCACAATTACACTGGTATGGCAAAGAAGTACGACCGGGGCGTAAAGTGGGACACATTAACCTTTCGCATCCGGATAAAAAGGTCATTATCGCCCAACTAGACAAACTCGCCACAGAGTTGCCGGAAGACTATCAATCCGGTTTGCAATGGGCAAAAAATAAGTTGATATAGTTAACATTTTCGCAACATATTGCTTGTCAAAAAGAAACCCGAGCAGTATAACTAAAGAGATTTTTCACCCACCATCCGAGGATAATACTATGTTTGAAAAGATTACTGCCGCACCGGCGGATCCAATTTTAGGTTTAGGCGAAGCATTTAAATCCGAAACCCGTAGTAACAAGATTAATTTAGGCATTGGCGTGTATAAAGACGCCAAAGGCAATACCCCGATTGTTAAGGCGGTAAAAGAAGCGGAAAGACGTTTATTAGAACAAGAAAATACCAAAAACTATTTGCCGATTGACGGTGTTGCTGATTTTAACGCACGTACCAAAGAATTATTGTTTGGTGCGAATTCCGATATCGTAAAAAATAACCGTGCAAGAACCGCACAAAGTTTAGGTGGCACCGGCGCGCTCCGCATTGCTGCAGAGTTCATTAAACGCCAAACTAACAGCCAAAATGTGTGGATCAGCACGCCAACCTGGCCAAACCACAATGCAATTTTCAAAGCGGTGGGCATCAACATCCGCGAATATCGTTACTACGATGCAGAACGCAAAGCCTTAGACTGGGACAACTTAATTGCCGATTTAAGTCAAGCCGGTGAAGGCGATGTGGTTTTACTTCACGGTTGCTGCCACAACCCGACCGGTATCGACCCGACACCGGAACAATGGGACAAACTGGCTGAAATGTCTGCACAAAAAGGCTGGTTGCCATTATTCGACTTTGCTTACCAAGGCTTTGCTCACGGTTTAGAAGAAGATGCTTACGGTTTACGCGCTTTTGCCAAAAACCACAAAGAACTTTTAGTGGCAAGCTCCTTCTCTAAAAACTTCGGTTTATATAACGAGCGTGTTGGTGCATTCACTGTCGTGGCAGAAAATTCTGATATTGCTGCAACAGCATTAACTCAAGTAAAAGTCATTATCCGTACCCTCTACTCCAACCCGTCTTCTCACGGGGCAAATACCGTTGCATTAGTATTAAATGATGCAAAATTGCGCCAAGACTGGGAAAACGAACTCACCGAAATGCGCGACCGCATCAAAAAAATGCGCCACCGTTTTGTTGAGTTGCTTAAAGAATACGGTGCACAACAAGACTTTAGCTTCATCATCAACCAAAACGGGATGTTCTCTTTCAGTGGCTTGACCGCAGAACAAGTTGACCGCTTGAAAGAAGAATTTGCCATTTATGCCGTGCGCTCAGGCCGTATCAACGTTGCCGGTATTACCGAAGACAATATTCGTTACCTCTGCGAAAGCATTGTCAAAGTGTTGTAATTTTTAACCGCTCTTTAAAAGAAAACGGCATCGAAATAGATGCCGTTTTTGTTTTCTGAAAAACAGTCTCAAAACTGACCGCACTTTTATCACTCAAAACAAAAGTCCAGTTATTTTTCCTGCGCGTTTTGACTTACTCCCTTAATTTCGTTATATAAAATAAATTACAAAGGTATATATAATTTCATATATAATGAACCACATTAAAAACTAACCGCGCTTTTCTCATGAATAAAAACACGCTGATTTTTATCTTGCTCATTTTATTGCTTTTCGGTCTTGCCTTGTTTTCTTTGTCGTGGGGGCGTTTTGCCATTCCGATTGAAAACGTAGTACAAAGCCTAATGGGCAATAATGCTAGCGATGTACAAAACAACATTATTTTCAATCTGCGCTTGCCACGCATTCTTGCCGCTATTTTAGTGGGGGCGGCGCTTGCGGTGGCGGGAGCAACCTTTCAGGGGATTTTCCGCAATCCGCTGGTGTCGCCTGATCTGTTAGGTGTATCCAGTGGAGCTTGTATTGGCGCAGCCATTGCGATTTTGCTCGGTTTCGGGTTGTTTGCCATTCAGGGATTTGCATTTGTGGGCGGTTTAATTGCCGTGTTGATGACCATGAGCCTGCCAAAACTGGTGCAGCGCGATTCCACGATTATTCTTGTGCTTTCCGGGATTATCATTTCCGGCTTTATGATGGCTTGCCTTGGTTTAATCAAATATCTCGCCGACCCGGAAACTCAACTTGCCGACATTGTGTATTGGCAAATGGGGAGTTTGACCAAAGTGGATTATAAAAACCTGAGCATGCTCGCCCCGATTATTCTGTTTACTACCGGCGGTTTACTCATGATGCGTTGGCGCATTAACGTATTGTCATTAGGTGATCGGGAGGCAAAATTAATTGGTGCCAATATTCGTTTGGAACGCAATGTTATGGTCGTGTTTGCCACCTTGCTCACCGCCTCTGCTGTCTGTTTAAGCGGCACGATCGGTTGGATTGGCTTAATTATTCCGCATTTGGCGCGCATGTTTATCGGCGACAATAACCTTCGCACCCTTCCGCTTTCTGCACTGATCGGAGCCCTATTCTTGCTCATTATCGACACCTTAGCACGCAACTTATATACCCAAGAAGTTCCACTCGGCATTCTGACAGGATTTATTGGTGCCCCGTTCTTTGCTTGGGTATTAGTAAAACAAAAAGTCGCGAAATAAGGAGCCGACATGTTAAAAATCAACCAACTTTATTTTCAACATCAGCCTCATATTCCGTTATTAAATGGTGTGGACTTAACGCTGAATGCAGGTGAATTAGTCACCATCCTCGGTGCTAACGGACGCGGAAAATCAACGTTGCTGAACTGTATTGCCGGTTTACTCACACCACAACGGGGCGAAATTTTTCTCAATAATGTAGAAATTAAGCATCTGACAAGTAAACAAATTGCCCGTCAAGTCGCCTATGTATCGCAACATTCACCGCAAACTTATCAATACAAGGTATTGGATTATGTGGTGCTGGGACGTGCAGCTCACCTAGGTTTGTTCGGCAAACCGCGTGAGGAAGATTATCACTTGGCAGAACAAGCGTTAGCCCAACTGGGTATCAGCCATTTTGCCGACAAAATTTATATGCAAATGAGCGGCGGTGAAAAACAATTAGTCAATTTAGCCAAAATTTTAGTGCAACAGCCGCAACTGATTTTGTTTGATGAACCCACTTCCGCCCTGGATTACGGCAATGTATTTAAAACCTTGAGCCTGATTAAAGAGTTATCACATCAGCAATTTTCCATCATTATGACCACCCATAATCCTGATCACCCGATGCTTTTGCATGATGTGATCCCGAACAGCAAAGTGGCCATCTTAAATACCCAAGGAAAATTGCACTGTGGTTTAACCGAAGACATTCTCACAGAAGACAATCTGCGAGAACTTTACCAAACAGATTTGCGCTTAATTGAGGTGCCTGAATTAGGACGCAAAATCTGTGCCATTACGCATATTTAAGAGGACGTGCTTATGACCCTGAAAAAAACATCTCTAAAACTTACCGCACTTTTTGCTGCTACCCTGTTGGCATTTTCTGCACAGGCAAAAATCGTCACCGACGTGGACGGCAACCAAGTGAACATTCCCGATCGCGTCGAACGTGTCGCTGACCTTTGGCATGCCAATAACCAAATCGTGTTGTTATTAGGTGGGGCCGACAAATTAGTTGCAACGACCACTGCTATTGCGGCGAATCCTTGGTTCGCTGAAGTGTATCCAAACATTAAAAACGTTCCGGTGCTAACTAACGGCGAAACGATTCAAGTGGAAGAATTGTTATCCCAAAAACCGGATGCTGTGTTGTTGTCTAAAAAATCCATGCTAACCGAAGTAAGCCAAGCCGGCTTAAAAGGCGTGCGTGTGAGTTTTCAAGATTTTGATGGATTAAAGAAAACTGTGAGTATCACTGCCGAGGTTTTAGGAGACAAAGCCCCTGAAATCGCGAAAAGTTACATCAAAGAACTTGAAGGCAACATTCAATTCGTCGAATCCCGCATTAAAGACGTGAAAGAAGAAAAACGTCCGACCGTATTGCACATCACTAGCGGCGCTGATTTACTTAAGATTGACGGTGGCAAATCCATGATTGGTGAATGGATTCGTTTAGCCGGCGGTAAAAGCGTGTTACCGGATCAAGCCAACATGGTGACTGTCACCATGGAATCCATTGTGGAAGCTAATCCGGATGTAATTATCATCGGCAGCAGCGGCAATAAATCTCAAGTCGCCATTGAGAAAATCAAATCTGATCCAACTTGGCAATCCATCAGTGCGGTCAAAAATAATCGTATTTATGCCAACCCGACGGGGACTTTCCCATGGGATCGTTATAGTGCAGAAGAAGCCTTACAAATTTTGTGGGCGGCACAATTATTCCACCCAGAAAAATTCCAAGACATTGATATGGTGGAAAAAACACAGGCGTTTTACAAAAAATATTACGGTTATGCATTAAGTAAAGAAAACGCTGAGCAAATCTTAAAAGGGCTATCACCTCTTAAGTAGTATTGGTTTTTATCGTAATTATGGGTAAAATGCAGACTCTTTTTTCATCCGCCTACTTTTTGTAGGCCTTAATACAAGGAAATTTCTATGAAAATCAGTGCAAGAAACCAATTAAAAGGTAAAGTTGTTTCAATCGAAAGCGGTTCTGTAAACGCAATCGTTCACCTTGATATCGGTGGCGGCAACGTAATTTCTTCTACCATCTCTCTTGAAGCGGTAAAAGAATTAGGTTTAGCAGTAGGCAAAGACGCTTATGCAATTATCAAAGCAACTTCCGTAATGGTTGGCGTAGAATAATTTATTCTTAATGAAAGACAAAACAACCGTACTTGAAAAAGTGCGGTTGTTTTTTTATGTGTTTTTCTGCCATAAAAAATGCGGTGAAAATTCACCGCACTTTTTTTACATAATCAATTTTAGAAACTGTATTTCAAATTCGCAAAGTAAGAACGACCACGCTCATTATAGGTGCGTGCCGTGCCGGCGTTACGATAAATACGTTTATCTAAAATATTATTCACCCCCACACGTAGGCTTAAACTGTTATTAAATTTATAGCCAACGTTAGCGCCCCAAATGCCGTAGCTACCAAGTTGATATTGTGTCACCAAGCTTTCACCGGTGTTATAAATTACGTGCATAAAGTTTTCCGCATTCTCAACGGTTTTTTGTTTGCCGTAACGGGTGTAAGAGGTATTCACATCCCAATGATCATTAATTTTCCAATTAAGATTGCTGTTCACCGTGTATTTCGGCACAAGAGAAATCGGATTGCCGGTTTCCTTGTTTTTATTTTTGAGCATATAGGTGAGATTGGTACTGAATAAAATCGCATCATCTAAGAATGGTAATGTGATATTACCTTCAACCCCTTCAATAATCGCTCTTGGTGTGTTGCCCCAACGATAAACATTGGTTGCCGTGTAGTTACGATAAATCGCTCTTCCGTCCGGAGTATTGCTTGCACGAATTTCACGATCATAGCCGCCTGCCGGTGCATCAATGGTCGTTAAGAATTCACCGTTAGACACGATTTTATTGCGATAATCATTGTGGAAATACGCCAAGGAGAACAATTTACCTTCGTTTTCATATTCAAAGCCGATTTCTTTGTTCCAGCTGGTTTCCGGTTTGATATTTTCATTACCTAAGAAGTAACAAGCACGTCCCCAGTCAAAACCTTTCGGATTACTGTTTTGAAGAACGGTATATTGTCTGCCTTTTGCATCTGTCTTAACAACACTGCCGGTTGAATTTAACGCATTTGGATTATTCCAGTTATTTGCGCTGTCAATCGGACAACCATTACTCGCGTTAATGAGCAAATAATTTGGGGAAGATTGATAAAGATTCGGTGCTTTATAGGATCTTGCTACTCCACCTTTAATTTTCCAGTTTTCGCTCACTTGGTGTGAGAAGTTGAATGACGGGCTCCAGTTCGATTTAGAATTCGTGCTGGAATCAAAACGAATGCCCGGTGTTACAATGGTTTTGTTATTTGGCAACATAATGTTGTCTTCCAAGAACGCCGCCCATTCATTTTGTGCCACTTTACCACTACGTCCTTTATCTTTTAACCAAGGCACGATGGCATAAACTTGCATGGTTTGCGTCATAGAAGCAGCATCATCCAATTCAGAACGGGACGCTTCCGCACCAACAGTCACCATATGGCTGGTATTACCCAAAGCAAAGGGAATATAAAGTTCATTGCTAAAACGGTAGTTTCTGAGTAAACCGACAGATTTATTTAACCCGTTGTAAGCCCCTTCCGTACTGCCCAACAAGCCTTCCGGATAATGATAGTTACGGGTTTGGTCGAAAGTGAAATAAGTGCGGTTATCTAACACGCCCCATTTGCCTTCATGTGTTAAACCGTAACTTTGACGGTAAAGCGTTGAGGTTTCCGCATGTTGTAACGCAAGATCACGGCTGGTTTTCATGGCTTGATTCAGTAAAACAGAGCTGTTTTGTGTGTCCCCGTTATAAATATTGCCTTGACGACTGTATGCTGCATCAAAGGTTAATTTTTGATCCGGGGTGATATTCCAAACTAACTGTCCTGCCACATCACGGTTACGCACACCTTCACGCCCGGCATAACGAGTATTATCTTGTGTTCCCGCATTGTTATTAACGAAGGCATCTTCACCTGAGTTGATATCCAACGCATCCGCTTGTGTTTTCGCAATGTTGCCGTATAAACGGAAACCTAATACATCCTTAATTAACGGACCGCTGACGTTAAAACCAAGACGGTTGGTATAGCCTTCCTTGCCGTCTTCCGGTTGTTCGGTGAAAAGATTCACACTGCCGTGATACTCACTGGTCGGAGATTTAGTTTTGATATTAACCACCCCACCCATCGCACCGGAACCGTAACGAGCTGCTGCCGGCCCACGCAACACTTCAATGGATTCAATGGCATCCGCCGGTACCCAGTTGGTATCACCACGGGTATTACGGGTACCGTTTCTGCCGTAACGTTCGGAGTTACGGGATTTTACCGGTTTACCGTCCACCAAAATCAGGGTATTTTCCGGCCCCATGGCGCGAATATCCACCTGACGTTTATTACCACGAGCACCGCCCGGTGCGTTGGTACTTAAGGTTACGCCCGGTTGTTTAGCAATAATTTCAGACGCGTCATTTTCAATAGGATTACGTTCTAAATCTTTCGCTGTTACCACAGAAACACCCAGTGATTGTTTCACTTGTTCTTCTGCCGTCACTTGAATTTCGTCTAGTTTTTGCGTGCTTTCCGCTTGTGCAAAAGTTGAAATCACAGCCAAACTAATAATGCTGAGTCGAGGGAATTTTTTCATTGATAAATCCTTAGTTTGATAAAAAATCGCGCAATAATACGATCGCTATATAAATCAATAAATAACCATAAATAAGTAAAAAAAGATTACACCTTCGTTCTTAGCTGTTGTGTCTTCTGTCAAGAATAGGCTAAAAACGCAAATGTTGCTGTAGCTGTGTGGTTGAGGTGCGGTAGATTTTGGCTAAGTTTTCTAAGGTCAAAAGGGATTCTCGAGCGCCTTGTTGGCACCCGTATTGCTGATCGAGTAGCAAAATATTTTCGGCTAAATACATCGCTTGTTGCGGATTATGGGTCGTGATCAGCAAGGCGATATTTTGTGCTTGGAGCTGTTTAATTTTTTCTAACACGCGAATTTGATTGCCAAAATCCAAACTCGCTGTCGGTTCGTCCATCACCAACAATTTAGCTTGTTGCGCAATGGCTCGAGCAATGAGTACAAGTTGTTTCTCTCCCCCGCTCAATTCCGGATAGTAACGTTTGGCAAGATGTTCAATTTGCAGACCGGCAAGGGCGGACAGCGTCAATTCTTTATCTTCCGCTTTTGGCGTTTGATACCACTTTAAAAAGGCAGAACGTCCCATCAACACCATGTCTTGCACCAAAAACGGAAACAAATGTTGGTGCGCCTGTGGCACATAAGCGATATTGCGTGCCAATTCCGCCTGTGTATAAACAGAAAGCGGCTGTTGTTGCCAGCAGACTTCGCCTTGCAATGCGGGTTGTAAACCGAGCAAGGTTTTCAAGAAGGTACTCTTTCCTGCCCCATTAGCCCCCAATAAACAACAAATTTGTTTTTCCTTTAAACAGAAATTGATGTTGTTTATTAAAACGTTGTTGCCATAACCAATGGCTAAATCATGGGTTTCGATCAAATTCATCGTCTGCCCCGTAATAATAAATAAAGGAAGAACGGCGCGCCGCACGCAGAAGTGAGAATCCCCAACGGTAATTCAATGCCGGCGATGGTGCGAGCTAAAGTGTCTGTTAATAACAGAAAACTGGCGCCAAGCAACAAAGAAGTTGGCAACAACAGAATAAAATTCGCCCCCACCAACAAGCGTGCAATGTGTGGCACGAGCAATCCGACCCAACCGATAATGCCTGTAATCGACACCGCACTTGCGGTGCAAATGGTGGTGAAAATAATCAAAATATAACGGGTCGCTTTAATCGGCACACCTAAACTGCGCGCCTCTTCCTCTTCCAAGGAAAGCAAATTCAAACGCCAACGCAATAAAAATAACGGTGCCATACTGATCATTAAAATCGGTGCCAGTTGCAGTACATCTTTCGGCGTGATGGCAGTTAAACTACCGAGCAGCCAAAACGTGATGGAAGGCAGTTGAGTAAAGGGATCGGCAAGAATTTTCAACAAAGAAATACCCGCACCAAGCAAAGATCCGATGGCGATGCCGGCAAGGACTAAAACCAAAATCGGGTCTTGCTCCTTGCTACGAGAAGCAATGAGCGAGACACAAAACACCGCAGAAATACCGCCAAGAAAGGCAAACAGCTGAATGTAAAACATCGGCAAACTATAAAAAATCGCCAAAGACGCGCCCAATCCTGCCCCTGCGGAAACACCTAAAATATCCGGTGAAACTAACGGATTTTTAAACATACCTTGGTAGGTTGCCCCCGCACAAGCCAACGCCGCCCCCACTAAACACGCCACCACAATACGCGGAGAACGAATTTGCCATAACACAGTGTGAATGGGCGAATCTATCTTACATTGAGGCTCCCATGAACAGATGAGGGTTTGCCATAATTGGCTTGGTGAAATGGGAAATTTACCCACATTCAAGGCAAGCAAAATACTGCTGATTAACAACGCAATCAGCAGCAAAAAGAATAGACGTGGGGAACGTTGAATAAACTGTTGCATTATTGTCCTTGTTTCAGCAGTTGCTCCGCCTGTGCAGTTGACAAATCAATGTGGTAGAACAATTTATAAAAACGCTGCACTTCCGGCGCGAAGTCTGCCATCGGCTTGTTGCTTAGCAAATGTTGTAACCAACGCACGCCAAGCAAGCGATTCAAACTTGGCGGTGAATCGAGCCAACCGAACGGCTGGTTAGGAATGAAAAAAACGCGCTGATTTTTCACCGCTCTTAATTGGCTCCATTGCGGATTATTTTTGATGGTTTGAAAAAATTCGGCGTATTGCGTCAGAATGATGTCGGGATTCCAAAGCAATAACTGTTCCATGGAAACTTGCGTTAGGCCTTTGTGTTCCCCTTCCACCACATTGCGCAAGCCTACCAACTCCATTGCTTCAGTGTGAATAGACCCTTTTTGCCCGGTTTGCAAGCCGTCGGCACTGCGCGCCAAGTAAGCAGTTTGTTGTAAAACAGCAGAAAAATCGACCGCACTTTTTAAGGTTTCTTCCGCATATTGTGCTTGCTGTTCCGTTAATTGTTCCACGCCCAACCATTTTCCCAATTCACGCAAGGTGTTTGGCGTGGCAGCAAGTCTGCCGTCTAATAATAGATAAGGTACACCGGTCTGCGCAAAAGTACGCTTAGCTTGGTCAATATAATTCGGCGTGACATTCCCCACATCAATAATCAAATTTGGCTGCAACGCCACAATTTTTTCCGCAGAAAGTGTGCTGCCCTTGCCGGCAATTTTGCCGATCGTCGGCAATGCTTGTTGTTCCGCAGGAAATAATTTACCGCCCTGAGATGCCATATTAAAGCCTGCCAATCCCACCATTTTTTGTGGTGCGACCGACAGCAATAGCACATCACTCGGGTTGCCGGCACTTAGCACTTTCTCAATGGGTTGAGATGCTGGAACTTCCCCCGCCAGAAAAGCCGAAGGCGTATTCTCTGCCCATAGGTTTGTCGCGAAAATCAGCGAAAATAACAAGATGAAGTATTTTTTCATGTGAATATCCTTAAAAGAGCGGTCATTAAATCCAATAAATTCAAATTCTACCGAAACACTATATATTTTTGAATATATAACGAAAAATTGCTAGAATAATCTCGCTATATGTTTATATACATATCGTTGTTTTTCCTAAACCAAGTTGGGTAGAAAAGATGAAATTTGAGGTGATCTATAAATTCTTGCTGTTTTGCGTATCGCTCATCAGTTTGTTTTGCGTGGTGGTAAGTGGTGCCGGATTATTTTTCGGTTGGCAAATGGGCACGTTGTTTTATGTGCATATCACTTTTGCCGTGTTACTGGTTGTGGCGTTGTTACTGCATATGCTTAACCGGAAAAATAAACTGGTGAAAATCAATACGCAATTTGCCGATCTCGTTTTACACAACAAATACCCAAGTTATTGCAGTCTAGATCGTCTCATCATGACTTTTGAGCATTTTTCGATTGCGCAAATTGCCGAACAGTTGAACCTCGATTTAGCGGTTCTACTGAATGAATTGGCAGAAGGAAAAATAAACGTAAAAAATTCTCACCGCACTTTACGGGAGAATTTCCCCCATAACGACGAAAAGATTTTTGCTGCCGTTACCCTCGCGCTGCAACTTCGTTTCACTTCTCACTTACCTGTTAATTTAAAGGGACATTAAAATGAAAAAAACACTTCTTTGCACTGCCATTGCCATGGCTTGTGCTGCGGCCTATGCCGAAGACGTTTTTACGCTTGGACAAATTGAGGTGATTGCCGATAAATCAACTGATTTGAGTACCGCCCGAACCAATCAAGCCGATTTACAAAAAAACAACCAAATTCGCGTTTCTGATGTAGCAAAAACCACACCGGGCGTCTTTTTAGAACGTAGCGGTGCGCGCAATGAGCATAATTTATTAGTACGCGGTTTTGATGCACGCCGTGTGCCAATTTTTATTGACGGGATTCCGGTATATGTGCCTTATCAAAGATGCCATTGAACCGGTAAAACAACCTAATGGCATGGAAAAGAATGTCAACTATGGCAAAGAAGTCTTTAAAGGCGTAGAACTTGCGGCAACTATTTTTGCGACAGATAACTTAACGTTCGGTGCGAATTACACCTACACTCGTGCGAAAAACAAAATGAACACAAGCTACATCATTCGGAATATTCCAAAACATAAATTCTTTGCATATGTAGATTGGAAAGTTGTGCCAAATCTATCGTTCTATATCAGCCAAGAAGCGGAACAAGGTCGTTATAGCACTGATGGCATTGGCAAAAAAGCAGAATTAGTCAAACTTTCCGGCTTTGGTGTTACCAATGCAAAAGTGATCTATGATGTAACAAAACACTTCAGCGTAGAAGCCGGTGTCTCCAACTTGTTTGATAAAAACTACTACTATCATGCAGGTTATCCGGAAGAAGGACGCGTTTATTTCTCGAATTTGAAATACAGCTTCTAACCCCCTTCTTAACAATTTTATTAATAACAAGGCCCTGTTTAACAGGGCTTTATTTTTGACTTAGATTGGCAAAAATACCATGAGAAAGCACAGCACTTTGTATTTTCTGAGCCTAAAGTGCGGTGTATTTTTTCCGTGTTTTTCAATTCATTTATGCAAAAATTGAGGCTTCGTATATAATGAGCCGCTTTCCAAATAACCGAATAGAAACAATGAATACAGCAAGCCAAACAGAAAAGAAACAAAGTTACAATTTCAATAAGTTACAAAAACGCCTACGCCGTAATGTGGGCAACGCCATTGCCGATTTCAATATGATTGAAGAAGGCGATAAAGTGATGGTATGCCTTTCCGGTGGGAAAGACAGCTATACCTTATTGGATATTTTGCTCAACCTACAACAAAATGCGCCGGTCAATTTCGATATTGTGGCGGTGAATTTAGACCAGAAACAACCGGGCTTTCCGGAGCATATTTTGCCTGAATATTTACAATCTATTGGTGTGAATTACAAAATTGTAGAAGAAAACACGTATGGTATTGTGAAAGAGAAAATCCCGGAAGGAAAAACCACTTGTTCTCTTTGTTCCCGTTTACGTCGCGGGATTTTATACCGTACAGCGACCGAACTTGGTGCCACAAAAATCGCATTAGGGCATCATCGCGATGATATGTTGGCGACGCTGTTTCTAAACATGTTCTACGGCGGAAAATTAAAATCCATGCCGCCAAAATTGATTTCTGACGATGGCAAACAAATTGTGATTCGTCCGCTTGCCTATTGCAAAGAAAAAGACATTGAGAAATACGCCGTTGCGAAACAATTCCCAATCATTCCTTGTAACCTGTGCGGTTCACAGCCGAATTTGCAACGACAAGTGGTGAAAGACATGTTGAACACTTGGGATCGCCAATATCCGGGGCGTTTGGAAACCATGTTTAGCGCCATGCAAAACATTACCCTTTCTCATTTATGTGATCCGAAACTTTTCGACTTTAAAGGCATTAAACACGGTCAAGCGCTTGAAGGTATCGAGGGCGATACTGCATTTGATGAGCAAAATATCACACCAATGCAATTTGATGATGAAGATCAGACTGATTTCAGTGAACAAGAGATGATTGCATTTAAGGAAGTGAAGTAAAAAACGTGGCTAAAAACCACCGCACTTTTAGTGCGAGGTACCTAATAAAAGGCTATTGAAGACAAATAAAAAGGTGCATTTATACGCACCTTTTTATTTTATTTTTTTCTTCTACATCACTTAAATACGTCTCGCCTGCCAATAGGCTTTGCGCCAATAATCACTATTCATGGAAGAATAAACGACACCACCTTTGGTTGAGGCATGGAGAAATTTATCCTCTTTCACATAAATTCCCACATGGTAGCCATTTGGTCCTAAGCCTGTTTTAAAGAAGACTAAATCCCCGGTTTGAATATCTGATTTTTCGATATATTGTCCGTATTTAGCTTGATCTTTGGTTTGACGCGGTAATTTTATGCCAAAGCGATCAAAAAACGTGGTTTGCACAAAACCGGAACAATCCACCCCATTACGACCAAGCCCACCAAGCACATAAGGCGTTCCCGCCCATTCATGTTGTTGTTCGCTTAATAAAGCAATCGCCATAATGGGATCGTTAATTTGACCTTTGTAATTAATGCGCGAGGATTTGTATCCGCCGGAACAGGCAGCTAACGCCAACACACAACCACAAAGCAATAAAGATTTTAAAACACGCATTGATAGAACATCTCAAACTAAAAAGCTATCAACAAGGACATTATTGATAGCTTATTTTTATACTTATTAGGCTTTCGGTTTGACTTTTTCCACCCGATTACGCAATTTTTGTCCCGGTTTAAACACCACTACGCGGCGAGCAGAAACCGGCACGCTTTCACCGGTTTTCGGATTACGCCCCGGACGAGAGGATTTATCGCGTAACTCAAAATTACCAAACCCGGATAATTTCACGTCATTCCCAGTTTCTAACGCAATTCGGATTTCCTCAAAAAAACTTTCGACTAAATCCTTGGCTTCACGTTTACTGAGATGGAATTTCTCAATAAGATTCTCGGCGAGTTCTACTTTAGTTAATGTCATAGTTTAATCTCTCAAGTAAGCATTAAAACGTTGTTTTAACTCAGATAATACCGCTGAAATTACTGCGTTAATTTCATCTTCTTCAAGGGTTTTTTCATTGTCTTGAATCACGAGGCTTATCGCTAAGCTCTTATGACCTTCTGCGACGCCACTACCTTGGTAAACGTCAAATAAATTCACTTGCGTTAATTTATCACCGCCTGCAACACGACAAGCGTCTAATACATCGTCTGCTGCAACACTATCCGCAACCACAAGAGCTAAGTCACGGCGATTCGCCGGGAAACGGGAAATTTCTTTTGCTTTCGCAATATCACGACGAGAAATATGCGCAATGGAAATTTCACACACAAATGCCTTGCCGTTGATACCAATTTTTTGAGCAATCGTCGGATGAAGTTGACCAATAAAACCAATTTCTTCACCGTCTAACATAATTGCAGCAGATTGCCCCGGATGTAACGCTGTGTATGATTTTGCTACAAATTTTGCGCGATTTCCAGCAGAACTTAATGAAAGTAAATTTTCAATATAACCTTTTAAATCATAGAAATCGGCAGGCGCAGCTTTTTCGCTCCATTGTTCATTTGCTTTCGAACCGGTCATCACTGCCGCAAAAACTTGTTCTTGACGTACGCCAAATTCGGCTTTTTCATCCGGTACAAAACGTAAACCAAATTCAAACAAACGCACACGATTTTGTTGACGATTTTGGTTATAACTTACCGCCCCTAGCAATCCGGTTAATAGTGAAACGCGCATCGCGGACATTTCAACAGAAATTGGGTTAGGTAGAATAAACGGTTTAATTTCCGGGTGGAGTAAACTTTGAATTTTCGGATCAACAAAGCTATAAGTAATGGCTTCATAAAAATCGCAACTCACTAATGCCGCTTTAATTCGCGATAATTCAATGTCTGCTTCGCTATGTTCACGCATACGCAAATGCGCTAACGGTGCATTATTTGGAATACTGTTATAGCCATAAATACGCGCGACTTCTTCAATTAAATCTTCTTCGATTTCAATGTCAAAACGCCAAGATGGCGCAACAGCCGTCCAACTGTTGTTAGCGTAAGAAACCTGTAAACCAAGGCGTTGTAAAATATCGGTTACCGTTTCTGTTTCAATATGATGGCCAAGTAACGCATCTAATTTGTGACGTTGTAATGTGACTTGTTGACGTTTTGGTAAATGGGCTTCATGAGTCACTTCACAAATTTCACCGGCTTCCCCACCACAAATCTCTAATAAAAGTGCGGTCGCTCTTTCCATTGCTTTACGTGGCAATTCAAAATCCACACCACGCTCAAAGCGATGAGAAGAATCTGTATGCAAACCATATTGACGAGCACGACCGGTAATCGCCAATGGCGCAAAAAATGCTGCTTCTAAAATCACATCTTTTGTGTTTTCTACATTCACACCACTGGCTTCACCACCGAAGATCCCCGCCATTGCCAATGCACCATTTTGGTCGGCAATCACTAAAGTGTTCGGTTGAAGTTTCGCTGTCGTACCATCTAACAAGACAAGCTCTTCATTTTCTTTCGCCATGCGAACTTGTACCGGTTGTGCCACTTTTGCCATATCAAAAGCGTGCATCGGTTGGCCCAATTCAAGCAAAATATAGTTCGTGACATCCACAATTGGATCGATAGAACGAATATCGCAACGGCGCAATTTTTCTTGTAACCACATTGGTGACTGCGCTTTAACATTGACATTCTTAATCACACGTAATAAATAACGCGGACAGGCTTCGGCAGCTTGAACATCAATTTGTACTTTATCGCTAATGGTCGGTTTAACCACCTCAAAGTGCGGTGGATTTTCGTGAAGTTTATTCACCACAGCTAATTCACGCGCCACACCGGCAATGCTTAAACAGTCTGCACGGTTTGGCGTTAAGCTGATTTCAATAGCGCTGTCGTCTAATGTTAAATAATCGCGTAAATTGGTACCGATAGGCGCATCTTGTGGCAATTCGATAATGCCATTGGCATCAGATTCAATGCCGAGTTCGCTGAATGAGCAAAGCATGCCTTCGGAAGGTTGTCCGCGTAATTTGGTTTTCTTGATTTTGAAATCACCCGGTAATTCAGCGCCTTCTACCGCACAAGCCACTTTCAAGCCTTGACGACAATTCGGTGCACCACACACGATATCTAACAAACGCTCGCCGCCCACATTCACTTTGGTTACGCGTAATTTATCGGCATCAGGATGTTGTGCGCATTCCACCACTTCGCCTACAACCACACCGGTGAAATCGCCGGCCACTTTTTCTACTCCGTCAACTTCCAAGCCTAACATGGTAATTTGTTCGCAAAGTTGTTCCGTAGAAATCGCTGGATTAACCCATTCGCGTACCCATTGTTCACTAAATTTCATACTTATCTCTCACTCAAAATTATTTAAACTGTTTCAAAAAGCGTAAATCATTCTCGAAGAATGAACGTAAATCTGTGACGTTGTAGCGTAACATGGTTAAACGCTCTACCCCCATGCCCACTGCAAAGCCAGAGTATTCATTTGGGTCAATACCAACATTGCGTAAAACATTTGGGTGTACCATACCGCAACCCAACACTTCTAGCCATTTTCCGTTTTTACCCATTACATCCACTTCGGCAGAAGGCTCTGTGAATGGGAAGTAAGACGGACGGAAACGCACTTGCAAATCTTCTTCGAAGAAGGCACGTAAGAAATCGTGCAACAGGCCTTTTAATTCGGTGAAATTCGCATGTTTATCCACATACAACAATTCGATTTGATGGAACATCGGTGTGTGGGTTTGGTCGTAATCGTTACGATACACGCGCCCCGGCGCCATAATGCGAATTGGCGGTTGCTGTTTTTGCATGGTACGAATTTGTACCCCGGAAGTTTGCGTTCTTAACAATAATTCAGGATTAAACCAGAATGTGTCGTGATCGGCACGCGCAGGATGATGTTTAGGAATATTTAAGGCATCAAAATTGTAATAATCGCTTTCGATTTCAGGACCGGATTCCACAGAAAAACCCAGTTCAGAGAAAAATTTGGTCACGCGTTCAATGGTAATAGAAACCGGATGTAAACAGCCCATTTCCACTTTGCGCCCCGGTAAACTCACATCAATGCGTTCGTTTTCCAATTGTGCATTTAATAGGGCTTGTTCCCATTCCGCTTTTTTTGCATTTAAAAAATCTAATGCCGCTTGTTTAGCTTCGTTAATTTTCGCGCCCATTGCCGGACGTTCTTCCGCCGCCACATTGCGCAATTCTTGCATTAATTGGGTAAAATGACCTTTCTTACCAAAATATTCCACGCGAATTTCATCAAGCGCGGCAAGGCTTTTATCTTCAATGTTGTCTATAGCATTTCTTGCTTTATCCACAAGCTCTTTAAGATGCTGCATAAATATCCTCTGTGATGATTAATCTATCTAAAAAATGCTGTCAATAATAATACTAACTGCTTAGAAAATCACGCGATTTATCTATGACCGCGGAAATTATTCCGTAATAAAACGAAGATTTATAGGGAAAAATGACCGCACTTTATTCTTCCGTTTACATTTCAACTGAAACTTTTCAGCCATTTTCTTTGGATAAAAAAATAGAGGCTTAAAAAAGCCTCTATTTATTAAAATTTTACTATTAAGGTAATTGTTGCAATGCTTCAATACGTTTTTCCAACGGCGGGTGGCTTAAGAACAATTCTGTTAAGCCGCCACCACGTTTACCGTTAATGGCAAATGCCGCCAAGGTGGAGCCTTCCAGCTCTTCCGGTTCATGCAAGTTTTGTAAGCGTTTTAGCGCATCAATCATTTTTTGCTTACCCACTAAATTCGCTGAACCTGCATCGGCTCTGAATTCACGTTGGCGGGAGAACCACATAGCAATCATGCTTGCCAAGAAACCAAATACGACTTCAAGCACCATCGAAACTAAGAAATAGCTCCCGGAATTGCTTGAGCTTTCACTGCCCTGATTGCGGGAATTCGCCACCACGTTTGCAATGATACGTGATAAGAAAATCACGAAAGTATTCAACACACCTTGCAATAACGCCATGGTCACCATATCGCCGTTTTTAATATGACTAACTTCGTGCGCCAAAACAGCTTCAGCTTCGCCACGAGTCATTTTATTTAACAAACCGGTACTCACCGCCACTAACGAATTGTTTTTGCTTGCGCCGGTGGCAAAAGCATTTACATCAGCAGAATGGTAAATAGCGACTTCAGGGCGTGGTAAACCGGCACGATCTGCTTGTGAATATACGGTATCCAATAACCAACGCTCTGTTTCGTTGCGTGGTTGTTGAATCACTTCAGCACCCACAGAACGAATTGCCATGGTTTTGGACATAAATAACGAAATAATAGAACCTGCAAAACCAAATAATGCGGCAAACAGCATTAAACCGCTCGCATCACGAGATTGAATGCCGGTTAACGATAAAATGATGTTAAAAACCAACAATACTGCCATATTGGTCGCAAGGAAAAGTAAAATGCGCATCATCGATGAAAAACTCCTAAATAAAACAGTAATAAAAACACGCTTGGCTATAATGGCGACAAAAAAAGGAAAATCAAGTATGCCAATGAATTCAATGAGAAAAAATGTTGTTTTATTGGAAAAAGAGAAAAGTGCGGTGGATTTTGACGATGTTTTTTGAAAAGAAAAAGGGAGTTGGTCGATAAGCCGGGTTCTGTCATGGACAATCATTCATCTAGGCGCATATTTACACATGCGCTCAAGCAACCTACCCGAATCCTGAACGGGCCATTCATTGGATTCCTATTTGGTCTTGCTACGAGTGGAGTTTACCCTGCTACCAACCGTTACCGGCGGCACGGTGCGCTCTTACCGCACCCTTTCACCCTTACCTGATCCCTTGCGGGCCATCGGCGGTTTGCTCTCTGCTGCACTTGTCGTAGGCTCTCGCCTCCCGGACGTTATCCGGCACTCTGCCCTGTGTAGCCCGGACTTTCCTCCCGCCTACTTGTCCCCCAGTTTACGCTTTCGCGATGTTAGAGGCTTCAATAGACCGGCGATTGCCTGACCAACTCTGGCGCGCAGTATAGCTTAAATTCAAGGTGAAATATAGTGTTAAGTAAAAAGTTGGGCTAGAATGAACGCCACAAAAACAGGCCTAAAATACACCGCACTTTTGTGCCACATAAGGAAACTTCAATGAATTATTTACAAATTGCCCGAGAAACCCTGGGCGTTGAAGAAAAAGCCCTCGGACAACTCAGCGAAAAATTAGACTGCACCTTCACTGAGGTTGTTGATTTAATTTTAAATTGCAAAGGCCGTTTGGTGATCGGCGGTATCGGCAAATCCGGTTTAGTGGGCAAAAAAATGGTCGCCACCTTTGCTTCCACCGGCACACCGAGTTTTTTCCTGCATCCTACGGAAGCCTTTCACGGTGATTTAGGCATGTTGAAACCCATTGATGTGGTGATGCTCATTTCTTACAGCGGCGAAACCGACGATGTAAACAAACTCATTCCAAGCCTGAAAAACTTCGGCAACAAAATCATTGCGCTCACGTCCAATAAAAATTCCACTTTAGCGCGTCATGCGGATTATGTGTTGGACATTAGCGTAGAACGGGAAGTCTGCCCGAATAACCTTGCACCGACCACTTCCGTGGTTGTGACCATGGCGTTGGGCGATGCGTTGGCAGTTTGTTTAATGCGCGCGCGCGATTTCCAACCGGAAGATTTTGCGAAATTCCATCCGGGCGGCAGCTTAGGTCGCCGTTTGTTATGCCGCGTGAAAGATCAAATGCAAACTCGCTTACCGATCGCCGCCTTAACGACCTCCTTCACCGATTGCTTAACCATTATGAATGAAGGTCGTATGGGCGTAGCGTTGGTCATGGAGCAACAGCAATTACGCGGTATTATCACCGATGGTGACATTCGCCGTGCATTAACGGCCAACGGTGCCAATACGCTTAGCAAAACCGCACAGGAATTGATGACCTCTCATCCAAAAACTATTCATCAAGATACCTATTTATCTGAAGCGGAAAATTATATGAAAGCGCACAAAATTCACTCTTTGGTTGTGGTGGATGATGCGCAAAATGTGGTCGGTTTAGTGGAGTTCTCAAGCTGATGACAACAGAGTTACAAGAAAAATTAAAACAGGTGAAATTCGTTATCACCGATGTGGACGGCGTATTAACGGACGGTTTACTGCACTACGATGCTAACGGCGAAGCGCTCAAAAGTTTTCATGTGCGCGATGGTTTAGGCATTCGGATGTTGATGGAAGCCGGCATTCAGGTTGCTGTGTTATCCGGACGTGATTCGGCAATTTTGCGCAAACGCATTGCCGATTTAGGCATTAAACTCGCCTTTTTAGGCAAGCTGGAAAAAGAAAGTGCCTGTTTTGAATTATGTCGCCAAGCCGGTGTTGAGCTGGAGCAAACAGCTTACATTGGCGATGACAGCGTTGATCTCCCGGCTTTCGCTGTTTGTGGACTTTCCTTCGCGGTTGCCGATGCACCGGAATATGTCAAAAACTGTGCCGATTACACCTTAGGCTTAGGCGGCGGAAAAGGCGCCTTCCGTGAAATGTCCGATATGATTCTCAACGCCCAAGGCAAAGCCGAAATTTACAATTCAGCTCAAGGATTTTTGAAGACGGCAAAAAAGATGGCGCAGTAAAAACGCCGTAAAAAACGACCGCACTTTTTGACTCATATCGTGGGCGGATATTAAATTCGCCCTACTTCGCTATTCATCCATTCCCACCATTCTTAAACAAAATTTTAATTTTTCTTGACTTTAAATACCTGCACTAGTTTAATAGTGCAACTTTATTTTATGTTTTAAGGAAATGAGAATGTCTTCCGCTTTTATTCAAACTTTTACGCAAAACGTAGCTTATCACAGCGACCCTACCGCTATTTTCGCCACCTTATGTGAAAACAAACCGAATACGCTACTTTTAGAATCTGCTGAGATCTCCAGCAAAAACAGTCTGAAAAGTTTATTACTCGTTAACGCAGCCATGAAAATTTCTTGTTTGGGACAAACCGTCACTTTTCATGCGTTAACCGACAACGGTGCCGCAGTGTTACCGTTAATTGCGCAAAAGCTCTCGGCACAGGTAAACGTAACATCCCAAACAAGCACCGAACTGCAAGTGGAATTCAAACCTGTCGACAATAATACAGACGAAGACAGCAAATTATTGGCGCACAGCATTTTCGACGGGTTGCGTTGTTTCACCGAACTTTATCAGGCAAGCTCGTTGCCGGTTTTTTTAGGCGGGTTATTCGCCTATGACTTGGTGGCAAATTTTATTCCGATGGAAAACATCACTTTGCAAGATGATGGCATTACCTGTCCTGATTATTGCTTTTATTTAGCGGAACAATTACTGGTGATTGACCATCAATTGCAACAAGCGAAATTACAAACCTTTTGTTTTGCACAAAATGCGTTGGCTACGTTGCAGCAGAACGCCCAAGAGATTGCCAAAAAACTCTTGGAAATTCGACCGCACTTGAGCCTCAAATCGGCTTCTACCGAGGTTGCCATTAATTTAGATGATGATAAATTCAAGAAAATTATTGAGCGCCTGAAGCAACATATTTATTGTGGCGACGTGTTCCAAATCGTGCCGTCCCGTCGTTTCTCCCTTGAATGCCCGAATACGTTGGCGACTTATCGTCAGTTAAAACAAAACAACCCAAGCCCGTATATGTTCTTTATTCAAGACGAGGATTTCACTTTGTTCGGTGCTTCACCGGAAAGTGCCTTGAAATATTCGCAAACTACCCGTCAGTTGGAGATCTATCCGATTGCCGGCTCCCGTCCGCGCGGCTTTGATGCTGACGGCAATATCGATCCCGAATTGGATTCCCGTTTGGAACTGGAATTGCGTTTGGATCATAAAGAACAAGCGGAACATTTGATGTTGGTGGATTTAGCCCGTAACGACATCGCCCGTGTGTGCGAAAGTAAAACCCGTCATGTGAAAGATTTAATGCAGGTGGATCGTTATTCGCACATTATGCACCTTGTTTCTCGCGTTGTAGGTAAACTTCGCCCTGAACTGGATGCGTTACACGCTTATCAAGCCTGTATGAACATGGGCACGCTAACCGGTGCACCGAAAATTAAAGCTATGCAGCTAATTTATCAATTTGAACAACAAAAACGCCACAGTTACGGCGGTGCCGTAGGCTATTTACAATCTGATGGCAATTTTGACACCTGTATTGTGATTCGCTCCGCCTTCGTGCAAAACGGTATTGCCCATGTGCAAGCCGGTTGCGGTACGGTGTTGGATTCCGACCTGCAAATGGAAGCCGACGAAACCCGTCACAAAGCCCGTGCGGTCATCAACGCCATCGTACAAACCAATAAGAAAGCGAATCAATAGGAGTGACATCATGGCAACTATTTTATTTTTAGATAACTTTGATTCCTTTACTTACAATTTGGTGGATCAATTTCGCGGACTGGGACATCAGGTTCACATTTACCGCAATGATTGTGATTTAGCGATTTTAGAAAAAAACGCCTTGGCACAACCGGATACGATTCTTGCGCTCTCTCCCGGGCCGGGCACCCCGGATGAAGCGGGGAATATGATTCCGTTGATTAAGCGATTAATCGGCAAAGTACCGATGTTGGGCATTTGTTTGGGGCATCAAGCGTTAATCGAAGCCTTCGGTGGTAAAGTCGTTCATGCGGGTGAAATTTTGCACGGCAAAGTGTCCAGAATTGAACACGACAATGAAGCCATGTTCAAAGGTTTGACCAACCCGATGCCGGTAGCGCGCTATCATTCCCTCATGGGAATTAATTTGCCCGATGAATTGATTCCGAATGCTTCTTATCATGGCATTAATATGGCAATTCGCCACCGCACTTTGCCCATTTGTAGCTTCCAATTCCATCCTGAATCTATTTTAACAGTGCAAGGGGCAAAGTTATTGGCGCAATCGGTGGAATGGTTGTTGAAACGGAATTAATATACCACTTCCCCTCTTTAGCAAAGAGGGGTTAAGGGAGATTTGGCAGTCGTCATAAAACTGAGTAAGTTAATAATCAAAATATGGTTAATTTCATTTGATTTTTATTCAATAACAATATTTTTCCAATCTCCCTGGTTCCTCTTTTCTAAAGAGGGAGATTTTAAATAAAAAAGGACAAAACATGATCACAGTATATGGCTTAAAACGTACCCTCTCCCCTCGCAAATCTGCTGTAGCAGAGGTGATTTATAACTGTCTTGAACTCGGTTTAGATGTTGCCAAAGGCAAGCACGCGCTTCGTTTTATTTGTTTGGAAGACGACGATTTTTACTACCCACATACCACAAACCGTACCGACAATTACATGGTAATTGAAATCAATTTAATGCAAGGTCGTTTAGAGCAAACCAAAAAACGTTTAATCAAAATGTTGTTCAGTGAATTTGAATACAAATTAGGCATTAGCCCGTTTGACGTGGAAATCACCATCAAAGAGCAACCGGCGCATTGTTGGGGCTTCCGTGGCATGACCGGCGATGAAGCGCGCGATTTGGATTACGATATTCATAAATAAGGACAAGGATGATGGAAAACCAAGCTCTATTAGAAAAACTTTATGGCGCACAAACCTTAACCGCCGCGGAAAGCGAAGCCTTATTTAACGCCATCATGTTGGGGAAATTAAGCAACGAACAAATCTCCGCCATGTTAGTGGCTCTCAAAGTGCGTGGTGAAACCATCGATGAAGTCAACGGTGCCGTATTAGCCGCCGTTAAAAATGCCAAACCGTTTCCAACACCCGACTACCCCTTTACCGACATCGTAGGCACAGGCGGTGACGGCGCCAATACTATCAATATTTCTACGGCATCCGCTATTGTCGCAGCGGCTTGTGGTGCCAAAGTGGCTAAACATGGCAACCGTAGCGTTTCCAGTAAAACCGGTTCAAGCGATTTATTAACTGCCTTGGGTGTCAATATCGCGATGTCGCCAGAGCAAGCCCGCCAAGCATTGGATGACATTGGCATCTGCTTCTTGTTTGCACAGCAATATTATCCGGGCTTCAAATATGTGGTGCCGGTACGCCAAGCCTTAAAAACCCGTACGCTCTTTAATATTCTTGGTCCACTTATTAATCCGGCACGTCCGAAACATCAATTGCTCGGCGTTTATTCTCCCGAACTGATTGATATTTATGCTAAAACTGTTGCCAAATTAGGTCACGAACACACGATTATCGTGCACGGCAGTGGCTTAGACGAAGTGGCCATTCATGGCGCTACAGACGTAGCGGAAGTACGTAACGGCGAGATTGAACGTTATACCCTAACGCCACAGGATTTTGGCTTACAAGTCAAACCGTTGGAAAGTTTGCGCGGTGGCGAACCGACAGAAAATGCGCAAATGATTACCGCACTTTTACAAGGCAAAGGCAAAACGGAACACAACCAAGCCGTTGCCATGAACACCGCACTATTATTAAAACTGTTCGGACAAGAAGACATTAAACAAAATGCACAACGGGTATTGGATGCGATTGCACAAGGCAAACCGTTTGAAACCTTACAAAAATTAACGGCCTATTAATTTAAAGACCCGTTTTCAAAAAATAAGACATAAACATGATCACACAAGACTTTTCCAAACCACTTGAAGCCGCAACGGTGTTACAAAAAATCGTGCTTGATAAAGCCGAATGGGTAAAAAACAAAGAAGCGGAATTTCCGTTAAGTGAATTTGAAAAAAACATTCAAAAATCCGACCGCGCTTTTTATGATGCGTTGGCAAAAGGCACCCACCAAAAACCGGCGTACATTTTAGAATGTAAAAAAGCCTCGCCGTCCAAAGGATTGATTCGCAGTGAATTTAAGCCGACAGAAATTGCGCAGATCTATAAAAACTATGCCAATGCGATTTCTGTGCTGACGGATGAAAAATACTTCCTGGGCAATTTTACCTACATCAAACAAGTTCGCGACGTTGTCACACAACCGGTGTTGTGCAAAGACTTTATGATCAGCGAATATCAGGTGTATTTAGCGCGTTTTTACCAAGCCGACGCGATTTTACTCATGCTTTCAGTAGTGAGCGACGAAACTTATCGCATCTTAGCCGATTTGGCACATTCTCTCGGCATGGGCGTGTTGACCGAAACCAGTAACGAAGAAGAATTTGAACGCGCCTTGGCGTTAGAGGCGAAAATTATCGGCGTAAATAATCGTAATTTGCACGATTTAAGCGTAGATTTAAACCGCGTAGTGGCACTAACCAACCGATATGCCGACCGCATTCCTGCCGATGTACGAATCATCAGCGAATCAGGCATTTACAATCATCAACAAGTGCGAGAATTACAACAAGTTGCCCACGGCTTTTTAATTGGCAGCAGTTTGATGGGCAAACCTGATTTGAACAACGCCGTACGTGAAGTCATTTTCGGCGAAAACAAAGTGTGCGGTTTAACCCGTGCGCAAGACGTAAAAACCGTTTACGAAAGCGGTGCATTGTACGGCGGACTGATTTTTGTCGAAAACTCCAAACGTTGTGTCAGTTTACGCCAAGCCCAAGAATTGGTGACGGCCGCACCACTTCGTTTTGTGGGCGTGTTTCAAAATCAAGGCATTGATTTTATCGTGAAAATCGCGCAGCAGTTACAGCTCTATGCCGTTCAGTTGCACGGCGATGAAACAGCGGAATTTATCACCGCACTTCGCGCCGAATTGCCTGAAAGCATTCGTATTTGGAAAGCCATTTCCGTGGAGGTAACCCATAAAAGTGCGGTGGTTTTTGACGACGTTTCTGCGATTGATCGTTTTGTTTTCGATAGCAAGTCAGGCGCGCAACAAGGTGGTACCGGTGAGACTTTCGATTGGTCATTGATTCCTGCCCATCTGAAACATAAAATTATTCTGGCGGGTGGCATTAACCCTGATAACATTGAAGATACATTGGCACAACATTGTGTCGGGGTTGATTTAAATTCCGGTGTGGAACGTGCGCCCGGCGTGAAAGATGCCGAAAAAGTGCGGTCGGTTTTTGCAAAGATTTTATAGCGTCACAAAACCACACAATAAATAATGGCACACAATGTCCAATGTGCGCCTTTTTCTTTTCTTAATTCAGCCTTTTCTGCGATCAAATCCTTTTTTCTCTAACTCCAAATAAAATTTCATACCTAGTTATGGTTACAATAATTTAATAAATGAGAATTAATCGCAATTAATCTATAAAAACAAAAGGTTACATCCTATATTCGGATAAAAAATAGGGATATTCTTGATGACGATCAAATAATGTTCCACCTTATGAGCATATCATAGCGCCGATAACCATATATAAAATGTGTGAATTGGAGTGAATATATGCAACGAAGCGATGGATTATTTTCTGCCTTAGCTGATGTTTCCCGCCGGGATTTCATGAAATTATGTACCGCACTTGCAGCAACAATGGGGCTAAGTAGTAAAGCCAGTGCGCAAATGACAGAAGCCTTGACGGCGCCTGCTCGTCCGCCGGTGTTATGGATTGGTGCACAAGAGTGTACAGGATGTACAGAATCTCTGCTACGTGCCACTCACCCGACGGTGGAAAATTTAGTATTGGAAATGATTTCCTTAGAATACCACGAAGTCCTTTCTGCCGCGTTTGGAGAACAAGCTGAAGATAATAAACACAACGCCATGCATAAATATTATGGCAAATATGTTTTAGTCGTTGATGGTTCCATTCCGGTGAAAGACGGTGGTGTTTATTGTATGGTCGCTGGAAAACCGATTGTAGAACACATTCAAGAGGCGGCAAAAGGTGCTGCAGCCATTATTGCGATTGGTTCTTGTGCTGCCTGGGGTGGTGTGCCATCCAGCGGTGGTAACCCAACCGGCGCCAGCAGTTTAACTGATGTGTTACCAAAAGGTACGCCGATCATTAACATTCCGGGCTGCCCGCCGAATCCACATAACTTCCTTGCAACAGTCGCTTACATTCTTACTTATAAGAAATTACCGGCAATGGACAAACTCAATCGTCCGCTATTCGCTTACGATCGCTTAATTCACGAAAACTGCTATCGCAGACCGCACTTTGATGCAGGTCGCTTCGCCAAAGAATACGGCGATTATGGTCATCGCAATGGTTGGTGTTTATACCATCTCGGTTGTAAAGGACCGGAAACTTACGGCAACTGCTCTACTTTAGAATTCTGTGATGTCGGTGGTAATAACTGGCCGGTAGGTATTGGTCATCCTTGTTATGGTTGTAACGAAAAAGGCGTGGGCTTTACCAAAGGCATTTTCCAATTAGCCGGTGTAGAAAACCCAACACCGCGCGCTGAAAAACCCGATGTAAACAATAATGAAGGCTCAGGTGCAACGATGACAGCCATCGGTTTATTGGGCGGTGCTGCTGCCATCCTTGCCGGTGTGAGTGTTGTCACCTTACGCGAATTAAGTGTTCAACATAAAGCCCGTTCCGAAGCCAAAGCGGCAGAGAAAGAACAGCATACAGGTAAATAACATGGATAGACGAAAATTTCTAAAAGCCGGTGTGCTTGGCGGAATTGCTTCCACCTTGCCTGTGTCGAGTGCACAGGCATCGGAAGTGGTTGAGCCTATTCCAGGTGCGCTTGGAATGCTTTACGACTCTACCCTTTGTGTAGGTTGTCAGGCATGCGTGGCTGAATGTCAAAACGTGAACCACACACCAGTAAATCCAAAAGGTGATCAAACCTGGTCAAATAACGACAAGCTCACGCCGTTTACGCGTAATATTATTCAAGTTTGGACCGATGGTGACGGTAAAAATAAAGACCAATCGGAAAATGGCTATGCTTACGTGAAAAAACAATGTATGCATTGCGTTGACCCAAACTGTGTTGCGGTTTGCCCGGTTCAAGCCCTTACCAAAGATCCAAAAACCGGTATCGTAAAATACGATCCCGATATTTGTACCGGTTGCCGTTATTGCATGGTGGGTTGCCCTTTTGATGTACCAAAATACGACTATGACAATCCATTCGGTGAAATCAGCAAATGTGAACTCTGTAACCAAAAAGGTGTTGAACGCCTAGATAAAGGCGAATTGCCGGGTTGTTGCCATGTTTGCCCAACGGGTGCCATTATTTTCGGTACAAGAGAAGAATTATTGGCGGAGGCCAAACGCCGTTTAAGTTTATTACGCGGTACTGAATACGATTACCCGCGTCAACACGTCAATAGTACGGATAAATACCGCGCTACCGTGCCGGCATATCAATACCATATTTACGGTGAAAAAGAAGGCGGCGGAACACAAGTCCTAGCCTTAAGTGGAGTACCATTTGAAAATCTTGGCCTACCACCTTTAGATGAAGTGGCAACGGGAAGTCGTGCAGCGCATTTACAACATTTCTTGTATCGTGGTTTAGCGTTGCCGTTAGTGGCACTTGCCGGTCTTACCTTTATGACTTACAAAAATATGCATGGCGATAAAATTGCCGAGCGTATTGCAGCACAAAAAGAAGCCATGCGTCAGGCACGCAAGGAAATTGAAGAAGCGGAGGATGAGCATCATGAGTAATCCACGTCCGGTGGGCGGTCGCCTTGTTTCTGCCGCAATTCTCTTTTTTGCACCACTTGCCGTGCTTTGCGTTTTATTAATTTTAAAACGTCTAGTTTTTGGTATTGGTTCCGTGACCGCACTTAATGGCGGTTATCCTTGGGGTTTATGGATTGCCTTTGACTTGCTTGTCGGTACAGGTTTTGCCTGTGGCGGTTGGGCATTAGCTTGGACAGTGTATATTTTCAATAAAGGGAAATATCACGCTCTTGTGCGCCCAGCATTGCTCGCCAGTCTCTTTGGCTATTCCCTTGGCGGTTTATCTATCACCATTGATATGGGACGTTATTGGCACTTGCCGTATTTCTACGTTCCAGGGCAGTTCAATACCAATTCCGTGCTGTTTGAAACGGCATTTTGTATGACGGTGTATATCATTGTTGTCACCTTAGAATTTGCGCCGGTATGGCTTGGTTTCCTTGGTTTGAAGAAATGGTTTAATAAACTCAATAAAATCATGTTCTTCATTATTGCATTGGGTGCCTTATTGCCAATGATGCACCAATCTTCAATGGGTTCCTTGATGATTGTAGCAGGCCACAAAGTACATCCTGTATGGCAAAGTTATGAAGTGTTACCGATTCTCTCCCTGCTTACCGCTTTCATTATGGGGTTCTCTATCGTGATATTTGAAGGTTCCTTAGTGAAAGCCGGTCTTGCAGGAAAAACACCGGATGAGCGTCATTTATTCACTCAATTAGCGCGTGTCACTGCAGGTTTGATCTTCTGTTTCCTAGCGGTGCGTTTTGGTGAGTTGATTTATCACGACAAACTGCAAATGGTTGTGGGTTTCGATAAATTAACTAAATTTGAAGCATGGATGTTCTGGATGGAAGTCTGGTTGATGGTATTACCGTTACTTACCCTCTTCCTCGGGGAGAAAAAATCAGATTCCCGTTGGTTATTTATTTCGGCATTAAGCATGTTACTCGGTGCAGCATTATGGCGGATGAACTACTCTCTCATCATGTATAATCCGGGCAATGGCTATCGATATTTCCCATCTGCGGAAGAATTGCTTATTTCAATTGGCTTCGTTTCAATTGAAGTATGTGCCTATATTTTAATCATTCGTTTATTCCCTGTATTACCGGTATTTAAAGAAAAACATACCGAAGACTCAGAAAAAATTATTGCCGAAAAAGCGGCATTCAGCAAAAAAGTTAGCGGAGCAGAATAATGTCAGAAAAAAAACGTATCTCAATTGACCCAATTACCCGTATTGAGGGGCATTTACGTATTGATTGCGAAATTGAAAACGGCGTCGTCACCAATGCTTGGTCATCCGGTACCATGTGGCGCGGTATGGAAAATATCGTAAAAGGTGCCGACCCACGTGACGCATGGATGATTATGCAACGTATCTGTGGCGTATGTACCACAGTACACGCGATTATCAGCGTACGTGCCGTAGAAGATGCTATCGGTGCTAAAGTACCAGTCAATGCGCAGTACATTCGCAACATGATTCTTGCTGCACACAGCATTCACGACCATATTGTCCATTTCTATCAACTCTCCGCCATGGACTGGGTGGATATCACCGCTGCGCTAAAAGCTGATCCTGAAAAAGCAGCAGACATGCTAAAAGGTGTCTCTACATGGTCATTAAACAGTGCTAATGAATTCCGCAACGTACAGAAAAAAATTCAAGCATTAGTGGACAGCGGACAACTTGGCATTTTCGCTAACGGTTATTTCGGTCATGCTGCAATGAAACTTCCACCAGAAGTCAACCTCATTGCCGTCGCGCACTATTTGCAAGCGCTTGAATGTCAACGTGATGCTAACCGTGTAGTCGCATTACTGGGTAGTAAAACACCACACATTCAAAACTTGGCGATTGGTGGTGTAGCAAACCCAATTAACTTAGATTCCCAAGCGGTACTAAACCAAGAACGTCTCATGTTCGTGAAAGCGTGTATCGACCGCTTAACTGACTTCATTAACCAAGTGTATAAAGTAGATGCAGCAGTATTTGCGGCTTACTATCCTGAATGGTTAAACTTAGGTAAAACATCCGGCAACTACTTATCTGTACCAGAATACCCAATTGATGCAGATAACTCTAAATTCATGTTAAAAGGTGGTTATATCGAAAACGGCGATTTATCGACTTTCCGCCCAATTGATCAACAAAAAGATGAGTTCGTTGTAAAAGGCATTAAAGAAAGCGGTAAACACGCTTGGTACGAAGACGATGAGCCATTAGAACCTTGGGCGGGTTTAACTCGTCCGAAATACACAGGCTGGCAAGATGACGGTAAATATTCTTGGGTAAAAGCCCCAACCTTCTACGGAAAAGTCGTTGAGGTAGGTCCTCTCGCCTATTTAATTTGCGGCTTGGCAGCGAATGACAAACCAACCGTTACCCATTTCAACGAATTAAAAGGCATTTATGAAAAATTGACTGGTAATACGTTAACTACCGATCAATTACATTCTACCCTTGGACGTATTATCGGCCGTACCGTGCATTGCTGTGCAATCAACGATATTTTAAGTGCTCAATGGCAAATGCTCATTGATAACATCGCGAAAGGTGATATGACGGCTTATATTAAAACAGATATCCCTGCAAGCGGCGAATTCCGTGGTGTTGGTTTCGGTGAGGTACCACGCGGCATGCTTTCTCACTGGGTTGTCATCAAAGATGGCCGCATTGAAAACTATCAAGCAGTTGTACCATCTACATGGAATGCAGGCCCACGAAACGAACAAGACCAAATGGGCCCTTATGAGCTTTCCATTATTGGTACACCGGTGGCAGATCCAACTAAACCATTGGAGGTGGTGAGAACCATTCACTCTTTCGACCCTTGTATGTCCTGTGCCGTACACGTTGTTAATACAGAGAATGGCGAAGTGACTGAAGTGAAGGTGTTGTAATGAAGCCGTTAATTCTTGGTGTCGGCAATATTTTGTTAAGCGATGAAGGTGTCGGTGTGCGTGTGGTGCAGGAGCTTGAAAAACGCCCTGAAATTCAACCGCACTTTGACATCATCGATGGTGGCACTTGTGGCATGGAATTACTGGATGCGATGGCAAACCGTGAGCATTTGATTATTGTCGATGCCGTGCTTGCTAACAAACAGCCAGGTGAGATTGTCGTGTTACATGACGAGCAAGTGCCTACCTTTTTCTCTCGCAAAATTTCGCCACACCAACTGGGTATATGTGATGTACTTTCTGCAATGAAATTGACGGACGAATTCCCAAAACACCTTTGTCTTATCGGTATCCAGCCAGAATCGCTAGAATCCGGAATTGGCTTGACGGAAACGATACAAAAAACATTACCGAATGTTTTTGTAGCCTTGAATCAAGTGATTACTGAATATGGTTTGAATCTAGACTCTCCTCTTTAGAAAAGAGGGACGGGGGGAGATTTGACCTAATTAATAGAGGCAAGAGTTAAATCTCCCCTACCCCCTCTTTACGAAAGAGGGGAACTTTCTTTAAGATTTCACCTGCTATGCTTTAATCTTATTGATATTGACAAACACCCACTGATAGCGCGCGTCTCTGACGCGTGCTTATTTTATTAATACTTCTGGCACACGTTATAGAACGCACGCCACTATTTTGTGAAAAGTTAACCATGTACCGACACGAAAAAACACCTCAAAATGCCACCGCACTTTTAAACTCTGTTTCTGGCTTTGAAGAAAATCCAACGGAGACTTTCCTTGCTGAAATGCAAAAAATTGTTCCTGAAATGCAAGATCTCCCCTTCTTTCATCACAATATTGAATGTTTCTGCCCAAAATTCGTTTTATTTGAAGGACAATGGGTCGGCTCGGTGTTAACCCCATGGATGATTAGCGTCGTTATTTTGCCGGGCCCGCAACAAACGTGGGAACCGCGAGAGTTAGGGGATAAAATCACTGTTCAACTGCCTTACAAAGCTCTTACCTTCACGGTCAGTGGCATTGAAACTGTACCGCAATATTTAAGTTGCTCCTTGCATTCCCCGCTTGATCCGAATCTTACCCACGAACAAGCCATCCAACTGACACAGGATTGTCAACGCATGATTTTATCCATGCCGATCAAACAAGCGACGTTTGATCCAGATCGCCGCAATTTATTTAAAGCAATGGTAAAATAAGCGAAATTTTTAATCGGAGTAAATGAATTATGTGTTTAGGTGTGCCCGGTCAAATTGTAAAAATCGGCGACAGCGCATTACAACTTGCCACCGTGGATGTTTGCGGCGTGCAACGTGATGTGAATATTTCCCTTATCTGTAGCGATGACCCCAAACCTCTGCTTGGCAAATGGGTTCTCGTCCACGTTGGTTTCGCGATGAGCATCATTGATGAAGAAGAAGCCAAACAAACCCAAGAAGCCCTACTTGCCATGAGCCAGTTGGAACATGAAGTAGGCGATTTTTTAGGGTTGAATCAGCAGTAACGCGAGATATTGAATGGCAATAATTTGAATAAAAGCAGGCTTTTAGCTTGCTTTTTGTTTTCATCTTTCTGTGTTTTGTTTGTAAGGTACGCTTATTTACAATATTATTCCCTTCATTTTATATCTAACTCCCTGGAGGCATTCATGTTCGAAATCGATTCTATTGAGCTTTTAGGCTATGTCGCAACATTCTTTGTGGCAGCATCATTTTTATTTAAATCCATCGTTTCTTTGAGAACCGTTAACTGCATCGGGGCAATTTTGTTTGTGATCTATGGTCTTCTTAAAGGTTCCTATCCCGTAGCGTTATTGAATATATTCTTGGTTTTAGTAAACGTTTATCAATTGTGGCGCTTAAGAAATAAAAGCACAGTAGTGAGTGTGAAATAGTCACAATAGAATTTCTCTTCAAATGCGTGCAGATGGCTTATTTAATTCGTCAGACAGCACGCAACATCATTTTAAAATAACGCTCAAATCCCCTTCAGAAAACACCGCACTTTTCCCTTTTCTTCTCTCCTATTTCACTCAATTTATGATCTCAATCACGGTTTTGTGAAAATGACTTGGGTAGAATAAAAATCCCATATTAAATATAAGGATACGACTAATGACTTCGGCAGAACTTTTCGGTGAAGGAATTAATCTGATGTTTTCAGGGATGGGTTTTGTATTGGTCTTTTTGCTCATTTTAATCTGGGCAATCGGACTCATGTCAAAGCTGATAAACAAATATTTTCCTGAGCCTCACCCCTCACCAAAAACGCCTTCAAATGCCACCGCACTTTCTGCGGCACCTACTGACGATTTTGAGCGTTTGCGCCCTGTAATTGCAGCGGCTATCGCGCACCATCGCCGTACCCAACAGTTCAAATAAAAATAAGGATTTTACTATGACTAAAAAAATTAAAATGACCGAACTGGTACTTCGTGATGCTCACCAATCGCTTTTCGCGACCCGTTTACGTCTCGATGACATGTTGCCGATCGCTCAAGAATTAGACAATATCGGCTATTGGTCGTTAGAAGCTTGGGGTGGTGCAACCTTTGACAGTTGTATTCGTTTTTTGGGTGAAGATCCGTGGGTGCGTTTGCGTGAATTGAAAAAAGCCTGTCCGAAAACCCCGTTACAAATGCTGTTGCGCGGTCAAAATCTGCTCGGTTATCGCCACTACGCCGACGACGTAGTAGAACGTTTTGTCGAACGTTGTGTAGCAAACGGTATGGACGTGTTCCGCGTATTTGATGCGCTCAACGATCCACGTAACATGAAAGCGGCGTTGCAAGCCGTGCGTAAATTCGGCGCTCATGCACAAGGGACATTAAGTTATACCACCAGCCCGGTACATACCATGCAAACTTGGCTTGATACCACCGAACAATTATTGGAAATCGGTATCGACAGCTTGGTGATTAAAGATATGTCAGGTATTTTGAATCCGATGGCGGCGGCAGACCTAGTGCGCGAAATCAAAAAACGTTTCGATGTCGAATTGCATTTACATTGCCACTCCACTACCGGCATGGCAGAAATGGCACTGTTAAAAGCCATTGAAGCAGGCGTAGATGGGATTGATACTGCAATTTCCTCTATGTCCGGCACCTACGGCCACCCGGCAACAGAATCCATGGTGGCAACCTTACAAGGCACCGAATATGACACCGGCTTGGATATTCCGCGCTTGGAAAAAATCGCTGCCTATTTCCGTAATGTGCGTAAAAAATATGCCAAATTTGAGGGGCAGCTACGTGGCGTAGATAGCCGTATTTTAGTGGCACAAGTGCCGGGCGGCATGCTTACCAATTTGGAAAATCAATTAAAACAACAAAATGCTTCCGATAAATTGGATTTGGTTTTAGAAGAAATTCCACGCGTACGTAAAGACTTGGGTTACATTCCGCTTGTTACCCCAACCTCTCAAATTGTAGGGACACAATCGGTCATTAACGTGTTGACAGGCGAACGCTACAAAACCATCGCGAAAGAGACTGCCGGTATTTTAAAAGGTGAATATGGTAAAACGCCTGCACCGGTAGATAGCGCATTACAAGCTCGCGTATTAGAGGGTGCAGCTCCGGTGACTGACCGTCCGGCCGATCACATTGCGCCTGAAATCGCGAAAATTGAAGCTGAAGTTGCCGAACAAGCCAAAGTGAAAGGGGTTAAATTAGCAGACAACGCTGTAGACGATGCTTTAATTGTGGCGCTGTTCCCACAAATCGCATGGAAATTCTTAGAAAACCGCAACAACCCGGCAGCCTTTGAACCAGCGCCAACAGGTAATGAAAGTGCGGTGGAAAATAAACCTGTTTCTAAAGCAGCACCTGCAGCATCCGGCTCCGCCGTTTATACTGTGGAATTGGAAGGCAAAGCCTTTGTGGTGAAAGTCAGTGAAGGCGGCGACATTTCACACGTAGCCACAACCACACCACAAGCGGCGCCACAAGCCACACCGGCACCAGCGCCAACCAGTGGTGGCACACCGGTAACGGCGCCAATGGCGGGTAACATTTGGAAAGTGGTGGCAACAGAAGGTCAAACTGTCGCGGCAGGTGATGTGTTATTCATTCTTGAAGCCATGAAAATGGAAACCGAAGTCAAAGCGGCACAAGCCGGTACCGTGCGTGGTATTTGTGTCAAAACCGGCGATGCCGTCGCGGTGGGTGATACCGTTATGAACCTCGTCTAAGGAGTTACCTATGGATAGCATTATTGCATTAATTCAGGGTATGGGGCTTTTCCATTTGCAATGGGGGCAAGCGGTGATGATCGCTATCAGCCTGCTCCTGTTGTGGCTTGCCATCGCACGCAAGTTTGAGCCATTGCTATTATTGCCTATCGGCTTTGGTGGATTGTTATCAAACATTCCCGAAGCCGGGCTTGCCATGACGGCATTAGAGAATTTGCTTCATCTTGGCTCACCGGAGCAAATTGCCGTCATTGCCGCGAAATTAGGCGTCGCCGCTGATCCGGCACTCATTAAAACTGCACTTGCGACAGCGTCCGGCTCTACCGTAAATCAACTGGAAGCCTTGTCAATGGACATGGGATACAGCGCCGGGATCTTGGCGTTGTTCTATAAAGTGGCTATCGGTTATGGCATTGCGCCGTTAGTGATTTTCATGGGCGTAGGCGCGATGACAGACTTCGGCCCGTTATTGGCAAATCCGAAAACGTTGCTGCTTGGTGCTGCGGCACAGTTCGGTATTTTCGCCACCGTACTCGGTGCTTTGGCATTGAACTATTTCGGTATTATTGAATTCACGCTCCCACAAGCCGCGTCCATCGGTATTATCGGTGGTGCGGATGGCCCGACTGCGATTTACCTCACCAGCAAACTCGCACCGGAATTGCTCGGTGCCATTGCTGTAGCGGCGTATTCCTACATGGCGTTAGTGCCATTGATTCAGCCACCGATCATGAAAGCCTTAACCACGGAAGAAGAACGCAAGATCCGTATGACACAAATGCGCCATGTGAGCAATCGTGAAAAAGTCTTGTTCCCGGTGATTTTGCTGTTGCTCGTGGGTTTACTTTTACCGGATGCCGCCCCATTGCTCGGGATGTTCTGCTTCGGTAACCTCATGCGCGTCAGCGGTGTGGTAGAACGGTTAAGCGATACCACGCAAAATGCTTTGATTAACATCGTCACCATCGTGCTTGGCTTATCAGTGGGATCTAAACTCATCGCCGACAAATTCCTACAACCGCAAACCTTGGGCATTTTAATTCTTGGCGTGATTGCTTTCGGGATCGGTACCGGCAGCGGTGTATTAATGGCGAAATTGATGAACAAATTCAGCAAAAACAAAATTAACCCTCTCATCGGCTCTGCCGGTGTGTCTGCCGTACCAATGGCTGCACGGGTTTCTAACAAAATCGGTCTGGAAGCAGACAACCAAAACTTCCTACTCATGCATGCCATGGGGCCGAACGTTGCCGGTGTGATTGGTTCCGCCATCGCCGCCGGGGTGATGCTGAAATATGTGGGTGCCATGATGTAGCTTAAAAAACACGGTGAAAAAGCACCGCACTTTTATTCATTTCAAATAAAAAAGCACGCGATTCCGAAACGTGCTTTTTTCTTTCTCTTCAATTCATTGCAAAAAACAACCGCACTTTTGCACACTCTCTTGTAAATTTCTTTATTAACGCGCTATATTTTTACATACTAGTGTAGTAGTATATTGTTCATCATAAAAAGTGCGGTCATTTTTCTAAATGAATTTTTCCGTACTCCAATTCCACAACAAGGAGAAATAAACATGACAAAAATTGCATTAGTGACAGGCGCCACCGCCGGTTTTGGAAACGCCATTTGTCGCACATTATTGAATTCGGGCTATTTAGTGATTGGTACAGGAAGAAGACAAGAACGTTTAGCGCAATTAGAACAAGAATACGGCAGCCAATTCTTTCCTCTTGCATTCGATATTTCGGATCGTCAAGCGACTGAAAATGCATTCAAAACGCTGCCGACAGAATTACAAGCCATCGATTTATTAGTGAATAACGCAGGCCTTGCCCTTGGCTTAGAAAGCGCAGATAAAGCCGATTTAGATGACTGGGAAAAAATGATCGATACCAATGTGAAAGGTTTGGTCACCGTAACCCGCTTAGTTTTGCCGCAAATGGTGGCGCGTAATCAAGGGTATATCATTAATTTAGGCTCAATTGCCGGCAATTATGCCTATCCGGGTGGCAACGTTTACGGCGGCACAAAAGCCTTCGTGAAACAATTCAGTTTAAACCTCCGCGCAGATTTGGCCGGCACCAATGTGCGTGTTTCCAATGTAGAACCGGGATTATGTGGCGGTACGGAATTTTCTAACGTACGTTTTAAAGGCGATGACGCCCGCGCAGATAAAGTATATGAAAACGTGCAATATGTCACTGCACAGGATATCGCCAATATCGTTTTATGGCTCAATCAACAACCGGAACACGTGAATATTAATCGAATTGAAGTGATGCCGACGGCGCAAACTTTCGCGCCATTAAATGTGGCAAGAAATGGCTAACAAAAAAGGAAACTACATGTCAGACACGATTTTAAACCCTTATTTTGGGCAGTTTGGCGGAATGTATATGCCGGAAATTTTAGTGCCTGTGCTTCAACAATTAGAAAAAGCATTTGTTGAAGCGCAACATGACCCAGAATTTCAACGTGAATTTCAGGATCTCCTGAAAAATTATGCCGGCAGACCGACCGCACTTACACTTTGCCGTAACTTAACCAAAGGCACGAAAGCCAAAATTTATTTAAAACGAGAAGATTTGCTCCACGGCGGTGCCCACAAAACCAACCAAGTTTTAGGTCAGATTTTATTAGCAAAACGCATGGGGAAAACCCGCATTATCGCGGAAACCGGCGCAGGTCAACACGGTGTCGCGACAGCCCTTGCTTGTGCCATGTTGGATATGCCTTGCCGCATTTACATGGGTGCCAAAGACGTAGAACGCCAATCACCGAATGTATTCCGTATGCGCTTAATGGGGGCTGAAGTGGTGCCGGTGCAAAAAGGCTCTTGCTCCTTAAAAGATGCATGCTGTGAAGCCATGCGTGATTGGTCGGCAAACTATGAAACAACCCATTATTTATTGGGTACAGCAGCAGGCCCTCACCCTTTCCCAACCATTGTACGCGAATTCCAAAAAATGATTGGCGAAGAAACCAAACGTCAAATCTTAGAAAAAGAAGGCCGTTTACCGGATGCGGTGATTGCAGCGGTAGGTGGCGGTTCAAATGCAATCGGTATGTTTACGGATTTCATTGATGAACCGAATGTGCGTTTAATTGGCGTAGAACCTGCCGGCCATGGCATTGAAACAGGTGAACATGGGGCTCCATTAGGCCATGCAAAAGTGGGTATTTATTTCGGGATGAAATCACCGCTCATGCAAACAGAAGACGGCCAAGTGGAAGAATCCTACTCCATTTCTGCCGGGTTGGACTTCCCTTCTGTCGGCCCGCAACACGCCTATTTGCAAAGCATTGGTCGCGCGGAATACCCGAGCATTACCGATGATGAAGCCTTAAATGCGTTCCAAGCATTGGCAAAACATGAAGGCATTATTCCTGCATTAGAAAGTTCTCATGCACTGGCGCAGGCATTAAAAATGATTCATCAGGAACCGAATAAAGCACAAATTTTGGTAGTGAATTTATCCGGTCGTGGCGATAAAGACATTTTTACCGTAGATAAAATTTTAAATGAAAAAGGAATGCAATTATGAGCCGTTTTGAAACCACATTTGCCCAATTAAGCGCGAAAAATGAAGGCGCATTCGTTCCTTTCGTTACCTTATGCGATCCGACATTTGACCGCTCTTTTGAAATTATTTGTACCCTCGTCGATAACGGCGCAGACGCATTGGAATTGGGTTTTCCCTTTTCTGATCCGTTATTGGACGGTCCTGTTATTCAAGCCGCCAATAATCGCGCCCTCAACGCTGGTCACAGTACAGAAGATAGTTTTAAATTGCTTGCCAAAGTGCGGTCAAAATACCCTGAGATTCCCATCAGCCTATTACTTTGCGCGAATTTAATTTTTGCCAAAGGCTTGGATAATTTTTATCAACGTTGTGCGGAAGTCAGTGTGGATGCCGTTTTAGTGGCGGATATTCCATTATTGGCAAAAGAAGACTATGTAAAAACAGCCAAAAAACACGGTGTTCAGCCAGTCTTTATTTGTCCGCCGAATGCGGATCAAAAAACGATTCAAGGTGTGGCTGAAAGCAGTGAAGGTTATACGTATTTGGTCTCGCGTGCTGGCGTGACCAGCGCAGAAAACCAAGTTCATGCGGCTAACTTAGACACCCTTGTAGAGCAACTTAAGGCTCGCCATGCTCCGCCTATTCTACAAGGTTTCGGCATTGCTCAACCGGCGCAAGTAAAAGAAGCACTTCAACTTGGCGCAGCCGGCGCGATTTCCGGTTCGGCAACCGTAAAAATCATTGAGCGAAATTTAGAAAATCACGCCCAATGTTTAACGGAACTCGCTGAGTTTGTTCGCAACATGAAAGCCGCTACGAAATAACGGAAAAAATGACCGCACTTTTAATGTATAAATCGTAACCAATTATGTATAAAGGCTTTTCTTAGAATCCCACAAATAGCAAGGACTTTTTCCTAAAATGTGATCTCGATCTAATTTTATTTTAAGCGTATAATGCCGACCAGTTTTTTTGTGATTAAGAAATAATCATTCACATAAAGAAAATTTTATAAGATAAACATAGATGGAGAATGTTAATGTCCAGAAAATTAAGAAGAACAAAAATTGTATGTACCATGGGTCCAACCACTGACCGCGGTAACAATTTAGAAAAAATTATTGCCGCCGGTGCAAACGTAGTACGTATGAATTTTTCTCACGGTACACCGGAAGATCATATTGGTCGTGCAGAACGTGTTCGTGAAATCGCAAAAAGACTAGGCAAAACTGTTGCGATTTTAGGTGACTTGCAAGGTCCTAAAATTCGTGTATCTACATTCAAAGATGGCAAAATTTTCTTAAATGTCGGTGATAAATTTATCTTAGATGCAGAATTACCGAAAGGTGAAGGTACACAAGAAGCTGTTGGATTAGATTACAAAACTTTACCGCAAGATGTGGTTCCAGGCGATATCCTCTTATTGGATGACGGTCGCGTTCAATTAAAAGTGTTATCTACCGAAAACGCAAAAGTCTTCACGGAAGTTACCGTTGGTGGCCCATTATCAAATAACAAAGGGATCAACAAATTGGGCGGTGGCTTGTCTGCTGATGCATTAACTGAGAAAGATAAAGCTGACATCATTACCGCTGCACGTATCGGTGTAGATTACCTTGCAGTATCTTTCCCACGCTCCAGTGCAGATTTGAACTATGCTCGTCAATTAGCGAAAGATGCCGGTTTAGATGCCAAAATCGTTGCTAAAGTCGAACGTGCTGAAACCGTAGAATCTAACGAAGCGATGGACGATATCATTTTAGCTGCTGATGTCATCATGGTTGCCCGTGGTGACCTCGGTGTTGAAATCGGTGATCCGGAATTAGTCGCAGTGCAAAAGAAATTAATTCGTCGTTCCCGTCAATTAAACCGTGTGGTAATTACTGCAACACAAATGATGGAATCCATGATCAGCAACCCTATGCCAACCCGTGCGGAAGTCATGGACGTGGCGAATGCGGTATTGGATGGTACTGATGCGGTCATGCTGTCTGCAGAAACTGCTGCAGGTCAATACCCGGCTGAAACGGTTGCGACAATGGCAAAAGTTTGTTTAGGCGCAGAAAAAATGCCAGGTGCAAGCGTTTCTCATCACCGTATGAATGTTGAATTTGACGACATCGAAGAAACTATTGCTATGTCAACCATGTTTGCAGCTAACCATATGAAAGGCGTAAGCGCCATTATTGCGATGAGTAGCAGTGGCCGTACACCGCTATTAATGTCCCGTATTAGTTCCGGTTTACCGATTTTTGCCTTATCCCGTAACCAAAAAACATTAAACTTGTGCGCATTATATCGCGGTGTAACACCGGTCTTTTACAATGATGTTAGCCGTACCATGGAAGGTGCTCAAAAAGCAATTAGCGTGCTAAAAGACAAAGGTTTCTTAATGGCCGGTGATATCGTGTTATTAACTCAAGGGGCTGAATTTAGCGAAAGTGGTACAAACACTTGCCGTATTCTGACCGTTGAATAATTGATTGTATAAAACAAAAGGCTTAGAAACATTTCTAAGCCTTTTTTATATCAATTATATTGTCTTTATCGTGAAGAAAATATTAACTCACTAAAAATATCTTATTTCCTGACCGCACTTTATTCTACGGCATTAAGCAACCAACTCGGTTTTCATATAAGTTAAACGATCTACGTTAGTAATAAAACGACTTAAGTCTTGCTCTTCCGGTTTGTGAACATAAGAAACCTCGCCCAATAACGGGGCATCAATTTTTTGTTTCAAGGTTTCGATCACTTCTGCGTAGTGCCCTAATCCAGGGTTAATTCGATTAGCAACCCACCCCAATAACGGCAATCCTTTATCAATAATCGATTGCACTGTTAATAAAGCATGGTTGATACAACCTTCTTTAATACCTACCACAACAACAACCGGCATATGATGTTCAGCAACCCAATCGGCAAAACTGTAATCTTTATTGATCGGTGTTAACCACCCAAAAGAACCTTCAACAACAACTGATTGATATTTATCACGTAAATGAGCCAAGTCTTTATTTAATTTTTCAATATGAACCCGCTTACTGTCCTCTGTTAAGATAGGTATCGTGTGTAAAAATGTATAGCTATTCACTTCTTCATAACTAACTTTTTCTTCTGTACTCGCCATTAACGTTAATACATCAGGATTATCTTTCGTGTCATAGTCGCTATTTTCAGATAAATTATGTGGCGGATAAATCATTTCATCCTGACCAAATGCAATAGGTTTATAGCCGACAACCTGCACACCCGCTTTTTGTAAGGCCTGAATAATTGCCCGACTTACCACAGTTTTCCCTACATTTGTGTCAGTTCCGGTGACAAAAAAACTACTCATTAATATCCCCTTTTTCATATGATTTTCAGAATTCTAAGAGAATTTATAATGAGTAGTATTGAGCTAAAACAAATTTGCTGAATTTATTTACAATTTATTCCTATTATTCCAAACTGGTTAATAAAGCTCCGTCATAAATTCCTTGCTTAATTGCGGCAGCAGCGACGACCGGACTATTCCATTCATATTTACCCATCACAACTTCTGCAACCTTTCCATGAGGAAAATAGGTAGCTAGTTTTTGATTGAGTTCTTCAAGTAAAACATCTTTAACAATTAACATACTAGAGTTGAGCATGATCTTCTCTGCAGAGAAAATATGAAGGAGATTCATCAAAATATAGGCTAAACAATCCGTTAAATGATCCAAAATTCGTAATGCCGTCTTCTCTTGTTGGATAATATTTCTACACAAGAACTTAATTTTTTCAGCATTTATGGAAAAATGATTATTCGGATACAGCAAATCAATGAGCTGAATAATTGCCCGATGGGTAATCTGATGTTGTACTTGATAACGCTCTACTTCCGGTAAATCACGATTAATTAGCGCTTGTAACTCATTTAATCGAGGAACGACTAAGTGATTAATATTAATTCGCTCATGCTCTCGATTAAATAAAATATTCCCTTCTGACAATACGTTAAAATTAACCTCATCATCTAATTGGATAAACAAAGCATCATCACAATTAATTGCATTACCTAAAGTCGATTCAGCTAATAACCAAGTCTTAAAATACTCTGAAATTAAAATTGGAACATCAAAATAAGGCAAAAATAACGTTCTAAGATTTAATTGATTAAATCTCTGACTTCCTAGTTTTATTAGGTTTCCGTCTTTATCCAATTCCCCACCGACAGTGACTGAAAATGTAATTAAATTTGATAATTCTTTTGTTTTATTAAGGAATTGTTCAATGCTACTGACTAAAAACTCATCGAGCGTTGACAATTTATTTGTTGATAGTGGAAAAATCTTTTGTTTAACAATAACACCGTTAAGCTCACTAAGTGTGATTTCAAAACGATCTTCCATCAATGTGGCACATAAGGACTGCCAATAGATTGGAGAGACACATAATGCGGTTGCCGGTCGTCCACGATTGTCTGTATTACGTACCATTTTTTCCATAATTAAATGCTTTTCTATGAGATCGCGAGTAAGAGAAGTAATCGTCGCGGGAGCAAATCCGGAAAGTTTTGAAAGTTCAATACGGGAAATTTCTTCAAATTGTTCAATTAAACGGTAAATTCTGCCTAATTGAATTAGGCGTGAGGGTGTTTTTTCTTCCTTATTCATTCAATGCGTCCATATTTATTATCATAATTAATTTGACGAACGTAGTTATACCAGTTAACTCTTTTTACTCAAGAAATTTGCTTTAAATCTGCGCCTCCTGTCACAAAAATAAAAACCACCGGATAGATTTTTGAAAATTTTCGAACTTGAGGTAAACTAACGCGGTTTCTAAAAAAGCATTAATTCTGAGGTATATATGACAAAAATTGCATCAATTGTAGATGTACTACAAGGCAAAATTGCAATTGGCGAAAAAGTGACTGTACGCGGTTGGGTGCGTACTCGTCGCGATTCCAAAGCAGGCCTATCCTTTCTCGCCGTTTATGACGGTTCTTGCTTTGCTCCCATTCAAGCTATCGTAAATAATGATATCGTTAACTATGAATCTGAAGTATTACGCTTAACAGCCGGCTGTTCCGTGATTGTCACCGGCACTGTTGTAGAATCTCCGGCAGAAGGGCAAGCTGTTGAATTACAAGCTGAAAGTGTCGAAGTCACCGGTTGGGTCGAAGATCCTGAAACCTATCCAATGGCAGCAAAACGCCATTCAATCGAATATTTACGCGAAGTCGCGCATCTACGTCCTCGTACTAATATCATTGGTGCTGTTGCCCGTGTGCGTCACTGTTTAGCACAAGCAATTCATCGTTTCTTCCATGAACAAGGTTTTTATTGGGTTGCTACGCCATTAATCACCGCTTCCGACACGGAAGGTGCGGGTGAAATGTTCCGCGTTTCTACGTTAGATTTAGAAAACTTACCGCGCACAGATAAAGGTGCGGTGGATTTTAGCCAAGATTTCTTCGGTAAAGAATCATTCTTAACCGTATCCGGTCAATTAAACGGTGAAACTTACGCTTGTGCGTTAAGCAAAATCTATACGTTTGGACCAACATTCCGCGCCGAAAACTCCAACACAACCCGTCACTTGGCAGAATTCTGGATGATTGAACCGGAAGTGGCTTTTGCAACGCTCGCAGACAACGCTAAACTTGCCGAAGATATGTTGAAATATGTTTTCCGCGCAGTTTTAGCTGAGCGTCGTGATGATTTGGAATTCTTTGCTAAACATGTTGATGGTGATGTCATTAATCGTTTAGAACGTTTCATTCATTCTGATTTCGCCCAAGTAGATTACACCGATGCGATTGAGATTTTATTGAAATCCAGCAAAACTTTTGAATTCCCGGTTTCTTGGGGAATCGACCTTTCTTCCGAACATGAACGCTATTTAGCGGAAGAATATTTCAAATCGCCTGTTGTGGTGAAAAACTATCCGAAAGACATCAAAGCCTTCTATATGCGTTTAAACGATGACGGAAAAACCGTTGCAGCGATGGATGTGTTGGCTCCGGGAATCGGTGAAATCATTGGTGGTTCACAACGTGAAGAACGTCTAGATGTATTGGATAAACGCATGGAAGAAATGGGCTTAAATCCTGAAGATTATTGGTGGTACCGCGATTTACGCCGTTATGGTACTGTACCGCACTCCGGCTTTGGTTTAGGTTTTGAACGGTTGATTGTTTATGTCACCGGTTTACAAAACATTCGTGATGTAATTCCATTCCCGCGAGCACCACGCAACGCCAACTTCTAATTTATGAGTAAATAAAATCGCCTTGTTGAATTAACGAGGCGATTTTTTTATAGCTAGAAAAACATGTTTAAAATTGACCGCACTTTTGATGCTTTGAATAACGAAAAAGATACCTAAGTGCGGTATCTTTTTTCAAAGTTTTTTAATCTGATGATCGAACAACTATTTCACAATACGTAAGTGAGATGTCGATTTCTCTGTCTTTTTCGGTTTATCCGTTTTATCGACGGCTTTCTCAAACCCAATTGGTTGTTCTTCTGCCTGCGCCGGATGATCATCATAAGCTTCTTCCGGCTCAAACATCACGCCATCGCCATTCTCACGCGCATAAATTGCTAATGCTGCCCCCATTGGAATGTAAATATCCTGTGGCACGCCACGAAAACGGGCATTAAATTGAATAAAATCATTGGTTAACTGTAAATTTCCGGTGGCATTGGCAGACAAGTTCAATACAATTTGTCCATCTTTGACATACTCTACCGGCACTTTCACGCCCCAATAAGTGGCATCAACCACCAAATACGGTGTGAAATCATTATCGATCAACCAATCGTAATAAGCCCTTAACAAGTAAGGACGTTTCGGGGATGATTTATATTCCATTAAATCGCCTATTATTTTTCATCCATTAAGTTTTTCGGCGCTAATTCGCCCACGGATTGCAAGAAGGAATCGCGTTCAAAAATACGAGACATGTAGGCTTTCACTGCTTTGCTGCCAGCACCGCTGAACTCGACACCTAATTCCTGCATACGCCATAGTAACGGTGCCACATAGCAGTCAATTAAGCTAAATTCCTCACTCATAAAATAAGCGGTTTGATTAAAAATCGGTGCAATCGCAAGAATTTCTTCTTTCAATTGTTTTAAGGCATTCGCACGTTCAGTTTCGGAAGCCGCATTTTGTGCGGTTTCCAACGTTGGATACCAGTCTTGCTCAATACGTAACATCAATAAGCGGCTTTTTCCACGAGCCACCGGATAAACCGGCATTAATGGCGGATGCGGAAAACGCTCGTCTAAATATTCCATAATAATGCGAGAATTAAACAGCACTAAATCACGATCAACTAGCGTAGGCACAGTACCGTACGGATTGAGTTCCATTAAATCTTCTGATAATGCTTGCGGATCTACAATTTCCGTTTCATAAGCTACGCCTTTCTCAGCCAACACAATACGCACTTGGTGACAATAAATATCTGTTTTATTTGAAAATAGCGTCATCACAGAACGTTTATTTGCAGAACTTGTCATCTATTCCTCCGACGACTTGGTAGTAATTAAAATATTCAACCGATATGCCTCATATCGGGAAAAATGGTCGACTATTCTAGCATAAAGCGCCATACCTTTTCCAAGAAAAGGCATGATATTTTATTTTTAATAAGCATAAAAAAATCCGCTTTATAAAAAAACGGATTTTTCTTTTTCAAATACGAATAAGTAAAATCAATGAGATCTCTTATTTCCACTTATCGGCAGCCGCATAATCACTGTCGCGGCCTTCAATCCAGCGCTCCCCTTTTTCGGTTTGTTCTTTTTTCCAAAAAGGCGCTTGGGTTTTCAAATAATCCATAATAAATTCATTCGCGTGGTAAGCATCACCGCGGTGCGCAGAAGCTGTTCCTACCAACACAATTTCATCACCGGTGTTCAACTCACCTACACGATGAATGATGGAAATCTTTTGTAAATCCCACCGCGCTTTTGCCTGTTGAGCAATGTCCATCAAGGCTTTATGGGTCATCGCCGGGTAATGTTCCAAATACAAACTACTGACTTCATCCCCTAAGTTCATATCACGCACTTTGCCCACAAACATTACCGTGGCACCCACTGAATTTTCTTCGCTCAACCAACGATAAACGGCATTTTGATCGAACGTCTGCTCTTGCACGGAAATTTGAATATCGTTCATTTAGCCCCCAGTCACCGGTGGGAAAAACGCAATTTCATCACCATTTTTGACCGCACTTTCTAACGGCATTAAGGTTTGATTGATGGCCACCAAAAGTTTATCCGATTGCAATGCCAACGCCCATTTATCGCCTTTCGCCGCAAGGTGTTGACGTAATGCTTCTGCCGTGGCGAAATTTTCATTCACTTCAATGGCATCCAAACCGATTAATTCTCGAGTTTGAGCAAAAAATAAAATGCGTAACATTATTTCTCCTCCGCAATAAAATGCCCGGATTTTCCACCGCTCTTTTCTAACAAACGCACCGTTTCAATCACCATGTCTTTTTGCACAGCTTTGCACATATCGTAAATGGTTAATGCAGCAACGCTTGCAGCCGTTAAGGCTTCCATCTCTACACCGGTTTTACCGCTCAATTTACACAGGCTTTCAATGCGTACTTGATTGGTTTCAGGAAGTGCGGTCAAACTCACTTCGACTTTAGAAAGTAAAAGCGGATGACACAGCGGAATCAGTTCCCAAGTGCGTTTTGCGGCTTGAATACCGGCAATTCGGGCGGTAGCAAACACATCGCCCTTATGGTGTTGTCCGGAGAGGATCATTTGTAAGGTTTCCGGTGCCATATGAATATAGGCTTCGGCACGCGCCTCGCGAACCGTGTCGGCTTTGGCGGAAACATCCACCATATTCGCCTCGCCATTCGCATTAATGTGAGTAAATGTGGTCATGATAATTTAAAAGTGCGGTTGGTTTTCTTGATGTTTTCAGTCTCGGCGTAAATTAACCGCCGATACTGGCTAAATGATTACGCACGCCGCTATCGCCGACATGCAGATAATGGTGTTCACGCTTACCTTGTAACGCTGAGAAAATTCTTGATTGCAAAAGCATTTGTTGCTCATCAGATTGTAACAAATCACGCAAATCAATCCCTTCTTCACCAAATAAGCAAAGGTGCAATTTCCCTTTAGCAGAAACTCTCAAACGGTTACAACTGGCACAGAAATTTTTCTCATAAGGCATGATTAAGCCGATTTCGCCCATATAATCTGGGTGACGGAAAACTTTTGCCGGGCCATCAGAACGATTTTTTATCTGCAACTGCCAGCCGTCTTGCAAAAGTTTCTGTTCTAAAATCTGTCCCGATAAATGATGTTTTTGGAAGAAAGAATTCATTTCACCGGTTTGCATCAACTCGATGAAACGCATTTGAATCGGCTTATTTTTAATCCATGCCAAGAAACCGGAAAAGTCTTTATCATTCAAATCTTTCATTAATACAGAATTGACTTTGACTTTTTGATAGCCACATTCAAAAGCGCGATCAATACCACGCATAATGTCATCAAACTTATCGACACCGGTAATACGCTGGAACATTCTTGCATCTAGGCTATCCACACTGACGTTAATAGACGTCACACCGACTTGTTTCCAAGCGGCAACATCCTTAAGCAACCGAAAACCGTTTGTGGTCAGTGCGATTTGTTTGATACCGTCAATGCCACGAATACTTTCGACAATTGGCAGGAAATCTTTACGTAAGGTCGGTTCGCCACCGGTAATACGGACTTTTTCCGTTCCCATCACCGCAAAGCTACTGACCAAGCGACGAATTTCGTCCAAGGTTAAAAAACTCGGCTTATTAGGTTCAGGCTGATAACCGTCAGGTAGGCAATAATTGCAACGAAAATTACACACATCGGTAATCGACAGTCGCAAATAGTAGTATTCACGCTGGAACGAATCAACGAGTTGAGCCGCGCCAACATTTTTGATTGGAATGGTTTGCATTTGACACCTTTCTAAAAACGGAGAGGATAAATCGTTTCCAACGTATCCCTGAATAATACCGACTTCGTATTATTGGCATTACCACCCTATTTTGTGTTCAACACATTGTGCGCAAAACGTAGGTGAGTAAGCTCGGAGTTACATGCGGTTAATAAATTTTGCAGCATTGTAAAAGATTCACGAAAACAAAAGCAATCAATTAATTTGATCTAGGTTATAAATTCATAAAATTCTTTAAAATCAATTATATGCAAATTTATATAGCGATAATAAAACACCTTAAAATAGCGATTTTCATACCCAATAATAATTAGCAATCTGTACTCTCTTTCAAAGCAGGTTATAATGCGCACGAAAAAAACAAGGGAAATACAATGGCGGATTTTAAAGGATATCAACAGTACGAAAATTTAAGCACACTCAAAAAAGTCGTCGCTATTGGTGGTGGGCATGGACTCGGCCGCGTGATGTCTTCTTTAAGTTTTTTGAAAGAACGTCTTACCGCCATTGTTACTACCACCGATAACGGCGGTTCAACCGGCCGAATTCGCACCAATCAAGGTGGCATTGCCTGGGGAGACTTACGTAACTGCTTAAATCAAATCATCACGGAACCCAGCACCGCCTCCGCATTGTTTGAATATCGTTTTGGTGGCAACGGTGAATTGGCGGGGCATAACCTCGGCAATCTCATGCTCAAAGCCCTAGAAGATATGCACATTCGCCCAACGGAAGCAGTCAATCTCATTCGCGAATTATTGCATGTAAAATCTTTTATTGTCCCGATGTCCGAGCAATCGGTACACCTCGCGGCCGTATTAAACGGCGGCAACAGCGTTGTTGGTGAAGTCAGCGTCGATAGCTTAACCGAGCTACCCAAATCCATTTTTCTTGTACCTTACGTCACCGCCACACCGGAAGCCATTCAGGCTCTCAAAGAAGCTGATCTGATTTTATTTGGCCCCGGTAGTTTCCTCACCAGCATTATGCCGCCTATTCTTCTACCGGAAATTACCGAACAACTTCGACAAAGCGAAGCAAAAAAGATCTTTATTGATAATTTAGGTATTGAGCACAGCCCCGCATCCAGTCTTTCTCTTGCAGATCGCATTCAGTGGATCAATGAAACCGTTGGTCAACCTATCATCGATGGTGCAATTGTGCCCTTTAATGCCGTACAGAATAGCCAACCCATGGAGATCAAAATCCTTGCGGGCCGCCTTAATGCGGACGATATTTCCTATCGCCATGACCGCGCTCTCCTCTGCTCCGCTATTGATGAACTCCTAGGCGAACTCTTAGAATCGCCGGAAGAAGAACATTCAGAACCCAGCTCGCTTTAATAAAAAGTGCGGTGAAAAAACAGCGAGGATTTTCACCGCACTTAAATCTCTACGCAGATCACAAAATTCACATTTTTTGCTTAATAAAAATGCACAAGTCAGCATAATGGTGAAGGTTATTTCATCAGGAGATTGAATTATGCAAAAAATGTTACTGCTTAGCGGTTCTCGCTATGGCAATACAGGTTATTTAGAACATGCGATCCCATGGTTACAAGATTTTTTAGCAGCATACCAAGGCAAAAAAATCGCCTTTGTGCCTTACGCAGGTGTTCGTCAAACTAACGATCAATACGAACAAAAAGTACAACAAATTTTGGCGCCCTTAAATATGGAAATTCAGTCGGTACATCACGGCAAACCGCACCGCGCCATTATTGAACAAGCGGATGTGATCGCCATTGGTGGCGGCAATACGTTTTGTTTGCTAAAGCAAATGTATGAACATGATTTATTGGACATTATTCGTGAAAAAGTGAAAAGCGGCACGCCGTATTTCGGTTGGAGCGCGGGCGCCAATATGGCGAGCAAATCCATTATGACCACCAACGATATGCCAATCACCTATCCACCATCTTTTGATGCGCTTAATCTGTTCCCTTATCAAATCAACCCGCATTTCATTTCAGGCAAAATGCCGGGGCATAACGGGGAAAGCCGTGAAGAACGTTTTGAGGAATTTTTACTGGTGAACCCAACGGCACAAATTTACGCCATGCCGGAAGGCACTGCGTTTTTAATTAACGGCAATCAGGTGAAAATTCTAGGTGAGAATAATATTGTGCATTTCAGTAAAAATATGCAGTGCCGAGACATTCCTGCCGGTTCGGTGTTTGAAATCTGATTGTGAATAAAAAAGTGCGGTCGGTTTTCAGCTTGTTTTTCGAATGTAAAAACGTTTTGAAAATCAACCGCACTTTTTAAGACATGATTTAAGAAAGCTATTTCTTAAACACCCTCACATTATTAAACCCGCTTTCTTTTAAATACAGTGCCTGCAATTTGCTCATGACACCTCGTTCGCAATACAGCACATAATTCTTGCTTTGATCCAACTCGGCGAATTGACTGGAAAGTTTATAGAACGGCAGCAGAATCATTGCTTGATTTTCAATGTGTAACGGGTTTTCATCGATTTCTTCCGGGCTACGGATATCGATGATCACATCATTTGCACTCAACACCGACACGGCATCCACGGAAACGACTTCTTTCTCCGCTTGCTCGGCAATTTGGCGAATATCTAAATATTGCGCATTTTCCACCGCACTTTCCAAGACGGCAAAATTGAAATTGCCTTCTTCTTGTTCAATTTTCGCTTTTATCGCTTTCACTGTCGGATTTTTGGAAATCACGCCGCAAAATTCCGGCATGGATTTGGCGATGTCATCGGTGCCGATATGTTTTGCCATGGCGATGATTTGTTCTTTGTCGTGCGTAATTAACGGGCGTAATACCAACACGTCGGCAGCTTCATCAATTAAACGCAAATTGGTTAAGGTTTGGCTGGAAACCTGCCCTAGCGCTTCCCCTGTCACAATCGCCTGAATATCAAAACGTTGCGCGATTTTGGACGCCGCGCGCACCATCATGCGTTTAAGCACCACGCCCATTTGCCCGTTATCCACGTTCTCAAGGATCTCGCCTACCACGCCTTCAAAATTGATCGCCACAAAACGCACTTTGTGGGAGCTACCGTAACGTTGCCAAATGTGATACGCCATTTGTTTCACACCAATTTCGTGCGCTGCACCGCCTAAATTAAAGAAGCAATAATGCACACGAGAACCACGGCGCAACAGCATATAACTAGACACGCCGGAGTCAAACCCTCCGGAAATCAGCGATAACACATCTTCCTGTGTGCCAATCGGATAACCGCCAATGCCTTCATAACGAGCGCGAACCAACATCATTTTGTCGTCTTCAATTTCAATACGCACCGTCACATCAGGATTTTTCAGTTGTACTTTGGCGCTGGCGATATGTTGATTCAGCCCGCCACCGATATAACGCTCTGCTTCTATTGACGTAAATTCGTGTTTCCCTTTACGTTTCACTCGCACGCAAAAAGTCTTGTTTTCTAACTGAGATGCCACGTCTAACAAGGTTTGTTCAAAAACATCATGTAGGCTGGAAAACGGTTTCTCTTCTACTTGCAGAAAATGGTGAATCCCAGGAATGCGTTGCAGTTGCTCAATGAGCATCGGAAAATTTGCCTCAATTTTCGACCGCACTTCAATGTAATCCCAATGTTTCACCACCGTGACCGTATCATCATGCTTTGTTAAAACATTACGAATATTGCTGGTCAGAATTTTCACGAACCGTTTCCGCACGGATTCGCTTTTAATCATAATTTCAGGAAATAATTTGACGATAAATTTCATGTTAATTCACTTTTTACCCAATAGAAAAATGCGGCGTATTTTAGCAGATAGCGTAGAAATTACCATGCTGAGGGTTGTTCATTAACAATGAACAATTATCTACTCTGCTCCGCCATTAATTTATCCTGCCTTTCCTCATCACCGCCAAAATGTGATCTATCTCCCAGTTTCAAGTCTTGCATTGTGCTCAAATTGAACCACAGCCCGCTTTTACAGACAAAATATTAAAGATCTGATGATGTAAAAAGAGTAGGTATCACTTTGATTCATCACGTAGAAAAAGGAGAAAAGAGATGATAAAAGATCTTAATGTCTTTGACAAACACTACGGTTTATTGATCAATGGCGAATGGACGGATGGCTCAGAAGGCAACACCTTAACAGCCCATAATCCGGCAAACGGTGAAGCATTAGCCACTTTTATTGACGCCACCGATGCGGATGTGGATGCTGCCGTAAATGCCGCCAAAGAAGCCTTTAAAACCTGGAAAAATACCAGTGCGACAGAACGTGCCACGATTTTAAATAAAATCGCAGACATTATTGACGAAAATACCGAGTTATTTGCCTTGCAAGAAACGCTGGATAACGGTAAGCCGATTCGTGAAACGCGTGCTGCAGATATTCCGTTGGCATCCGATCATTTCCGTTATTTTGCTAGTGTGATTCGTTCCGAAGAAGGTGTGGCAAACCAACTGGATAGCGAAGACTTGTCATTGATTTTACGCGAGCCGATTGGCGTTGTTGGTCAAATTATTCCGTGGAACTTCCCGTTCTTAATGGCCGCATGGAAAATTGCGCCGGCCTTGGCTGCAGGTTGTACTGTCGTGATTCACCCGTCTTCCTCCACTTCATTGAGCCTGCTTTCTTTAGCGCAAAAAATTAATCATTTGTTGCCGAAAGGCGTTTTCAATGTCATTACCGGCAAGGGCTCCAAATCCGGCGAATACATGTTACGTCACCCGGGATTTAGCAAACTGGCGTTCACCGGTTCCACCGAAATCGGCCGAAAAATTGGTATGGCTGCCGCTGAAATGTTGATTCCATCCACCTTGGAATTAGGTGGCAAATCCGCCAATATTTTCTTTGACGATATGCCATTTGATAAAGCATTAGAAGGCGCACAAAAAGGGATTCTCTTCAACCAAGGGCAAGTGTGTTGTGCCGGTTCACGGATCTTCGTACAAGAAAGCATTTACGATAAATTCATCGCGGCATTAAAAGAAGAATTTAAGAAAGTTAAAGTCGGCTTACCTTGGGAAGATGACACACAAATGGGCGCACAAGTCAACGGAAATCAAATTAAGGTGATCAGTAAATACGTGGATATTGCCAAAGAAGAAGGTTGCCAAATAATCCTTGGTGGCGGTAAATCAACCGACCCGGCATTGGCTCGCGGCGAATTTTTCCAACCGACTTTAATTTTGGCGCAGGACAACAAAAAACGCGTGGCACAAGAAGAAATTTTTGGGCCGGTTGCCGTGGTGATCAAGTTTAAAGATGAAGCAGATGTGATCCAAATGGCAAATGACAGCGATTATGGCCTGGGCGGCGCAGTGTGGACGTATAACATTAACCGTGCGCTACGGGTTGCACGCGCACTTGAAACCGGTCGTGTTTGGGTGAACTGCTATAACCGTTTACCGGCCGGCGCACCATTCGGCGGTTATAAAACCTCCGGCATCGGCCGTGAAACCCATAAAATGATGCTTGCCGCTTATACACAGGTGAAAAATATCTTTATCAGCACCCGTGAAGAGCGTGAAGGCATGTATTAATCTTTTCATTTCCAGCCTAAAAACAAACCGCACTTTGATGTTATCCCTTCAAAGTGCGGTTTGTTTTTAATGTGTTTTTACTTTTCGTCAAAATCACCTGTCAACAATACAATTTCCTGTTTTAATGCATACGGCATATGCCGAGGTCCGCGTACCCCAGTGACACCGAATTGCGCCATTTTCGCGCGGGGAATAAGACGCTTATCGTATTCTTTCAGACAACGAATTTTCATCACCCGTTTCACCTGTAAATCATCCGTACGTTTTTGGTGATACGGAATATTCACCTCCAATACCACACATTTATAACGAATGGCACCCGTAGGTTCGGTAACATACATATACACAATGTCATCCACGGCAATATTATTGCTCTGCTTCCAGTAAATTTCTCCGCCTTCGCGCAAATCTTTCTCCACATCGTAATATTTCGGATTTGCTGGTACGATCCACTCCGTATAACGGGCGATCCCGAGCTGTTTTTTCACTTGTCGGGTAGCGGTGAGATCAAAACTAGCATTTAATAAAAACAGCACGGTATCTTTCTCAACAGAGCCGTCTAGCAACACCGTTAACCAGTGATTTTTGTTCATGTGATAGGCTGGTAGGAATCCTGATTGAGGTAAAAATAAACTCAGCATTTCAGGGGAACATTTCACGTTTATTACCGGCACTTTTCCTGTGCCATTTAGCCCTAATGACGATTTTTCGACATTCATCACAATGGCATACCATTTGCGATTATCGCTATGACGCAATACGGCATAATCTGGATGGGTCTTCCACAAATATTCCGGCTGAGTGCCATATTGGGTGAAGACATACTCGAAAACTTGTTGGGTTAGCTCAGCCATTCCATGTTCCTCTTATTACTTTGATAACATCATTTTACGCCAACTTAGCCCACAAAATAAAAGACATTAATTTCCACATCATTATTGTGCTTTTTAGTTCAACAGGCATATTATATTCCTTGAGTAAGGATGCTATTTAATAAGATGAATAATGGATTATTCGCCGTAGAGAGCAATCTCACTCTAATTAATAAACTCGGAGGAGTTATATGGAAGGGAAAACAATTGCGCCAATTGAAGTAAAAATGGGCTTCAAATGGCAAGGGTTGCTGCTTTCAGTGATTGTCGGGATGGCAATTTGGTTGATTCCAATACCGGAAGGCCTTTCTGCCAAAGCATGGGGTGTGCTTGCCCTCTTTGTTGCCACTATTGTGGCGATTATCGCCAAAGCCATGCCTATGGGGGCGGCAACCTTAGTTGCACTCGTCATTAGCGGTTTAACCGGCTTAACACCGTTATCTCCCGCCAAAGGGGAAGTGGGCATGTTATCCGGTTTCTCCAACGGAACCATTTGGTTAATCGCCATTGCGATGTTTTTATCTCGCGCGGTCATCAAAACCGGCCTGGGAAAACGCATTGCCCTCTATTTTGTCGCACGTTTCGGTAAAAAAATGATGGGCGTTGCTTATGGTATCGCATTAGCCGATGTGGTCATTGGCCCGGGGATTCCGTCTGCCTCTGCGCGTGGTGGCGGTATCATGTATCCCATCATGCAGTCCATCGCTGATGCCTACGATTCCAAACCCGGCCCAACCGCCAGACGTGCCGGTGCATTTCTTGCCATTGCCGTATCACAAATCGACACTATCGTGTGTACCATGTTCCTCACTGCCATGGCGGGCAACCCGTTAATCGCGGAACTTGCCAAAGGTCAAGGCGTTGAAATTACGTGGATGACTTGGTTCTTAGGCGCGATCGTGCCGGGCGTTATCAGTTTGATCGTATTGCCTTATTTCGTCTATTTGATTTACCCGCCTGAACTCAAAGACACCCCGAAAATGGCAGAAATGGCGCGTGAAGAATTGCATAATATGGGACCAATGAGCAAAGCAGAATGGATTTTGGCGCTTGATTTCATCTTATTGTTGTTCTTATGGACCGTAGGTGATTTGGTCTTCCATATTCCGGCAACGGTTTCTGCCTTTATCGGCTTGGTGATTTTATTACTGACAAACATCATGAGTTGGAAAAATATCGTTGCTGAAACCACCGCATGGGACACCATGTTCTGGTTTGCGGTTTTGGTGATGATGGCAAATGCGTTGAATAAATACGGTGCTATTGCCTGGATTTCCAGCCATATTTCCTCCTCTGTGGGGGCATTCAGTTGGCCGGTTGCCTTTACGATTTTAGTCCTAGTGTATTTCTACACTCGCTACTTTTTCGCTTCTGCCATGGCACATATTTCCGCCATGTACTTGGCATTCGTTGCGGCAGCCATTGCCGTTGGCACCCCTCCGATTATTGCCGCTCTCGGCTTAGGTTATACCTCAACCCTCTCAATGAGCTTAACCCAATACGCCGGTGGCCCTGGCCCAGCCCTCTATGGTTCCGGTTATAACTCAACCGGTCAATGGTGGGGCGTCAGCTTCGCCACCTCCATCGTATCCCTCATTATCTGGTTTGGTGTCGGTGGGTTATGGATGAAGCTATTAGGTTGGTGGTAACTATATTGCGGCTTTATCGCTCACCTAAAATTCTTATAAAAAATGACCGCACTTTATTTTTTAACCTAAAGTGCGGTCACTTTTTTTAGTATTTTTAAATTAATCTGCGAGAAATAATGGCCCCATCGGCATTTTCGGCAACGCAAATCGGTCGGGGTAAAGCACATTGACCAAATATAATCCTTCTGGTTTAGCTGTCGGTGCCGCGAGAGTACGATCTTGCTGACCCAACAACCAAGCCAACCATTCCACCGGTTGATTGCCGCAACCTACCTCAATCAGACTCCCCACAATGTTACGCACCATGTGATGAACAAACGCGTTTGCTTGAATATCCACGATGATATATTGCCCCTGGCGACTGACGTTTAAATGGTGCACATTACGCCACGGCGTATTGGATTGGCATTGCGCGGCACGGAAAGAACTGAAATCATTTTCACCGAGCAACGCCTGTCCCGCCTGGTGCATTAATTGATGATCGAGTTCCAAATGGCAATGGGTTATCCCTTGCGGCAAAATGGCCGAACGCAGTTTATTGCAATATAAAATGTAACGATAACGGCGGGCGGTGGCGCTAAAACGGGCATGAAAATCATCATCGACCACTTTCGCCCATCGCACGGCAATATCATCAGGCAAATTGGCATTGACTCCAAAACTCCAGGCTTTCTCAGGGCGATTGGCAGTCGTTTCAAAGTGAATCACCTGCCCTGTGGCGTGTACGCCGGAATCCGTACGACCTGCACAGAAAATACTGATTTCTTCATTCGCTACCGTAGAAATCGCCTGTTCCAATTCAGCCTGTACGCTGGCTACTTTTTCTTGTTTCTGCCAACCGAAATACCGTTTTCCGTCGTATTCTACACCTAATGCAATTTTCATGTTCTGCCCTGATTTTACTTAAAATGGCGTGCATTATAACAAGGCATGGCGGATCTCAAAAACATTCTAAAAACCCACCGCACTTTTGCTGAATTTCACATATAAAAAAAGCAGAGATTGCTCTCTGCTTTTTGGAAAAACGTATAAAAATTAACGTTTGGAGTATTGTGGACGACGACGTGCTTTGTGTAAACCCACTTTTTTACGTTCAACGCGACGTGCGTCACGAGTAACGAAGCCTGCTGCACGAAGTGCTGGGCGTAAGGTTTCATCGTATTCCATCAATGCACGGGTAATACCATGACGGATTGCACCCGCTTGACCGGAAATACCACCACCTTTAACGGTGATGTATAGGTCTAATTTATCAGTTAATTCAACCAATTCTAACGGTTGACGAACTACCATGCGAGCAGTTTCGCGACCGAAATAAACGTCTAATTCGCGTTGGTTGATAACAATCTTACCATTGCCCGGTTTGATAAATACACGAGCTGAAGAGCTTTTGCGGCGACCTGTGCCGTAGTTTTGATTCTCTGCCATATCCTAAAACCTCGTGATTAAATATCTAATACTTGTGGTTGTTGTGCAGCGTGTTGGTGTTCAGCACCTGCGTACACTTTTAATTTACGGAACATTGCACGGCCTAATGGACCTTTTGGCAACATACCTTTAACCGCAATTTCAATCACTGCTTCAGGACGGCGTGCGATCATTTCTTTAAAAGTCGCTTGTTTGATACCGCCTACATAGCCTGTGTGCCAGTAGTAAATTTTATCGCTGTCTTTGTTACCGGTTACAGCAACTTTGTCTGCGTTGATAACGATGATGTAATCACCTGTGTCAACGTGCGGAGTGTATTCAGCTTTATGTTTACCACGAAGACGACGCGCTAATTCAGTCGCCAAACGACCTAAAGTTTTACCTGTCGCATCTACTACATACCAGTCGCGTTTAACCGTTTCTGGTTTTGCTACAAAAGTTTTCATTAATTAATTACCAATATAATAATATTAATACCCAGTGCTTAAAAAAGCACAACCAGTTATCTTAATCTTCACCCCTTCGAGTGCGATCTCGACAAAATAATGCGCGGTGGGAATCCTCAGCATTTACAGGGTCGGACGATTATACAGAAAATTTCACCGAAAAGCTAACGGTTTTACAGGAAAAATACGATAAATTTTGACCGCACTTTGTCTTTTTATTCGTCACTGTCAAATAAAAAATCTAGGGTTTGCGCCCTAAAAGACAAATCACGGAACTGGCTCCAACATGACGGCTGCCTTCATTCATTTCTCGCACATCATGCTCTGCCAATAGCCATTCCAGCCCCAATAATGCTTGTTGCATCTCATCCAAGGTGCCGAGCATTTCAACATGGCTAGGCCCACCGGTGCCATAATGAAGTTGATCGGGATGATAAAACACACCGGCAAACAAGCCGCCCGGTTGCAAGGCATTCACAATACGTTGCATGATTTGAGTCCGTTCCGGTTCCATAAAATGACAAAAGACGGACGTAATGACCGCATAATGCGCCGTTGGCATCGTCATTTCGGCAATATTTGCCAATCTCGTTGTGAATGGCACCTGATAACGATGCGCTAACGCTTCCGCTTTTCGCAATCCCACTTGAGAGAGATCCACGCCTTCCGTTTCTAATCCGTGACGGGCTAAAAAGATGCCATTGCGCCCTTCTCCTGTGGCAACATCCAAAGCTCTTCCCGAGGTTGGCAAGTAAGGCTGAATTCTAGCGATAAATTCATTGGGTTCCGTGCCGAAAATGTATTCTTCCGTTTGATAACGCTCATCCCATTTTGTCATGTATTTTCCTTTATTCTTCTAATAACTGCCCTAATCCGCTTTGACGTTGTACCGGATTTTTCACCGCACTTTCCCATACGCTTTGCAACGCAAATACCGTGAGGAAATCTTTGGTGCGGGTGATTCCCGTGTAAACCAGCTCTTTGGATAAAACCGGGCTATTCTCCAACGGTAAAATCAAGAACGTATGTGGAAACTCGGAGCCTTGAGATTTATGCACGGTCATGACAAAGGCAGTCTCATGATTCGGTACGCGACTAGCCAACACCTTTTTGTAGCTATTTTGTCCTTGTTCAAACCACACGCGCCCATGCTCTAAATAAATGCCGATGTCGCCGTTATACAAGCCGACTCCGCTGTCATTTTGAGTCACCATAATCGGCTTGCCGATATACCATTCCCGTTCCTGATGAAATTGTAACAACCGTTTTTGGCGTAATTTTTCCGCGATAGCCAAATTTAACTGCTCGACACCAAACTCCCCTACGCGTAATGCGGTTAAAAAACGGATATGATTAAACGCAGCAAAAATTGACCGCACTTTATCTTCCTGAAGAACGCCATCAGACGGAATTTGTTGCAAATAGCGCGCGTATTCTTCCGCGGCACGATCGACAATCAATTTCACACAAGCTTTACGCTGTTGCACGTCGTCTTTATTACTCAAATAATGCGCAAAATCCGTTAAGTACACACCACAATGCTTATCTTGATGTTGCTGATATTGTTGCAATAACTGCCAACTCTTGGCCGCATTGCCTAAATTCACTGTCGTTGCCAACTCACCCACTTCCGGATTCGCCCCAAAACGGCGACTGACTTGTAAATAACAAATACTGTCGCTAATGGCGTTTACCTTATCTTCTGATGGCAATGTCATCCCTGTTGTTGCCTGTAAATATTGCGCCATGGACGAGCTGTATGTCGGTTTTGCCGCATTCACAAAACGCCCTAATTCGCCCAAAATAGCACCGGCCTCTACGGAAGCAAGTTGGTCTTTATCACCCAATAAAATCAGTTTGGTTTCCGGTTTGAGCGCATTAAGCAATTTAGCCATTAAGGTGAGATCGATCATGGACGCCTCATCCACCACTAACACATCCAACGGCAATGGATTGTCCGCGTGATAACGGGTTTCTTCACTGAAAAAACGCACACCAAGCAAACGATGGATCGTTTCTGCGTTCATCGGAATTTGCAGATTCTCGATAATTTCCCGCTTATTTGGCTCCTGTGCAAATGTCTGTTTTAAACGTTCCACGGCATCCACAATGGATTCCGTTAAACGCGCCGCGGCTTTTCCTGTTGGCGCAACCAATTTAATGCGCAAATCGTTTTGATACAGTTCTTGCAAGGTTAAAAGCAACTTGGTTACGGTTGTTGTTTTCCCCGTTCCCGGCCCGCCGGTAATTAAACAAAAACGCTGACGTAACGCCATGGCAACAGCGATTTTCTGCCAATCAATGCCCTGCTCTTCCTGAAAATAGCGATCGAGAATCGAGGCAATTTGTGAGAGTTGCTCGGTTGAAAAAACAGGCTCAAAACAGACCGCACTTTTAAAGTAATCGGCAATCCGAAATTCGTCTTGCCACACGCGATAAAAATACAAACAATTAAACTGCAACACCAAAGGCGCAATTTGCTGTAATGGCGAATCAGTAAAGGCGATGTGTTGTACCTTTTGCAAGGTAGATAGCCATTGTGAAATCGGCAAATAATCAATTTTTTGCTGAATTTCCGTCAAATAAATACGTTCGTTGAAATAATCCTGTAAACCGAATAAATCCTGTTCGGTGGACTGATTTAACAGAAGGCAGGTGTTGCCTTGGCGATAATTGAAATTACACAATGCCGCCATCAACACCGCCAAGTTTTGCACAGATGGCGCATAATTAAACGGTTGCTGTTTACGATGAATAAACTCGGCAAAATAATAGTCGGCGGCGTTAATAATGCCTTTTTCTTTGAGTTGAGATAATAAAGTTAACATCAGAACAAATTCTCCAAGGCTTGAATTAACGCATAATCCGGTTTATCAAAAAACACACCGTCCTGATTTTCACCGTTCATGCCGCGTAAGAAACAATAAAACACGCCGCCAAAATGGGTTTCGTATTGATAGTTTGCATCACGTTGTTGCAAATAACGGTGCAATGCCAGCGTGTAAAACAAATATTGCCAGTCGTAATGGTTTGCCAGCATGGCTTGCTCAAGGCTTTTGCCAACATAGTTTTGCGGTTCGACACCGAGAAAATTCGATTTGTAATCCACCAAATAATATTTCCCATTGTGGCAGAAAACCAAATCCATAAAACCGCGTAACATGCCTTTAATCGCATCAAATTGCAGCGCTTCCGATGGCAAATGGTGATGTTTTTGCAACGCCCGATTAAATGCCGTCACATCAAACACCCGATTGAGTTTCAAATAAAACTGCATTTCTTTCACACATTGCTGGCGAGATAAATTGTTCAGCTTCAACGTTGTATCATCTGCACTTAACGGCGTATCTAAAATCGCCTTCATCCATTGTTGTAAGGATGGCAACCAAGTTTCCTCTAACTGTAACCATTGGCAGAGTTTTTGCACTTTGTCTTCATTTAACGGCTGACTAAAATCATATTTTTCCAAGAAACGGTGCAACGCTGTACCGATTTTAATCCCATGCGGAAAATCAAAAGGCGAATAACCGAAAGGATAGGCAGATTCATGACTCACGCTTTCCGCCATGGTTTCTGTCGCTTGCTCGTTAAAATCATAATCTTTGCCGCCATCAAAAACAGGCTCAAAAGCAACCGCACTTTCTGCCGCCAGCTGTTCTTTGTAATATTTTTTATTTTGATGAATCGCCTCAATGGCGCTAAAACTGGTCACCGTCCAGTTTTGTTCAATATGTCCGGTGAATGTTGCCGCGTTTAATGGCGCTTGAGTCTCCGACTGCATTAGTTCATCTAGCGCTTTTAATGCCGTGGTTTCAGAAATCTGAATACTTCCCCTTGGGGCGCGTTGAACCAACTTTTCTAATAGCGGCAAGCTGTCGTAGGCTGTCGGATTGTCATTCGTTTGAATGTCTCCTTGTGTGAGCACATATAACAAGGCACTCCACTTTTTCTCAAAGGTTTTCGGCACACCGATGTTCAACTGATATTTCGCTCGGGTCAGCGCCACATAGAGTAACCGAAGCTGTTCGGCAAAATCCTCTTGTTTTACATCCTTCTCATGAGAACCATCAATATCCCACAGCACCTCATCCCGATCTTGGTCGTAATAAGTGGAAATGTGTTCAGGCCTAAATTTGGAGGCATAACCAATAAACGGCAACCAAACTAAATCGTATTCCAGCCCTTTGGATTTATGAATCGTGACAATTTTGACCAACTGCAACTCACTTTCTAACCGAACTTGTTGTTCTGTTTGCCGATCTTCCCCTTGAATTTGCTTTTCAAACCAACGTAACAATGCGGCTTCACTTTCGTTCAACGTTGCCGCTTCTTGCAATAACTCCGCTAAATGTAGCAAATCCGTCACCAGGCGTTTACCATCCACCGTGGGATACAATTTTTCAGTAATTTTTTCTTGTAGGAATAGCTGGTGCAACATCACTAATACACCTTGTTTTTGCCACGTTTTTTGATAATGAATAAATTTTTCTACCCAATATTCCCAACGGTTTTCGTCTAAACGAATGCGCTGAATATCGGCTGCCGTTTGCGCAAAAATCGCCGTTGCAACAGCATTTAAAATGTTGCGTTCGGAAAATGGATTAAGGCATGCCGTTAAAATCAACAACAGATCTTTTCCTGCATTACTGTCAAACACATTGCTATTTTCAGACAAAAACACGGAAGCAATGCCAAGACGACGTAACGCATTTTTTACCAAATCGGCTTCTTTGCGACTACGCACCAATACCGCAATACTTTCCGGTTTTAGCGTTTTTTCGATGCCTTTTTCATCGGAACGAAAATCAGCGTTATTTTCCACCGCACTTTGCAACCAATGTTGAATAGAAACAGCACAAGCTTTTGCCATATTCTCTTTTACGGAGGCTTCATCCACATAAAACCGTACGGCAGGTTCCACTTCACCGTTTAACCAAAATTTCGGATGATCGTCTTTAGATTCGACCGGCAAGAATTGAATCTTGTTATATAAAAACGGAGGCGGTTCGTGAAAATCAAACAAGTGATTGACACATTGCACAACATCTTGGTGAGAGCGGTAATTTTTTCCTAGATTGAAACGGTGCTGTGCTTCATCAGCCGCTTTAAAGTAAGTAAAAATGTCTGCGCCACGGAATTTATAAATCGCCTGTTTTGGGTCGCCAATCATAATAAAGCCGTTATCAGACGTAGGTTCTAATCGTAGTGGCTCTACATAAACCTTAGAAAAAATCTGATATTGCACCGCATCCGTATCTTGAAATTCATCAATCATGGCAAACGGGTATTGATAACGAATCAACTGAGCAAATTCAGTATTATTCAGATGGCATAAAGCTTCTTTTAACAAGCGCAATAAATCATAAAAACTTTTTTCGCTATGGTTGAGTTTGTATTCTGCTAGCTGCCCATTCAGCGTTTCTAAATAATGAAACCAGAGCGCTTGAGACAGTAAAGCCTGTTGTTCGGAAAATGCTAATAACTCATCAATTTTGATGAAAAGCGGGTGACTCAAAGCTTCCTGTGCTTCCTCGCCTTTCTGTTCATCCATTGCCGTTTGACCGAAGCGGTAAAAACAATCCGGGAAATCTGCTTTTTCGATTCCCGCCCAACGTTTCATGGCGGCAAGCCATTTCGGGCGATTGGCAGATGTGAAACTGCGGCGGTTTAATTTTTGTTCTTTCGTATTCTTATATTTGGTGTTGATTTCTGTTTCAATCAACTCCGTAATTTCCACCTCTTTTTCTAGCCATTTTTGCTTTAATTCCTGAGTTTGCGCGATTAATACTTGCGAGTAATCGGTAAGTTTTGAAAGAAATTCCTCGAAAGTCCCCTCAAAAAAGTGCGGTCGTTTTTCCGGGAGTTTTAATTCGATTCCGGCAAATTTTTTGATTTTTGTCACAATATTGCTTGGTGAAACCAAATTCTTTTGAATAAATTCGACAACAGCATAAGGCTGTGAATAAAAATGCTCACGCCAAATTTTTTGTGCCAAGTGCAATAGCAACTCATCTTCTTCACCGCTTAATTCTAGATTGAAATGAACGCCTGAATTGAAGGCGTATTGCATCAGCATTCGGCGACAGAAACCATGAATGGTATAGATCGCCGCTAAATCCATATTTTGTTCCGCCAAGGTCAGGCGTTGAATGGCAAGCGGTAAGTCGGTGATGCTCGCAACCAATTCGCGTAAAAAATCATCCTGTCCAAATACTGCCGAATCCTGTGTCTGCTGATAAGCCGTCAATTTTTGTTTGGCATCGTAAATACGTTCACGAATTTTGCGTTTCAGCTCCTCTGTCGCCATTTCAGTAAAGGTCACCACCAAAATTTGCTCGACATTCAACGCATAGGGAAAGGTATTTTCTCCTGCTTGCAGTAACAAACGTAAATAAAGGGAACCCATGGTATAGGTTTTGCCCGTACCGGCAGAGGCTTCAATTAGACTAACAGCATTTAACGGGATAGAAATCGGATTGAGTTGTTGCATGGTTAAGATTACGCGAATGAAAAATTTTGAATAAAATAAGGGCGGAACCGAATCCGCCCAATACTCTCGTTAGAAACTAACGACTTTATCTGCCCATAACGTCCATTTAGAAACATCATCTAAGGTGCCGCGAGTCACGCCATCAATTAGCTTTATCTCGGATAAACCACGCGCTTTAGTGCAGCTTGTACAGAGTTTGACTTCAGCACCTTGCGCTATCAAGATTTCCATCACTTGTTGTACGTTAGACCCTTCATTCGGATGTTGACCGGCAATGCCACTTAACACGGAATCACCAAAACAGAACACTTTAATTTCGACTTCTTTGCCATGTTCTTCCTGTAAATTCACGGCTAAACGTAATGCGTTGAAGCTTTTTTCTGTGCCGTATGGCGATTCATTTAAAATAAAAAGAAGTTTTTGCATCATCATTAACCTACCCAGATAAATTTAATTAAGAATAATAAAGAAACCACCCAAACCGGTGCGTTAACTTCGTGCCAACGCCCCGTTCCGAGTTTCATCACACAATAGCTGATGAAGCCAAAAGCGATGCCTTCTGTGATGGAGTATGTAAATGGCATCATAGCGGCAGTAATAAAGGCGGGAGTCGCTTCTGTTAAGTCGTCCCATTGCACTTTAATTAAGCTGGATGCCATCAAAATACCCACATAAACCAATGCGCCCGCGGTGGCATAAGCAGGCACCATGCCGGCTAATGGGGAGAAGAAAATCGTCAGTAAAAACAATAACCCGACAACAACCGCCGTCATACCGGTACGTCCACCGACAGACACGCCTGCACCACTTTCAATGTAAGTACTGATCGCAGAAGTACCGATATAAGATCCGACAACGGCGCTCGCACTATCAACATATAAGGCTTGTTTCATTTTCGGGAAACGCCCTTTTTCATCGCTAAAACCTGCTTTGTCGGTGACACCAAGCAAGGTACCGGACGAGTCAAATAAGTTCACTAATAAGAAAGAGAAGATGATACCAATAAGTGCCGTATCCAAAGCACCGGCAATATCCACTTGGCCAACCACTTGCGTTAATGCCGGCGGCATGGAAACCACGCCATGGAACATCACACTTTCGTCAAAATACAATGCAAGTGCGGTCACCGTGGCGATAGAAATTAACACACCAGAATAAATATTGCGTGCTGCCAATACCACGATAATAAAGAAGCCAAGGATGCCCAATAACACTTGCGGACTGTGTAGATCGCCTAAAGCAACTAAGGTTGCAGGATTTGCAACCACCAAGCCCATATTTTTGAAACCAATTAAGGCGATAAAGAAACCAATCCCCGCGCCGATACCTACTCTCAAACTGAGCGGAATAGATGCCATCAGCCAATAACGAATTTGGAAAATGGTTAATAGCAATAAGCCCACAGAGCCCCAGAAAATGGTGCCCATGCCCACTTGCCAAGAATAGCCAAGTTTACCGACCACTACATAAGCAAAGAAGGCATTCAAGCCCATTGCCGGCGCCAAAGCGATAGGCAAGTTACTGAATAACCCCATGGCAATCGTACCGAAGCCTGCGATTAAACAAGTGGTCACAAAGACAACTTGCTTATCCATGCCCGCATCCCCCAACACAGACGGGTTCACGAAAACGATATACACCATGGTGAAAAAAGTGGTGATTCCGGCAATAATTTCCGTTTTGGAGGAGGTTCCTTTTTCTTTTAATTTAAAGAATTGTTGTAGAAAAGATTGATTTTCCATTGTAATTTCCAATCAGAGACAAAATAAAAACGATGAAAAACAAGGTTATAAGAAAGGTGTTTTTCCCGCTGATTCTAGCAAAAGATCAGAAAGACTGCGACGGGTTTGGAAAAATAAAAAATGAAATGATAACGAAGAAAAATAAAGGAAGAAAAGATGGTGCGACTGGCTGGACTCGAACCAGTGACCCCCACCATGTCAAGGTGGTGCTCTAACCAACTGAGCTACAGTCGCAGTGAAAAGTGCGCTAATAATAGCTACCTTTTTAGGCTAAAACAAGTTTTTTATTTGATTGCATGGATGACTGCAAAAAAATTAACCAATTCATTATAAAGATAAAAACATTGCAAAAACAAACCGCACTTTCCTTGCTAGAAAAGTGCGGTCAAAAATTTCAATGTTTTTTAGAAATGGTGAATTAGAAACTTGACGTATCTTGGAAAAGGCCTACTTTCAAATCGGTTGCAGTGTAGATCACACGACCATCCACTTCCACTTCACCATCAGCCATTCCCATGACTAATTTACGGTTAATCACACGTTTCATGTTGATACGATAAACGACTTTTTTCGCGCTTGGCAGGATTTGTCCGGTAAATTTCACCTCGCCAACGCCTAAAGCACGGCCTTTGCCTTTGCCGCCAACCCAACCGAGGAAGAAGCCGACTAATTGCCACATAGCATCTAAACCTAAGCAACCCGGCATCACCGGATCGCCGATGAAGTGACACGCAAAGAAAGGTAAATCAGGATGAATATCTAATTCGGCTTCAATATAGCCTTTGCCAAATGTACCGCCATCTTCAGTCATTTTCACAATACGATCCATCATTAACATGGTCGGTGCAGGTAGTTGCGGACCTTCTTTGCCAAACAATTCGCCACGTCCAGAAGCCAATAAATCTTCGTAAGTGTAACTGTCTTTAATGTTTGGAGTACAAGTGTTCATTATTAATCATCCTATAAAATCTGGTTAAACAACATAATGTTGAATGCGGGTTGGATTCTAGCAAAGCATTACGTCATTTAAAATAGCTAACACTTGTACGCCAAACTTGTCCGATCAGTTAATTTTTGATGGCTATTTTGATTTAGCGATTTTTTCTCCCGAAAAACACATCCCATAAACTGAATTTGTGAGATTGCTGTTCAGAATATTGATCAATACGTTGATGAATCAAACGAGACAACGGCAAGGTGTCAAAATCATAGGTTTTATTTTCTTGTTCCACCAAATCCCGCTGCAATAAAATCTCACAGGCTTGATCCACCGTTTCTACTGGATAAATAAAAAATTCCTGATTTTTCACCGCACTGACCACCGACTCCGACAAACTGAGTTGATTTAGCACCGCACTTGGGATCATCACACCTTGCTTACCTGTGAGTCCACGACGTTGGCAAATGGTAAAGAAACCTTCGATTTTGTCATTTACACCGCCCACGGCATGGACTAATCCAAATTGATCGATTGCGCCGGTAATGGCAATAGATTGCGGCAATGGCAAAGAAGACAAGGCACTTAATAAGACGCAAAAACTCGCCAAAGAGGCACTATCGCCATCAATTTCACCGTAAGATTGCTCGAATACTAAAGAAGCGGAAAAAGGCAACTGTGACGGCAATTCAAGCACATTGGCCAAGCAGGCTTCAGCAATCATAATACCCTTGCTATGAATATTACCCGCTAGTTCATTTTTGCGCTCTACATCCACAATTTCGCCATCGCCAAATTGCACGATACAACTGATTCGCGAAGGCTCACCGAAAGACAATGGCGTTCCCGGATATTCAATGATCGATAAACCATTAATTTGCCCCACCATCTCGCCTTCAGTCGCCACATAAATTTGTTCCTGTAAAATGCCATCGTAAGTTTGCTCGCGCAAAAAACCAAATTGTGCTGTTTTATGTTGAAAATAACGTTCAAAATCCACTGCGCTCAGAAGATTAGATTCCGTTAAAAGTGCGGTCTCTGTGAGCATCATTTTTAATTTAAGTGGCGATACATTAATCAAATGGCGATTTTCACTATCACGCACCAATAATTGATACAGTTTATTAAAACCGCTTAAATCCGACGCCGGTAACTGATTTTGTTGGGCAACCCATTGCACATAACGCATCCACTGTTGTTGTTGCTCTGCTGTTTCTACGCTGCAATAGCTTTCAATTTCCGCATAATCTGCTAAATGATAGAGTTCTTCTTCCAACTCTTCTAAAGCCGCTAATTCCGTGCGATTATCTAGCACAATCACTTTCAATGACAAAGGGTAACTCGGAATTTCACAAGGCAACGTTTTAAACGGATGCGCCGAATACCAATCAAACATACCGGTCGTTAAAATCTGTTTCAAACGTTGCCATAAATCAAACTGTGCCAATAACGCGCCCGCAGTCACAATCAGCACGCCGTTGTTCAGCTGGTGAACCAGTCCGGCATGAAGCTGAATATCATGAGAAGACGCGTGCACTTTAAGCGAACCGAATAACTGGAACTGATCAAAATATAACGCCGTAGCAACGCTTTTTTTGGCTGCAAAATTATCTTCTAGCGATTGTGCAGGCTCAGCATAAATACGTGGAAAAGAGAAAGAATCCCCTTGTTCTACAGTATATTGCACACCACACACACCCATTTCAGGTTGGTGTTTTTGAATAAAACCTTCCAATAAAGAGGCATATTCCGCTTGATCATCCGCTTTCAATACCAATAAAGTGCGGTGTGAATTTCGAATGAAATGCCGCACGGCTTCACCAGCACGAGGTTGTAAAGCAAAAAAATCCTGAGGTTGTGAAGGAATGTCGGTCACCGTCAATTCCGGACGTAACGCCTGCCAAGGCAATGTAGTGTTAGATAAAGAAGATAAAGTCACGTTAATCTCTGTTGTCTATTTAATTTGCGCGCATTATCGCACATTTCTTCCCGTCTTTCTTCGCATCGCTTAAAAATCTGCTAGAAAAACACCTATAAACAGCGTATAGTGACAGAGTTACCACGTCACTAAATAGAATTCTTATGAAATATCAAAAGTTAGAAAACCAAGAAGCCCACTGGAAATGGGTGTATTTAACGAAAAAAGCCCGTGAAGGTGAAAATGTCACACGCTATGCAGAAAAAAGTTTGCAAGAAGACATCGTTAAACAACTCATCGGCTGCCAAAACTATCCGCAAAAAATTGAAGAATGGATAAAGGCGCATTTAGCCCCTGAATTGGTGATTAAAATGGATCAGGCTATTCGTGCTAGAAGAAAACGTTTCTTCAATGGTGAAAAACAATCTACAAAGAAAAAATCCATTGATTTGGAATATGCGGTTTGGCTTCGTTTATCAAAATATTCCCGCAAAATGAAAATGACGCTCTCGGAAACCATCATGTATATGATTGATGAACGAGAGAAAAAAGCGTTATATGAAAATCAAATGTCGGCAATGAAAGCCGGATTAAAAGATTTACTCAAATAAAAAAAGACAAGTCCAATTGGGCTTGTCTTTATTTCAATGACTAAATAAGGAAATCTTTATTATTCTGCTACCGGAACAATTTTTGTTGCGTGTGAACCTTTGTCACCGTGAATCACTTCAAACTGAACTTTTTGCCCCGCTTTTAATGAGCGATATCCATCCATTTCGATCACAGAATAATGTGCAAAAATATCAGTATCACTGCCTTCTGCAGAAATAAAGCCAAATCCTTTTGCATTATTAAACCATTTAACAACACCAACTTCCATAATTTAAACCTCTTATGGTTTTCGTCCTTTTAGAACTACGTTTACTTCAATAAGACAATTGCCCTATCACCTTGATATGTTGGCATTTATATTTAAATAAATTTCTCTCGCACGCAATAAGAAAAGTTATAAAATCAAACCGAGATCACAAAAAATAATAAAAATTAATCAGCAAAATCCCTTCAGCTTGTATAATTTACCACTTTATTCATTTTTATTTTGTTTTTGTGTATTTTTTTCCCGTAATTGTTTTGCCACTAAGGCAATGGCTTCACCACTTCCCACCCCTTGCGACATTAATTCTTGAATTTTCTCAACGGCAAGCTGTTGCTGTTCATGCGTTAAATTAAGTAAATCATTCTCTAACATTTTCTTTCCTTTATTATTTATATGAAAAGTGCGGTCGTTTTTTTACGTATTTTTTACCATTGAAAAATCTGCATTAAATTTTGCCATTTCTCATCTAACCCTGCCTGAAGCGTAATTGACTGTTGCGTTAACGGATGAACGAAGGTTAATTTTTCGGCATGTAACATTAAACGAGAACAGCCAGTGTGTTCTGTCAAAGCACGATTCTGGTGTAAATCGCCATACTGCGTATCACCTAAAATCGGATGAAAAATATGTTTCATATGGCGACGAAGCTGATGTTTACGCCCGGTTTTCGGTATTAAGCGAACCAATGAATAACGAGACGTGGCATAGCGCCCTACGCCATAAGGCATTTCAACGGTTTTCAATCCGTCATAAAACGTGACCGCACTTTGAGGTTCTTTATCCTGTTGAGCAAATTTATCGGCAATTTTATCCAATTGAACTTTCAACGGATAATCAATTTTCCCCTGCCCTGTCACATAACCACGAACCACGGCCAAATATTCTTTTTCCGTTTGTTTTTGCTCAAATTGATGGCATAACAAATTTGCTGTTTCACTGTTTAACGCAAATAACAACACACCGGATGTTGGCCTATCTAAGCGATGTATGGGATAAACCAATTGTCCGATCTGATCGCGTAAGGTTTGCATCACAAATTGGGTTTCATGACGATCCAACCAGCTACGATGTACTAGCATACCTGCCGGTTTATTCACCGCCACTATATGCTCGTCTTGATATAAAATCTCTAGTCTCATTGTTGTTGCAGCAATTCTTCGATTTCAATGATCGGGCGTAGTAATTCCGCCAAATACGCCTCTTCTTTTAGAGCTTCTTCCAAATAAGGGCTGATCGCGATTTGGCTTGGCAGCGTAGCTTGGCTTTCTAAAAGTGCATACATGCGCGGAATAAAAATCCATTGCAGCCATTCTGTCGGACTCATGGTGTCCAGTGCAAAAGGTTGCTCACTCAAGAATGCGTCTTCTTGAGGTGGCATCGTTTGCCACAACGCTAAACGCTCCATGGTTTGCTGCAAATTTTGTAAATGTAATCGGGTTTGTTGATACATAAAAAAGGCCTCGTAAAGAACGGCTCATTGTAGAAGATTTCGCGTTTTTGCGCCAGCCATGGCAAATTTAGTGTAAAATTCGCCCTTTCAACTTTAACGTTACCGTCTATGTATCTAATCGAAGCCTTTTTCTCTCTACAAAGTGATCTATTTTCTTTAGAACACCAAAGTCATTGCGTGAACCAAATTATTGAGCAATGGCGCTACAATGGGCAAATTATCGGACGTGAAATTCCACAATTTGTTGCCGAACAGGAAAATCAAACGGGGTTAGCTGTACGCGTTACCTGCCCGGAGCAAACCTCTCTTTTAGCGGAATTCAATAATTCCTCAGTGGATGAAGCCATTCAGGCAGCAGAAAAGTGCGGTGTATTTTTTGAGAGTTTTCAGATTGTGGCAGAAGATCTTAATTCAGAAATTACAGCGACAGAACCACCCTCTTGGCAACTGCTCTACACCACCTATTTGCAATCTTGCTCGCCACTACAAAGCGGTGATACTTTGCAGCCAATTCCGTTATATAAACAACTGAAAAACATACCGCACTTAGCAATGGATTTGATCAAATGGCAGGAAAATTGGCAAGCTTGCGATCAGTTGCAAATGAATGGTTCTGTGTTAGAAGAATCCGCCTTGGCACAAATTACCAACACGCAAAGCACGTTGTTTAAGCATGGCTATCATTTAGCACAGGAAATTGCGCGCCACAGCGGCATTCCAACTTACTATTATTTGTATCGCATCGGAGGCGAAAGCCGCGAGGCAGAGCTGCAATCCTGTTGCCCGCTGTGTAAACGAAACTGGACATTAAGCCAACCGCTTTTTGACTTCCTCTATTTTAAATGTGATCATTGCCGCCTCGTTTCAAATCTCTCATGGCATTGGCAATAAGGAAAACTATGCATTATCAAGATCCCAGCCTGAACGCCTTAAAACTCGGTCAGCAAACTCAATATGCGGAAAAATATGACCGCACTTTATTACAACCGGTCCCTCGCCATCTCAATCGCGACACGTTGGGCATTACACAAACACAGCCCTTTTCCATTGGTGCCGATATTTGGACGGCGTATGAAATTTCATGGCTCAACCTCAAAGGCGTTCCCCAAGTGGCGATTGCCGATGTACAAATTGATTTTTGTAGTGAAAATTTAATCGAATCGAAAAGTTTTAAACTCTATTTAAACAGTTTTAACCAAACAAAATTTGCTGACGCTGCCGAAGTGCAACACATCCTGCAACAGGATTTACAGGATTGCGCCAAAGGTGAAGTTAAGGTGCAATTAAATTCGCTGGCAAACTATACGGCACAGCCTATTGTTGCCCTATCAGGCGAATGTATTGATGAGTTAGATATTGAAATTCAGGATTATGCGTTTAACGCTGAGTTACTGAAAAATTGTACTGGGGATAATGTGGTCGAAGAAACGTTGGTCAGTCATTTGCTCAAATCCAACTGCCTTATTACCCAACAGCCGGATTGGGGGAGCTTGCAGATTCATTATGTGGGTAAACAAATTAATCGTGAGCAGTTATTGCGCTACATTATTTCTTTCCGTCAACATAACGAATTCCACGAGCAATGCGTTGAGCGTATTTTCTGTGACCTCATGCAATATGCAAAACCGGAAAAGCTGACGGTATATGCGCGCTACACTCGTCGAGGCGGGCTAGATATCAATCCATATCGCTCAAACTTTGAAGCGTTGCCACAAAACCTGCGATTAGCACGACAATAAACATCAAGTGCGGTCACAAAATTTGTTAGATTTTATGACCGCACTTTTACGTTCTAAACTAAATTCTTGTCACATCAAACTTCGTTAGATCAATACCGTCTTCCGTGCCGTAAAACTTAACTAACGCTTGTCGCAAAGTTTCGGCCCGTTTTGGTAAACCTTTTTCCGCATAGACCTTCACTTGTTCATAGACCGCCTGTTTAAACGGTTGAGTATCACCAGGTTGCCCATTGAGATTATCAGCGCTGGCAAAATAACGAAAACCGGCAGCGGTTGCCAAAATCCATTCTAATGCTTGCGGTTTGACTTCCACTTTTTCAAATAAACGTTGTTGCTCTTCGCTACGTCCATCAGGTTCATACCAATAGCCAAAATCTTCTAATTTACGGCGTTCTTTACCGGCGACCAGCCAGTGGGAGATTTCATGTAATCCACTGCTGTAAAAACCACGCGCAAAATAAATGGCATTGTAAGGGCAATCCTCATTTGCCGGAACATACAATGGCTCATCGCCCCCTTTGACTAATTTGGTGTTGTATTCTTGTTCAAAACATTGATTAAAAATATGGATTAAATCTTCGATATGATGTTCCATTTTGACTCCAAAAAATAAACCCGCTTAAAGAAGCGGGTTGCAATAATAAAGCCTTTGCGGCGAACCGAAAAGGCTTTTTTTGTTTAGTTATCAGAGGAGGCAGAATCGTCGTTTTTTTCTACCGCACTTTCAGGCTGTTGAGTCTCTACTGCTTTAGGCTCTTCAGCTTTTGGCTGTTGAGGCTCAGCGCTATTAGTGCCCTTCGGTTCTTCCCAACCGGCTGGCGGTGTAACCGGTTGGCGATTCATCAACTGTTTAATTTGCTCTTCTTCAATGGTTTCATATTTTACTAACGCATCTTTCATGGCGTGTAAAATATCCATATTGTCGATCAGAATTTGTCTCGCACGTTCATAGTTACGACTCACAATCGCACGCACTTCCTCATCAATCACATGAGCAGTTTCATCAGACATGTGTTTTGCTTTCGCCATGGAACGCCCCAAGAATACTTCCCCGTCATCCTCAGTGTAAAGAATTGGACCAAGTTTATCGGAGAAACCCCATTGAGTAACCATGTTACGAGCAATATTAGTTGCCACTTTAATATCGTTAGAAGCGCCTGTAGAAATATTTTCTTCGCCGTAAATCAAGTCTTCTGCTAAACGCCCTGCGTACAATGTAGAAAGTTTACTTTCCAATTGTTTTTGACTGATGCTGACTTGGTCGCCTTCCGGTAAGAAGAAGGTTACACCTAAAGCACGTCCGCGTGGAATAATTGTTACTTTATGCACTGGATCGTGTTCCGGCACCAAATAACCGACAATGGCATGACCCGCTTCATGATATGCGGTGGACTCTTTTTGCTTGTCAGTCATGATCATGGTGCGACGTTCAGGTCCCATGTTGATTTTGTCTTTGGCTTTTTCAAACTCAACCATCGTAACGATACGTTTATTGGTGCGTGCAGCAAATAACGCCGCTTCATTCACCAAGTTTGCCAAATCCGCACCGGAATAGCCCGGCGTACCTCGCGCAAGGGTCATTGCATCAACATCCGGCCCAACAGGCACTTTTCGCATGTGAACTTTAAGAATTTGCTCACGACCTTTCACATCAGGCAATCCAACCACAACTTGACGGTCGAAACGTCCCGGGCGGGTTAACGCTGGGTCTAAAACATCCGGACGGTTAGTTGCAGCAATCACGATAACGCCTTCATTACCTTCAAAGCCATCCATTTCAACCAACATTTGGTTTAAGGTTTGCTCGCGTTCATCATGACCACCACCAAGCCCAGCACCACGTTGGCGACCGACGGCATCGATTTCATCGATAAAAATCAAACAAGGCGCATTTTTCTTCGCTTGTTCAAACATATCGCGCACACGAGAAGCCCCAACCCCCACGAACATTTCAACGAAATCAGAACCGGAAATCGTGAAGAAAGGTACTTTCGCTTCACCGGCAATCGCTTTTGCCAATAACGTTTTACCGGTCCCCGGAGGACCAACCATTAAAATCCCTTTTGGAATTTTACCGCCTAAATTTTGGAATTTTTTCGGTTCACGTAAGAAGTCAACGATTTCAGCCACTTCTTCTTTCGCTTCATCACAACCGGCCACATCGGCAAAAGTGGTTTTGATTTGCTCTTGTGTCATCATACGCGCGCGACTTTTGCCAAAGCTCATGGCTTTACCGCCACCACCTTGCATTTGACGCATGAAGAAAACCCAGACGCCGATTAATAACAACATCGGGAACCAAGCAATCAAGATTTGAGATAATAATCCTCTTCTTTCCGGAGGCGTGCCTTCTACTTTGACTTTTTTATTTAATAAATCATTCAGTAAGTTTTTATCTTCTAAAGGAATGACTGTTGTATATCTAGAACCGTCTGCTTTGGTAACTAAAATTTCATTGTCTTCAAACTTAGCCTGACGCACCTGACTATTTTCAACATCAGTAATAAAAGTTGTATAGTCCGTTACACTGCCGGTAGAAGTCGAATTAAAACTTTGATATGCCGTCATCATTACAACAGCAACAATAACCCAAAGAATTAAATTTTTTACCATATCGTTCAAGGCATTACCCCATACTTATAAAGTTAATAAAATGTTGCAAGGTTACTATATTTATTTCGAAAGTTAAAGTTATCAAATTGATTGTCTTTCTTTGTTACTTAACCCATTAAAACTTATAGCCACTTGCAACGATATAAACTTCCCGAGAGCGATCTCGAGAGGCCTCAGGTTTCCGAACTTTTACTACACTAAAGAGAGAACGAATCTCTTTTAAGTATTCATCAAAACCTTCACCCTGAAAAACTTTTACAACAAAACTGCCTTTGTTCGCCAACACCTGTTTGCACATATCTAATGCAAGCTCGACCAAATACATTGCGCGTGGAATATCCACTGATGGCATTCCACTGAAATTAGGCGCCATATCCGACATCACCACATCGACTTTTTCTTCGCCAACGCGTTCTAGCAAAGTACTCAGGACATTTTCATCACGGAAATCCCCTTGTAGGAAATCAACCCCTACAATGGGATCCATCTCCAAAATATCGCATGCGATAACGCGTCCATTCCGACCAATTTGGCTGACGACATACTGCGACCAACCACCCGGAGCGGCACCAAGATCGACCACTGTCATACCCGGTTTAAATAAACGGTCTGTTTGCTGGATTTCATCAAGTTTGAAATATGCACGGGAACGCAGTTTTTGCTTATGCGCTTTTTGTACAAAAGGATCTTTAAAATGTTCGTTTAACCAGCGAGTAGAACTCGCCGAGCGTTTTTTCTTGCCCATAACCTGTCTTGTATTTTGTAATGTCGTTATATATGAAGGCTTAAGCTTTACTTTTCAAGCCTTAAATCATCATTAATAAAAAATCCACCTTTCCTCGATTTTTGACAGAAAGGTGGCTTAAATCAGAATGGTGCTTATTGTAGCAATTAAAGTGCGGTCTATAAAACGATCGTTTTATTTTTATAAACGAAAATACGATCGTGCAATGCCAAATCTAAAGCGCGACTCAATACTGTTTTTTCTACATCACGCCCGGCTTTCATCATAGATTCCGCGCTATAAGTATGGTCAATATTGATCACATTCTGCATAATAATCGGTCCTTGATCCAACTCATTATTAATAAAATGCGCTGTTGCACCAATAATTTTCACGCCGCGTTCATAAGCTTGTTGATAAGGTTTCGCACCAATAAATGCCGGTAAGAATGAGTGGTGAATATTAATAACTCGATTAGGATAACGAGCCACAAATTTTGGATTTAGCACGCGCATATACTTCGCAAGCACAATGTAATCCGGTGCAAATTCATCAATTTTTTCAGCGAGCAACTCATCGTGTTCTTCACGGGTTAAATCTTGATGACTAATGCAGAAAAACGGTACATCAAAACGTTCTGCCAACGTACGCAATGAATCATGATTTCCAATCACGGCAGCAATCTCCACATCAAGACCACCATAGTAATTTTTCATCAAAATATCGCCTAAACAATGCGCCTCTTTCGTGACTAAAATCACAATTCGTTTACGTTTTGTACTGATGAGACGGCAATTGGTCCCTTCAGGTAAACTCAGCGCTAAATCGGCCAACAAAGTTTCTTCATTAAAAATCCCTTGTAGTTCCGTGCGCATAAAAAAATGTTTGGTTTCAAAATCAACAAATTCATTATTATGCACAATATTTAATTGATGCTTATAACAAATATTTGTGATCTTAGAAATAAGTCCTTTCGCATCAGGACAATCTGTCAATAATATTTTATTTTCAACCATATTATCCTCTTAATAAAAAAGAAACCCATAAAAATGGGTTTCTTACGATAATTAAAACAATATTAAATTTCAAAATCGGATAAAGATTGACCTTTATCTAATTTTGTTTGAATCGCTTTTGGCGTACGGCCTTGACCAGTCCAAGTTTTTGTTACGCCATTTTCATCCACATACTGATACTTTGCAGGGCGTGTTTCTCGCTTCTTACGAGGAACTTCCGCACCTAAAATCTCAGCTAATTCATCGACGGTAATACCTTCTTGTTTCAATAAATCTTTATATTTAGCGATGCGTTCTTGACGCTCTTTTTCCTCTTGTTGAATTTTCAAGAGTTCTTCTCTTTTTTCAGAAATAACCAGTTGTAACTTTTCTAAAATACTTTCTAATAATTCCAACGATTCGTTTCGAGCAAGTACACGTAAACTACGAATATTTGTTAAAACTTTTAACACTTCAGCCATTAAATTTACCTCCGATATTCATTATTAATATAAAATCCTTAACTATCATAAACAAATAAATATTCTAGGTAAACAGAATTTATCGAATTTATTTATGACGTAAAATTTCATTTTCCTTATTGGCATTCCTCTTTTTTTATTGTAGTCTTGTGGTGTCCTATACATACGTAGAGGTGCAAACGTTATAAGTATATTTTCAGAGTGGATAACGATGAAGAAAATGGAAAGGAACGTTTGCCGAAATCAGTTAAAAGTCGTTTTAACTGGTTGGTGGCGTCTTCGAAAGAACCGTCACTGTCATAGTCAATAACAACTATGGAGCGCTACTGGTTAGGTTGGGTCTTTATTTACCTGCCGTTTTAAATCATTTCTGATTATTCTAAATATTTAAAGTCAGTGGTTCTCCCTTAATTTTAGGTAGAACAACATATGGAACTCATCGATTATTCATCGTCAATTTGGTCAATACTTCCTCCTTTACTTGCGTTAGTATTAGCGATTGTTACGCGTAAAGTTATCCTTTCTTTAAGTGTCGGGATTCTGGTCGGTGCCACCATGTTGGCGAACTTCGAACCGCTGAATACCTTAGTGTATTTAAAAAATAATATTTCTTCCCTTTTCATTACAGAAGACGGTTTGAATAGCAACAACATTAACATTCTGCTTTTCTTATTATTGCTTGGCGTTTTGACCGCACTTTTAAGCATGTCCGGCAGTAACCGTGCATTTGCCGAATGGGCGCAAAAACACATTAAAGATCGTCGTGGTGCAAAATTAGTTGCCGCAGCACTAGTTTTCATTACCTTTATTGATGACTATTTCCACAGCTTAGCTGTCGGTGCAATTGCTCGCCCAATTACCGATAAATTCAAAGTATCTCGCGCTAAATTAGCTTATATTCTCGACTCTACAGCCGCGCCGATGTGTGTGCTTATGCCGGTGTCCAGCTGGGGAGCGTACATTATTACGTTAATCGCAGGCTTATTTGCAACCTACTCACTCACCGGCTACACCCCTATCGGTGCATTTATGGCAATGAGTGCTATGAACTTTTATGCCATTTTCTCCATTTTAATGGTGTTCTTTGTTGCCTATTTCTCTTTTGATATTGGCTCGATGGCACAACATGAAAAACTTGCATTAGAAGCTGAAAATACAGAAGAAGAACAACTCTCTGACATAAAAGGCCATGTACGTAATCTTGTACTACCGATTTTAACCTTAATTATCGTGACCGTTTCCGCCATGATGTATACGGGTAACGAAGCCTTAGCCGCCGATGGCAAACCTTTCTCTATCTTAGGTGCATTTGAAAATACCACCGTTGGCGTGTCATTAGTGACCGGTGGTTTAAGTGCGGTATTAGTTGCTTCACTTTGTATTTTTGCCGATCGTTTGGTGAATACCTCCGAATACATCAAAGCGTGGGGCGTAGGGATTAAATCCATGTCTGGTGCGATTCTCATTTTATTCTTCGCATGGACAATTAATAATGTGGTAAGCGATGTGAAAACCGGTGCTTATTTAGCCTCTTTAGTTTCCGATACATTGCCACTTGCTTTATTACCTGCACTTTTATTTATTTTGGCATCCGTTATGGCATTCTCCACCGGCACCAGCTGGGGAACCTTCGGTATTATGTTACCTATCGCTGCAGCAATCGCCTCTCACGCAATGCCTGGCTCTGTAGAATTTATGTTGCCTTGCTTATCCGCAGTGATGGCGGGAGCCGTTTGCGGTGACCACTGCTCACCGGTATCCGATACGACCATTTTGTCTTCCACTGGGGCAAAATGCGACCACATGGATCACGTTACCTCACAGTTGCCTTATGCCCTTACCGTGGCAACCGCAACTATTGCGGGCTATATCGTTGTCGGTTTCACCTATTCCGGTCTACTTGGTTTTATCACCACAGGTGCTGTACTTGCCTTACTCGTGTTTATCTTTAAAAAACGCTAAATTGTGATCTAGCGCACAAAACCAAAACAAAAAATATAATTTTGTTAAATTTATAAAATGCGGCATAAAGTCGCATTTTTTATACCTAAAATAAAAATAATTTTATAAAAAACCAAAATTAAAATTTAAAAAGAATTTTATACTGGCAAATTCAGAAAAAATTCATTTTTCCATCAAATTTTAAATAGACAACTTAGCTGCTTTCCATTAAAAATAATTTCATTCCTACAAAGTACCCACATTTACGTTGTTTATGTAAAAGTGCGGTAAAAAAAATCAGCGTTTTTTGAAGCAACATATTAAGAGGTGAAAATGAAAAAATTATCGGGAGCAGAAATGGTCGTTCAATCCTTGCGTGATCAAGGTGTTGAATTTTTATTTGGTTATCCTGGCGGTACAGTTTTAGACATTTATGATGCCATTCATACCCTCGGCGGTATTGAACATATTTTAGTACGCCACGAACAAGCCGCAGTACACATGGCTGATGGTTACGCACGAGCCACCGGTAAAGTAGGCTGTGTTTTAGTTACCTCCGGCCCTGGTGCCACCAATGCCATTACCGGCATTGCTACCGCATATGCGGATTCTATTCCGTTAGTGGTGCTTTCCGGGCAAGTACCATCGGGGTTAATTGGTAGTGATGCCTTCCAAGAATGCGACATGGTGGGGATTTCCCGTCCGGTCGTGAAACACAGTTTTTTAGTTAAAAACCCGGAAGACATTCCGACCATCATTAAGAAAGCCTTTTATATTGCCTCTACCGGTCGTCCAGGCCCTGTGGTCATTGATTTACCAAAAGATGTTGTTAATCCATTAAACAAATTTGCCTACACTTATCCGGAAGAAGTCACTTTGCGTTCTTACAGCCCAACGGTGCAAGGTCACAAAGGGCAAATCAAAAAAGCCTTAAAAGCCTTATTGGTGGCAAAAAAACCGGTGCTTTTCGTGGGCGGTGGTGTCATTTCGGCCAACTGCCACAATGCCTTAACACGCTTTGCTAAACAGTTAAATTTGCCAGTCACATCTTCTCTTATGGGCCTAGGCGCATTCCCGGGTACGGATAGACAATTCCTTGGGATGCTTGGTATGCACGGCACTTATGAAGCCAATACGGCAATGCATAACAGCGACTTGATTTTAGGTATCGGCGTTCGCTTTGACGATCGCACCACCAATAATCTCGCGAAATATTGCCCGAATGCGAAAGTGATTCATGTGGATGTGGATCCCACCTCCATTTCCAAAACCGTACCGGTGGCAATTCCAATTGTAGGCAGCGCAGAAAGCGTATTAGACGAATTTTTATCGTTATTGGAAGATGAAAACCTTGCGAAATCCCAATCTGATTTAACCGATTGGTGGAAAGAAATCGAACAATGGAAAGCAGAAAAATGCCTCAATTTCGATCGTCACAGTGGCGTGATCAAACCACAGCAAGTGCTTGAAACGATTTATCGCCTAACCAAGGGTAATGCCTATGTGGCATCTGATGTAGGACAACACCAAATGTTTGCTGCATTACACTACCCGTTCGACCAACCACGTCGTTGGATCAATTCCGGTGGGCTTGGCACCATGGGCTTCGGTTTACCTGCTGCACTTGGCGTAAAACTTGCCGATCCGAAAGCGACGGTGGTTTGTATTACCGGTGATGGAAGTATTCAAATGAACATTCAAGAACTTTCTACCGCCAAACAGTATGATATTCCTATCGTCGTCATTTGTTTGAACAACCATTTCCTCGGTATGGTGAAACAATGGCAGGATTTGATTTATTCCGGTCGCCATTCGCAAACTTACATGAACTCGTTGCCGGATTTCGTAAAATTAGCGGAAGCCTACGATCATGTGGGTATTCAAATCGCCAAACCGGAAGAACTGGAAGAAAAACTCCAACAAGCGTTCAGTATAAAAAATAAACTGGTCTTTGTTGACGTCAACGTTGATGCCAACGAACACGTTTACCCAATGCAAGTGCGTGGTGGCGCTATGAATGAAATGATTTTGACTAAACCGGAGAATGCATAATGCGTAGAATTTTATCAGTATTACTCGAAAATGAATCAGGTGCGTTATCCCGCGTCGTCGCCTTATTCTCACAACGTGCTTTCAACATTGAAAGCCTTACTGTAGCACCAACAGACGATCCAACGTTATCCCGTATGACTATCGAAACCTACGGTGATGAACAAGTGCTAGAGCAAATTGAAAAGCAACTACACAAATTAGTGGATGTGTTCAAAGTGATTAATTTAAGCGGCTGCGAACACGTTGAGCGTGAAGTGATGTTAATTAAAGTACGTGCACAAGGCGCAGCGCGAGAAGAACTGAAACGTTTGACGGATATTTTCCGTGCGCAAATTGTGGACGTCACCACGAAGTCTTACATCATCCAGCTCACCGGCACCAAAGACAAACTGGACGCCTTCGTGAGTACCCTAAAAGAAGAAGCCGTTGTCATCGAAATCGTCCGCTCCGGTTTAGTGAGCTTACCACGTGGAGAAAAAGGCTATTTATAGTCGCTATATAAACACCAAGTGCGGTCAAAATTCGTTGTAAATTTTGACCGCACTTTTTATTTAATTTTTTAAATACGCAAGAGCAAAGCAAATCCCACTTAACAGTTTGATAAGCTTATTTCCACCCAATCCCAGCATATTTTGAACATATAAACAATTTTGTGACATGCATTCCATTTTTAATAAAATGAGATGCTATAATCTACGTAGTTACATGCAAAATTTGTGCAATTTAATCAATCTACGATCTATTTCTGACATTTATAAGGAGTTAATGTGAAATTAGATGAAATCGCCAAGTTAGCGGGCGTTTCTTGCACAACGGTGAGCTACGTTGTGAATGGAAAAGCTAAACAATATCGCGTAAGCGATAGCACGATAGCCAAAGTGCAGGCGCTGATTAAGCAATATGATTTCAAACCCAATGCCATGGCGGCAAGCTTGCGCGTAGGTAAAAGTAAAACTATTGGTTTGATTATTCCTGATTTTGAAAATATCAGCTACGCAAAAATCGCCAACAAGTTAGAAAATCGCTTGCGAGAAAAAGGATATCAGCTGTTAATTTCTTGCTCCAATGATCATATTGAAAATGAACAAGACTGCGTAAAACATTTATTACAACGTCAAGTTGATGCGTTGGTTGTCTCTTCTGCTCTACCTTATAACACAGATTTTTATCAAAATGCCGATGTACCTGTTATTGGGTTTGATCGCCGTATTCAATCCCCCAATGTGGTAAATGTATTGACCGATGATGAAGGCGATGCATGTCGCTTAGCAGAGGAATTTCTCAAACTGCCAAATCAACAGCAGGTGTTATTCTTTGGCGCACTGTCTGAATTGCCCACTAGCAAGGAGCGTGAGCTGGGTTTTCGCAAAGCACTGAAAGATAAAACGGTAAAAGTTGATTATTTATATACAGATAAATTTCATAAAAACAATGCGGCAAATACATTTGCACAATGGTTATCAGAAAAAGGGAATTTGCCAACAACCATTTTTACCACTTCATTTACGCTATTAGAAGGCGTGATGTTGGTATTATTACAACGTTTTGGGCATGTGCCTCATCACTTAACGATTGCAACCTTTGGTCATTTTGAAATGTTGGAGTTATTAGAAAACCCGGTGATTTGTAGCGTGCAAGATTACGATAAAGTATCGCAATCTCTATTGAATTTGGCATTTGATGCTATTTCGAAAAAACATAAAACAACAGTAAATAGCACGCCTTTAAGCCGTAAAGTCATTAAGTACCACTGTTAGCATCCGTCACATCGGGAATCGTCACCGGTGGGGGCAAAGGTTCCGGTACCCCTAAAAAGTGCGGTTCCCTTTCCATTAATAAATCCCACACAGCCTGCAAGCGGGCAAAAAATTCTCGCACTCGCACTTTTGTATAACCTTGCGGATAATCGGCAACGAAACAAATAGCATCAATGTCATGGAATTTTGCAATAAATAGAGCGCGTTCACAGTGGAATTTTTGTGAAATGATCGTGAGAGAATGAGCTTGAAACACTTGATCGGCACGAACCACGGAATCCAATGTGCGGAATCCGGCAAAATCTAAATAAATAAACTCTTGCGGAACGCCCATCTTTTTCAAATCTTTCAACATGGTACGCGGTTCATTGTATTGCAATGTACGGTTATCACCACTTAACAATAAATAATCTACTTTTCTTTTTTCAAACAAACGTTGAGCAGTCAATAATCGATTGTAATAAAAGAGATTCAGAGTGTTATCCGAGAAATATTTTGACGTGCCAAGCACCAAGCCATAAGGACGATTTGGCACTTTTTCGATGTCATAGTAAATGTCATTACGCACATAGTATCCAATGGTCTGATCAACAATCACCAACAAAATCGCAAAAAAAGCCATAAATAACGCCATGTAACGGGAAAGCCGTTTCATCTGCGTTAGTGTGAAATATATTTGTAACTTTTCTTTTAAATTCAATTTCATTGGCTGTTTTATCAGAAAAAATTGGTATTCAACATAATGAAAAAAAGCCTGGAATTCAAGTGTAATTTCGTTATTTATAGCCTTAAAAACTTCCAGATGTTTAGACGTCTAAAATTTCTTGACAAGGGATAGCCGCAGGATGTAACGTTACTCACCTTTACTGATAACAAGAGAAATTGCGCCGGATTTTGCAATGACAATAAAAAAGACCACCGTTTTTACCCATCAACCTTTACAGCTTACGTTAGGCGGTCAACTGGAACACATCGACGTTGCCTATCAAACTTACGGTGTATTGAATGCGGATAAAAGCAATGCCGTGTTAATTTGCCATGCCCTTACCGGGGATGCCGAACCTTATTTTGATCAAGAGGCAAACCAACAAGGTTGGTGGCAAAACTTCATGGGTGACGGATTGGCATTAGACACTTCGCGCTATTTCTTTATTTGTTCCAATGTGCTTGGTGGTTGTAAAGGCACAACCGGTCCTTCTTCAGTTAATCCGCAAACCGGTCGTCCATACGGCAGTCAATTTCCTACCGTCGTAGTACAAGATATTGTAAAAGTACAAAAAGCATTACTAGACTCACTGGCGATTCCACATTTACACGCCATCATTGGGGGCTCTTTTGGCGGAATGCAAGCCAATCAATGGGCGATTGATTACCCTGATTTTGTTTCCAACGTAGTAAATTTATGCTCTTCTCTGTCTTTCAGTGCAGAAGCCATCGGATTTAATCACGTCATGCGTCAAGCGGTTATCAGTGACCCAAATTTCAATAACGGCGATTATTACGACGGTGCAAAACCGGATAAAGGATTAGCGTTAGCGCGTATGCTTGGCATGCTTACCTATCGCACAGATGTTCAGCTGACCAAAGCTTTCGGACGCGCGACCAAAGCAGAAGGCAATTTGCAGGGGGACTATTTCCAAGTGGAATCTTATTTGAGCTACCAAGGACAGAAATTTCTTGCGCGCTTCGATGCCAATAGCTACCTGCATTTACTACGCGCGTTGGATTTATACGATCCAAGCCTCGGTTATGCCGACTTAAAAACCGCACTTTCTCGCATTCAAGCACGTTACACGTTAGTTTCTGTGGATAACGATCAACTGTTCAAATTGCCGGAATTACGCAAAAGCAAACAGCTATTGGAAGAAAATGGCGTGAATTTAAATTATTACGAATTCAGCTCTGACTATGGTCATGATGCCTTTTTAGTGGACTACGCCTTTTTTGAACATAAAATCCGTGATGGATTAGCAGGAAAAATAGAAAAATGAGTCTAAAAAGAAACCGCACTTTAAAACGAAGTGCGGTTTCTTTTTGATGTGTTTTTCATTAGAAAATGGAAAACGCTAAAACAAGAATCACGCTAAGAGAAAGCGCAACCGTCATCATTGCATAACCGAAAGTCCCCATGATTCACCTCTTTTTTTTGTCTTTATGTTAAAAGAGCCTATATCTTAACAAAAAATTCACATAAAAAGCCAACCAAATATGAAAAAGCCGACAGATTAATAAAAATTCTGTGTTATGCCCTTAACCAAAAGTACTTACCTCTTTATAATAGCCAAAATTTTTTAGGGAGAACGTTATGGCTACCATCAAAGATGTTGCCAAAATGGCAGGCGTATCCACCACCACGGTGTCGCACGTAATCAATAAAACCCGCTTTGTGGCACAAGAAACCGAAAGTTTGGTTTTACAGGCCATCAAAGATCTGAATTATTCCCCAAGTGCGGTGGCGCGTAGCCTTAAAGTGAATACCACCAAATCTATCGGCATGATCGTCACCACCAGTGAAGCGCCTTATTTTGCGGAAATCATTCATGCAGTAGAAGAACACTGCTATCGCCAAGGTTATTCATTGTTTCTGTGTAACACGCAAAATAATGCGGAAAAAATCAAAAACCATTTAGAAATGCTAGCGAAAAAACGCGTAGATGGCATTTTGGTTATGTGTTCCGAATACTTGCCGGATTCGTTAAATCTACTTCATTCCTTTGAAAATATCCCGATGGTCGTGATGGATTGGGGCCCGAACGTACACACAGACATCATCCAAGATAACAGCTTTGATGGCGGCTATTTAGCCACCAAACATCTCATTGAAAACGGCCATAAACACATCGGCATTATTGCCGGTGAGCTCACCAAAACAACCGCGAAAACCCGTTATGAGGGCTTTATCCATGCGATAAAAGAAGCCGGTTTAACCGTTAATCCGAACTGGGTGATGGAAGGCTTTTTTGAACCGGAAGACGGCTATGAGTGCATGAATAAAATTTTAAGCCAAGATAACTTACCAACCGCGGTATTTTGTTGTAACGATCTCATGGCGTTGGGTGCGATTTCCGCGATTGGCGAAAAAGGCTTACGTGTACCGGAAGACATTTCCATTATCGGTTATGACAACATTCATGCCTCCCGTTTTTATTCACCGCCGCTGACAACCGTGCACCAATCTAAGTCTCGTTTAGGTGTGCAAGCGGTGAATTTATTGTTTGAACGCATTAACCATAAATCCGATCAAAAAGAAAAAATTGAAATCTACCCTGAATTGGTGGTTCGCAAATCGGTGAAAAAGATAGTATAAGTAAATAAAAAAGGGGCTAAAAAAGCCCCTTTTCTTCGCATTTAAAACACCATAAAAACCGACCGCACTTTCTCCCACAATTATGCTATGATGAGCCCTCAATTTACTGCATGGAATACACAAATGAGCGAATTCAAAAAACTGGATCCCGATACGGCAATTGATATTGCCTACGATATTTTTCTAGAGATGGCACCGGAAAATCTCGATCCTGCCGATATTCTGTTATTTAATCTGCAATTTGAAGAACGTGGCGCTGTTGAGTTTGTTGAAACCGCCGATAACTGGGAAGAAGAAATTGGCGTGTTAATTGATCCGGAAGAATATGCCGAAGTCTGGATTGGACTGGTGAATGAACAAGATGAAATGGATGATATTTTTGCCAAGTTTTTAATTTCTCACCGAGAAGAAGATCGTCAATATCATATTATTTGGAAAGAATAACGCGTATTTCCGTTCATTCCGGCACGTTAATACCCTCGCCCTGTTCGTCTAACACAGGGCGAAAAACACGGTAAAAACCCACCGCACTTTCAGTCTTTCCTATTCCTCTACAGGCAGCACAAACCAACCAATCGGACGTAACTTAACAAAATACTCGGGCTGATTTGGTATGTAATCATTTGGATTTAAATGCACCAATAATGGCAAACCATGCCATTGCACCTGAATCTCCCAATAACTCCCCATAGAAATCGCCGATTGTACTTCACAACGTTCCGCAGGTTCGCCGGTGAGTGCCAAGAACACGCCTTCAGGGCGAATACCGAGCACATAGTTTCCCTCTTGCGGTGGCACATCTGATTCAATCGACAACGCATTTTCTGCCAGAACATAGTTTCCGTTTTTTACGCTTACCGGAAAGAAAGACACCTCGCCCATGAAGTTTGCCGTAAAACGAGAGGTTGGATGATGATAGAGGGTATTCGGCAAACCAATCTGTTCGACTTTTCCTTGATTCATCACCACTACTGCATCAGAAATAGCAAAGGCTTCTGTTTGATCGTGAGTCACATAAAGCACCGTAATACCGAGTTTTTGTTGTAAATGGCGAATCATCTCACGCATCGTACGACGCAAATTGGTATCCAAATTACTTAACGGCTCATCAAATAATAAAATTTGTGGCGTAATCACCAACGCCCGCGCCAAGGCGACACGTTGTTGTTGTCCACCGGAAAGTTGTTCAATACGGCGATGCTCAAACCCTTCAAGTTCCACCATTTTTAATGCTCGGCTAACTTTTTCAGCAATGTCGGAGGAATGGGTTTCCTGCATTTTTAAACCAAATGCCACATTTTCCCCCACCGTTAAATGAGGGAAAAGCGCGTAGGATTGAAAAACAATCCCCACGCCTCGCTGTTGTGGCGGTAGACAGCTGATATCCTTTCCGTCACATAAAATTTGCCCTTGATCGAGATCTTCCAACCCGGCAATAAGACGTAGAATGGTGGTTTTGCCACAACCTGAGGCGCCCAATAAAGTCGTAAATTTACCTTTTTCAAAGGTAAGATTGAAATCTTGCAATACCTTGGTTGAACCAAAAGCTTTATAAACCTGTTTTAATTCAATATATTGTGTCATGTTATCGTCCTAACTTTGTCTCACCAACCCATCGACCGAATAAGCCGATAACCAGCATCATAATCACAATTAAACTGGCGCCGTACGCCACCGCTAAGCCGTAATCGCCGTCTTCCACCCGATTTAAAATAAATGACGTTGCCACGCGGGTGCTTGGTGTAACTAAGAAAATAATCGCGCTAATGGTCGTCATCGCACGCACAAAACTGGTCACCAAAGCAGACAATAAAGCGGGCTTCAATAAAGGCAAGGTAATAAAACGTAACGTCTGAAACGCGCTAGCTTTTAAAGAATAGGCGGCTTCATCCAATGCCGGATCCAGTTGTTTAAAATTCACTAATGCGGCACGCAAACCAATGGGCATATTGCGCGTGACCATCGAAAGCACAATGATCGCCCCGGTGCCGGTTAAATAGAGCGGCACATTATTGAACGCAAGGATGTAAGACACCCCGGCAACCGTTCCCGGCACCGCAAAACTGAGTAACGTCAGAAATTCAATGTGTTTTTGTCCGAAGAAGCGATGACGAGAAAAGAAATACGCCAATAAAAAACCGCTCATGGCAGTAAAAGGTGCGGCGATCACGGCGAATAATACGGTTTGCACTAAAGACGGAATCGCACCGTTCTTCCAGCCTTGTCCGAATAGCGTGATGTAGTGTTGCAAAGTAAAGGTGTGATTAACACCCCAGTTCTGCATCACGCTGCCGTAAAAAATACTGCCGTACAATACGGCATTGAAGCCAACCCAGGCAGCAAAAATGCTCACAACGGTGATTTTTAAACCAAGAGATAACGGCGTACTGCGTCCTTCAAACCCTTTGCCCGAGAGCGTGACATAATTTTTGCGCCCGATAGAATGATATTGCAGCCAGAAAACGCCGAGAGAAATGCTTAACAAAATAATCCCCAAGACACTTGCGGAGAAATAATCGTTTTGCGCCCCCACAATGTAAAAATAAATTTGCGTTGCTAACACATCAAAATTGCCGCCTAACACGAAAGGCGAGCTGAAATCCGCCAAAGATTGCACCATCACGATTAAAAAGGCATTGGCTAGTGCCGGTTTTAATAACGGCAACACGATAAAACGGAAACTCTGCCAACGATTTGCGCCGAGCATGACGGCGGCTTCTTCCAATTTCGGGGAAAGGTTTTTTAATGCCCCTTCCAACAACATAAATGCCATGGGCGTTAATGCCAACGTGTGGGAAATCAGAATACCGTTAAAACCATAAAGCCAATTCGGGTTCACGCCGAAATGTTGCGCGAGAAATTGTGTCACATAGCCTGAGCGACCAAACATCAACATCACGCCTAAGCTAACAACAAAAGGCGGCGTCACCATCGGCAACAAAGAAAAAACCTTACTGATGAAAAAACTGCGTTTGGCAATTCTTGTGGTGTACAACGCCAAAACAAGCGCAAAGGCAACAGAACATACGCCGACCGCAGACGATACCGCCAAGGAATTGCCAATGACTTTCCACAAGCCAAGGTGGTTTAATAACGTAAAAACATTACCAGACTCACCGGATTCGCCGGTAAAAAAGATCGTAAATAATGCGCTTATCGGATAAAAAATAAAGCCGATCACCAACACGGCAAGCCCGGTGGCGACCGCCAATAAAAAACGCTCCCCCCGTAAAAAACCTAAATGCGCTAAGGCATCCACGAATATGGCGCCGATGGCAATAAACAGGAAAATCACCGCATAGCCGAAACGGAAAGCATAGGCCTCCGCCGAGAACCAAATGAAAGCAACCAAAAGTGCGGTCAAAATAACGGTTATTTTTGCGGAACAACGAGAATCAGGCAGTCGCTGAAAAAAGGGGAAAATCCATAATGCACCAAACCACAGCCAACTGATATTGACCTGAACCCATCCCATCGCGGCAAAATATTCTGTTGCGGTCGCCCCGAAAAGACCATAATCCAAGGCTCGCACCGGCAAACAGGCAAATGCCAGAAAAGCGAGTAAAATCCAAGTGATAGGCTGATGGAATAGGTGTTTTAGCATGGATACGTCAGCATAAGATCTTGCTCGGCACAGCATAGGGTGCCGAGCATCGGTAGGATTATTTCGATAATTTGATGTCAGCCAGCCACTTATTAATTAATCGCTTGCCTTCATCTTTAGAACCGAATTTCACAAAATCAAATTCAACAAAATCTAATTTCTTCGGGTCAACGGATTTTGGTGAAGATTCCGCGTTGGCATTGGTTGGGATTTGATATAAACCGAATTCACGCCATGGTATTTCCTGCACCTCTTTCGACAACACAAAATCCATAAAAAGTTTGGCATTATCGAGGTTGCGTGCGCCTTTAATAATACTCGCACCGCCCAACGCATAACCGGTTTTGCCTTGTGGGATCACCGTTTCCACCGGCGCGCCTTTTTCTTTTTCCGTGGCATACGCATGCACAAAACCAACACTCACCGCACTTTCACCACGAGATAAATTCGCTGTCACCAAATTACTTTTCACATATTGCGAGACATTTTCATTAAGCTTTTTCAAATAATCAAAGGCTTTCTCTTCGCCCCAAAGTTGAATCAAGGTTGCCATGATCGTATAAGTCGTACCGGAAGCACGCGGATCCGGCAGTTGAATTTCACCTTTATATTCCGGTTTGAGTAAGTCTTCCCAGGTTTGCGGCGCAGGCAATCCTAGTTGCGCCAATTTTTGTGTATTCACACCAAAGCCCAACACCAACATGTAGGCTACGGAAGTGAAATCACCCTTTTGCGCCATGAGTGGTTTAAACTGCGGTAAAATTTCCGCTTGTTTTGGCGAACGGTAGGCTTCTAACAAACCCAACTCGCCCGCCTGGAAATGAGGCTCAATGGTGCCGCCATACCAAAAATCTGCCTGCGGATTATCTTTCTCCGCGTTGATCTTGCCAAAAATGGTTTCAGTGCCTCCGTGCACAAATTCGGTTTTCACGTCATATTTTTCACCAAACTGCGTCGTTACCTTTTCACACAAGGCATTTTGCACCGTGCAATACACGGTCAAACGTCCTTCCGCCGCCGCCTGTTGGCTAAAAAATAAAGACGAAAGACACACCAAACCTAAACTCTGTTTAAACCATTTTTGCATTTGAACGCTCTCTTATAACTGACATAACGAAAGGCTCAGATTATATGCCATTACATGAAAAAATCGAAACCGATTGCGTTTAATTTTTATGCCAATGAAAGCCGAATAAATACAGGTACAACCAATATCATGTAAACAAAAACGAGGAACTTGTGGGTGCGGTTTAACATTTGTTGGGAAAAAAGACCGCACTTTTCGTTTTTATCTACTCATTTGATTCTTTAGGTGGTTTTAATCTTTATCAAAACATAACATTAAAGGTAGAATAACGCCTTAATTCTCAATTATTTTTATGATTTCTAAGGAGTTTCAATCATGGCCACTGCAATTCAACAACGAGAAGAGCTTCAACGCCGTATTTGGCAAATCGCGAATGATGTACGAGGCGCTGTTGATGGTTGGGATTTTAAACAGTATGTTTTGGGTACACTTTTCTATCGCTTTATCAGTGAAAACTTTGCCAACTATATTGAAGGTGGCGATGATAGCGTTGATTATTCTGCGTTTAATGATGACAACCCTATTATTGCTGCCATCAAAGAAGATACTATCAAAGCAAAAGGCTATTTTATTTACCCTAGCCAATTATTTAAAAATGTCGTGGCAACAGCCAATACTAATCCGAATTTAAATACAGACCTAAAAAGCATTTTTACAGATATTGAAAACTCCGCTACTGGCTACCCTTCTGAACAGGATATCAAAGGCTTATTTGCTGATTTTGATACCACCAGCAACCGCTTGGGCAATACCGTTGCCGATAAAAACAGCCGTCTCGCTGCGGTATTAAAAGGCGTTGCCGAGTTAGATTTTGGTGACTTTGAAGATAATCATATTGATTTATTCGGTGATGCTTACGAATTTTTAATTTCCAACTATGCCGCTAATGCCGGTAAATCGGGTGGTGAGTTCTTTACGCCACAATGCGTTTCCAAGCTGATTGCCCGATTGGCTTTATATGGACAAGACAAGGTCAATAAAATTTACGACCCTGCTGCCGGTTCGGGTTCTTTATTATTGCAAGCGAAAAAACAATTTGATGAACACATCATCGAAGAAGGATTCTTCGGGCAGGAAATCAATCACACCACTTACAACCTTGCCCGTATGAATATGTTTTTACATAACATCAACTACGACAAGTTTGATATCGCCCTTGGCAACACCTTAATGAATCCTCAATTTGGTGACGATAAACCCTTCGATGCTATCGTTTCTAACCCGCCTTATTCTGTAAAATGGATTGGCTCGGATGACCCAACACTGATTAACGATGAACGCTTTGCCCCTGCCGGCGTGCTTGCGCCAAAATCCAAAGCGGACTTCGCCTTTATTTTGCATGCGTTAAGCTATCTTTCAGCAAAAGGCCGTGCGGCGATTGTCTCCTTCCCCGGTATTTTTTATCGTGGCGGTGCGGAACAAAAAATTCGTCAATATTTGGTGGATAATAACTATGTGGAAACGGTAATTGCGCTTGCGCCAAATCTCTTTTTCGGCACCAGTATTGCGGTGAATATTTTGGTGCTTTCCAAACATAAACCCGATACCCAAACCCAATTTATCGATGCCAGCGGTTTATTTAAATCCGCCACCAATAACAATATTTTGGAAGAGGAACATATCGAGCAAATTCTCAAATTGTTTGCCGATAAAGAAGATGTACCGCATTTAGCCAAATCCGTGTCCTTTGAAGACATCGTTAACAATGAATACAACCTTGCGGTGAGTTCTTATGTGGAACAAAAAGACACCCGAGAGGTGATTGATATCGATAAACTCAATGCGGAAATTAAACAAACCGTTGCTAATATCGACCGCTTGCGTGCGGAAATTGACAAGATTGTGGCGGAGATTGAGGGGTAAAACACCATGAAAAACAACCACACTTTTTTAGAAAAATTATTAGATGGGGCTGAGGTTGAGTGGAAGCCCTTAGATGAAGTTGCCAATATCGTCAATAATGCAAGAAAACCTGTCAAATCATCCTTACGAGTGTCAGGGAATATTCCATATTATGGTGCAAATAATATACAGGATTATGTCGAGGGATATACTCACGATGGAGAATTTGTATTAATTGCTGAAGATGGTTCTGCTAGTCTAGAAAATTACTCTATCCAATGGGCTGTAGGTAAATTTTGGGCAAATAACCACGTTCATGTAGTGAATGGCAAAGAAAAATTAAATAATCGTTTTTTATACCATTATTTAACTAATATGAATTTCATTCCATTCTTAGCTGGAAAGGATCGTGCAAAATTAACAAAAGCTAAACTACAACAAATTCCAATCCCCATCCCCCCACTCTCCGTCCAAACCGAAATCGTAAAAATTTTGGACGCATTGACAGCGCTTACCAGCGAGCTTACCAGCGAGCTTATACTACGCCGGAAGCAATATGAATACTATCGGGAGAGATTGTTATCTTTCGATAGTTTAGAACGATTAAATATGGGGGGGGGCGAAGAAGAAACTTATTGATGTGGCTTATTTCCAAAATGGGAAAGGGCATGAAAAAAACATTGATGAAAATGGTTCATTTATTGTTATAAATTCAAAATTTATTTCAACAAATGGAGCTGTAAAAAAATACTGTAATGACCAGCTTGTTCCTTTATTTAAAGAGGATATTTTGATTGTGATGAGTGATTTGCCAAATGGAAAGGCTCTTGCAAAAACATTCTTTGTAACAGAAGACAACAAATATACTCTTAATCAACGTATAGGAAGAATTACAGTAAAAGAAGAGGTGGAATTACTCCCTAGTTTTGTTAATCATTTTTTAAATAGAAATAAACAATTGACAAAATATGATAATGGTACAGATCAGACAAATTTAAGAAAGGATCAAATACTTGATGTTGTAATACCAATTCCTCCACTCGAAGAACAACAACGTATCGTTTCAATCTTAGATAAATTTGAAACCCTCACCAACTCCATCACCGAAGGCTTGCCTTTAGCGATTGAACAAAGCCAAAAGCGGTATGAGTATTACAGAGAATTGTTATTGAATTTCCCAGGCAGAGAATAATATGACTAAAAGTTTAGACGAAATTGCAAAACAGTTAAGAGATTCCGATAAAAAGGTTAATCTAATTTACGCCTTTAATGGAAGTGGAAAAACCCGTTTATCAAAAGCCTTTAAGAATCTTATCGCACCTAAAGAAAATCATGGTAATGAAGAAGAGCTAACACGAAGAAAAATACTTTATTTCAATGCGTTTACCGAGGATTTATTCTATTGGGATAATTATATTCTTAATGACGCTGAATCTAAATTAAAGATTCAACCAAATTCTTTTATTCGTTGGTTGATTAAAGATCAAGGGGATGAAGGCAAAGTGATTGGAAAATTTCATCATTATTGTGATGAAAAACTTATGCCTAAATTTGATATTGATAATAATCAAATTACATTCAATTTTGCACGTGGAGATGATACACCTGAAGAAAATATAAAACTATCTAGGGGGGAAGAAAGTAATTTTATTTGGAGTATTTTTCATACGTTAATTGAACAAGTTGTTGCTGAATTAAATATTTCTGAACCAACAGAACGCTCTACTAATGAATTTGATGAACTTAAATATATTTTTATTGATGATCCAGTAAGTTCATTAGATGAAAATCATCTTATTCAGTTGGCGGTTGATTTAGCGGAATTAGTCAAAGATAGCCCCAATACTATAAAATTTATTATCACTACACACAACCCTTTATTCTATAACGTTTTATATAATGAGCTTGGAGCAAAAAGTGGTTATATTCTAAGAAAAGATGAAAATAAAAATGAAAACGAAAGATTTGATATAGAGGAGAAACAAGGTGGTTCAAACAAAAGTTTCTCCTATCATCTTTTTCTACGAAATCTACTTGAAAAAGTTGAATCTAAAGATATTCAAAAATATCATTTCATGTTACTGAGAAATTTATATGAAAAAACTACCAACTTTCTTGGTTATTCAGGATGGTCAAATCTATTACCCAATGATGATGCAAGACAAAGCTATTACACTCGTATAATCAATTTTACTAGTCACTCTACGTTATCAAATGAGATAATCGCTGAACCAACAGATGCCGAAAAGAAGATTGTTAAATATTTACTTGAACATCTAATTAATAATTATGGTTTCTATATAGAAGAAAAGATTAAAGAGCCACAAACTGATAATACAACAGAGTAAAAATATGAACGACTTAATCATCTACAATACCGATGATGGCAAATCTCACGTTGCTTTATTGGTTGTCGAAAATGAGGCTTGGTTGACTCAAAATCAGATTGCGGAACTTTTTAACACCTCTGTACAAAATATAACCACCCATATGCAGAACATATTACAAGACAAAGAGTTAGATGAGTTTTCAGTTATTAAGGATTACTTAATAACTGCCCAGAATGGTGAGCAATATCAGGCAAAAACATTGTAAATAGATACTAAAGATTTAGAAATTTTAGAAAACTGGCAAAAAGATCTGAAAAAGCAAAAACATTAATAATTAAGGAACCACTCATGACCCAATACAAAACCATTGCCGAATCCAACCATTTTATCGTTTTAGATCAATATAATAAGCTTGTAGAAGAGCCTAATGCTGGTTATCAAACAGAAGGAAGCCTTGAGCGTGAGTTTATCCGTGATTTGCAGGCACAAGGCTATGAGTATTTACAGGGGCTCAATAACCATGATGCGTTGGTCAAAAACTTACGGACACAGTTACAACGCTTAAATAACGTGATTTTCTCCGATGCGGAATGGCGACGTTTTTTAGAGGAATATTTGGATAAACCCAGTGATAGCCTAATTGAGAAAACCCGTAAAATCCATGATGACTATATTTATGATTTTGTGTTTGATAATGGACGCATTCAGAATATTTATCTGCTAGATAAGAAAAATCTTGCCAATAACACTCTGCAAGTCATCAATCAATTCGAACAAACCGGCAGCTATGATAATCGTTATGATGTGACAATTTTGGTGAATGGTTTACCGCTTGTGCATGTTGAATTGAAAAAACGCGGTGTGGCTATTCGTGAAGCCTTTAATCAAATTCATCGCTATAGCAAAGAAAGCTTCAATAAAGAAAACTCTCTCTTTAAATACATTCAGATTTTTGTCATTTCTAATGGAACAGATACTCGCTATTTTGCCAACACTACCAAGCGCGATAAGAATAGCTATGAGTTCACAATGAATTGGGCTACGGCAAAAAATACCTTAATTAAAGATTTAAAAGATTTTACAGCGACCTTCTTGCAAAAGCATACCCTGCTTAATGTGTTGGTGAATTACTGTGTGTTTGATGTTTCCGACACCCTATTGATTATGCGCCCGTATCAAATTGCCGCCACCGAACGTATTTTATGGAAAATTAAAAGTTCTTATTTGGCTAAAAATTGGAGCAATAAAGAAAGTGGCGGCTACATTTGGCACACCACCGGCTCCGGCAAAACGCTCACCAGCTTTAAAGCTGCACGCCTTGCAACGGAATTAGACTTTATTGAAAAAGTATTCTTCGTAGTAGATAGAAAGGATTTGGACTATCAAACCATGAAGGAATACCAACGCTTTTCACCGGATAGCGTGAATGGTTCGGAAAATACGGCGGGGTTAAAACGCAATATCGACAAAGACGACAATAAAATCATTGTTACCACCATTCAAAAGCTCAATAACCTGATGAAATCGGAAGATAAATTACCGATTTACGATAAACAAGTGGTCTTTATCTTCGATGAATGCCATCGTTCTCAATTTGGTGAAGCGCAAAAAAATCTAACGAGAAAATTTAAAAAATACTATCAATTTGGTTTTACCGGTACGCCGATTTTCCCAAGTAACGCATTAGGTGCAGAAACCACGGCAAGTGTTTTTGGCATTGAACTTCACTCTTACATTATCACCGATGCGATTCGTGATGAAAAAGTACTGAAATTTAAAGTGGATTACAATGATGTTCGTCCACAATTTAAGAGCATTGAAACCGAAAAAAGTCTTGAAAAACTGACCGCACTTGAGAAGAAACAAGCCTTTTTACAACCTAAACGTATCGAGCAAATTGCTCAATATGTTTTAGATAATTTCAAACAAAAAACCCATCGTTTTAATGCGGGTAATCATGGCTTTAATGCCATGTTTGCCGTAAGCAGTGTCGATGCGGCTAAAATCTATTACGAAACGTTCAAACGGTTGCAAAGTGCGGTTAAAAATCCACTTAAAATTGCGACAATTTTTTCCTTTGCCGCCAATGAGGAGCAAGACGCAATAGGAGATATTGCCGATGAAAGTTTTGAAGTAGAAGCGATGAATTCTACTGCCAAAGAATTTTTAAAATCAGCCATTGACGATTACAACAGCTATTTTGCAACAAATTACGACGTGGATGGTAAATCCTTCCAAAACTACTACCGTGATTTAGCCAAACGTGTCAAAAACAAAGAAGTGGATTTATTGATTGTCGTTGGGATGTTTTTAACCGGTTTTGATGCGCCGACATTAAACACCTTATTCGTAGATAAAAACTTACGCTACCATGGTTTGATTCAAGCTTATTCACGTACAAACCGCATTTATAACAGCACTAAAAGTTTTGGCAACATCGTGACCTTCCGTGATTTAGAACAAGACACCATTGATGCCATTACGCTTTTCGGTAAGTCCAATACACGCAATGTCGTATTGGAAAAAAGTTATCAACAATATATGGAAGGCTTTACCGATGCCGGTGTTGCTTGTCGTGGATATGTTGATATTGTAACTGAGCTAAAAGAAAAATTTCCTGATCCAAGTGAAATTCAAACGGAAAAAGATAAGAAAGACTTTGTGAAATTATTTGGTGAATATTTGCGGGTTGAAAATATTCTGCAAAATTATGACGAATTTGCCGCTTTGCAAGCTTTCCAATCGCTTGATACTACGGATGAAAAAGCTGTTGAAGCCTTTAAAGAAAAGTATTATTTAACGGATGACGCTTTTGCTGAAATGCGGCCTATTGATATACCAAGTGAACGCAATATTCAAAATTATCGCTCTACTTACAATGATATTCGCGATTGGCTCCGTCGTCAAAAAGAGGGCGAGGAAAAAGCAAAATCAACGATTGATTGGGACGATGTGGTGTTTGAAGTGGATTTATTAAAATCCCAAGAAATCAATCTGGATTACATCTTAGAATTGATTTTCGAACACAATAAGAAAACGAAAAATAAATCTGAACTCATTGATGAAATTCGCTCTATCATTCGAGCAAGCCTAGGAAATCGAGCAAAAGAAAGTTTGATTGTGGATTTTATTAATCAAACTGACTTGGATAACATTGCCGACAAAGCCGGCATTATTGAGTCGTTCTTCCAATTTGCCCAAAAAGAGCAACAACAAGAAGCCGATGAATTGATGAGCAGTGAAGGACTGAATATTGATGCAGCGAAACGTTATATTAACGTTTCATTAAAACGTGGCTACGCCAGTGAACAAGGCACGGATTTAAATGACGCACTCCCTAAAATGAGCCCGCTTAATCCACAATACCTCACAATAAAACAACGTATATTCCAAAAAATCGCCGCATTTGTTGAGAAGTTTAAAGGGATTGGAGGAAATCTCTAGTCAAATAAAAAAGTGCGGTTGAAATTCAATCTATTTTTTCACCGCACTTTTGATCCCCCAAAACATCTTCGGCTCCGTTTTTAATTCAAAATTTGATCTCGCGCACAAATTTTAATAAATGCCTATTTCCGCCCATAGAAAAATCTTCTTTATTTATAACCAGTTATTTAATGTCAACTAAGAGATAAAAAAATATATCGCTTGAATTCTTTATCTCAACACATTATCTTGTGCCCAATTTTTTGGCTTGCAACTATATGTTGTGTTTTGGGTATATATCTAAGGAGTAGCGTCTTTCATGAATAAAGCATTAATGGTCACCAAACGTGACGGCACACTGGAGCCGATTAACCTCGATAAAATCCACCGCGTGATTACCTGGGCGGCAGAAGGACTGGACAATGTCTCCGTGTCGCAAGTGGAATTGCGTTCTCACATTCAGTTTTACGAAGGCATTCGTACCTCTGATATTCACGAAACCATTATCAAAGCAGCTGCAGACTTAATCAGCAAAGATTCTCCGGATTATCAATACCTTGCCGCACGCCTTGCGGTGTTCCATTTGCGTAAAAAGGCTTACGGCCATTTCGATCCGCCGCGTTTATACGATCATGTGAAAAAATTGGTGCGCATGGGCAAATACGATCATGCCTTATTGGATGATTACACCCGTGAAGAATGGGATGAAATGGACAGTTTTATTGACCATTGGCGCGACATGACCTTCTCTTATGCAGCTGTGAAACAATTAGAAGGCAAATATCTCGTTCAAAACCGCGTGACCGGTGAGATCTACGAATCTGCCCAATTCCTCTATTTATTAGTGGCGGCAAGCCTGTTCTCCAAATACCCGCAAGAAACCCGTTTGGATTATATCCGTCGTTTCTACGATGCAACTTCTACCTTCAAAATTTCCTTGCCAACCCCAATCATGGCTGGTGTACGTACGCCAACTCGCCAATTCAGCTCTTGCGTGTTGATTGAATGTGGCGACAGCTTGGATTCCATTAACGCTACAGCGTCCGCCATTGTGAAATATGTGTCCCAACGTGCTGGTATCGGTGTAAATGCCGGTGCGATTCGTGCGCTGGGTAGCCCAATTCGTGGCGGCGAAGCGTTCCATACCGGTTGTATTCCGTTCTATAAATATTTCCAAACTGCCGTGAAATCTTGCTCCCAAGGCGGTGTACGTGGCGGTGCGGCAACCGTGTATTACCCAATTTGGCACTTAGAAGTAGAAAGCTTGTTGGTGTTAAAAAACAACCGTGGTGTGGAAGACAACCGCGTGCGTCACATGGACTACGGCGTACAGCTGAACAAATTAATGTATCAACGCTTAATCAAAGGCGGCGACATTACCCTATTCAGCCCGTCCGACGTGAAGGGACTTTATGAAGCGTTCTTTGCGGATCAAGACAAGTTTGAAGAACTTTACGTACAATACGAACAGGATCCATCCATTCGTAAACGTACCGTGAAAGCCGTGGAATTGTTCTCTTTATTAATGCAAGAAAGGGCATCCACCGGTCGTATTTACATTCACAACGTGGATCACTGCAATACCCACTCGCCGTTCGATCCGAAAGTGGCACCGGTGCGACAATCCAACCTGTGCTTGGAAATCGCCTTGCCAACCAAACCGTTAAGCCACATTAATGATGAACAAGGCGAAATCGCCCTTTGTACCCTTTCCGCCTTTAACTTGGGCAAATTGGACAACTTAGACGAGCTAGACAATTTGGCGGATCTTGCCGTACGCGCATTGGACGCTTTATTAGATTACCAAGATTATCCGGTGATTGCGGCAAAACGCAGTTCCCTAGCCCGTCGTTCTTTAGGTATCGGCGTCATTAACTACGCGTACTACTTGGCGAAGCACGGCGTGCGTTATTCTGACGGCAGCGCCAACGATTTAACCCACCGCACTTTCGAAGCCATTCAATATTACTTATTGAAAGCCTCCATGAACTTGGCGAAAGAACAAGGCGCATGTGAATATTTCCACGAAACCACTTATGCACAAGGCATTTTGCCGATCGATACGTACAAAAAAGACATCGATAGCTTAACCTCCGAGCCGTTGCATTACGACTGGGAAAGCCTACGCCGCGATATTCAAGAATTCGGTTTGCGCAACTCTACCCTCACCGCCCTCATGCCGTCGGAAACCTCTTCTCAGATTTCCAACGCCACCAACGGTATCGAACCGCCACGCGGCCATGTGAGCGTCAAAGCCTCGAAAGACGGTATTTTGAAACAAGTGGTGCCGGATTATGAAAACCTCGGTGAAAACTACGAATTGCTTTGGGACATCCCAGGCAACGACGGCTACTTGCACTTGGTCGGCATCATGCAAAAATTCGTTGACCAAGCCATCTCCGCCAACACCAACTACGATCCGAAACGTTTTGAAGACGGCAAAGTGCCGATGAAAGTGTTGTTAAAAGATCTGTTAACCGCTTACAAATACGGCTTAAAAACCCTCTACTACCAAAACACCCGTGACGGTGCCGAAGACAGCCAAGAAGATTTAGATGATGGCTGTGCTGGTGGGGCGTGTAAGATTTAGTTTTAAGGATATAACATGATAATTTCATTATCTTTTAGCTCTAAATTTTTAACTGGTTATTCTAAAAGCTATTTAGAAGAGTTTATTCGTTTTTCTCAAAATAAAGTGGCTGAAATTTATCCTGATTGCCAATTAAAAATTAGATCTTTAGGACAAATTTATGTGTCATCCGTAAATCTGTCAGAATTAACTTACATTGCCTATCCAGCAATGGAAGAACCGATTCGTACAATTTGTATCACTATAGGGCGATTGTTGCCCCAATTATGGGAACAATTTGTAAAAGAAAACCCATCCGATAGCGCAAGCGTCCACGCTTGTGCTAAGCAAATAAACTAAAGGCACAAGCGAAGACGCTTGCGCCAGCATAAAAAAACATTTTAAAAACTGACCGCACTTTACTCATAAGATTAAAGGACAAAAAAATGGCATACACCACTTTCTCACAAAACAAAAACGACCAGTTAAAAGAACCGATGTTCTTTGGTCAAAACGTTAACGTTGCCCGTTACGATCAACAAAAATATGAGACCTTTGAAAAGCTCATTGAAAAACAACTTTCCTTCTTCTGGCGTCCGGAAGAGGTGGATGTGTCACAAGACCGTATCGACTATGCGGCGTTGCCTGAGCATGAAAAGCACATTTTCATCAGTAACTTAAAATATCAAACCTTGTTGGATTCCATTCAAGGTCGTAGCCCAAACGTGGCGTTGTTGCCGTTGGTATCCATTCCTGAATTGGAAACCTGGATCGAGACCTGGACGTTCTCCGAAACTATCCATTCCCGTTCTTACACGCACATTATTCGTAACATTGTAAACGATCCGTCTATCGTGTTTGACGATATCGTGACCAACGAAGAAATCATCAAACGCGCGCGCGATATTTCTTCTTATTACGACGATTTAATCCGCGACAGCCAACTTTACAGCCTGTACGGTGAAGGCACTTACACCGTGGATGGCAAAGAATGTGTCGTCACCTTACGTAATTTGAAAAAACAACTTTACCTGTGCTTAATGAGCGTGAATGCGCTTGAGGCCATTCGTTTCTATGTGTCTTTCGCCTGTTCTTTTGCCTTTGCAGAACGTCAATTAATGGAAGGCAATGCGAAAATCATTAAATTCATCGCTCGTGATGAAGCGTTGCACTTAACCGGTACGCAGCATATTTTAAACATTATGGCGGCAGGTCAAGACGATCCTGAAATGGCGGAAATTGCCGAGGAATGCAAACAAGAAGCCTACGATTTATTCTTAGCGGCAGCAGAACAAGAAAAAGACTGGGCGGATTATTTGTTTAAAGATGGTTCCATGATCGGTTTGAACAGAGACATTTTGGTGCAATATGTGGAATACATCACCAATATCCGTATGCAGGCAGTCGGTTTGCCATTGCCATTCCAAGCGCGCTCCAACCCGATTCCTTGGATCAATGCGTGGTTAGTTTCCGACAACGTACAAGTAGCCCCGCAAGAAGTGGAAGTGAGTTCTTATCTTGTAGGTCAAATTGACTCCAAAGTAGATACAAAAGATTTCGACGATTTCGATCTATAATCTTTCATATCGCTAAAAGTGCGGTGGATTTTTCGAGTGTTTTTAAACGCCGGTAAAATCTACCGCACTTTTTTATTTATCAAGGATTGCCTCCTCTACTCACTAAAACAAGCATGTAATCCTTTCATAAAAATCACCGCACTTTTATCTCTTTCTTCTTCACAAAATATATTTGATAGCCGTCACAATTTTGTTAAAAAAATGTTTCTAGTTTATTAAAACAATGCTAATAAATAGCAGCCATGGAGGACATTTATTATGCAAACACAAATCCCTTTCTTCGCTAAATATAAAAGCCTGATTATTCTTGTTTTGGATTTTATCTTGATGTTGGTGCTAATCAACACATTGCCCTTCTCACCAAAGGAAAACCGTGGCTTGGCCTTGCTGACGTTCATCGGTATTTTGTGGTTGACAGAAGCCTTTAATATTACGGTGACCTCGCTTATGGTGCCGATTCTCGCCATTGGTTTAGGGCTCATTAACACACAGAAAGCCCTTGCACCTTTTGCTACCCCGATTATTTATATGTTCTTCGGCGGCTTTGTGATTGCGGCGGTATTACAAATTCAGCAACTGGATAAAATCATTGCGAACTACATCGTGCGACTCGCCAAAGGCAATTTAAAACTTTCCGTGGCGTATTTATTTGGGGTAACCACCTTTTTATCTATGTGGATCAACAATACTGCTGTCGCGGCAATGATGTTGCCACTCACCATCGGGATGTTAAAAGGGCTGAATGCAGAAAAAAATTATCGCCTGTATGCGTTTACCTTATTAGGCATGGCGTTCTGTGCCAGTATTGGTGGCATTGGCACTTTAGTCGGTAGCGCTCCTAATGCCATCTTGGCCTCTCAAATTCAAGTGACTTTCACCGAGTGGTTAGGCTATGGCTTCCCGGTAATGCTGTTCTTGCTACCTTCCATGCTCTTTGCCCTTTGGGTGATTTTACGTCCCAATTTCCAAGTTGAATTTTCCCCTTCTCTTGAAAAAGTCTCTTTCACCAAAAAGAACATCATCACTCTCGTTATCTTCAGCGTGATGGCATTACTGCTTCTGTTTAGTTCACTCATCAACCCGTGGTTCTCCGGTTTACTGGGCTTAGAGAAAAAAATTGATAGCTTCGACAGTATTATCGCCTTAACCGTCGTGGTGATTATCGGCGTAACCGGTGTAGCCAAATGGAAAGAAATTCAAGAACGTGTGGAATGGGGCGTGTTAATGCTTTTCGGCGGTGGTTTAACCTTGAGTATCGTGATGAAAGACTCCGGTGCCAGTAAAATCATGGCAGATACCATTGTGCAATTTACCAATGAAAAACCGCTGTGGGTGCTTTGTTTCGTCGTCAGCGCATTCATCATCTTCCTCACAGAATTCACCTCTAACACCGCCAGCGCAGCATTGATCATGCCGATTGTGATTTCAGTGGCGCAAACCTTAAACTTGCCACCAATCGCCCTCGCTGCCATCATCGCCTGTGGTGCAAGCTGTGCCTTTATGTTGCCAATTGCTACACCGCCGAACGCTATCGTGTTCGCGACAGGCCATGTCAAACAAGTGGATATGGCAAAGGTCGGCTTTATTCTCAATCTTTTCTGTATCGGAATAATTGGCGGCATGGCATATTTCGTGTGGATCTAATTTCGATTACAATACGCCCAATGCTATTTAGAGCAGTTTTTTAACTGCTCTTTTTTATTTTAATGATCATGAAAATTCATTTATTACACAGCCGTCAAACCATCGAACACGATAATCAAATCCCGCTCCTCAATCGCTTGGAACAACATGGCATTTACCATGAATACCAATGCCGCAGTGGCTATTGCGGTTCCTGCCGAGTAAAAATAAAAAAAGGCAAAGTGTCCTATGCGGAAACACCGTTAGCCTTTTTACAACCAGATGAGATTTTATTGTGTTGTTGTCAGGTAGAAGAAGATTTGGAGATTGAACTTTAAAAACGCCGTAAAAAATGACCGCACTTTGATCAATGAAGCTGAACAAAAAAGGGGCTTTACTCGCCCCTACTTTTATAGATTATTCAAATCCAACACATCCGTCATATCAAACAAGCCTTTGTCTTTTCCTTCAAGCCATTTCGCGGCACGCACGGCGCCGTTAGCAAAGGTCATACGGCTGGAAGCTTTGTGAGCAATTTCAACGCGTTCGCCGATATCGGCAAACCAAACGCTATGTTCGCCAACCACATCGGAAGCGCGAATCGTAGAAAAGCCGATTTCATCTCGTTTACGTTCACCGATAATGCCGTCACGGCAAAATACGCCGTGGGTTTTCAAATCACGCCCCAACGTTTTGGCAATGTGCTCGCCCATGGAAAGTGCGGTACCGGACGGCGCATCAACTTTGTGGCGATGGTGTGCTTCAATGATTTCGATGTCGCAATAATCGCCCATCACTTTGGCGGCTTTTTCCAATAATTTAAACACCAGATTCACGCCCACGCTGAAGTTAGAGGCAAACACAACGCCAATATGCTCTGAAGCGGCTTTAATCGCTGCTTTGCCCGCGTCATCAAAGCCTGTCGTGCCAATAATCATATTTTTTTGATTCGCCACACAAAATGCCAAATGTTCCAAGGTGCCTTCCGGACGGGTGAAATCAATCAGCACATCGAATTGTTCTTTTGCCGCGTTTAAATCATCGCCCACTTGAATGCCTAAGTTGCCAATGCCTGCCAACTCACCGGCATCTGCGCCCACCAATGAGGAGCCTTTACGCTCAAATGCCGCACCTAATGCCACGCCTTCTGCGTTTTGTACTGCTTGAATCAACTGACGTCCCATGCGTCCGCCTGCGCCTACGATGGCAATTCTTAACTCCATAATCTTCTCCGATTTAAACTAACTCATGATATTCAACGCACCACTGTAAATTAAGTATGCGCCAAATAAAATAAAAATCACGCCTGATGCGTTATCCATATAGCGACTATATCGGCTATAAAAACGTTTTGCAAAGGGACGTGAAAATAAGAGGGAAATCACATAGAAATAAACAAAGGTTTCTATCGTGATAAGCAAAAGTGCGGTCAACATTTGCTGCGTTTCGGTGATATTGACGAGGACAAAAGACATCACGCTGCTGAAATAAATCACCACTTTGGCATTGGATAAATTCACCAACAAACCTTTGATGATTTCATTTTTAGACGCGGTGTTTTGTACCAAATTGCTTTCATCAAATACCGCATTGGTTGTGATACGAGCCATTTTCACACCGAGATAAAACAAATAGCTACCGCCCAATGCCATGACAATGCCTTGCAACGCCGGCATCGTTTTAAACACAATCGCCAAACCTAACACCGCAGCCGTTGCCCAAATGGTGACACCAATCGTGATGCCAATCACACCATAAATTGTGGTTCGCCGAGAATGTATTGCCGCAGCACGGCTGACATAAAAGAAATCGGGCCCTGGCGAAAGCAATCCCATTAAATGAACGAACATTAAATGTAACATGATGTCGCTAGATAAAATGCGCTAAGGCGAGAATGACGAGAATGCTATAACCTGCTGCCAAAATATCATCCACCATAATGCCAAAACCATTGGTAAGTTTTTCATCGAAATAGCGAATCGGATAAGGTTTTAAAATATCAAATAGACGGAAGGTTACAAACGCAATCGCGCACCAAAATAAAGACACTTGCGGCACGGCTAACAGCACCAAGAAAACGGCGACAATTTCATCCCACACAATACTGCCATGATCATGTACGCCCATGTCGTGGCTAGTGCGTTCGCATAACCAAATGCCAAGAAAGAAACAAAGTGCGGTCAATATAAAAAACGTTTTTGCACCGAGCCAAGGCAATAATAATGCGCCAACGATCACGCCAACCAAACTGCCCCACGTGCCGGGCGCCGGGTGCAATAAACCGGAGCCGAAACCCAATGCGAGAAAATGAATAGGATTACGTAACGTCACCCGTTCAAGGGGATTTTGTGGTGCAGTCATAATAAAAGACCTATTTAAAATGATCGAAACCGCCGTGAGTGACAATCTCTACCGGCTGGCCGTTACGTTGAAATTGAATGCGCTTTTTGCCGGCATGGCGAATTTGTCCAACACAGGTATAAGATATGCCAAGATGCGCCAAGGCTTTTTCTAATTTCGCTTTATGGCTATCCGGCACGGTAAAACATAACTCATAGTCTTCACCGCCCGATAAGGCAAATTGCTCCGCTTGTTCCGCACCGAATTCATCAATTAATTGAGGGGAAAGTGGGAGTTTGTCCAACTCAATCACCGCGCCGCATTGGCTACGCGTTAAAATATGCCCAAGATCGGCAACCAACCCGTCTGAAATATCCACGGCGGCATTCACAAAACCGGTCATGGCCAGTTCCATGCCGAGTAGGACTCTTGGTGTAGGATGTAAATGGCGACGAATTAAATATTCTTGCGCAGAATTGACCGCACTTTTGCCTTGTAACAAGAAAGACAAGCCCGCAGCGCTATCGCCCAAGGTGCCGGATACATAGATCCAATCGCCCACTTTGGCGTGATGGCGACAAAGGCATTTGTTCTTCGCCATAATACCTTGCGCGGTAATGGTGACGCTTAACGGACCTTTGGTTGTATCTCCACCAATTAAATCCACGTTGTAATGATCAAGGATATCAAAAAAACTTTCGCTGAATTCTGCTAACCAATCATGATCAATTTTTGGCAAGGTTAAGGCTAATGAAATCCAAGCCGGCTCTGCGCCCATAGCAGCAAGATCGCTTAAATTGCACGCAACGGCTTTATACGCCAAATCGGCAGGACGAATATTCGGCAGGAAATGGACGTTTTCCACCATGGTATCGGTGGTAATCGCAAGATGCTGATTAGGATTTAATTCGGTGACGGCACAATCGTCACCGACAGAAAGGAGGACATCTTTACGAGGCACACGTTTAGAGGCGGTAAAATAGCGTTGAATAATATCAAATTCACCCTCTGTCATTGTGCCTCCTTGTCTCAATGAAGATTAACGTCGTACAACCGGTGCGATTTTATCCAACACACCGTTGATGTATTTGTGGCTTTCATCTGCGCCAAACACTTTGGCGACTTCGATCGCTTCGTTGATCACCACTTTATAAGGCACATCCGCCTCAAATTGCAGCTCATACACCGCTAAACGCAAAATAGCTTTTTCGATTGGATCCAGTTCCTCTAAACCACGATCCAAGTAGCCTTGCATGGTGCGCTCCACTGCCTCCACATTTTCCACCGTTTGGCGGAATAATTTACGGAAATACGGGGTGTCCACGCCTTTCATGTCCTGTTCGGTCATGAAATTGAGTTCCACGATTTCCGGTGAATTTTGTGAAACCGCCCAAGAATATAAGGCTTGAACGGCACATTCACGCGCACGACGACGAGGAGAGATTTTTTTACTTGTTCCGTCATTGTCACTTACGCTGCCTGAATTTGATTTAAAAGATTCACCATTTCTAACGCAACCAAAGCTGCTTCCGCGCCTTTATTGCCTGCTTTGGTGCCCGCGCGTTCAATGGCTTGCTCAATATTTTCCGTGGTTAATACGCCGAACGCCACCGGAATGTCAGATTCCATCGCCACTTTGCCTAAACCGCTGCTGGCTTCGCCTGCCACATATTCAAAGTGCGCTGTGCCACCACGAATCACCGTGCCTAAAGCCACGATGGCATCAAATTTTTTGCTTTCCGCCAAACGACGCGCAACTAATGGCAATTCATACGCGCCCGGCACGCGAACTAAAGTGATATTTTCGTCTTTTACTTGACCGACACGTTTCAACGCATCAAGAGCACCTTCCAAAAGACTTTCATTGATAAAACTGTTAAAGCGTCCGATAACAACGGCAACTTTCGCTTCTGGTGCAGCAATATGACCTTCTAAAATTTTCATGTGATTTCCTTTGTAAGATGAATAAAAAAGAGTGCGCGGATTCTAGCATAAAATTCATTTTCTGGCAGTAAGAAAAAGCCAAAGTGCGGTTAAAAAACACCGTTTTTTATAACCGCACTTTATTGCTAATTAGCATTGCCAATCAGACAGAATTAACGCCAAGCTTTGAATTGATTAATCAAGCCGTTGGTTGAACTGTCGTGGCTTTCAATTTTATCGTTCGTGACCAATTCAGGCAGGATTCGGTTAGCAAGTTGTTTGCCCAATTCCACGCCCCATTGATCGAAGCTGTAAATGTTAAACAACACGCCTTGTACGAAAATTTTGTGTTCATACATGGCAATCAACGCCCCTAAACTAAACGGGGTGATTTTTTGTAACAAAATGGAGTTGGTCGGTTTGTTACCGGTGAACACTTTAAATGGCACGATATCTTCCACTTCCGCCAAGGTTTTACCCGCTTTTAAGAATTCTGCTTCCACTTGTTCTTTGGTTTTACCGAACGCTAAGGCTTCGGTTTGCGCAAAGAAGTTGGAAAGCAATTTGTTGTGATGATCAGACAACGGATTATGGCTTTGCGCCGGAGCAATGAAATCACAAGGAATTAATGTGGTGCCTTGGTGAATCAATTGATAAAACGCATGCTGACCGTTCGTACCCGGTTCGCCCCAAATAATTGGACCGGTTTGATAACTGTCGATCACTTTGCCATCACGGCCGACATATTTACCGTTAGACTCCATATTGCCTTGTTGGAAATAGGCGGCAAAACGGTGTAAATATTGATCATACGGTAAAATTGCTTCCGTTTGTGCGCCCAAGAAGTTGGTGTTCCACAAGCCCACTAAAGCTAGCGTTGTCGGAATATTTTGTGCTAACGGCGCACTGCGGAAATGTTTATCCATTTCATGCGCACCGCTTAATAACGCTTCAAAGTTTCCAAAACCGATAGAAAGCGCAATAGACAAACCAATAGCAGACCATAAAGAATAACGACCGCCAACCCAATCCCAGAATTCAAACATATTGTTGGTATCAATGCCGAATTCTGCGACCGCTTTTGCATTGGTTGAAAGCGCTGCAAAGTGTTTTGCCACATGGGCCGGATCTTTTGCTGCGGCAAGGAACCAATCACGAGCAGACAAGGCATTCGTCATGGTTTCTTGGGTGGTAAACGTTTTGGATGCCACTAAAATTAAAGTGGTTTCCGGATTCACTTTTTTCAACGTTTCAGCAATGTGTGTCCCGTCCACGTTGGAAACAAAATGCATGGTTAAATGATTTTTATACGGGCGCAACGCTTCGGTCACCATGTAAGGGCCAAGATCGGAACCGCCGATACCGATATTGATCACATCGGTAATAGCTTTGCCGGTATAACCTTTCCATTCACCGGAAATCACACGTTCACAGAACGATTTCATTTTCGCAAGCACGGCATTAACTTCCGGCATCACATCTTTACCATCCACGAAAACCGGCATATTGGAACGGTTACGAAGTGCGGTATGTAATACGGCACGATTTTCCGTACGGTTGATTTTTTCGCCGTTGAACATGGCTTCTTTGGCTTCGGTTAAACCACATTCTTCGGTCAGTTGACGCAATAAACCGAGCGTTTCTTGGGTCAGGTTATTTTTGGAAAAATCGACCAAAATTTCGTTGTTAAAGGTTAACGAATAGTTGGCGAAACGATCTTTCTCTTGCGCGAATAAATCTTGAATCGTTGTATTTTTGCGTTGCGCATGATGTTGGGTTAACGCTTTCCATGCGTTCGTTTGGGTTGGATTGATATTTTGCATAAGCACTCCTTTAAATTTAATCAATGTATTCGGTTAATACACGCGGGGTTAATTTGGTGATTAATTCATAACTGATAACGCCCGTAATTTCTGCGATTTCTTCAATCGGTAATTCTTTACCCCACAAGATCACTTCATCGCCGACCTTGTCTTGACTGTCTGCGCCCAAATCCACGGTGAGCATATCCATGGATACTTTGCCCACAATCGGCACACGGCGACCATTCAGATAAACCGGCGTACCTTGCGGCACATCACGTGGATAACCATCACCATAACCAATGGCCACCACGCCGATTTTCGTATCTTTTTCACTTGTCCAAACACCGCCGTATCCCACCGGTTCGCCTTTTTTATGTTCGCGCACGGCGATTAAGGAGGAGGTTAAATTCATCACCGGCGTTAAACCGTATTCTTTACCCGCTGTATTATTCGGAGAAATGCCGTACATAATAATGCCCGGGCGAATCCAATCTAAATGCGCATCCTGCCAGAACAAAATACCACCGGAAGCGGAAATACTCCGCTCACCGGATTTACCTTCCGTTGCCTGTAAAAAGCGGCTTAATTGTTTTTCTGTGTAACCGCACTCTAGCTCATCAGCACGGCTAAAATGGCTCACAAAGCCAATATTCGGATCAACACACGGAAGCGATTTGAGTTTTTGATAGAAGCTATCCACTTCATCCAAATGCACGCCCAATCGGTGCATACCGGTATCAATTTTCAACCACACTTTCACCGGATTAGGCGTTTGGGCTTCTTCAAGAGCCTCTAACTGTTCTTGGCTATGCACGACAGTTTGAATGTTATTAACGGCTAAAATCGGTAGGTCTTTGGAAGAGAAAAACCCTTCTAACAGCAAAATCGGTTTAGTGATGCCGTTGGAGCGTAATTTTAGTGCTTCTTCTAAACGCGCCACGCCAAAGCAATCCACCAGACTTTCGACGGCAGAAGAAACAAACACGACGCCGTGTCCGTAGGCATTGGCTTTTACTACCGCAATAATTTTACTGTTTGGGGCTTTTTGTTTAATGGTTTGAATATTATGTTTTAACGCAACAGAACTGATTTTCGCTGTTGCAGGTTTCATGTGCATTTTTTATCTCTTTTACGCTGTTATCTAATATTCGTCATCATAATGATGATGTTCTGCTAAGTTATCAAAACGGGAAAAATGACCTTGGAATGCCAACTTCACGCGTCCAATCGGCCCGTTACGCTGTTTCCCGATAATAATTTCCGCAATGCCTTTTTCTTCCGATTCACGGTTATACACTTCGTCACGATAAATAAACATAATCAAGTCTGCATCCTGCTCAATGGAGCCTGATTCCCGCAAGTCCGAGTTGACTGGGCGTTTATCCTGACGGTTTTCTAAGGTACGGTTTAATTGTGACAGGGCGATCACCGGCACTTCCAATTCTTTTGCTAACGCTTTCAAGGAACGGGAGATCTCCGCAATTTCCAACGTACGATTTTCAGAAAAAGCCGGCGCACGCATTAATTGAAGATAGTCCACCATGATCAAACTTAAGCCGTTATTTTCACGATAAACCCGTCTCGCACGGGAACGTAGCTCCGTCGGCGTTAAACCGGAAGAATCGTCAATAAATAAATTCGGCTTTTTAGCCAACATACCCATGGTGCTAGAAATTTTCGCCCAATCATTATCATCCAAGCCCTGACCGGTACGAATTTTAGTTTGGTCCACACGCGAAAGTGACGCCAAGCTACGCATCATAATTTGCTCCGCCGGCATCTCTAAACTGAACACCAATACCGGTTTATCGCTGCCTAACGCCGCATTTTCACATAGGTTCATGGCAAAGGTGGTTTTCCCCATGGAAGGACGCGCCGCCACAATAATCAAGTCGGATTTTTGCAAACCTGCCGTTTTCTTATCTAAATCTTTGAAACCGGTGGAAACGCCGGTAACACCGGAATGATCTTTAATTTGACTGAGCTGTTCGATTTTGTTGATGGTGTTTTCCAGAATGGAAATGATATTTTGTGGGCCTTCGGTACCGGATGTACGCTTCTCAGCAATGGCAAAAACCTCTCGCTCCGCCTCATCCAGCAAATGTTTCACATCCTGCCCTTTCGGAGAATAGCTGTTTTGCGCAATTTTGTTCCCGACAGAAATCAACTCGCGCATGATCGCCTTTTCTCGTACCACATTGGCATAAGCCACCACGTTGGCGGCACTCGGCGTGTTATTGGAAAGCTCCGCCAAATAAGCAAAACCGCCCACCTGTTCGATGACTTCGCGACTTTTTAGTGCCTGTTCTAAGGTAATTAAATCCACCGGCGATTGCTGGGCAATCAGCTTTTCCATTTCCTCGAAAATCAGACGATGTTCAAAGCGGTAAAAATCCTCTTTCACCACATTTTCAGCCACATCATCCCAATACATGTTGTTCAGCAAAATACTGCCCAACACAGCTTGTTCAGCTTCAATAGAATGAGGAGGAATGTTCAAATTGGTGGTGTTTTGTTCTTTTACCGGAGGAGAATTTTTAGACGCCATTATTGCCTCAGTGGATAAAAATAAGTCCCTATATGATATACCAAATCGGGGGGCGGTTTAACTTAAAAGTCAAAAAAAGTGCGGTGGAAATTCGCTCTGAAAATCCACCGCACTTTTGTTTGAAATGAACTGCTTAAAAGAAATATTAGCCGTTTAATTTGCGTTTTGCCGCCACCGCATCAGATAACTCTTGTAAGACTTTTTCGCTGTCTTCCCAACCGATGCAGCTGTCGGTGATGCTTTGGCCATAAGTTAAAGGTTTGCCTTCCACCAAATCTTGACGGCCTTCCACCAAATGGCTTTCAATCATCACGCCGAAAATTTTATTGGAGCCGGCAGCAATTTGACGAGCCACTTCACGGCTCACATCCAATTGTTTTTTGAATTGTTTGCAGCTGTTGGCATGGCTGAAATCTACCATCACATGAGCTCTATATCCTGCTTTGGCAAGTTCATCGCATACGTTAGCGACATCTTGTTCGCTATAATTCGGGCCATTGTCGCCACCACGTAAAATAATGTGGCAGTCTTCGTTACCTTTGGTGGAAACGATAGCTGAATGACCAAACTTCGTGACGGACAAGAAATGGTGTGGCGCTTCTGCCGCACCAATCGCGTCTAAGGCAATTTTTACGCCACCGTTAGTCGCATTTTTAAAGCCAACGGCACAAGATAAACCGGAAGCCAATTCACGGTGTACTTGGGATTCGGTGGTTCTCGCCCCAATCGCGCCCCAGCTCATGAAGTCCGCTAAATATTGCGGTGTGATCATGTCCAAAAATTCACCCGCCGTCGGCACGGTCAAATCGTTAATGTCGGACAATAATTTACGCGCCATACGCAAACCGTCGTTCAAGGCATAGGTATTATTTAAGTGCGGGTCATTAATTAAACCTTTCCAACCCACAGTGGTACGCGGTTTTTCAAAATACACACGCATGATAATTTGTAAGGTATCTTGGTATTTTTCGCGCATTAATTTAATGCGTTTCGCATATTCTAATGCGGCTTTCGGATCATGAATGGAACAAGGCCCGATAACCACAAGTAAACGATCATCTTCACCATGAATAATTTTATGCGCTTCGTGACGGGCATTTTCCACGGTTTTCACCGCAACGCTACTTGCCGGATATTTTTCTAGCAAGGCAATCGGGGGTAACACCTGTTCAATCTTGCCAATTCGCGTATCGTCGTTTTCAATGGAAATATCGTTTTTTGTGTTCATTATTCACTCGCTTATCTTCATAAAATTCTAAAATGACCGAAAAAGTGGTATTACTCTACCACTGCAATTTGTACTAGTAAACTAGTTTATTTGATTTCTTTTTAATGACCGCTTAATACCTGTGCTGGTTGCAATTTTGCCGCACGATTTGCCGGATAAAGGCTGGCAAATAAACTGAGAATTAACGCAGAAAGCAACACCAGCAACACATCTTGCCAATGGAGTTCGGTTGGCAGGAAATCCACGAAATAAATGCCGTCGGACAATAATTTCCTGCCGATCAAACCTTCCAAACCCTGTATAAGTGCGGTCAAATTTAAGGCCAAAATCACGCCCAACACAATGCCAATCAGGCAGCCTTTCATGCCTGCTTGCAAGCCATACCAAATAAAAATACGCTTAATAAACCCATTATTCGCGCCAAGGGTACGCATGATGGCAATGTCGCCCGCTTTATCTTTCACCGCCATGATGAGCGTGGACACGATATTAAAACAGGCCACTCCAATCACTAGCACCATGGCAATATACATCACCGTGCGAATCAGCTGAATATCGCGATACATATAGCCGAATTTACTGATCCAGTTTTGCAGGTAAAGCATCTGCGGATAATCTTGCAACATGGAATAATCAAGGGTTTGAATGTTAAACGGATCGGCGGTTTTCAATTCTACCCCACTCACCTGCTCCGCTTGATAATCCATCAACTGCTGCGCCTGCGCCAAGGGCATCAAGGCATAGCTGTGATCCAACTGGCCGTCTAAACGCAAAATACCGGTTACTTGAATCCGTTCACGCAACGGCTGGGTTAAATTTTCCGTGCCTTTTTGTTGGGAAATTAACAGAGAAACCCAATCCCCTTCTTGCACATCCAAATCCCGTGCAATACCAGACCCCAGCACCAAACCGCCATTCTGGGCAAAATTTTGCCATCCTTGATTTAACACAAAATGCCCAAGAGAACTGACTTGATCTTGCAACGCCGTTTCCACGCCTTTAATTTGTACTACTTTTAATTTCGCGCCATTTTCCACGAGAGCGGTAAAACTGACAAAAGGCGAAACGCCAATGATTTGCGGATTTTGTTTCAACTTAGCGGCAAGATGTTGCCAATGATCAATCGGTGCGTTGCTTTGCCCGCTTGCAGAGGAAATTTCCGCATGGGGCACGACAGCCAAAATCCGTTGATTGAGTTCACGTTCAAAACCGTTCATGGCACTTAAGCCGATAATTAATACCGCCACGCCCAAGGCTATGCCCATGCTGGAAAAAAATGAAATCAGCGACACCAAACGGTTTTTATGCTTACTGCGTTGATAGCGCCAACTAATAAAAAATGGCGTATTCATTAGGCATTTTCCTCGCGCAACATGCCATCTTGCATAATTAAACGGCGATTCAATTTTTCCGCCAAATTCAAGTCGTGGGTGACCAATAAGAAAGCAATCTGCTTTTCTTGATTGAGCTGTTGAATTAGTTCAAAAATACTTTCCGTGGTTTTGTGATCCAAATTGCCGGTAGGTTCGTCCGCCAGTACCAATGCCGGATTATTCACCAACGCACGGGCAATCGCCACACGTTGGCGTTCTCCACCGGATAGCGCAGACGGGCGATGTGAAATTCTGTGCTGCAAACCGACCGCACTTAAGATCTGCTCGGCACGATCCTGCGCTTCCGTTTTGTTTTGTTGCCCTATAAGCATCGGCATCATCACGTTCTCAAGTGCGGTGAAATCTGCCATTAAATGGTGAAACTGATACACAAAGCCTAAATATTGATTGCGCAACTTCGCCAACGCATTCGGTGTCATTTGTTGCAAGGATTGCCCTTTGATAAACACTTCACCGCTGCTCGGTTGATCTAATCCGCCCAAGGTATGTAATAACGTGCTTTTGCCCGAACCGGAACTGCCCACAATCGCGACCAATTCGCTCGGTTGCATAGAAAAAGACACCTGTTTTAACACTTCCGTTTGTTGTGTGCCTTCTTGATAAAATTTCGTGATATTTTGGCAAGATAATAATGCTGTATTCATTTTTTCATCTCTTTTTATTCGTAGCGCAAGGCTTCTGCCGGTTCCACTTTCGCGGCGCGATAGGCCGGATAAATGGTGGATAGCAATGACAATAATAAGGAAAACGCGATAATCGTCAGAATTTGCCAAGGCTCAAGTGCGGTCGGCAAATACATCGTTTTTGCTCCTAAGATATTCACGATAGCGTCCAAATTTAACGTCACTAACACGCCCAATATGGCGCCTACCAAGGTACCCATTAATCCCACCAATAAACCTTGATAAATAAAGATGGAACGCACTTGTCCTTTTGTTAAACCGAGGGTTTGCAAAATGGCGATTTCACCCTGTTTGTCCACCACCATCAGGCTTAAAGACGTAATAATATTGGACACTGCCACCACAATAATTAAGCTCACCAACAAGCCCATCATATTTTTTTCCATACGCACCGCTTGGAAAAACTCGCCTTTTTGTGTGCGCCAATCGATGATTTGCTCCGCCGAAGGAAACGCAGCCGGCAATTCAGTAATTTGGAACGGATCTGTTAAAAATAAACGGAAACCTTGTGCTTCGCCCGGCTGAATTCGCATTAAGCGTCCAATGTCCGTTAAATTGGCAAACGCTTCATAACCGGATACTTCGCCCGTCTCAAAATAGATTTCACTGACGGTAAATAAACGTTGCAACGGCACGCGCCCAAATGGCGTGTATTGGCTGTTTTCAGTAATCATTAAACGCACTTTGTCACCGACATGCAGGTTTAATTTCTGCGCCAGTTGATCGCCAATGATAATTTTAAATTCGCCTGTCGGGAGCAAATCCTCAAAATGCTGCTCAGACAATATGGATAAAATCGGGTCATCCGCAAATTGTCGAATCCCAATCACTTGCCCTGCGCTGACACCGCCCGCGGTTTGAAAAATCACATTCGTCATATTTATCGGCACGGCTTTTTGCACGAAATTCGGCATAGTTGGCTCGGCATCGTCGATCTTCACCTTGCCGTTCGGGCTGACAATGGCGTGTGGAATGGAAGAAAGCACTTGTTGCTTTTGATAGCCTTCCAAACCGTTCATCACAGACAGCACAATAATCAATGCCATCACGCCAAGCACAATGCCGAAACTGGCTAAATTCGTCACCAACCGTCCAAAACGATCGGCACTTTTCGCCCGCCAATAGCGCAATGCAATAAAAAGAGGGGTAGATAAGGTCATAAGGGATAAAAAATCATTAAAAATACGAGAAAAACTGCGCGCTAGTTTAGCATAGACCAAGATAAAAAGCAGAAAATCGGCAAAGAATTCTCTTCTTATGCCTACTAGAAAAACGCGCTAAAAAATCACCGCACTTTTAGAGAGATAACATTTGACAGCGCAAGCACATCTTCCTACTATTCCTCCCATTTATTTGAACTTCAACAAACGGAAAGCTTATTTTGAAAAACACCACTGAAATACTAAAAAATGCCCTTGCCCAACGTATCTTAATTTTAGACGGCGCTATGGGCACGATGATCCAAAAATATAAACTCACCGAAGCGGATTTCCGTGGTGAACGCTTTGCTGAAAGTGCGGTCGATTTACGCGGCAATAATGATTTGCTGACCCTCACACAACCGTTACTCATTTCCGCGATTCACGAAAAATATTTAGAAGCCGGCGCGGACATTATCGAAACCAATACGTTCAGCTCCACGACCATTGCACAAGCAGATTATGATTTGCAATCCATTGCTTACGAACTCAACTTTGCCGGCGCAAAACTGGCACGTCTGGCGGCGGATAAATACAGCACGCCGGAAAAACCAAGATTCGTGGCGGGGATTCTCGGCCCGACGAACCGCACTGCGTCCATTTCCCCGAACGTAAACGACCCGGGTTTCCGTAACGTCACCTTTATGGAATTGGTGGACGCCTATTCAGAAGCCACACGAGGCTTAATCGAAGGTGGTGCCGATTTAATTATGATCGAAACCATTTTCGACACGCTAAATGCCAAAGCGGCAGTGTTTGCCATTGAAACCGTGTTTGAAGAATTGGGCGTGGAATTGCCGATTATGATTTCCGGCACCATAACCGATGCTTCCGGCCGTACCCTTTCCGGACAAACCACCGAAGCGTTTTACAACTCCCTGCGCCACGCCAAACCGCTGACATTCGGCTTAAACTGTGCGTTAGGCCCGAAAGAACTTCGCCAATATGTTGAACAACTGTCTAAAATCAGCGAAACCTACGTTTCCGTACACCCGAACGCAGGCTTGCCGAATGCCTTCGGTGGCTACGATCTTGGCGCAGAAGACATGGCGGCACACCTTAAAGAATGGGCGGAAAGCGGCTTTGTAAACATTATCGGTGGCTGTTGCGGTACCACACCGGAACACATCAAAGCCTTTGCCGAGGCGGTAGAAAATATCCCACCACGCAAATTGCCACAAATTAAAACCGCCATGCGTTTATCCGGTTTAGAACCGCTTAACATTGATGATGAAAGCCTGTTCGTGAACGTGGGCGAGCGCAATAACGTAACGGGTTCGGCGAAATTCAAACGCTTAATTAAAGAAGACAAATTTGCCGAAGCCATTGAAATTGCCATAGACCAAGTGGAAAACGGCGCGCAAGTGATCGACGTGAACATGGACGAAGCCTTGCTCGACGGCAAAAAATGCATGACCCGTTTCCTCAATATTATGGCAACCGAGCCTGATGCAGCAAAAGTGCCGGTGATGATCGACTCCTCCAAATGGGAAGTGATTGAAGCAGGTTTGCAATCGGTGCAAGGTAAGCCGATTGTGAACTCCATCTCGTTGAAAGAAGGCGAAGAAATCTTTATCGAACACGCCAAACTGGTGCGTAAATACGGCGCGGCGGTGGTCGTGATGGCGTTTGACGAAGTGGGACAAGCGGATACCGAAGATCGCAAAGTGGAAATCTGTACCCGTGCCTATAACATCTTAGTCAACCAACTTGGCTTCCCGCCGGAAGACATCATTTTCGACCCGAATATTTTTGCCATCGGTACCGGGATTGAAGAACACAACAATTACGGCGTGGATTTCATTAACGCCACAGGTCGCATTAAACGCAGCTTGCCACATGCCAAAATTTCCGGCGGTGTGTCAAACGTGTCCTTCTCTTTCCGTGGTAATAACGTCATGCGTGAAGCCATTCACGCGGTCTTCCTCTATCATGCCATCAAACAAGGCATGGACATGGGGATTGTGAATGCAGGGCAGCTCGCGATTTACGATGATCTGGATCCGGAATTACGCAATGTGATTGAAGATGCTGTTTTAAACCGCACGCCGGATGGCACAGAGCGTTTATTGGATATTGCGGAAAAATATCGCAACCAAGGCAACGATGAAAGTGCGGTGGATTCTGTCGCCGAATGGCGCACATGGCCGGTGGAAGAACGCTTAAAACACGCCCTTGTGAAAGGCATTACTACGCACATCATCGAAGACACCGAAGAAGCCCGCCAAAAATTGCCAACGCCGTTAGAGGTGATCGAAGGCCCACTCATGGCAGGCATGGACGTGGTGGGCGATTTATTCGGTGACGGTAAAATGTTCCTCCCGCAAGTGGTGAAATCCGCACGCGTAATGAAACAATCCGTGGCGTATTTAGAGCCGTTTATCAACGCCACCAAACAAAAAGGCTCTAGCAACGGTAAAGTGGTAATCGCCACCGTGAAAGGCGATGTGCATGACATTGGCAAAAACATCGTGAGCGTGGTGTTGCAATGTAATAACTTTGAAGTGATTGACTTGGGTGTGATGGTGCCGGCAGATAAAATCATTCAAACGGCGATTGATGAAAAAGCGGATCTTATCGGCTTGAGCGGTTTGATTACGCCATCTTTAGACGAAATGGAATACTTCCTTGGCGAAATGACGCGTTTAGGTTTGAACTTGCCGGTGTTGATCGGCGGTGCAACGACCTCCAAAGAACATACTGCGATTAAACTCTATCCAAAATATAAACAACACGGCGTGTTCTATACCTCAAACGCCTCCCGTGCGGTAACGGTTTGTGCCACGTTGATGAACCCGGAAGGCCGTGCGGCATTGTGGGAACAATTCAAGAAAGATTACGAAAAAATCCAACAATCTTTTGCCAACCGTAAGCCGTTGCGTAAACAACTCAGCATTGAAGAAGCGCGTGCCAACCGTTTTGACGGCTTTAACGGCGAATGGGCGGATTATGTGCCGCCAACGCCAAAACAAACCGGCATTGTGGAATTTAAAAACGTGCCAATTGCAGAACTACGTAAATTTATCGACTGGTCGCCATTCTTCCGCGTGTGGGGCTTAATGGGTGGCTATCCGGATGCCTTTGCTCATCCGGAAAGTGGCGAAGAAGCCCGCCGCGTGTGGAATGATGCGCAAGCGATGTTAGATGCTTTCGAACAAAACCACAAACTTAACCCAAGTGGCGTGTTGGGTATTTTCCCTGCGGAACGTGTGGACGATGATGTGGTGTTATTCTCCGATGAAGACCGCACTCAATCTATCGGCACGGCTTACGGCTTACGCCAACAAACGGAACGTGGCAAAAACAGCAAAAGCCAATTTAACTTTGCCTTGAGCGACTTTATCGCTGATCGTGAAAGCGGCAAAAAAGACTGGATGGGGATGTTCGCCGTGTGCGCCGGCATTGAAGAAATGGAGCTAGTGGAAGGCTACAAAGCCGCCGGCGACGACTACAACGCCATCTTGCTACAAGCCGTCGGCGACCGCTTAGCCGAAGCGATGGCGGAATACTTGCACTTTGAGCTACGCACCCGCATTTGGGGCTACACGCAAGAGGAATTCGACAACCAAGGCTTAATCAATGAAAACTATGTCGGCATCCGCCCTGCGCCGGGTTATCCTAGCTGCCCGGAACATACCGAAAAAGCCCTGATCTGGGATTTATTGGAAGTGGAACAACGCATCGGCATGAAACTCACCGAAAGCTACGCCATGTGGCCTGCAGCCTCCGTCTGCGGTTGGTACTTCACCCACCCGGCAAGTAACTATTTCACCTTAGGCCGCATCGATGAAGACCAAGCTCAAGATTATGCCAAACGTAAAGGTTGGGATGAGAGAGAGATGATGAAGTGGTTGGGTGTGGCGATGAAGTAAGCCTAAAATTTACTTCTTAAGTGAATTATTAGCCTACTATAGGAATATTACTTGATCAAAAAAAGGAGAAAAAAATGTTTATTAACAACCAAGACAATCACAATATTAGAGATATTCGTATATTAAACCAAGAAGAGAAAGCCTTAGCAAAAGCTTTTATCCAAGGTGCTGTTTATGGATGGTTAAATTGCCACTCTAAAGGAGATGAATTTTCTGTTCGGATTTTATTTGGTGGTGATAATACAGACTGGGAAGGAACACCATTACAACCAATTTGGGATAACCATAAAGCAAATGGAAAAACAAATGATGAAGCTTATGAACAATCAGCTAAAGATGTAGGATGGCTGTTAAAATCTGTATTGGCTGGAGATAAGACACGTAAATTCAAGAAAATTGAAAGATTTACAAATACTTATTGCTGGATTGATTGAGTTCATTAATATTACTTGCTGAATTTATTCCCATTATCAATTCAAAAATTATAGTTATTTATTAATATGAGAAAACTGATAAATGAAAAATACTGGAAAAGAATATGAGTTATTTGTTAGAGATGTACAACAAATTTTATTAAATATTGAAGGTAGAGAAACTATAACCGTAGAACAAAATAAAGTTTTATATGATCGAATAGGTAACCCAAGACAATTTGATGTATATTGGGAGTTTAAAATTGGTGGGTATTTATACAAGACAGTTATTGAATGTAAAGATTATAGTTCCTCTATTTCTATTGAAAAAATAGATGCTTTTGTTAGTAAAATTTCTGACATCCCAGGTTTAAAAGGAATTTTCGCAACTAAAGTAGGATATCAGGAAGGTGCTCAAAATAAAGCAAAACATCATGGTATAGGTCTATTTATAATTAGAAAACCACAAAACAATGATTGGACTCTAGATGATGGAACTCCTTTAGTAAGAGAAATTCAAATTAAAGAAACCATTAAGTTACCTTGTAAAATAATTCAATTCATACCGATAACAACAAAACAGCTTCAAAACTCACATTTTAATGCAATGGAAGATGAGATTTTTATTATTGAAAATGATAAAAAAATTTCATTATATGATTTAAAAATGAACTTACCTACTGGATTAGACAAAATAGTTGAAGAAGATATATTCATTGAGAATGGTTTTCTAGAAATAAAAGGGAAGAAACTAAAAATCAAAGGGTATCGTATCCAATATCAATCATTCAAAGATCATGAACAACCACCTATAATTATTAACTCTCAAGACCATACAAAGGCTTATATTGAAGATCATATAGAAAAAACAAGAAAGTTATTAAAGAATGATGGGTCTATTGTACATTTGAGTAGTGAGAAAAAATAAAAATCGTTTTTATACCTTTGATAGGGGCACGCTTCCTAGCGTGTGCCTAATCTCACTAAAAACACTTCAAAAACTCACCGCACTTTAATTTCTACGGCACACGTTAGGAAACGCGCGCCAGCATAAATTTTCATGACTAAAAAAGTGCGGTCATTTCCTCAAACGTTTTTCATTTCAAAAAACACTTGGAAAAATGACCGCACTTTAATCAACAAATCAACGCTATTTCACCACAATAAATTCCGGTATAGCTTGTCGTTCAATGAGTTTGCCGACAGGATATAGCTCAACGCCGGCAGTTTCGGCGACAGCAAAAACCTCTTTTTCCGAATCTGGGTTAACGGCGATGAGCAAACCACCGGAGGTTTGCGGGTCGCATAGCACGGCTTTTTGTAAATCTGTCATCGGGGCGATTTTGTGTCCGTAGCTGTCGAAATTACGGTTCGTACCGCCCGGAATGCAGCCTTGCGCGATGTAATCATCAACGCCGTCTAGGGTTCTAATGTTGGCGAAATCCACTTCGGCATTGAGGTTGGAGCCTTCGCAGATTTCGGCTAAATGCCCTAACAAACCGAAACCGGTGACATCGGTCATGGCGGTAACGCCGTCAATGTTTGAAAGCTGACTGCCCAGTAAATTCATTTGGCACATCCATTTGGTCGCCAAACCTTTATGTTCTGCTTTTAATTTGCCTTGTTTTTCTGCCGTCGTTAATACGCCGATGCCCAATGGCTTGGTTAAATACAAGTTGCAACCGGCTTCAGCAGAGGCATTTCGTTTCACTTTTTCAGTGTCGATAATGCCGGTCACCGCCAAGCCGAAAATCGGTTCAGGCGAGTCAATAGAATGTCCGCCGGCAAGGGCAATGCCCGCTTCCTGACAAGCGAAACGACCGCCGTCAATAATGCGTTGCGCCACGCTTGCGGGCAATTTGTTAATCGGGAAGCCAAACACCGCAATCGCCATAATCGGCTTGCCGCCCATGGCGAAAATATCGCTCACAGCGTTGGTTGCCGCAATGCGTCCGAAATCAAAAGGATCATCGACAATCGGCATGAAAAAGTCCGTGGTACTGATAATCGACGTACCATTGCCTAAATCATACACCGCCGCGTCATCCTTGGTATCATTGCCGACAAGGAGATTCGGGTCAATAAACGGTGCCATTTCGGTATGCAAAATTTCCTCTAAAACCTTAGGCGATATTTTGCAGCCTCAACCGGCGCCGTGGCTATATTGCGTCAGCCGAATGTCGTTTGTTATGACACATTCATTCTGTTCCGCGTGCAAAGCCTGCTCTGTCATGCTTACTTCCTTTTTATTAAACGAATGGCGTAATTATAGCGTTATTGAACTAATGATTCATTAATTGAAATGCATTTCTCAGAAACAAAAATGCGGTGAAAATTCACCGCACTTTTATTTTTTAGTTTGTCATTCAAAGCAAATTACAATGCTTTTAAGATGTCATCCACACGTTCTTTCGCATCACCAAACAGCATTTGCGTGTTTTCTTTGAAGAACAATGGATTTTGTACGCCTGCGTAACCGGTATTCATAGAACGTTTGAATACCACTACATTAGCCGCTTTCCACACTTCCAATACCGGCATGCCGGCGATTGGGCTGTGCGGATCGTCCATCGCCGCAGGGTTGACGGTGTCGTTCGCGCCGATAACCAAGACGGTGTCGGTGTCAGCGAAATCATCGTTGATTTCATCCATTTCCAACACGATGTCGTAAGGTACTTTGGCTTCCGCCAATAACACGTTCATGTGGCCTGGCAAACGTCCGGCAACCGGATGGATACCGAAACGCACGTTCACGCCGCGTTCGCGTAATTTTTGAGTGATTTCCGCCACCGGATATTGCGCTTGTGCCACCGCCATGCCGTATCCCGGGGTGATGATCACAGAGCTGGAATTTTTCAATAATTCCGCCACTTCTTCCGCTGTGGTTTCGCGGTGTTCGCCTTGTTCCGTATCGGAAGACACTTGAACGTCATTACCGAAACCACCGGCGATAACGCTGATGAAAGAGCGATTCATGGCTTTACACATGATGTAAGACAAGATCGCACCGGAAGAACCTACAAGCGCACCGGTCACGATTAACAAGTCATTGCTAAGCATGAAACCTGCCGCAGCTGCTGCCCAACCGGAATAGGAGTTCAACATGGACACCACCACCGGCATGTCTGCACCACCGATAGAGGCCACTAAATGCCAACCGAATGCAAGGGCAATCACGGTCATGATTAATACCGGGAAGATATTTTCCGGTTCACTTAAGAACGCCACCATTAATAACGCGGAAACAATAAGCGCTGCCAAGTTTAATTTATGACGGTGTGGCAACATTAAGGCTTTGGAATTAATTTTTCCGCTTAATTTACCGAATGCCACCACAGAGCCGGTGAAGGTCACCGCACCGATGAAGATCCCCAAGAACACTTCCACGTTATGCACGCTGGCAAGTGCGGCTTGTTCTGCAAGGAATTTCGCTTGTTCTACGTCATTTAAACCGCTAGGCATGGTTGGGATATCATGCAAACCGTAGCTGTTATAGCCTACCAATACGGCAGCCAAACCCACGAAGCTGTGCAAGATTGCCACTAATTCCGGCATTTCCGTCATTTCAACTTTTAATGCACGCTGAATACCAATCGCCCCACCAATCACCATAGCAATGATGATCCATAATGTGCCTTCGGATTTTGGCCCGAAGATGGTGGCGATGAGGGCAATCCCCATCCCGATAATGCCATACCAGCACCCTGCTTTTGCCGTTTCATGTTTAGAAAGACCGGCTAAGCTCATAATGAAGAGCAACGCTGCCACAATATACGCAGCTTGTACAAAACCTTCTGACATGATTTTCTCCTTTAGCCTTTTCTAAACATGGAAAGCATACGTTGAGTGACGCGGAAGCCACCAAAAATGTTGATGCTTGCCACTAAAATCGCAATAAACGCCAACACACTAATGAAGAAATTACCTTGTGAGATTTGCAATAACGCCCCTACGATAATAATCCCTGAAATCGCATTGGTTACCGCCATCAATGGGGTGTGTAGCGCATGGCTCACATTCCAAACCACATAGTAACCCACGACACAAGCCAAGACGAACACGGTTAAGTGAGAAAGGAAAGCCGCTGGCGCAATAGACGTGAGCCATAAGAAAAGCACACCCACTGCCGCCATAATGCCGTATTTTTTACGCGGATCCGTTGGTTTTTCTTCCTCTTTTTTGACCGCACTTGCGGTTTTTGCTTGTTGTTGCGGTTGCGCAGACACTTGAATTGGTGGTGCCGGCCATGTGACTTCACCATCACGAATCACTGTCACGCCACGCAATACCACGTCGTCGAAATTGATGTCGATTTGACCGTCTTTGTTTTTGCAAAGCAATTTCAACAAGTTAACCAGGTTGGTACCGTAAAGTTGGGAAGATTGCGTTGGTAAACGGCTTGGTAAATCGGTGTAACCAATGATTTTCACTTGATTATCGGTGACCACCACTTCGCCGGCTTTACTCAATTCACAGTTACCGCCGGTCGCTGCGGCTAAATCCACAATCACGCTACCCGGCTTCATGGATTCCACCATTTCTTTGGTGATTAAGCGCGGTGCAGGTCTGCCCGGAATTAATGCGGTGGTAATGATAATGTCCACTTCTTTCGCTTGTTCTGCGTAAAGGGCAAGCGCGCGACGATTAAATTCCTCAGACATGACTTTAGCATAGCCATCGCCACTGCCGCCTTCTTCTTTAAAATCGATTTCAAGGAAGCTGGCGCCCATACTTTCTACTTGTTCTTTTACTTCCGGACGGGAGTCAAAAGCACGTACAATAGCACCTAGACTGTTTGCAGCCCCAATCGCGGCAAGACCGGCAACACCCGCACCAATCACCAACACTTTCGCCGGTGGCACTTTACCTGCTGCGGTAATTTGTCCGGTGAAGAAACTGCCAAATTCATGTGCGGCTTCCACCACGGCACGATAACCGGCAATATTTGCCATTGAACTTAATGCATCCAATGCTTGCGCACGAGAAATACGCGGCACGGCATCCATCGCCAACACATTGATTTTTTTCGCTGACAATTTTTCCATGAGCTGCGGATTTTGCGCAGGCCAGATGAAGCTGACTAAGGTTGCCCCTTCTTTAATTAAAGCGATTTCATCGTCGGTCGGCGCGTTGACTTTAAAAATAATGTCCGCTTGCCAAACCTGTGCGGCATCACCGACTTTCGCACCGGCAGCTACAAATGCCTGATCTTCAAAACTCGCTTTGAAACCCGCATCATGTTCAACAATCACATCGAAGCCAAGCTTCAAAATTTGCTGAACCGTTTTCGGCGTTGCCGCCACACGACTTTCATTATCAAGCAGTTCTCTAGGTACACCAATTAACATAATGATTCCCTTTGATAGATTAAGATGTAGGTAACAAATTTACCCGCCCGAAATGACACCTCTAGGCTGTCAAATTAGCCCTCACTCTATCATTGTTCCCCTAAAAACGAAAAAAAATTTTCGGCTTTTTATTCAATATGTGATCCCTATTACAATTTGTAGTAGCACATAAAAAAATTAGAAATCCCTCCCTCGCTTTGCTATCTTAGCGCGCGAATATTTTGGCTGCCGTTTCACATTCGGTCAGTTAAAAAACACTGAAAAACTTAACCGCACTTTGATGCTCAAGGTCAAACACAATGCAATTACCTCCTCTACAATCCGCCACCTTAATCCGTCGTTACAAACGTTTCTTAACCGATGTGCAACTGCCAAACGGCGATATCACCACGCTGCACTGCGCCAATACCGGTGCCATGATTGGCTGTGGTGCAGAAGGCGACATCGTTTGGTATTCCACCTCCGACAGTGCCACACGGAAATACCCAAGCTCATGGGAATTAACGCAATTAGCAAATGGCAATATGGTTTGCATTAACACCCACCGCTCTAATCAGCTCACCTTTGATGCCTTACAGAAAAAACAAATCCTTGAACTCGCCATGTATGATGAAATTCACCCGGAAGTGAAATACGGTGAGGAAAACAGCCGTATTGATTTCCTGCTAAAAGGTAAAGATCTGCCCGATTGTTATGTAGAAGTGAAATCCATCACGTATGTAGATAACGACAAAAAACTCGGCATGTTTCCCGATGCTGTCACGACACGCGGACAAAAACACTTGCGCGAATTGATCGCAATGAAAAAACAAGGCCATCGTGCCGTCATTTTCTTCTGTGGCTTACATGATGGTTTTGACCATTTCCAAATCGCGAAACATATTGATACCAAATACGATGCGCTTTTCCGGCAAGCTCTCAAAGAAGGTGTGGAAGCCTATGCGTATGCCGCTGAATTTGAAAAAACGCAGGGAATTCCAACCGCACTTCATCTCACAAAGGTCGTACCACTTAAGATAAACTCAATTTAAGCAAATTATTTGAGAATTATTTTCATTAAAGTGCTTGACATTATTTTTGAGAATAATTATCATTCAATTACCAAAACAAATTATAGATAATCACTCCAACTTCAACGCCTCATCCCCCACAAGAGGCGTTTTTTTTTCGCCTGAAATCCGGCCTTTTCCTTAAAAATAATTCAAATTTGTCGAATAACCTCTATAATGTAGCCTTTCGGTAAATTGAATAACATTAGGAAAAGACATGACTGATATGAATACCGTTCTCGCGGAACTAAAACGCGGCGTAGATGAAATTCTTTCTGAACAGGATTTAATTGAAAAACTTAAAGAAAATCGCCCATTGCGCGTGAAACTCGGCGCAGACCCAACCGCACCGGATATTCATTTAGGTCACACTGTGGTATTAAACAAATTACGTCAATTCCAACAATTAGGCCACGAAGTTTATTTCTTAATCGGTGACTTCACCGGCATGGTGGGCGATCCATCCGGTAAAAACACGACTCGTCCACCGCTTAGCCGCGAAGATGTGTTACGTAATGCGGAAACCTACAAACAACAAATTTACAAAATTCTCGATCCGCAAAAAACCCGCATCGTATTCAACTCTGAATGGTTGGGTAAATTAGGCACCGAAGGCATGATTCGTTTAGCAAGCAACTACACTGTTGCCCGAATGTTAGAACGTGATGATTTCAAAAAACGCTTCTCTAACAATCAACCGATTGCGATTCATGAATTTATTTACCCGCTCTTGCAAGGTCATGATTCTGTTGCGTTGGAAGCCGATGTTGAGTTAGGCGGAACCGACCAAAAATTCAATTTATTAGTGGGTCGCGAATTACAAAAATCTGCCGGTCAAAAACCACAAGTGGCGATTACCCTGCCGTTATTAGTGGGCTTGGATGGCGAGAAAAAAATGTCTAAATCCCTCGGCAACTATATCGGTGTCACCGAAGCACCAAGCGAAATGTTCGGCAAAATCATGTCCATTTCCGATGACTTAATGTGGGATTGGTATAACCTGCTTTCTTTCCGTCCATTAGCTGAAATCGCCCAATTAAAAGCAGATGTGGCAAATGGTAAAAATCCACGGGATGTAAAAATCTTATTAGCCAAAGAAATTATTGCCCGTTTCCATGATGACGCGGCGGCAGAGGCGGCTGAACAAGAATTTATCAACCGTTTCCAAAAAGGCGCGATGCCTGATGACATGCCTGAATTTACCTTTGAAAGTGAAATCGGCCTTGCCAACTTGTTAAAAGAAGCCGGCTTGGTCGCTTCAACTTCAGAAGCCAACCGCATGGTACAACAAGGTGGCGTGAAAATTGACGGTGAAAAAGTAGAAGACGCCAAACTTGTTATCAGCGCTTCGACTGCGGTTTACCAAGTAGGTAAACGTAAGTTCGCCAAAGTCACGGTGAAATAAAAACATCACAAAAACGAACCGCACTTATGTCATCATAAAGTGCGGTTATTTTTATCCGCGTTTTTAGGGCTAACACAAGGAGCAGAATATGCATCAAAAGATCTGGGTATTAGGTGACGCCGTAGTGGATTTAATCCCGGACGGAGAAAATCATTATTTGCGTTGTGCTGGCGGTGCACCGGCAAACGTGGCAGTAGGTATTGCCCGTTTAGGCGGTGAAAGTGCGTTTATCGGTCGCGTGGGCAAAGATCCATTGGGCGAATTTATGCTACAAACCCTGCAACAGGAAAACGTACAAACCAGCCACATGATTCTTGATCCGCAACAGCGTACCTCCACTGTCGTGGTCGGGTTAGATAACGGCGAACGGAGCTTTACCTTTATGGTGAATCCAAGTGCCGACCAATTTTTACAAGTGGCGGATTTACCGAATTTCCAAGCAAACGAATGGCTCCATTGTTGCTCCATTGCCTTAATTAACAATCCTTCCCGCGAAACCACCTTTGAAGCCATTCGCCGCATTAAAGCCGCGGGCGGATTCTTCTCTTTCGATCCGAATTTGCGCGAATCCCTGTGGGCAAGCTTTGAAGACATGAAAGAAACGGTGATGAAGGCGGTGGCATTCGCGGATGTGTTGAAGTTTTCAGAAGAAGAATTGACGCTCCTCACTGACACGCAAACCTTAGACGACGCATTTGAAAAAATCACCGCACTTTATCCGGAAAAATTGATTATCGTGACCTTGGGCAAAGACGGCGCACGCTATCATTTAGCCGGTAAAAAAGACATCGTTGCCGGCAAAGCCTTAAAACCGGTTGACACCACTGGCGCAGGTGATGCGTTCGTTGGTGGTCTTCTTTCCGCCCTTTCACAACATGTAAATTGGCAAGAAACCGCTGTGCTTGAGCAAATTCTCCGTCAAGCTAATGCCTGTGGCGCGTTAGCTACTACGGCAAAAGGTGCTATGTCTGCCCTGCCAAATAAAGCACAATTAGCGGAATTTTTGGCAAACTGATCCCATTGCTTCAATCCAATAGCACGCATCTTATGATGCGTGCCACCTGCCCCAACAGAGGGGGAGAAACCTTATGCCTATTTTCAACAATGGAAAATACAAAAGCATCCTTGCGGCAGCATCCGGTGAGCTTGCAGAAATTGCTCAAACCGTACAAAAAGACAAAGATTTTCGACCGCACTTTCATATTGCGCCACCAACAGGGCTGATGAACGATCCTAATGGTCTCATCTTTGATGGCGAGAAATATCACCTTTTTTATCAATGGTTTCCTTTTGATGCACTACACGGCATGAAACATTGGAAGCATTTAATCACCAAAGATTTCCAACATTATCAATCCGCTGACGATCTCATTCCTTGTGAGCTTTTTGAATCTCACGGCTGTTATTCGGGTGGCGCATTAAAAGTCGGTGATAAATTAGCCATGTTCTACACCGGCAACACCCGTCGCCCAAGTGACAATCAACGCGTGCCTTACCAAAATTTAGCGATTTTCGATCTTAATGGGAAATTGTTAAGCAAACGTCCGTTAATTGAAAATGCGCCTGAAGGCTATACGGAACACGTTCGTGACCCCAAACCTTATTTTGCCGAAAACGGAAAAATCCGTTTTATCTGCGGTGCACAACGGGAAAATCTCACCGGTACGGCGATTATTTTTGAAATGGACAATCTTGAGGATACACCGCGTTTACTCGGCGAACTTTCCTTGACTGCCTTTGATAATAACAAGGTGTTTATGTGGGAATGTCCTGATTTATTGAAACTCGGCGATAAAGATGTGTTTATTTGGTCGCCACAAGGCAAATCGCGTGAGCCTCATCAATTTCAAAATAACTACCACGCCGTGTATGCTGTTGGCAAACTAGACGGCTTAACCTTTCACGCCGAACACATCGCCGAACTGGATCAAGGCTTTGATTTCTACGCACCACAAACTTTTGCAGGTCTTAGCAAGACAGAAAATGCCATCCTGTTCGGTTGGATCGGATTGCCGGACTTAACCTATCCGACAGACAAATTCAAATGGCATTCGGCTTTAACGCTGCCGAGAGAATTACGCTTAGAAGGCAACAAAATCCACCAACGCCCTATCACCAAAACGTATAAAAATCTGACCGCACTTTCTACATTTCATCTTGATGGCAAAGCCGAAATTGTAGATTTAGATCGTGCTTATGTGAAATTTGAAGCGAATAATCAAGCCTTTGATTTAACCTTCTTCCAAAATGAACAAGGACAATCCTTACGTCTTTCTTATGAAAACGGATTAGTTTGTTTAGAGCGTAGCCAAAGTGAACAAACCGCGTTGATGGAAAAATTCGGTAGTAAACGTTTCTGCGAAATTGAGAAACTACAAACGGTGGAAATTTTCTTTGATCGTTCTATCGTAGAAATTTTTCTCAATCACGGTGAAAAAGCCATGACCTCTCGTTTTTTTATTCAAGCACGGAAAAATGTTGTGGAAAGCAATCAAAAATTAACGTTACAGATTGGTTACCCAAAAGCCATTCAGTATCGATAAAAAAAGTGCGGTGAAATTTCACCGCACTCTTTTTGCATTAATGACAAAACGAAACTTAAACTTTCTCCAACTTCGCCAAATGGGCGATCAGCCATTTAATTCCTTGATTCTGGAACGCAATTTGTAGGCGCAAATTATTGTCCGCCCCTTCTACATTAATCACCGTACCAAAACCGAATTTTTCATGTTTCACTTTTTGTCCCATTTTCCATTCGCTTTCGTTGGCAATCGGCGAAACACTGCCTACTTTAGATTGATTCAAGGCGCGTGTAACGGTGCCGCGTAAACGGATTTCCTGTAAACATTGTTGTGGCAATTCCGTGATAAAACGAGAAGGCAAATGACGTTCTTCTTTGCCATATAAACGACGACTTTCCGCGTAAGAAATGGTAAGTTTTTGTTTGGCTCGGGTAATCCCCACATAAGCCAAACGACGTTCTTCTTCCAAACGCCCCGCTTCTTCAAAGGAACGGAAACTTGGGAATAACCCTTCCTCTACGCCAATCATAAACACTCGAGGAAACTCCAAGCCTTTTGCTGAGTGCAAGGTCATCATTTCCACACAGGCTTGGTGCGGTGCCGCTTGCTCTTCGCCCGCTTCTAACGACGCGTGCGTCAAGAAAGCCGTAAGCTCTGTCATATCTTCCGCCTCTTCAGGCTTGATAAATTCGCGAGCGGCAGAGACCAATTCTTCCAAGTTTTCAATGCGTACCTCGCCTTTTTCGCCCTTTTCCTGTTTATACATTTCATACAAACCGGAATGCTTAATGACAAAATCTGTTTGTGCAAACAACGGCATCTCTTCCGTATCCCGTTGCAGAGAATTGATTAATTCCATAAAGCGAAGCAAAGCGGTCGCGGCACGGCCTGCCAGTTTATTTTCCTGCAATGCCAAATTGGTGGCTTGCCATAACGTGATTTGATGTTCGCGAGTCAGGTTACGCAAAGTGTCCAACGTGCGATCACCAATGCCCCGTGGTGGTGTATTAATAACGCGTTCAAAGGCGGCATCGTCTTGGCGATTAGCAATTAAGCGCAAATACGCCAAGGCATCCTTGATTTCCTGACGTTCGAAGAAGCGCATGCCACCATAAATACGATACGGAATTTGTGAACGAATCAACGCTTCTTCAATCACCCGTGATTGACTGTTACTGCGATATAAAATGGCACAATCGTTGAGTTTGCCGCCGTCTTCAATCCAAGTTTTAATTTGTGAGGCAACAAACAGCGCTTCATCCAATTCGTTAAAAGCCGCATAAATGCCTACAGGGTCGCCTTGATTTCCTTCCGACCATAAATTTTTCCCTAGTCGGTTGTTGTTATTAGAAATTAACTCATTAGCAGCCTGCAAAATATTCATGGTGGAACGGTAATTTTGTTCTAATCGAATGGTTTGTGCATTGGCAAACTCTTTCAAAAATAACTGAATATTTTCGATTTTTGCCCCGCGCCAGCCGTAAATAGATTGGTCGTCATCCCCTACAATCATCACTTTGCCGGTTTTGCCCGCCAATAAACGAATCCATTCATATTGAATTTTGTTAGTGTCTTGAAACTCATCCACCAAAATATGCTGAAAACGTTGTTGGTAACGTTGTAAAATCAGTGGTTTATGTAAAAACAATTCGTACGAGCGCAATAAAATTTCAGCAAAATCTACCAGTCCTGCACGATCGCAAGCATCTTGATAAATCTGATAAATTCGAATCCATTCTCGTTCTTGACGATCGTGATGATCATCAATTTGATTCGGGCGCAAGCCTTCGTCTTTTTTATTATTGATATACCAAGCAGCTTGTTTTGGCGGGAAACTTTTTTCGTCAAAATGATGTAATTTCATGAGGCGTTTGAGTAAACGCAATTGGTCTTCCGAATCTAAAATCTGGAAATCTTGCGGCAAATCCGCATCAAGATGATGAGCACGCAGAAGTCGATGAGCAATGCTGTGAAAGGTGCCGACCCACATACCAAACAAACGCTGATTGCCGTCGAACAAGACGGATTCAATACGATGACGCATTTCTGCCGCAGCTTTGTTGGTGAAAGTCACCGCCATAATGCTCCCTTCGGAGACACCTTCAACGCCAATCAGCCACGCAATTCGGTGCGTCAATACGCGGGTTTTACCACTCCCCGCGCCCGCCAACACCAAATAATTGCCCAATGGCGCACTCACCGCTTCCCGTTGTTTATCGTTTAAGCCATCTAATAATTCTGCGAAATCCATTATTTTCACTCACAAACACTGTTTTTTTGTACAGGCGAAATTATAACGATTTCGGTTGAAAACTCAATGAAAAGAGGAGAAACATCATACATACAGGGGAAACGAAAAAAGGTTAATCATCAATTGCTAAACGTTCTCTACCACTATAAACCGTCGCACGCCCAGGTCTGGCAAAACCAATTAACGTTAAGTTGTATTGTTCTGCCATTTCTACCGCCAAATCTGTTGAAGCTGAAATTGCGACTAACATTTCTATGCCTGCAGAGACTGTTTTTTGCACCATTTCATAACTGGCGCGGCTGGTCACAACAATAAAGCCTTGCGGTTTACTTGCTTTAGCATGCCACCCCAATAATTTATCTAATGCCACATGGCGCCCGACATCTTCACGAATGGCGAGTAATTTACCTTCCATGGAGAAAAATGCCGCCGCATGCGTGGAGCCTGTTTGTTTACCTAATTCCTGAGCGACCTGTAATTGCTGTAAGCAATCGTCTAGTTGTGCCACACGGAAGGTTAAAGTGCGGTCTAATTTTTTGACATTTTTATAAACCTGTTGAATCTGTTCCGCCCCACAAATGCCACAACCGGTTCGTCCGGTTAAGGTGCGTCGATGATCTTTCAGTGCGACAAAACAGCGCGTTGCCAACTCTATTCTTGCTTCAATGCCGTTACAGGCGTCTTCAATATCAATGCCATAAATATCACTCGGTTTATCAATAATCCCTTCCGATAAAGAAAACCCCATGGCGAAATCTTCCAAATCTCGTGGAGAACACATCATCACCGTGTGAGAAATATCGTTATACACCAGTGCCACAGGCGTTTCCGTGGCTAAAATTTCTTGTTTCTCAGAAATAGCAATCTTGTTATCGCCTTGTTGCTCATTTGTTAATTTTTTAATAAAGTGAATTAATTTTTTTTTGATCCAACTCAAAATTTTCTATCCTTATAGCCATTATTAATTATGGATTTCTGTACAAAAAATAGGTATTCTACCCGCCGCTACTAGTAAGGTAACTATATATTTTTATTGTTACATAACTACTCAGCATCGTTTTGTTAAATTTTAATACAAATTTAACAAAAACGACCATCAGATTATCTAGTTAAATACAAATTTAAAACTATCAAACTGAAAACAACAACAAATTTTGTTGATTGTGGGGAGTGTTTATGCAGATCTCAAGAAGAAAATTCTTCAAGGTCTGTGCCGGCGGTATGGCAGGAACATCGGTTGCGATGTTAGGCTTTGCTCCGGCTACGGCCTTAGCTGCGCCACGCGAATACAAACTATTGCGTGCGAAAGAATCGCGTCAAACCTGTACATACTGCTCGGTAAGTTGCGGTATGTTGATGTACAGTACAGGTACACCATCTAATACCATAAGTGGTCACACCGCGACAAATACCCGTTCTAAATTATTCCATATCGAAGGCGACCCGGATCATCCGATCAGCCGTGGTGCGTTATGCCCTAAAGGTGCCGGTGCCTTAGACTTCGTAAATAGCGAAAGCCGGACCTTATATCCGGAATATCGTGCACCGGGCTCTGATAAATGGGAGCGCATTTCTTGGCAAGACGCCATTAAACGCATTGCCCGCTTAATGAAAGATGACCGCGATGCCAACTTTGTTGAGAAAAATGCCGAAGGCAATATCGTCAACCGTTGGACAACCACGGGGATTATGACGGCATCGGCAATTAGTAATGAAGCTGCATTGCTAACCCATAAGTGGATTCGCATGTTAGGGATGCTTCCGGTATGTAACCAAGCGAATACTTGACACGGACCAACGGTAGCAAGTCTTGCTCCATCATTTGGTCGCGGTGCCATGACAAACAACTGGGTTGATATCAAAAACGCCAATCTTATTCTTGTTCAAGGCGGTAACCCTGCTGAAGCTCACCCTGTTGGCTTCCGTTGGGTCATTGAAGCGAAGAAAAACGGTGCGAAAATCATCGTTGTCGATCCGCGCTTTAACCGTACAGCTTCCGTAGCTGACCTTCACGCACCAATTCGTTCCGGTTCTGACATTGCATTCTTAATGGGTGTGATCCGTTACTTATTGGAAACCAATCAAATTCAACACGAATACGTTAAACACTATACCAATGCATCCTTCTTAGTGAATGAAGGCTATAAGTTCGAAGACGGTCTATTCTCCGGATTTGACGAAGCAAAAGGTAAGTATGATAAATCAACTTGGAACTACCAATTTGATGAAAATGGTCATGCTAAACGTGATATGACATTACAACACCCACGTTGTGTCATTAACGTATTAAAAGAACATGTTTCCCGCTATACCCCGGAAATGGTTGAAAAAGTTACCGGTGTAAAACAAAAAACCTTCTTACAAATCTGTGAAGAAATCGGTAAAACATCGGCACCAAATAAAACCATGACGCACTTATATGCGCTTGGCTTTACTGAACACACAATCGGTACGCAAAATATTCGCTCCATGGCGATGATCCAATTACTTTTAGGTAATATTGGTATGCCGGGTGGTGGTATTAACGCATTACGTGGTCACTCAAACGTACAAGGTACAACCGATATGGGCTTGTTACCAACAATGTTGCCAGGCTATATGCGTTTACCAAACGAAAAAGAAACCTCTTATGAACAATATATGAATGCGATTACGCCGAAAGATATCGTGCCTAATCAAGTCAACTATTATCGTAATACCTCAAAATTCTTCGTAAGTATGATGAAAACCTTCTACGGAGATAAAGCAACAAAAGAGAATGGCTGGGGCTTTGACTTCTTACCAAAAGTCGATCGCATCTATGACCCGATTACTCATGTCAAAATGATGCATGACGGTGAATTAAACGGCTGGATTTTACAAGGTTTCAACGTATTAAACTCATTACCGAACAAAAACAAAACTGTTGCGGGTATGAGTAAGTTGAAATACTTAGTCGTTATGGATCCATTGCAAACCGAAAGTTCTGAGTTCTGGAAAAACTTTGGTGAATCTAACAATGTAAATCCAGCAGAAATTCAAACTGAGGTATTCCGTTTACCTACAACCTGTTTCGCAGAGGAAGATGGTTCTATCGCTAACTCAGGTCGTTGGGCACAATGGCACCAAAAATCTTGCGATCAACCAGGCGAAGCCTTACCGGATGCAGAGATTTTATCTATGCTCCGTGAAGAAATGCATGAGCTTTACAAGAAAGAAGGTGGTCGTGGTATTGAATCTTTTGAAGCGATGACCTGGAATTATGCTCAACCACATTCACCAAGCTCAGTTGAACTAGCCAAAGAGCTTAATGGTTATGCACTTGAGGATCTTTATGATGCGAATAACAATCTCATCTATAAGAAAGGTCAATTATTAAATGGATTTGCTCACTTAAGAGATGACGGTACTACCACATCTGGAAACTGGCTCTATGTTGGTCAATGGACAGAAAAAGGTAACCAAATGGCAAATCGTGATAATTCTGACCCTTCAGGATTAGGTTGCACCGTAGGTTGGAGCTTTGCATGGCCGGCAAACCGTCGCGTGCTTTATAACCGTGCGTCTTTAGACATTAACGGTAATCCATGGGATAAACACCGTCAGTTGATCAAATGGAACGGCAAAAACTGGAACTGGTTTGATATTGCTGACTATGGCACACAACCACCAGGTTCTGATGCAGGTCCGTTTATCATGTCTGCTGAAGGTGTTGGTCGTTTATTCGCTGTTGATAAAGTCAATAGTGGACCGGTACCGGAGCATTATGAACCGATTGAAAGTCCAATTGATACGAACCCGTTACACCCAAGTGTTGTAACAGATCCAACGGTACGTATTTATAAAGAAGACCGTGAGTTTATCGGTTCAAATAAAGAGTATCCGTTTGTCGCAACAACTTATCGTTTAACCGAGCATTTCCACAGCTGGACGGCACAAGCGGCATTAAACATCATCGCGCAACCACAACAATTTGTGGAAATCGGTGAGGCACTTGCAGCAGAAAAAGGCATCCAAAAAGGCGATATGGTAAAAGTTACCTCTCGTCGTGGTTATATCAAAGCTGTTGCTGTGGTGACAAAACGTTTGAAAGCGTTAGAAATTGACGGAAGAACAGTACACCATGTAGGTATCCCAATTCACTGGAATATGAAAGTATTAAATGGTAAAGGTAACCGTGGTTTCTCCTCCAACACCTTAACGCCATCTTGGGGTGAATCAGTCACACAAACCCCGGAATACAAAACATTCCTAGTTAATATTGAGAAGGCGGAGGTATAACATGGCTGGAACTGCTCAAGGCGTTCAAACGCAAGACATTATCAAGATCTCCGCTACATCAGGCTTAACTGAGCCGCCACGTGCGCGTGATCACAAAGTTGAAGTGGCAAAACTCATTGATGTATCCACCTGTATTGGTTGTAAAGCCTGTCAGGTAGGTTGTTCGGAATGGAATGATATTCGTTCTGACGTGAATGCCCAATGTTTGGGGATTTATGACAACCCGGTTGACCTCAATGCAAAAGCATGGACGGTGATGCGCTTCAATGAAGTGGAAGAAAATGATCGTTTAGAATGGTTAATCCGTAAAGATGGTTGTATGCACTGTCAAGAACCGGGCTGTTTAAAAGCTTGTCCGGCACCGGGTGCGATCATCCAGTATGCGAACGGTATCGTGGATTTCCAATCTGACAAATGTATCGGTTGTGGTTACTGTATCGCAGGTTGTCCGTTCAACATTCCACGCATGAATCCGGAAGACAACCGTGTGTACAAATGTACCCTTTGTGTTGACCGTGTTTCTGTGGGTCAAGAACCTGCTTGTGTGAAAACCTGTCCGACCGGTGCAATTCGTTTCGGTTCCAAAGAAGAAATGAAAATCTACGCGGAACAACGTGTTGCAGATCTTAAAGCGCGCGGCTATGAAAATGCCGGCATTTACGATCCGGAAGGCGTCGGTGGTACGCATGTAATCTATGTATTACACCATGCAGATAAACCTGAATTGTATTCCGGTTTACCGAAAGATCCGCAAATCGACACAACCGTTACATTATGGAAAGACATCCTGAAACCGGTTGCTGCGGTTGCCATGGGTGGTCTTGCACTTGCTGAAATCGGTCACTACCTCACAGTAGGCCCGAATGAGGAAGAAGATGTTGAAGATCATCACGAAGAATTTGAAGATGTAGAGGGAGGCAAAAAAGATGAATAAAGGTAAATTTGAGATTACCAATGATACCCGTATCATTCGTCATAAACTCCCGGCGCGTCTAAGTCACTGGTTCTTGGTAATCAGTTTCTTCTTAACCATGTTTACCGGGGTAGCGTTCTTCTTCCCTGACTTTGCATGGTTAACGGAAATTCTTGGTACACCACAACTTGCCCGTGCGATTCACCCGTTCACCGGTATTTTAATGTTTATTGCCTTTGTGTTCTTATGTTCACTCTACTGGCACCATAACATTCCGGAGAAAAACGATATTCGTTGGGCGAAAGGAATGCTTGAAGTCTTAAAAGGTAACGAGCACGCTGTTGCTGATAACGGTAAATATAACTTGGGTCAAAAAATGTTGTTCTGGACATTAATCCTTGCCATGTTTACCTTAATGGGCTCCGGCATCATTATGTGGCGTCAATACTTCTCGCACCACTTCTCTATTCCGGTGTTGCGTATCGCCATCTTATTGCACTCTGTTTGTGCCTTTATGTTGTTCACCGGTATCCTAGTACACATGTACATGGCATTCTGGGTGAAAGGCTCCATTCGTGGTGTCGTTGAAGGCTGGGTAACCGTTCGCTGGGCGAAAAAACACCACCCGAAATGGTATCGCGAAGAAGTACTTCCTGAGTTAGAAAAAGACGTTGTACGGGAAGAGAAAGGCGAAAAGACCAAAGTCATCTTTAAGAAATTTAGCTAATCTTAAAGTGCGGTTAAAAAACGCAATAAATTTTGACCGCACTTCTTGTTGAAGCAAACCATTAAAGAAAAGAAAACAGCACCTTAAAGGTGCTGTTTTTGTATGTATAAATAAAATTACGCCGACATCACGGAAATCGTTTTAATTTGCGCATAAACCAATTGTCCCAGTTGTAACGCTAAATCATGGAAAGACCATTTACTGATACTTGCCCAAAGGTGTTTTCCGCCAATATCCAGTTTTAAATCTACTCGATTTTCCAGCTCTAAAATCTTAACAATCCGTCCATACAACGTGTTGCGAATACTAGATTGTTCTACTTTATTCAAACTAATCGACACATCAGAACTATGAATGCAAATTCGGACTTTCTCATTGATCTGCGCCTCAACTTGATTAATCCAAATGTTCTGATCGCCAATCGAAAGTGCGGTCATTTTATAAGATGGATTATGCATAAAAACAGGCAAAGAAAGCACCGCACTTTGTTCGTTTTCCTGTTTCCAAGGAAGAAACAGCGGACTTTCCCAAATACTTTCCAACACATCATAAGCTTCAACTTTGCCGTTAGTCAGCAATACAACCCGCTCGGCTAAACGCAACAATTCATCAAGACTGTGAGTCACATATAAAATCGGAATGTTAATTTCTTTTGATAGCCGTTCCAGATAATTCATCAATTCACGTTTACGCGGTAAATCCAACGCAGAAAGCGGTTCGTCCATTAATAAAATTTCCGGATCGGTTAACAAAGCACGTCCAATAGCCACACGCTGTTTTTCACCACCGGACAACGTTATCGGATAACGTTTTAACAAATGGCCGATACCTAGCAACTCAACAATATAGTTAAATTCATCTTTACTGGTATTTTTCATGCCATAACGCAAGTTGCCATTCACCGTATAATGAGGAAATAAACGGGCATCCTGAAAAACATAACCTATGTTGCGCTGATTGATCGGCACACACACATTTTCTGCCGAATTGAACAATTCACGATCATTTAACGAAATCACGCCTTCATCCGGATTAATCAATCCGCTGACAAGGTTAATGAGGGAAGATTTCCCCGAGCCGGACAATCCAAAAAGTGCGGTAACGCCTTGTGATGGAATATCTAAATGCGCTTCGAGGGATAAAGTGCCTAACTGTTTTTTTACATCAATGTGTAGCATCACTTTGTCCTAATCTTTTTTGCATACGTTTTGCCAACCATTCTGATAACAATAAAGAAATCAGCGATAAAATCACGGCAAAGACACATAACCGAGCCGCTTGTTCTTCTGCGCCTGGTGTTTGAATAAAGGAATACATAGCCAAGGGAATGGTTTGGGTTTCGCCGGCAATATTGGACACAAAGGTAATGGTGGCACCAAATTCCCCTAAAGAGCGGGCAAAACCAAGCACGATTCCGGCAAGAATGCCAGGTAAAGATAACGGTAACGTGATGGTTAAAAACACCCGCCACGCAGAAGCCCCCAGTGTTCTGGCGGCCTGTTCCAATTTTAAATCAATACTTTCAAGGGAAAGTCGAATAGCACGCACAACCAAAGGGAATGCCACCACCGCAGAAGCTAACACCGCCCCTTTCCAGCTAAATCCAAAGGTCAACCCGAACCATTGATGTAAATATTTACCGATAAAGCCATTGCGTCCCATGGCAACCAGTAAGAGATAACCAATGACAACCGGCGGCAACACCAAAGGCAAGTGAATAATCCCGCCCACAATGGATTTGCCATAAAAATCTTTTCGTGCCAAAAGCCATGCCACCCAAACGGCAACAGGCAAACTCCATACCATAGCACTGACGGAGACTTCTAAACTCAGGCGAATGGCATCGATTTCTAATGGGCTCAAGCCTAATAACACCAGAAACTCTGTAAGCAAAATTCAATTCCCTATATAAACAAAGCGTAGCACTATGGCTACGCTTAATGAGTCAAAGCGAGTCTGCTTATTTTACAGAGAAACCGTAATCCGCAAATACTTTTTTCGCTTCAGGCGATTGTAAGTATTTCAAGAATGCTTGCGTTTCCGCATTGTTGTGATCTTTTAAAATCGCAACAGGATAATCCGCCGGTTTGTAAGAATCTTGTGGGAACACGCCAATCGCTTTCACTTCTTTGCTCACTTTCGCATCGGTTGCGTACACAATACCTAAAGGTGCTTCACCACGTTCAACTAAGGCTAATGCCGCACGCACGTCTTTGGCACGAGCTAATTTGTCTTTGACTTGATCCCATAAGTTTAATTTGGTTAACGCTTCTTCCGCATATTGACCGGCAGGCACGTGCGCAGGGTCACCTACAGACAAATAAGCATCTTTTAATTGCTTAATCCATTCACCTTTTGCGATATCAACGTTTTGTAATTTGCTGTCTTTTTGTGAGATTAAAACCAGTTCATTACCCACTAATAATTTTTCGGTTTCTTTAACCGTTAACCCTTTTTCTGAAAGGTATTTCATCCATTTTGTGCTGGCTGAAATAAATAAATCCGCTGGTGCACCTTCTTCAATTTGTTTTGCTAAGGTTGAAGAGGAAGCAAAAGAAAAGACCACTTCTTCTTTTGGATTTACTTTTTTGTAATCTTCTGCCACTTGTTTTAATGAATCGGTCATGGAAGCAGCAGCAAACACAGTCACTTTCGCCTGTGCAGAAAGAGAGAATGCTAAACAAGCCGCCGCTAAACCGGCAGCGATTTTTGAATATTTAAACATAGTAAAAACTCCGTTTTGGTTGGTTAATAATTTATATATAGCGCAAATTATACAACGAAAATAAAGAAATAAAAGGCGTATAATCCATTATTTAAAAAACAAAATATACGCTAACCTTTCGGAGGTAGGGTTAAACATTCTTATTCTTTTAGAAATATAGTATGATGTGCCGCATATAGTCGTCAGCGCAATTTTGAGGAACACGATGAACGGAACAGAAATTTTACTCACCATCAAACTGAAAGAAACCCTTTTCGCCGATCCTAAACGCATCCGTTTATTACAAGAAATTGAAAAATGCGGTTCTATCAATCAAGCGGCTAAAAATGCCAATGTCAGTTATAAAAGCGCTTGGGATCACCTTGAAGCCATGAACAAAATTAGCCCCAAACCATTGCTAGAACGCAATATTGGTGGGCGAAATGGTGGCGGAACGGCATTAACCGTTTATGCACAACGTTTATTGAAACTCTATGATTTATTAGAACAAACCCAAGAAAAAGCCTTTGATATTCTGCATGATGAAAAAGTGCCGTTAAACAGTTTGCTCTCTGCTATGGCGCGTTTTTCTTTACAAACCAGTGCCAGAAACCAATTTTTCGGCAAAGTACAAGCATTAAGATTTGAAGATGTTCACTGTTTTGTTGACATTCTTTTAGAAGATTTTGACAAACCGCTGACTGTCTCTATCACTGAAAAAAGTGCGGTGCGTTTAAAACTTGAATCTGACAAAGAAGTAATGGTGATGTTTAAAGCACCATGGGTCAAAATTACCGCCAATCCGCAAGAAAATTTGCCAAATCAATTTAAAGCGACAGTCACCTCCATTATTGATAAAGGTGAAGCCGGTGAAGCGATTCTAGTGTTAGAAGGCTCAAACATCGAGTTCTGTGCAACGCTCACCAAAGATCAACATGTGGAAATCAATCAGTCCGTTTGGACTTCTGTTGATCCGGAACAAGTGATTATTGCGACGCTTTATTAATGTCAAAAGACAAAAAAAGTGCGGTGATTTTTCACCGCACTTTTGTAAGAAAAGCAATAAAAAAATTTACAATGTAATTTCATCAATGGATTTGCCGAAACTCGGTACAAACACCTGTAAAAAATAATCCATTTCGGGGCTTTGCCATTGATCCATCAATTTTTCTAACCGCACTTTTGCCGATTTAAATTCCTGATTGCCATTTTCCAGCTCAAATTTCACTTTAATATAAGCACAAATTAAATCCGCCTGCTTAACAATGTGCTTTTCTTCCTCTGCAAAACATTGATTATCCAAATAAGGTAAAAAATCAGTCTGCAATGCTTCCGGCAATAAACTCATTAAATGTAACTCAGCCGCCGTTTCAATTTGTTTATAGGCATGCGTTATCTCATCATTGAAATATTTAATGGGTGTAGGCAAATCACCGGTAAAAATTTCCGAGGTGTCGTGATACATCGCCATCACGGCAATACGATCTGCGTTGAGTTGGGCACCGTAAAAACGGTTTTTAATTAACGCCAACGCATGGGCAACAAATGCCACCTGCAAGCTGTGCTCCGCCAAATTTTCTCGTTCAATATTACGCATGAGCGACCAGCGCTGAATCAATCTTAAGCGATCCAAACAAGCGAAAAAATGACTGGTTTTAATTTGTTCCATGCCACAACCCATTAATTAAAGGTATATTCTTCGATAACTACAGGAATCTTATACACTTGACCCAAGCGGGAAATTTCAACCTGAACCTGTGTATTCGGACGCACATCCGCGATAAGTTTCATCATTTCTGCCGGAGAACGTGCCTCGACCTCATTGATTTTCAGAATGATATCGCCTGCCTGTAACCCTGCTTTTGCTGCCGGGCTATTCGGAATAATGCTGGTGATGAGCACACCTTGCGAAGATGCCCCTTGCCCATTGCTAAATAAAATATCTGTTTGTACACCGAAATAACCACGAATGACACGTCCATCACGAATAATTTTTTTCATGACGTCATTGGCTAAATCAATAGGAATCGCAAAATTTAAGCCTTCCGCGATTTCATTGGCGGTTTTGCCGATACTCAATGTGCTGATACCCAATAGCTCACCAGCAGAATTAATTAACGCCCCACCGGAATTACCTCGGTTAATGGATGCGTCAGTTTGGATAAAGTTTTGGCGGCCCAGTGCTTCACCAACCGCACTACGCCCTACCGCACTGACAATCCCTTGCGACACACTTTGTCCCAAATTGTATGGATTACCAATGGCTAACGCCACATCGCCCACATGCACAGGGCGATTGGGATTTTGTGGAATCGTGGATAAGTTATCCGCTTTGATTTTCAATACGGCTAAATCCGTTAACGCATCTGAACCAATTAATGCCGCATCAAAAATATTGCCATTTTGCAATGCCACCACAATTTGATCGGCATTTTGAATCACGTGTTTGTTGGTCAGAATGTAACCGTCTTTCGACATGATCACACCAGAACCGAGGTTATTCACTTGGAACTGAGAAGAAGAGGACGTAAAGGCTTGATTATAAACATTCACCACGGCAGGCGAGGCAATACGTACAGCATCCCGATAAGAAGCAACATCATGTTGAGAGTCAGTGATTTTAGGCATGACATACAAAATCACGGCAGCAGAAGCCAAGCCGATAATCGCCGAATGAAAAAGTTTCTTTAGCATCAGTTCCTCATTTTCTTATATAAATTAACTTGAGATCATCGCCGACAGGTTCGCAAGATTGCAGTTGCCATAAAGGCGCATCGGCAAGTTGCGTTAAATTAGGCAAATGGCATAAATCTCTGGCTTGATCGCCTAACAATTTTGGCGCCATGTAAATAATCAGTTCATCCACCAGATTTTCAGCAATTAATGCGCCTGCCAACGTCGCACCCGCTTCCACCCAAAGGGTGTTAATTTGACGCTTGCCTAACTCTGCCATCAATGACTGCAAGCGCGTTTCACCTTGGTTTCTGTCTAATTTTAAGTAATCCGTAAAGGGCGGAAAATCTGTCAGCGAATAATCCTCTTCGCCCACCAACCAAACCGGTGATTCCGTTGAAAACACCTTAAAATCCGACCGCACTTTATGGCTAGAATCCAAAATCACACGCACCGGTTGGCGTAGTTTTTCTTGTGCATAGCTGGCTTTTACGTCAAGCGGCAATTCTTCCCAACGCACATTTAAGCTGGGATCATCCGCCAGCACCGTTTGTGAAGTCGATAAGATCGCGGAAGCTTTGGCACGATATTGCTGCACATCCGCCCTTGCCTGCGCGCCGGTAATCCATTTGCTTTCGCCACTTGCCATGGCCGTTTTGCCATCAATACTCATGGCCAGTTTTAATTGCACGAAAGGTTTGCCGGTACGCATGCGTTTCAAAAAGCCTTTATTTAGCTGTTCGGCATTTTCTTCCAATAATCCCACCGCACTTTGAATGCCTGCATCGCTTAAAATCTGTAACCCTTTGCCCGCCACTTGTGGGTTCGGATCGCACATCGCCGCAATCACTTTACTCACGCCGGCTTCAACTAAGCCTTTCGCACAAGGCGGCGTACGCCCAAAATGAGAACAGGGTTCTAAGGTGACATAAGCGGTTGCACCACGTGCCTTTTCCCCAGCTTCACGTAATGCCATCACTTCTGCGTGTGGCTCACCGGCTTTCGCATGAAATCCTTTGCCGACAACCTCGCCGTCTTTCACCAAGACGCAACCCACGGAAGGATTTGGCGTTGTGGTGAATTCACCCTGTTTGGCTAAATCAAGCGCCAGTTGCATAAAAGCGGCATCTTGTGGGCTAAATGGTTCGTTCATCAATGATCCTTTAAGTTTTCGATTTCTTGGCTAAATTCGTTGATGTTATCAAAACTCAAATAGACGGAGGCAAAACGGATATACGCCACTTTATCTAAATTCTTTAATTCTTCCATCACTAACGTACCCACCAATTTACTTGGCACTTCACGCTCACCGGTCGCGCGCAATTTATGAATAATGCGGCTAATGGCTTTTTCCACATCGTCCGCACTCACGGGGCGTTTTTCCAAGGCGTGTTGAATACCTCGACGTAATTTATCTTCATTAAACGGCTCACGATTACCGTTATTTTTAATCACTTTCGGCACAATTAGTTCTGCCGTTTCAAAGGTCGTAAAACGTTCGTGGCACTGACCGCACTCTCTGCGGCGACGTACCTGAAAACCGTCAGAAACCAAACGACTGTCAATCACTTTGGTTTCTTCTGTCGAACAAAAAGGACAACGCATACTTGTCTCCCATCATAAATAGCGAAAAAAACAACCGCACTTTGGCGTAAATAGCGCGGTTATTTTACAAATTATTTGCACAAAATGCGGTATAAAAAACAAAAATTTTTAAGTTTTACTTCACGCTAATCGTTTATAGCAAACGCAAGTAAACCGTAATTTCTTCCCGATCGTGATACAGGTGTTTTGCCTGTAACTGGAATTTTAACCCTTGCTGCGACAATTTATCCGCAATAAATTGCAGACATTGTTGTACTTCCGCATAGCGTTTTTTCATCGGTAGCTTCAAATTAAAGATCATGCTATGACACCAACCGTTCAACAGCCATTTCACCATTAACTCGGCAATTCGGCTTGGCTGCTCTACCATGTCGCACACTAGCCAATCAATTTTACGTCGTTTCGGCGGCTGAAACTTAAAGCCATCTTCCGCACAATGCTCAATGCGCCCCGTATCATGCAGACTGGCTGCCATTTTGCCGTGATCGACGGCATATACAAATAAACCACGTTTCACTAACTGATATGTCCAACCGCCCGGGCAAGCACCGAGATCCACGGCATACATGGTTTCGTTAAGCAATTCCGCTTCTTTTTGGCGCGGAATAAAACTCAAAATCGCCTCTTCCAATTTTAATGTAGAGCGACTTGGTGCATCTGCCGGGAATTTTAGGCGTTGAATGCCCATTAAATGGGCGGAATGATTGTGATTGTAAGAGTAGCCCACATAACAAGTATTATTTTGTAAGAAAAAAACATGCAATGTCAGACCGCTCTTTAAGTTACTTTTTGCATTTAGCCAGCCTTGCTTTTTCAACGCTTGGCGCAGTGGCACAGTGAATTTACGGCAAAATCCAAGCAATTCCTTCGCTTCATTCGTATCGGCAGTTTCTACCCATAATTCATTGCTGTTTGTTAATGGGATGGTCTCCGCAATCTGTTGATATTGCTGAAGAATCGGTGTGATGCGATCCTGTTGTGGTAAATCCGTCAGCAAATCGGAAACCACGATCATTTGACGGGCAAAAATCAGCTGTTGAAAGGGCAATTCTCGTGCCAATAAATCGGCTTCGCCGGGCTGATAACATTCAAAAATTACATAGCCGCTGTTTTCGGTCACACGGGCGAAGCCAAAGACGCCTTTTTCTGCTGCTTTATCGGTGATTTCTGCCGCCAACTCGCGCTCAAATCCCATCCGACAATATAATGCCAACTTATTCATTTTCTTGTTTATTTTCTTCTTGATTAATGGTTTGAATAATCCAGGAACGGAACGCCACAATGCGCTCATCATTACTGTTATCTAAATGATTGACCACATAAAAGGATTTCGGATCCCGCAAATGGGTATCAAATACCGGTTGTAAATTGCCGTTGTCTAGCTCTTGTTGCGCTAAAATACGATTGGCAAGCACAATGCCTTGTTCATGAATTGCCGCTTGCAAGGCCATGAAGGTATGACTAAAGATTGGGCCTTGCTGAATATTCAATTCTTCCAATGCCAAATAATTTGCCATATGTTGCCAATTATCGCGGGCATGAATGTGCAACAAGGTATGATGTTTTAAATCCTGTGGCTGATGAATTGGTTTTTGTGCCAATAATTTCGGTGCAGCAAGCACCAGTAAATCCTCTTCCACCAAACGATCCACTTGTAAGTTATCCCAGTTGCCTTTGCCGTAATAAATCGCAATATCAATGTCTTGGCTAAGCAAGCCTTCATCTTGATCGACACCTTTTAAGCGTACTTCAATGTCGGGATATAATTTATTAAATTCGCTTAAACGTGGCACCAACCATTGAATACCAAAAGTTTGCGGCACACTGATGGTTAAATGTTTATCATTTTTTAAAGCGAATAATTTATCCGTCGCCTCCGCTAAACGGTGCAGAATTTTGGTGATGTCCGCATAGTAGGCTTTGCCAAAATCAGTTAACTCCAGCGCACGATTTTTACGTTTAAATAACGTAACGCCTAAGAAATCTTCCAAAATTTTTATTTGATGGCTAATCGCTGCTTGCGTCACAAATAATTCATCCGCCGCTTTCGTGAAACTTAAAAATCTCGCGGCTGACTCAAATGCTTTTAGCGAATTTAAAGGTGGCAAACGTTTATACATGTTATTTCCCAATGATTCATTTCTTAGAAAAAATTTAAATCAGATTACTTTTTTTTATCAATCTAATAAAAAAATCTCTTTTGCCCGTTATACTTATTCTACTTAAAATGAAACCATACTTAAGTCACAATTTCTTAACTGTTAAGATTTTCGAATTAAGTATGATGTTGTGTTTGCATATTGTTTGGTTTTTCCAAACCAAAGTAACGAAAGTTACTTTTTCTTTTCATTTCCTGTATTTTTGGCATTTTCGCCAGACACCGCTCCTAAAAGAGCGGTGTTTTTTATGGGCGATTTTAACATAGTTCTGCTGTTATTTCCTGCCCTATTCCTCTTCCACAAACGAGAGTCTTCCCACTTAAACTTTTCATTTGTTTTTACGACTAAAATATTTTCAATCCTGATGGAATGGTGTAGATTAAAAACGACTTAAATCTCAATCTATATTAAGGAAAAACCATGTCAGACTTACTTGATTGGAAAAATCTCGGATTCAGTTATATCAAAACAGATTATCGTTTTATCGCCCATTGGAAAGACGGCAAATGGGACAATGGTGAATTAACCACTGACAGCACATTGCATATTCACGAAGGTTCCACCGCGCTGCATTACGGACAACAATGTTTCGAGGGCTTAAAAGCCTACCGTTGCAAAGACGGTTCAATCAACCTTTTCCGTCCGGATCAAAATGCGAAACGTATGCAAAACACCTGCGATCGCCTGTTAATGCCACAAGTTCCGACAGAATTATTTATCCGCGCCTGTAAAGAAGTGGTCAAAGCCAACGAAAAATGGCTTGCGCCATATGGTAGCGGGGCCACACTTTATCTTCGTCCATTCGTTATCGGTGTCGGTGAAAACATCGGCGTACGCCCCGCACCGGAATACATTTTCTCCGTTTTCTGTTGCCCGGTAGGCGCCTATTTCAAAGGTGGTATGAAACCGTCTAATTTCTTGGTAACCGATTATGACCGCGCTGCACCACATGGTACCGGTGGCGTCAAAGTGGGCGGAAACTATGCTGCAAGTTTATTACCACATGAACTTGCCGCTGAACGCAAATTTGCTGATGCCATTTATCTTGATCCGAAAACCCATACCAAAATTGAAGAAGTGGGCGCGGCAAACTTTTTCGGTATCACACGCGATAACAAATTCATCACGCCACTTTCGCCATCCATTTTGCCAAGTATCACCAAATACTCACTGCTCTATTTAGCCAAAGAACGCTTAGGCATGGAAACCATTGAAGGTGATGTCTATATCAATGAATTAGACCAATTCGCCGAAGCGGGTGCTTGCGGCACAGCTGCGGTTATTTCACCTATCGGCGGCATTCAATATGGCGATGACTTCCACGTTTTCTATTCAGAAACTGACGTGGGTCCAATCACTAAACGCCTTTATGAAGAACTTACCGGCATCCAGTTCGGTGACGTAGAAGCACCGGAAGGTTGGATTGTAAAAGTAGATTAATTTCTGCTTTCCAAAGGATAAAAGTGCTGTCAAATTCGACCGCACTTTTTATTTACATCCGAAAAAAATCCCCATAACCTTAGGGCTACGGGGATTTTTTATTTTCCAGTTGAATTATGGATTAACAAATTTTTCGCCTAATTCAATATCTGCACGCAATGTCGGTAACATAGCGTCTAACGCTTGTTGCTCAAACGCGCTGAGTTTACCGATTGGCAGAATTTCTTCTACGCCTTCTTTACCGAAACGAATCGGTTGAGCAAAGAAGCGAGCATATTTGCCATCGCCTTCCACATAGCTACATTCAATCACCGTTTCGCCTTGTAATCCGCGTACTACCGCATTTGCAAAACGTGCCGCAGCTTGAGCCATGGATAAGGTTGCAGAACCGCCACCAGCTTTAGCATTCACCACTTCAGTACCGGCGTTTTGAATACGTTTAGTTAATGGTTCAATTTCTTCCTCTTTCCATTCAGCGTATGGCACTTGAGATAATAAAGGAAGAATGGTCACGCCGGAGTGTCCGCCAATCACCGGCACGGTTGTACGATAAACGTTTAAGCCTTTTAATTCGGCAACAAAGGTTTCTGAACGAACTACGTCCAATGTGGTCACGCCAAATAATTTACGTTTGTCATAAACACCGGCTTTTTTCAAGACTTCTGCTGCAATCGCAACGGTAGTATTTACCGGGTTGGTAATGATCCCAATGCATGCTTTCGGACAGGTCACAGCGACTTTTTCAATTAAGTTACGTACGATGCCTGCGTTAATGTTGAATAGATCTGAGCGATCCATTCCCGGTTTACGTGCTACACCGGCAGAAATCAGCACGACATCCGCGCCTTTTAATGCAGGTGTCGGATCTTCACCGGCAAAACCTTCCACTTTAACCGCGGTCGGAATGTGGCTGATATCCACAGCAACGCCCGGGGTTACCGGTGCAATATCATAAAGTGATAGCTCGGAACCTGCCGGCAACTGTAGTTTCAGCAATAATGCTAATGCTTGACCGATACCGCCTGCGGCACCTAAAACTGCAACTTTCATTTCATTCTCCTCATGTAGTAAGAAATGGGTAGTTAAAAATTTGTAAAAATTGTACGCCTACCAACGTTTAAATTCAAACAGACAAATTCAAATGTGCGATCTAACTCAAATTTTTTCTTTTTCCCCCGTAAAAAAGGTCATAAAAAACGCCTTAAATTTCCACCGCACTTTCACCTTATAAAGTAAATATTTATTTGCTAAAAACGCTATTTTTATGCAAAATTCAGCCACTTTAATCTGATAAGAGAAAGGTTCATGTTAAACGAAAATCCGGATAACCTGACAAAAGCATTCAAGGATCTATTGCGCCAAGAAAAATACGGTTCACAAAGTGAAATCGTCACCGAATTACATAAAATGGGATTTAGCTCGGTTAATCAATCGAAAGTCTCCCGTATGCTCAGTAAATTTGGGGCGGTTCGCACCCGTAATACCCGCATGGAAATGGTCTATTGCTTGCCAAGTGAGTTAAGCGTGCCAAATACGCGGAGTTCCTTAAAAGATTTAGTGTTAGACATTGATCATAACAACATGTTGATCGTCATTCGAACAACACCGGGCGCAGCACAACTTATCGCGCGTCTGCTGGATTCCGTGAGTAAAATGGAAGGCATTTTGGGCAATATTGCTGGGGATGACACCATTTTTGTGACACCAACCAAAGAAACTGACATCAATAACTTAATGTTGCGTATTCAAGACTTATTCGAAAATACCCTTTAAGTTCGACAAAAACAGAAAAACTGCATGAAAATTCTCATTACTGGAGCTACCGGTTTTATCGGAAGCGCGTTGATTCCTTCATTATTGGCGAAAAATCATCAAATTACCGCCTTGGTGCGCCATCCGGCAAAAGCCAAACAGCAACTCTCCTATCACATTGAATTCATTAATACATTAGATTACTTTCAGCATTTTAATCAGTTTGATGCGGTCATTAATTTAGCCGGAGAACCGATATTTTCTCGTCGATGGACAACCACACAAAAAGAGCGGTTAGAATCTAGCCGCATTTCATTAACAGAAAAACTGGCACACCTGATAAATCGTAGTGACGATCCGCCTCAATGTTTTATTTCCGGTTCCGCCACGGGTTATTACGGTGATTGGGGTGAACAACGGATTGATGAAAATACGCCAACGGCAGATCATTTTGCCGCTCGCTTATGTCAACAGTGGGAAGCCGCAGCCTTAAAAGCCAACACGCGAGTATGCCTCGTGCGCACGGGTATGGTGCTTGGTACAAAAGGTGGTGCATTGGCAAAAATGTTGCCGTTATATCGTTGTGGCTTAGGTGGAAAACTAGGTTCCGGCAAACAGTTCTGGGGTTGGATTGCCTTAGAGGATATGGTACGTGGCATTTTATTTTTATTGGAAAATACCGATTGCCGGGGCGCATTTAATTTCGTTGCACCACATGCCATACGTAACGCCGAATTTAATGTGTTATTAGGTGAAACCTTGCGCCGCCCTCACATGGCAACCGCACCGGCATTTATATTGAAACTGCTGCTCGGTGAACGTGCAGATTTATTACTCGACAGCCAAAATCTCATACCGCAACATTTGCTAGCTCAAGGGTTCCAGTTTGAGCATCCTGATCTTGCTCAATTCCTCCAGAAAGAAATCGTTGCTAAATAAAATCTCTCGAATTTTCCACCGCACTTTTCCAAAATACGCTTTTCGACGTATAAAAAAGTGCGGTGGTTTTTGCTAGAATTTCTCCCAATTTTTTATTGTTCTTAAGCCCATAAATGGCGATAATACACCGCTTATACGAACGAATTGAACGCTATGACACATTACATTCTACTGATCATCGGCACGGCATTGATTAATAACTTCGTGTTGGTGAAATTCCTTGGACTCTGCCCTTTTATGGGCGTCTCAAAAAAAATCGAAACCGCTATCGGCATGGGCTTGGCAACAACCTTTGTCCTGACAGTGGCGGCGCTTTGCTCCTATTTAGTGGATAATTATATTCTCGCGCCATTAAATGCGACTTTTTTACGCACACTCGTCTTTATTTTAGTGATCGCCGTGGTGGTGCAATTCACCGAAATGGTGATCAATAAAACCAGCCCAATGTTATATCGTTTATTAGGGATTTTCCTACCGCTCATTACCACCAACTGTGCTGTGCTTGGCGTGGCATTGTTAAACGTTAATCTTGCGCATAATTTAACGGAATCGGTGGCTTATGGCTTTGGTGCCTCTGCCGGTTTTGCCTTAGTTTTAGTCTTATTTGCCGCATTGCGTGAGCGTCTGGTTGCCGCTGATGTGCCGATGCCATTTCGCGGGGCGTCTATCGCCTTGATTACGGCAGGCTTAATGTCTCTCGCCTTCATGGGCTTTACCGGATTGGTGAAACTATAATGGCGACTTTCTATTATGTTCTCATTGCCATTGTTGTATTGGCGCTGATTTTCGGCGCCATTTTGGGCTTTGCGTCAGTAAAACTGAAAGTCGAAGCCGATCCTATTGTCGAAAAAATTGATGCGATTTTACCGCAAAGCCAATGCGGACAATGTGGCTATCCCGGTTGCAAACCCTACGCAGAAGCCATTGCCAATGGGGATATAATTACGAAATGTATTCCGGGCGGCAGACCAACTGTCATTAAAATTGCCGAACTCCTTGGTGTTGAACCACCGGAAACAGACGATTTAGCAGAAGATCCTACACCGAAAGTCGCCTTTATTGACGAGAATATGTGTATCGGCTGTACCAAATGTATTCAGGCTTGTCCAGTGGATGCCATTATCGGTAGCAATAAACTCATGCATACCATCATTCCTGATTTATGTACCGGTTGCGAGCTTTGTGTTGAGCCTTGCCCAACGAGCTGTATTTCCATGATTAAAGTCGAAAAAAATATTGATACTTGGGATTGGAAATTCGATCCTAATCTAGTAATTCCGATTGTTGATACCACATCGGCTGAAAAGAAAATCATTGTGGGGAAATAAATGGCGGATGTATTAACACGTTTCAACAGTGGCAAACTTTGGGAATTTGATGGTGGCATTCATCCACCGGATATGAAGTCCCAATCTAACGGCACGCCTATTCGCACGCTTCCTCTGCCCGATGATTTTTATGTCCCGCTAAAACAACACGCCGGGACAGCAGGAAACCTATTGGTAAAACCCGGTGATCGCGTACTCAAAGGACAACCACTGACACAAGGTGATGGCTGGCGCACCTTACCTATTCATGCACCAACCTCCGGTACAGTCATTGCTGTAGGCCCTTATGTCGCTGCGCACCCATCCGGATTGACAGAAACCTGCGTACATATTCAAGCAGACGGCTTGGATCAATGGCGACCACAAATGCCAATCGAGGATTTTTTCACCCAAACTCGGGAACAGCTGATTGAAAAAATTTATCAAGCAGGTATTGCCGGCTTGGGTGGCGCGGTATTCCCGACAGCCGCCAAAATTCACTCTGCTGAAAAACAGGTTAAACTGCTGATTATTAACGGCGCAGAATGTGAACCCTACATCACCTGCGATGATCGCTTAATGCGCGATTACGCCGGTGAAATCATCGAGGGCGTGCGTATTTTGCGTTATATTTTGCGCCCTGAAAAAGTCGTTATCGCCATAGAAGACAATAAACTTGAAGCCGTATCCGCCTTAGAACGTGCGTTACATGGCGCGAATGATATTGAAATCCGCGTCATTCCGACTAAATACCCTTCCGGCGCGGCAAAACAACTCATTCAAGTACTGACCGGCATGGAAGTACCAAGCGGACAACGCTCTTATAGCATTGGTGTACTCATGCAAAACGTGGGAACCGCCTTTGCCATTAAACGTGCCGTACTTGATGACGAGCCTTTAATTGAGCGCGTTGTCACCCTCACCGGCGATAAAATTCCTAATAAAGGCAATTATTGGGCACGCTTCGGTACCCCAATTTCTCATTTATTGCGCGAAACGGGCTACCAATATGACGACCGTTTCCCGGTCTTCATGGGCGGTCCAATGATGGGCGTCATTCTACCTGACTTAAATGCGCCGATGACCAAAGTGGCAAACTGCTTATTGGCACCGGATCATTTTGAATATGCGCCACCGGAACAGGAAAAAAGCTGTATCCGTTGTTCTGCCTGTTCCGACGCTTGCCCGGTAAAACTGATGCCGCAGCAACTCTATTGGTTTGCGCGAAGCGAAAATCACGAAAAATCGGAAGAATATTCTCTCAAAGACTGTATTGAATGTGGTGTGTGCGCCTATGTTTGCCCAAGCCACATTCCGCTTATTCAATATTTCCGCCAAGAAAAAGCCAAAATTTGGGAAATTAAACATAAAGCAAAATTAGCAGAAGAAGCGAAGATCCGTTTTGAACAACGCCAAGCCCGCCTAGAACGGGAAGAACAAGAGCGCAAAGCGCGTTCTCAACGAGCCGCTGCAGCACGCCGTGAAGAATTAGCACAGCAAAAAGGCGTCGATCCGGTCGCTGCTGCCTTAGAACGTTTAAAAGCGAAAAAAGCCGAGTCTGCAGAAAATGCGCAAATTGAGCAAAAAACCCTTATTGATGAAAAAGGCCATATTCAGCCTGACAATAGCGACATCATGGCACAACGCAAGGCACGCCGATTAGCTCGTCAAGCGGAAACCGTAGCATCTGCCGAATCGGCTACAGCTCAAAGTGCGGTTCCAATTTCAGATGAAAAATCAGCAGAAACGGATCCACGCAAAGCCACTATTGCGGCGGCTATCGCACGTTCTAAAGCGAAAAAAGCCGTTCAGCGAGGGGAACTCGTAACCTCTACCGAACCTGAAACAGCACAAAGTGCGGTTCAAATTTCAGATGAACATCCGGCAGAAACGGATCCGCGCAAGGCTGCGATTGCTGCCGCGCTCGCGCGTGCCAAAGCGAAAAAAGCGGCGCAGCAAGGGGAAACCGTAACCTCTGCCGAACCGGCAACAGACCAAAGTGCGGTTCAAATTTCAGATGAAAATCCAGCAGAAACGGATCCGCGCAAAGCTGCGATTGCTGCCGCACTCGCGCGTGCCAAAGCGAAAAAGGCCGCACAACAGGTACAACAAAATGAACAGGATTAAGGAATATACATGTTTAAGATGATCAGTTCACCCCACACCCATTCAGGTAAACTCACGGCGCGCGTGATGTTTTGGGTGATTCTCGCCATGATTCCGGCAATCATTTTGCAAATTTATTATTTTGGATTTGGCGTATTGATTCAATCAGCGTTAGCCATCGGACTGGCGTTATTGCTGGAATGGAGCGTCTCGCTATTACGCAAAAGACCGGCGCTGAGCGATATTTCTGATTTTAGCGTCATTTTAACCGCACTGATTCTTGCTGTGGCGATTCCGCCTTATGCGCCTTATTGGATTATTCTTATTGGCACATTTTGTGCGGTGATTTTGGGCAAGCACGTTTATGGTGGTTTGGGACAGAATCCGTTTAACCCTGCCATGGTGGGTTATGTGGTGCTGCTCGTATCGTTCCCATTACAAATGACCACTTGGATGCCGCCCATTGCGTTATTGGCGGAGCCGCCGACCTTTCATGATGCGGCATTGTTGATTTTCTCCGGACTGACTTCCGACGGTTTTAGTCTTCATCAATTAACGGCGTCCATTGACGGCATTACGCAAGCGACACCGTTAGATACCGTACGAACCTTTTATTCTTCTGCAAGTTCCTGCATAACCGATGCGATATGTTCCGAAGCGGCATTTTATGAATTGACTAACTTACCGATTTTCACGCAAAACGGTTGGGATTTTGCGCAAGGTTGGTGGCAAATTAACTTGGCCTTTTTACTAGGTGGCATCTTTTTAATACTGAAAAAGGTGATTCACTGGCAAATTCCGGTGGCGATGCTAGGAAGTTTTACGCTATTGAGCTTGCTCACCGAACTCTTCGGCAACGGTGCACACTTAACCGCACCGGCACAGTTATTCAGCGGTGCCATGATGTTCGGTGCATTTTTTATCGCCACCGATCCTGTTACCTCCTCTATTACGCCACGAGGCAAACTGGTATTTGGTGTTCTCGTGGGGAGCTTACTATATTTAATCCGTTTTTACGGCAATTACCCTGATGGTGTCGCATTCGCTATTTTACTCAGTAACATTTGTGTGCCATTAATTGACCACTACACCCGTCCGCGCGTTGCCGGCCATCGGAAATAAGGACTTCGCCATGCAAACCATTAAAGTTACTTCAAAATCCGCTATGTTGTTAGCGTTCGTGGCATTTTGTTGCACGGCAATGTCCAGTGGGGTTTATTTTTTAACTAAAGATAAAATCGCTCAAGCAATGCAAGAGCAACAACGCGCGTTGTTATTGCAAGTAATTCCACAGGATTATTTTACCAACGATTTAACACAAGATTGTTATGTTCCGAAAATCGATGCATTGCAAAATGTCGCTATTCAAAAAATCTGTACAGCCAAAAAAGACGGCAAAATCACCGCTTATGCCTTTGAAAGCGTGGCCCATGACGGTTACTCCGGTGATATTCGTATTTTAGTCGGCATGAAACCGGACGGCGAAGTGCTTGGTGTGCGAATTACAGAACATCATGAAACACCGGGGTTGGGCGATAAAATCGAAACGCGCATTTCCAATTGGATTTTGAGTTTTGATCATCAAGTCATCAGCCAAGAGAAAGCGGCAGAATGGGCGGTAAAAAAAGACGGTGGGAAATTCGATCAATTTGCCGGCGCCACAATTACGCCACGTGCCGTTGTCAACCAAGTAAAACGCGCGGCACTTGCCATGTTGGATAACTTGCCGAAAGAGAAAGAATAATGGATAAATTAAATGAGACCGTAGAAACCTCACAAGCAAATGACACTCAAAGTGCGGTTAATATTTCAGATAAAAATAACATTTGGAAAACAATCTTCATTCAAGGCATTTGGACCAACAACTCTACGGTGGTACAACTGCTTGGCTTGTGTCCATTATTGGCAGTCTCCAACTCCGTCACCAATGCTCTGGGTTTAGGTTTAGCCACTATGCTGGTGCTTACTTGTACCAACACGGTGGTATCCATTTTCCGTAAACACATTCCAAATGCAATTCGTATTCCGATTTATGTCATGATCATCGCCAGCACAGTAACGGTGGTGCAATTACTGATGAACGCTTATACTTACGAACTTTATCAATCGCTCGGCATTTTCATTCCGCTTATCGTCACCAACTGTATTGTAATCGGTCGTGCGGAGGCTTTCGCCTCTAAAAACAGCATAGCCCATTCTGCATGGGATGGTTTTTCTATGGGATTGGGCATGTTGCTTGGTTTAGTCGCCCTTGGTGCTATCCGTGAAATTATCGGCAACGGCACCCTGTTTGACGGCATTGAAAATCTGCTAGGCGATTGGGCGGCATTTATGCGAATTGAATTTTTCCATAGCGACAGTAATCTGCTACTTGCCATTCTTCCACCAGGAGCGTTTATTGGACTGGCATTGTTATTAGCCTTAAAAAACATCATAGACAGTAAAAAATAATGAATAAAGAAAAAAGAATTGAGATTCTAAAACGTCTGCGTGCCGCAAATCCGCACCCAACAACGGAACTGAATTTCAGCTCGCCCTTTGAATTATTAATTGCGGTGATTTTGTCGGCACAAGCCACCGATAAAGGGGTGAATAAAGCGACGGATAAGCTGTTTCCCGTTGCCAATACGCCACAAGCGATTTTGGCATTGGGCGTAGATGGCTTAAAGGAATACATTAAAACTATCGGCTTATTTAACAGCAAAGCAGAAAACATCATTAAAACCTGCCGTGACTTAATTGAAAAATATAACGGCGAAGTCCCGGAAGATCGCGAAGCCTTAGAAGCACTTGCGGGCGTAGGAAGAAAAACCGCGAATGTCGTTTTAAACACCGCATTCGGACACCCAACTATCGCCGTGGATACCCATATTTTTCGCGTATGTAACCGCACCGGCTTTGCTCCCGGCAAAGATGTGGTGAAAGTCGAAGAAAAATTGATTAAAGTCGTGCCCGCCGAATTTAAAGTGGACGTCCACCATTGGTTAATCTTGCACGGACGTTACACTTGCGTAGCACGTAAACCTCGCTGTGGTGCGTGCATGATTGAAGATTTATGTGAATATAAAAATAAAACAGAATATTAAAAATACAGGAAAACTTATGACAACAAAATCAGAAAGACAAACTTGGTCCAGTCGCTTAACTTATGTGCTTACCGTTGCCGGCGCAACCGTAGGCTTTGGTGCAACATGGCGCTTTCCTTATTTAGTGGGAGAACACGGCGGCGGTGCCTATGTCATGCTGTTCTGTTTAGCCATGATTTTAATTGGGATCCCGATGATTTTAGTGGAAAACGTGATTGGCCGTCGTTTACGTGTCAACTCCATTGATGCCTTCGGTGACAAAATCCACGATAAAGGTGAAGGCATTTCAAAATACTGGAAAATCATCGGCTACATGGGCTTACTCGGTGCATTCGGGATCATGGCTTATTACATGGTGCTTGGCGGCTGGGTAATTACCTATATCGTCAATCTCATCAGTGGTACTCTCGATATTTCTTCGCCGATCACCAAAGACGTAGCTAAAGATTTCTATGACTTACACATCAGTAACAGTCCGGTGGAAATCATCATGTTCACCGCACTTTTCGTATTGGTGAATTACATTATTTTGGCAAAAGGCATTATCGGTGGTATCGAGCGCTCAGTGAAATACTTAATGCCATTGCTGTTTATTTTCTTAATCGGCATGGTCATTCGCAACGTGACCTTACCGGGCGCCATGGAAGGGATTACGTTCTACCTCAAACCGGATTTCTCCAAAATCACCGCTGAATTATTTATTTTTGTATTAGGTCAAGTGTTCTTCGCTTTAAGCTTAGGTTTTGGTGTGTTAATCACCCTTTCTAGCTACTTAAATAAAGAAGAAAATTTAATCCAAACGGCGGTTATCACTGGTTTCACTAACACTATTATCGCCGTGTTAGCCGGCTTCATGATTTTTCCATCCTTGTTCACTTTCGGTATTGAACCAAACGCAGGCCCAACCTTAGTGTTCCAAAGCTTGCCGATTGTGTTCTCCCATTTATGGGCGGGTAAATTCTTTGCGATTATCTTCTTTGGCTTATTGCTTATCGCTGCGTTGACCACATCAATCACCATTTACGAAGTGATTATTACAGCCCTGCAAGAAAAACTCAGAATGCGTCGTAGCAAAGCCATTATCTTAACCCTCGGCGGGATTTTCCTTTTAGGTAACGTGCCGGCAATTCTCGGCGACAATCTGTGGAAAGACGTGACCTTCTTCGGTAAAAGCATTTTCGATGCCTTCGATTTCGTCAGCGGCAATATTCTGTTTATGTTAACCGCACTTGGTTGCGCGCTTTTCGTTGGTTTCGTCTTAAAAGATGAAGCGAAAAAAGAGCTGTCACCAACCCCAAATTCTACGTTTACCAACATTTGGTTTAACTATGTGAAATTTGTCGTGCCGTTTATTATTTTGGTAATTTTTATTAGTAATCTGATTTAACAAAAAAAGTGCGGTGAATTTTCACCGCACTTTTTTATTTCATCCCAAGCAATTTAGCTATTTCCCTTCCGCCACAGTTTTCTTTTCTTCCAATTCTTCCCAACGCATAAATGCCGTTTCCAGTTTGGCTTCGGCATCTGCCAACGCTTTCAGTTTGGCATCCGTCACATCGTGAGATTGTTGGAAGAAATTCGGGTCACCGATTTCGGTTTGAAGTGCGGTGATTTTTTCTTCTAAATCTTCCAACAGTTGAGGAAGTTGTTCCAGTTCACGCTGTTCTTTGTAAGAAAGTTTGACGGTTTTTGGTTTATTGGAAACCGGTTTATTTTCCACCGCACTTTCTTCTTTTTTCGGCTCAATTTTTTTCTGTTTTACAGCATCCTGTTCGGCTCTTTGAGCAAAATAATTGGCTTGTTGCTGTTTGGCATCGAAGAAGCCACCAACGTATTTGTTCAACACACCGTTACCTTCAAAGATGTAACATTCCGTGGCGGTGTTATCGATAAATTGACGGTCATGGCTGACGATGAGCAATGTGCCTTGGTAATCGGTGAGGATTTCTTCCAAAAGCTCTAACGTTTCTACGTCCAAGTCATTGGTCGGCTCATCAAGAATCAATAAATTATTCGGTTTTAATAATAATTTTGCCAATAACAAGCGATTACGTTCACCACCAGAAAGGGCTTTTACCGGCGTCATGGCGCGTTTTGGTGGGAACAAGAAATCTTGCAAATAGCCCAACACATGGCGTTTGATGCCATTGACTTCCACGTCCTGCTTACCATCGGCAACGTTATCCATCAGGGATTTTTCCGGATCAAGATCGGCACGATATTGATCAAAATAGGCAATGTCTAATTTGGTTCCGCAGCGAATGGAGCCGTTTGTCGGTTGAATTTCACCGAGCAGCAATTTGATAAAGGTGGTTTTACCACACCCGTTCGGGCCGACTAAAGCGATTTTGTCGCCGCGTAAAATGGTGGTGCTAAAATCTTTAAGTAATTGTTTGCCGTCAATGTCGTAACTAACGTTTTCCATTTCAAACACGATTTTGCCGGAGCGGCTGGACGTATCTAATTGCAATTTTGCGGTACCCATCACGTCACGACGTTGGCGTCGTTCTTCGCGCATGGCTTTTAACGCGCGCACGCGTCCTTCATTACGGGTGCGACGGGCTTTAATGCCTTGACGAATCCAGACCTCTTCTTGCGCTAAGCGTTTATCAAACAGCTCATTTTGCAAGGCTTCTACCCGCAAATTTTCTTCTTTCGCGGTAAGGTATAAATCGTAGTTGCCGGGGTAAGACACCAATTTGCCACGATCTAAATCCACAATGCGAGTCGCCATTTTGCGAATGAAAGAACGGTCGTGAGAAATAAACACAATGCTCCCGCCAAATTCCATCAAGAAATTTTCCAACCATTCGATGGCATCCACATCCAAGTGGTTAGTCGGTTCATCTAACAACAACACATCCGGGTTACACACCAAGGCGCGCGCCAAAGCGGCTTTGCGCAACCAACCACCGGATAAATCAGCAAGCTTAGTATTCGGATTTAATTCAAGTTTTTGTAACACTTCATTGATTTTATTTTCAAACTGCCAACCATTAGCATGTTCCAATTTCGCTTGAATTTGGGCAAGTTGGTTTAACGTCTGCTCGCTGTAATGCTGCTCTAGCTGCACGGAAATATGATGGTATTCCTTCAATAAATCCGCCAAATGCTCAATGCCTTCCGCTACATAATCAAACACATTGCCTTCTGCATGGCGCGGCGGATCCTGCTCTAAACGGGACACGACCAAGTCTTTTTCATACTGCACTTTGCCGTCATCCATAATGACATCACCGGCAATAATTTTAAGCAACGTAGATTTGCCTGCGCCATTGCGGCCGACTAAACAGACGCGTTCGTTAGGTTCGATATGTAACTCCGCATGATCCAATAAAGGGGCGTCGCTGAAAGAAAGATATCCGTTGGTTAAGCTGATAAGTGCCACAAAAAATCCTTTAAAAATAAAAAAATAGTCATGAAATGACTTATGCTTCGACAAGCTCAGCAAGCGTCATTTCATATTAATGATAAATAACGACCGCACTTTAAAGTTGCTGATACACCTTCAATGCGTACGCATCTGACATGCCGGCAATGTAATCGCAAATCACGCGTTTTTTACCGTTTTCTTCTGCATTCCGCCAGCGGTTGGCGGTGTTAGTTGGGAGTAATCGTTGCGGATCCGAATCAAAAATTTGGAACAGCTCCGTCAAAATACGCTGACCTTTGTATTCTACACGTTGAGTTTCCACGTTATTAATCACGTATTTCTGGACAAAATTTTTGAATACTTTCAATACACCCACCACTTCCGACGGTAATTCGGCGTTATAACGCAACAGCGGATCGCTAAACTCAGGTTGAATTTTCCAACGCACATTAGTGATGAAATAATTCACTAACGCACCGATAGCGTTTTTACGTAAGTAATGTTGATCGGAAAACAGTTTTGTACTGATATCGTCAATATGTTGTCGCATCCAATCTGATTGACAGTCTTTCAATGCATTCAAGGCCTCTTGCCATTGCTGCACATTGACGACGCCTACCACAATGGCATCCTCTAAATCATGTACGCCGTAAGCGATGTCATCCGCTAGCTCCATAATGCTACAGTCGAGGGATTTAAAACGAGTCTTTAAAATCTCTTGCGGATTTGACCGCTCTTTTTGGAGTGAACCGAATAACGCACGATCACTTTCAGAAAGCGGCTTGAGCAACCAGTTAAACATGTCAAGATCGTCACGGAATAATCCTTTCCCCGGTCGCCAGTCAGCGATTTTGACATAACGAGGATCGCTATACTGGGTTTCGGCTAATTGATCATATTGCGCGGAAGAGACATCCAAAATGGTCGGGTATTTCACAATGCCAAGAAGGGTACGACGGGTTAAATTCATGCCGGCATTAGGCGTGTAAGGTTCAAGCTTGGTGAGCAACCGAAAAGTCTGTGCATTTCCCTCAAAACCGCCATTATTGCGCATCATATAATTGAGTGCGACCTCGCCACCATGCCCAAAAGGCGGATGACCGATGTCGTGCGCAAAACACAAACTTTCGATTAAATCATTGGTGGGCAACAAAGGACTAAGTTGTTTTTGTAACTCGTTTTTATCCTGAGACAGTTGTTGTGCCAAAGTAGCAAAGGCTTCAGCAAATTTGAGTTGTGCCACAAGGCTGCTGCCGATTTGTGCCACTTCCAAAGAATGGGTTAAGCGAGTGCGGTAGAAATCATTTTCGCCCACCGCATGAATTTGTGTTTTTGCCTGTAAACAACGAAAAGCGGCAGAATGGAGAATACGTCCGCGATCACGACGAAACGGCGGACGGTGGTCTTTTTCCCGTGGTTTATCGTCAATAAAACGTTGCTGCCAACGGGGATTAATTTGATTTTTCATGCTATACCAATGCGTAGATCAATTTGAAGACAAAAGGTGCCAAAACTGAGCTAATGATACCGCACAATACTAAAGAAATGGAACTGTAACTCCCTGCTTTTGCATTATTTTCCATGCAACTGACCGTGCCTAACGCATGAGAAACAGCCCCAACGGATAAGCCGATCGCTTCTTGATTTTTTAAGCCGATTTTTTTTAAGAGTAAATAGCCGAAAATGGAGCCTTGCAAACCGGCAACGACGACTCCAACAGCTGCTACCGAAGGAATCCCGCCCAAATTTTCAGAGACTGCCATGGCAATCGGTGTAGTAATAGATTTCGGTAAAATAGTCGCCACAATATCCGGTTTCGCCCCCAGAAGTAATGCCAATACGGCGCCACTAAACATGGCTAGGAGAGATGCGGACACAGTGGTAATTAAAATAATCTGCCAGTGACGGCTGATTTGTCGAAGTTGCTCATATAACGGCACTGCTAATGCCACAATACTGACGCCCAATAAATTATTGAGCGGCGCATTGCCGGCCATATAGGTGTCATAAGGCAGATGAAATGCCAGCAAGACAGCCACTAACATTAGCACGGTTAACACAAAGCTATTTAATACCACCGATTTCCAACGTTGATTGATTTTCACCGCCAAAACAAAAGCAAGAATTGTCAATAATGTGTAAGCATAAACAAGATAAGACATCATTCCTCCTTCGCCCGTTTTTTCATGATTTTATGTTTGAGGTGTGTAAAGGATTTGAGGGAAAACAGATAGTCGGACAGTAAACCGATCACAACCAAGGTCACGCAAGTACTGACCATATTCGGCACTAATAATTCTTTCATTTGATCCATGAGCAAGCCGGAATATTTGACGATTCCCACACTGACCGGCACAAATAATAACGCCATATAACGAATTAAAAGACGGGAGGAAAACATCACCCATTCCACTTTGACGATACGTAACACCAAACAGGTAAACAGCAGCAATAATCCCCAAATACTCGATGGAATACCAATAGGTACGTAATGGGCGACTAAACCGCCAAGATAGAGCATAAGATAAAGAATGAGCAACGATCTTGCTAATTCAAACGCTTTCCGATACATAAACAAACTCAACTTTTTTTTAAACTTTAAAATAATTTTACTCCTATTTAGTTAGTAGGGGAATTTATTATTCAAAACGGGGAGTAAAGCCTGAAAAAGAAAAAAGTGCGGTGAAGATTTCACAGATAAAAAATCATCAAATGTGTTGAATTTTATACAGTTAAATAAAATTACAAAGTTTTTACTTGCAACTGAAATACAATCCCTTATAATACCGCTCGTTTTTACGAGACTTATCAGTGTTGCCTGGGTGGCGAAATTGGTAGACGCAGCGGATTCAAAATCCGCCGTTGAATAAACGTGTCGGTTCGAGTCCGACCCTAGGCACCAATGATAAGTTTCTGAAGAATAAAAGCTGCGGTAAAACGCAGCTTTTTTTGTAACTAAATCTTCCCTTCCGCTTAAAATTTACCGAGAAAAACGACCGCACTTTTAATGCGCTAATGATTATGCCACAAGGATTTTTCTGCATTCTACTGTTGCTACTCTCTTTTACACTTCAGGCAAAAACGCTCACCTGTCGTGTTGTAGGCATCACTGATGGCGACACCTTTAGCTGCCTAACCACAAATAACCAACAGATAAAAGTACGTTTAGCCGAAATTGACGCCCCTGAGCATAACCAACCTTTCGGTAAAAAATCTCGTCAACGACTTGCTTCACTCATTCACCAACGACATGTCAAACTGGCGGTTACAGGAGAAGATCGTTATCACCGCACGTTAGCCACGGTATATAATTCCCAAGGGCAAAATGTCAATTTAATCATGGTGCAACAAGGCATGGCCTGGGCATATAAACAATATGCGATGACCCCCATTTATGCCCAAGCCGAACAAATTGCCCGCAATAAACACCTTGGTCTTTGGCAGGATCGTTCTCCAATTGAACCGCACTTATGGCGTCATTCCAAAAGGTAAATTACATGAATTTTGACCCCATGACATTTCGTCAATATTTTCCTTATTTCACGCATAACGATGCGGTGGTGTATTTAGATAATGCCGCAACGACATTAAAACCACAATGTCTCATTGATGCCACGGTGGATTTTTACCAGTCCGCCGGTTCGGTGCATCGTAGTCAATATGATGAAAAACAGACCGCACTTTACGAGCAAGCTCGTACTCGTGTAAAACACCTCATTAATGCGGAAGATGAACAAGCGGTCATTTGGACATCAGGCACTACTCAAGGGATTAATACCGTTGCAAATGGCTTATTGCCACATCTAAAGACTGGCGATGAAATCATTATTAGTGAAGCGGATCATCACGCCAATTTCGTTACTTGGCATCAAATTGCCGAAAAAAGCGGGGCAAAACTTCATGTATTACCGATTGATGATAGTTGGTTAATTAACACCGAAACCTTGCTAAAACAATTAAATCCAAACACTAAACTGGTGGCGTTAAATTTTGCATCGAATGTCACCGGCACCCAACAACCTGTCATACAACTGATTCAGCATATTCGAGACAAGAGTTCTGCCTTCATTTTGTTAGATGCAGCGCAAGCAATTAGCCACGTTAAAATTGACTTAGCCGAATTGGATGTGGATTTTATTGCTTTTTCCGCCCATAAAATTTACGGGCCAACCGGACTTGGCGTGTTAAGCGGAAAATTATCCTCACTCAATTTGCTACAACCGCTACAATATGGCGGTAAAATGATCAGCAAAGTCAGCAAAGAGCAAATTACGTTTTCAGGATTGCCTTACCGTTTAGAAGCCGGTACACCCAATATTGCCGCCGTCATTGGTTTTAATGCAGTGTTAGCATGGCTAAGCCAATGGGATATTGCAGAAATGGAATCCTCCGCAGTACATTTAGCGGAAATCACTCGCCGACGCTTAAGCCATTATGAAAAATGTAAACTCTTTAATTCGCCACAACCAAGCTCGGTGGTCAGTTTCGTTTTTGAAGACATTAACGCTTCTGATTTAGCCACCTTACTCGCAGAACAACAGATTGCACTACGCGTTGGAGAACATTGTGCCCAGCCTTATTTGGCACGCTTAGGACAAACGGCTACGTTGCGTTTATCTTTTGCTCCATACAATGTAGCCTCAGAGGTCGAAACCTTCTTTAACGCATTAGATAAAAGTTTAGAATTATTAAGATGAATATTGAACAACAATTAGCTGAAACAAAACATTGGGAAGAACGCTATCGCTTGATTATTCAAGCTGGAAAAAATCTTCCTGAGCCAAATGAAGAAGAATTGGCAACGATGCACGGCATTCCGGGCTGTGAAGTGCAAGTCTGGTTTAAATTCACGGAAAAAACAGACCGCACTTTTCACTTTCAAGCCTACAGTGAAGCGCGGATTATGAACGGTTTATTATGGATTTTGTTACAGCGCATTGAAAATCAAACGCCTGAAGCTTTGCGCCAATTTGATCTAACCGCTTATTTCAATGCATTAGGCATTGCTCAACGGTTAAGTTCTACTCGATTAAATGGCTTGAAGCATATTGAAGAAATTTTGCATAACTTATAAATAAAAAAAGCGCGAATAAACCGCGCTTTTTGTTTGTGTTATTTTTCCAAATGCTTAATTTTCTTGATCACGTTCGATGTGGAAAAGCCATTCTCAAAATTCAGTACTTTCACATCGCCACCGTTTGCCCAGACTTCTTTACTACCGGCAATGTCTTCCGGTTTATAGTCGCCGCCTTTCACCAATAAATCAGGCAAGACTTCACCAATTAAACGTTGCGGCGTATCTTCATCAAAGGCAACCAGCCAATCCACAGAAGAAAGACCGGCAAGCACCGCCATTCTCGAGGCTAAATGATTAATCGGTCGTTCTTCCCCTTTTAAGCGTTTTACCGATTCATCCGTATTCACAGCAACAATTAAACGATCACCTAACTTACGGGCATTTTCTAAATAAGACACATGACCCGGATGCAAAATATCAAAACACCCGTTTGTCATCACAATTTTCTCGCCACGCTCTTTTGCCAATTTAACCGCTTGTTTCAATTCAGCTTCGGTCATCACACCAAAACCGGTTGTAGTTCGCCCATGAATCGCATTTTCCAACTCGACGGTTGAAACGGTTGATGTGCCCAATTTACCCACCACAATACCGGCGGCCACATTGGATAAATAACAGGCCTCTTCAAAACTACGGCCATCCGCTAACGCGATTGCAAGCACACTGATCACCGTATCGCCCGCCCCTGTCACATCAAAGACTTCTTTTGCCTCTGTCGGCAAATGAAATACCGGTTGATTTGGACGCAATAAGGTCATGCCTTTTTCAGAACGTGTCACCAAAAGTGCAGTGAGATTGATGTCTGAAATGAGTTTCAGCCCCTTGTCGATAATCTCTTGTTCGGAATGACATTTCCCCACGACCGCTTCAAATTCCGACATATTCGGCGTTAGCAAGGTTGCACCGCGATAACGTTCAAAATCAGTCCCTTTCGGATCGATCAATACCGGCACATTGGCATTGCGCGCAATTTGAATCATTTTTTGTACATCATTTAAGGTGCCTTTGCCGTAATCCGAAAGCACTAAAGCACCGTAATTTTTGACCGCACTTTCTAATTTTTGTAATAAATTTTCGCTTGTCACATTTTGAAAGCCTTCTTCAAAATCAAGACGTAAAAGCTGTTGATGACGGGATAAAATACGTAACTTGGTAATCGTTGGATGGGTAGATAATTGAACAAAGTTACAATCGATTTTTTGTTGTTGTAATAATGCCGTCAATGCTGCACCCGCCTCATCCTGACCGGTCAAACCAAGTAACTGTACCGGCACATTTAATGACGCAATGTTCATCGCCACGTTTGCTGCACCGCCCGCACGCTCTTCATTTTTCTGAACGCGTACCACCGGCACCGGCGCTTCCGGCGAAATTCGATTGGTCGTACCAAACCAATAGCGATCCAACATCACATCGCCTAATACCAAAACTTTTGCCTGATTAAATTGTGCAGAATATTGACCCATTTGATTTTCTCTTAACTTATTGAAATAAAAAATTTTGCTAATATTACCACAGGGGAAATGCTATTTCCTAAAAATTCCGTTAAACTAAAAACCAATTGAAGTCATCCTGTAATCCTTATGGCAAAATCAGTTCTTCCGACATTTAAAATTGAATTTCTCCATCCAAAACACTGGGGCTTTTGGCTCGCACTCGGTATTTTCCGCTTAATTCTACTTCTGCCTTACCCTATTTTATGCAAAATTGGCAATGGATTAGGTTGGCTGTTTGCTAAAACCGGTGTGGGCAAGCGACGCGCTAAGATCGCGAAGCGCAATCTGGAACTTTGCTTTCCTGACTGGTCTGAACAACAAATTCATCAGATTTTACACGCCAACTTACGCGCTACCGGAATGGCGATTATTGAAACCGGTATGGCGTGGTTTTGGTCTGATCGTCGTATAAAAAAATGGTCAAAAATTGAAGGGCTTGAGTATTTAAAAGATAATCTGGCAGACGGCATTATTTTCGTTGGCGTACATTTCTTAACGCTGGAATTGGGCGCTCGCATTGTTGGCATTCATCAATCGGGGATTGGGGTTTATCGCCCTAACGACAATCCATTATTTGATTGGCTTCAAACACAAGGGAGATTACGCTCCAATAAAGCGATGCTGGATCGTAAAGATCTCCGTGGCATGATTAAGGCGATACGAAATGGGGATATTATTTGGTATGCACCGGACCACGACTATGGTCGAAAAAATGCCGTTTTCGTGCCGTTCTTTGCGGTTCCTCACACTGCAACAACAACCGGCAGTTATTACTTATTAAAGTCTTCTCCAAACAGTAAAGTGATTCCTTTCGCGCCGCTTAGAAACGCAGATAATTCCGGCTATACGGTCACCATCTCTCCGCCGGTTGATTTTTCTGATCTACGTGATGAAGCTGAAATTGCGGCAAGAATGAACCAAGTGATTGAAACAGAAATTATGAAAGGCGTTGAACAGTATATGTGGCTCCATCGCCGCTTTAAGACACAACCGAATGAAGACAATCATTTATATAAATGACTAGATACAAAAAAGGTGAGCCGCAAGCTCACCTTTATTTTAAATGATTTTTTATAATGCTTCCGAATCTAACTCATCAGCCATCGCAGAGAGAATTTCACGCGTTAAATAAGCCAAAGAACGATAAAACGGCAGTGTAGCCTGTGTTTCAACTTTCACTAAAAACTTAGCTGCACAAGGCAGCAAAAAACGTTCAAATAACTCCTGTTGGGCACTTAAAGAATCCGCATTATCTTCCAACCAAGATGCGGTTAACAATAACATAGCGAAATGATCGATATTCTCAGCTTCAGGCAAACCACGAACTTGGCGAAAATCATGAAACTCTTCAACAGAAATGTCATACGCAGAAATTTCTGTTGCAACATTTCCGGATTCACCAAAAAGCTTTTGGTATTCTTTATCTAACAAGGTTAAATCAATTGTCATTTGTAATGAATCTAACGCCTTTTGGCTGTCATTATCTTCGTTTAATGCCCAAACTTGAGATAAATTACCTTGATTTAGCCAAGCAAATACACCGGATAAAATAGGATCTGTCGGCTGGCGATAAAATAAATTACCAAATAATCGACTAATCAAAGAAAAGTTATTTAATTGTAGGTTCTCTTGCATTATGCCTTATCCTCTTTCGCTAAAAGTGCGGTCAGATTTTCTTGCGTTTTTTGTGTCGCACGATTCAAAATATTCAAATAACCTGATTCATTTAATAAATGTATATCGCCAAAAATATCATGCTGAATATCCGTAATACCGCAGAAATTAAATAAACCATCAACCAAACAGGTTTGCAAAGCTTTATCAAAATTCAGACTTTGGTAACGCTCAAGATTATTTCCCATGGTGATAAAATGTTGCATTTTTTTATCGCTCAATAAACCTACCGAACAACCATTTTCAGTTTGATAGGCAAAGCCATAACTCAACACCCGATCCAAATAGCCTTTCAAAATTGCCGGAAATCCCATCCACCAAAGAGGATAGACCAACGTAATCAAATCAGCGGCTTTTATCAGATTTTGTTCAAATTTCACTTCTTCCGGTACAATGCCAGCTTGACAAGCACCTAATTCATCCCAAGACAAAATGGGATTAAAATTTAATGTGTAAAGATCTCGTACAATCGTTTCGACATTCATTTCATGAGATGCCTGAACAATACGTTCTACTAAAGCTCGATTAAAACTTTGTTGGTTAGGGTGAGCAAAAATAATTAAATGCTTCATTAACGTCCTTAAATCTTATTAACTTTTAATGTAATGCTATCCACAGCCGTTACTTCAACAATGTCATTCACCGCTAAATCACGTCCTTGTATTCGCCAAGTAGTATCGCCAAAAGCGCCTCTACCAATACCATTTTGACCAATTTCCAAAACTTTACCCTGCGCCCCTATCATTGCATGATCCCGTTGGTTAAGAACACTTTTTGATTGATCGATTTGATCTTTACCATGTTGATAACGCCACCAGATAATACTGAAAATACTGGCAATAACGGCGTACATTACCGCAAGAAAAGAAAGAGGTAGCGTAGGAATCAATTTTGTCATGCCTGCGATTACAATGGCAGATAATCCCCACCATAAAAGAAAAACACCCGGCACTAAAATTTCAGCAATAAGCAAGACAAAACCAAGAATAAGCCAATGCCAAACACCCCAGTCTGTTAACCATTCCATACCAACCTCTACTTTATGATTAATTTGTTTTTTTATCGGATTTTAATAACTCAGAAATTCCTGCAATTGAACCGATTAAATTACCCGCTTCTAAAGGCATTAAAACAACCTTACTGTTATCCGAACCACCAATTTCTTTCAATGCTTCAGTATATTTTTGTGCGATAAAGTAATTAATCGCTTTCGTATCACCATGAGCAATTGCGTCAGATACCATTTGCGTTGCTTTCGCTTCCGCTTCAGCTGCACGTTCACGGGCTTCAGCCTGTAAGAATGCCTCTTGTCTTTCCCCTTCGGCTTTCAGAATGCGCGATTGTTTTTCCCCTTCTGCTCGTAAAATCTCAGCTTGACGCACCCCTTCTGCTTCCAAAATATCTGCACGTTTATTACGTTCAGCTTTCATTTGAGCATTCATAGCAGCAATCAATTCATGTGGGGGACGAACATCGCGAATTTCAATACGGGTGACCTTAATTCCCCAAGGATTTGTCGCTTCATCCACAATAGACAGCAATCGGCTATTAATTGAATCACGTTGAGACAACATTTCATCCAATTCCATTGAACCTAATACAGTTCGAATATTTGTCATAGTAAGGTTGATGATAGCTTGCTCTAAATGATTTACTTCATAAGCAGCATTACGTGCGTCAATAACTTGAACGAAACATACCGCATCAATAGCTACGTTGGCGTTATCTTTTGAAATAACTTCTTGTGATGGAATATCTAAAACCTGTTCCATCATATTAATTTTACGACCTACACGATCAACGAATGGAACAACAAAATTTAAACCAGGCATTAAAGTACGGGTATAACGACCAAAACGTTCAATAGTCCAGTTATAGCCTTGCGGGACAATCTTAAGCGTAGAATAAAGCACCACACCAACAAGCACGACAAAAATAATAGCGGCGATTGGTAATCCATCTAAAAAATACATAATTTTCTCCTTAAAACATCAACAGTTACCCTTTAAAGAATAACAATTAGCACAAAATTTGTATATAACAATTCAGGTATGTTCTATTGTCTGCAGTTATACTAGCTTCTTTCTATTTTCCAATGCA
>NZ_GL622200.1:1160590-1185274 GCF_000185305.1 Aggregatibacter segnis ATCC 33393
AAAAATTCTGAGAAGCCTCAGAATTAGAATTGGTCGGCGAGATAGGATTTGAACCTACGACCCACTGGTCCCAAACCAGTTGCGCTACCAAGCTGCGCTACTCGCCGATGGGGTGGCTAATGGGACTTGAACCCACGACAACCGGAATCACAATCCGGGGCTCTACCAACTGAGCTATAGCCACCATATTTAATGAGTTGAACTCGCATAACCTCTGGCGCGCTCGACAGGATTTGAACCTGCGACCTTTGGCTCCGGAGGCCAACGCTCTATCCAACTGAGCTACGAGCGCTAGAAGCGTCGTTGCGGGGCGTATATTAAAAGTTTAAAAAGTGCTTGTCTAGTTTTTTTTTATAAAAATTTATCATCAGCTATTTTTTTAGCCAAAATGAATATAATTTATAAAATTTCTGGTTATTTTTTATTTAACTCTAACTTTTTAGTGAAAAATTTAACTTCTATTTAGTTTTAGCACGTTTAGCCGCACGACGTTTCATTCGACGTATCCAACGGGTAATCTTCCAAGCTTTCGTAATAGAATAAGAATAAAGGAAGAAGAGAATAATGAATGCGATGAACATGATCCATTCATTAATATAGTAAATTTCTCCTAAAATCCCAAAGCAGGCGCACAATGCCGCGACAAAGGTAATTAACAAAAACGCCTGACGGGAAGTTAAACCTGCACGCACCATCAAATGATGGACATGCAAGCGATCCGGACGGAATGGGCTCTTCCCTTTTCTTAAACGACGATAAATAATCGCCACCATATCCACCAACGGAATAGCAATCACCCAAAGTGCGGTCACCGGATTCATCGGATGACCTTTGCCTTGCGTACTTAGCAACAGAATCCAAATAATCGTAAAACCAATTAAAGTACTGCCGGCATCGCCCATAAAGACTTTAAATTTCGGTCCCAACGGAATCCCCAGATTCATCATTAAATAAGGAATCGTTGCAATAATTAAGCCAAAACTCCAATAAGCCAAATCCATTTGCCCATCGCGATACATCAAAATACCGATCGCAGCGAAAGAAACACAAGACAATCCGCCCAGTAAACCGTCAATACCATCGATCATATTAAAAGCATTAATAATGCCGATGGTCGCCAACACAGTAATAATTAAGCCGATAGATCCTAACGTGAGCTGGAATGGCCCTAAAATTTGCCCTAAATGATCGAGGTAAACATTCCCCATATCGATCATGAGAATGGCTAAAAATGCCTGAACACCTGCGCGCAAGAAAGGGCTAATATCATAACGGTCATCAATAATGCCCATTAATAGCAAGACTAAAATACTGAATAAATAAAGATAAGGTAAACGCGTTTGATCCCACTGCATGAGATAAAAACAAAGATTCCCCATAAACAATGAAATGCCGCCAATTAACGGAATTGCGCCTTGATGGCGTTTACGATAGTTAGGTTTATCCACCAAACCGATTTTAATCGCAACGGGGCGCATCACAAGTAAAGTTAAAAGTGCCCCAAGAAATGTAACAAATAACGTCAATAACATAGGTTTTCCCATGAAAATAAAATGCGCAAAGGATATCACAAAGACAAAAGGCTACATAAATATTTTTACTCACCTTCCTTTTTTTCAGTACAATAAAGCACTTTTTTGTATATAAGGATAAAAACGATGGCAAATTCAACCGCACTTTTCTCCCGCGCTCAGCATGTTATTCCAGGCGGCGTTAATTCACCAGTTCGCGCTTTTAACGGTGTCGGCGGCACACCGGTCTTTATTGAAAAAGCGCAAGGCGCTTATATTTATGACACAGACGGTAAACAATATATCGACTACGTAGGGTCTTGGGGCCCAATGATTTTAGGACACAATCACCCCACTATTTTAAATGCCGTGATGAAAACCGCACAAAACGGCTTGAGTTTCGGCGCACCGACACCGTTGGAAATCGAGCTCGCCGAATTAGTGTGTGAACTTATCCCTTCAATTGAAATGGTCAGAATGGTGAGTTCCGGCACTGAAGCTACGATGTCTGCCATTCGTTTAGCTCGTGGCTATACAAATCGAGATAAAATTATCAAATTCGAAGGTTGCTATCATGGTCATGCGGATTCCTTATTAGTCAAAGCCGGTTCCGGTGCATTAACATTGGGGCAGCCTAACTCACCGGGCGTGCCGGCAGATTTTGCCAAACACACGCTCACCTGTACCTATAATGACATCGACTCTGTCAAACAAGCCTTCGAGCAATATCCTGACGACATCGCTTGCGTGATTGTTGAACCGGTTGCGGGCAACATGAACTGTGTTCCACCAAAAAATGATTTTTTGCAAGGGTTACGCAAACTTTGCGATCAATACGGCGCCGTATTCATCATTGATGAAGTAATGACCGGTTTCCGTGTGGCACTTGGCGGTGCACAACGTTACTACAATGTCACACCGGATTTAACCTGTTTAGGCAAGGTTATCGGCGGTGGTATGCCGGTAGGCGCCTTTGGCGGTAAGAAAGAAATTATGCAACACATTGCCCCAACCGGCCCGGTTTACCAAGCAGGCACCTTATCCGGCAACCCGATTGCTATGGCAGCCGGTATCGCTTGCTTAACAGAATTGAAAAAAGCCGGTAATGAGCAAAAACTGGCGCAACAAACGGAAAAATTAGCAAAAGGCTTGCAACAGCTTGCCGATAAGCATCAAGTGCCGTTTACCGTTAATTATGTCGGCGGTATGTTCGGCATTTTCTTTACTGATAAAAAAGAAGTGACTTGTTATCAAGACGTGATGACGTGCGATACCGAAAAATTTAAACGCTTTTTCCACAAAATGTTGGATTTAGGCGTTTATCTGGCGCCGTCTGCATTTGAGGCAGGCTTTATGTCTCTTGCGCATTCTGATGAAGACATCGACCGCACGCTAGCGGCAGCAGATATTGCTTTTGCTGAATTGGCATAATTCATAAAACACAAAGTGCGGTCAGATTTAAAAACGTTTTTAAATCTGACCGCACTTTTATGTTTAATCGCTAATTTAAAATTTGCAACAAACGCGTCAGTAATGTCGCTCTCTCAGATTCATCCAACGCGCGTCCGAATTTGTTCGTTAAAATAAAGAAGTCTTCAGCCTTTTCACCAATGGTGGTGATTTTTGCGTTAAGTAAGTTCAACTCCAAGTCACAGAAGACAGCGCTCACATCCGCCAACAAGCCAGCCTGATCCAGCGCAAACAATTCCATTTCAGTTTGATCGTTCTTCTCAAGATTCAAAAAACGCACGTCGGTTTTCACATGAAAGTGAGCCAAATGGTGTTTTTCGCGCAGGCGTTGTTTATTCACCGTTTCTGACGTTAGGCTTTTCGTCAGAGCATCTTCCAACATGCGACGACGATCAAATGGCAACTCAGCACCATCCAATTCAGTCACAATAAAACTGTCCAACACATAGCCGTCTTGCGTGGTAATAATTTGTGCATCGTGAATGCTGAGTTTTTTCGCGCCGATGGTACTCACGACTTTATTAAACAGGTTCGGGCGGTCATTGGTATAAATAAAAATTTCCGTACCACCACCGGAAAACCGATTGCTCACTTTTACCAACACATCACCGCGAAACTCGGCAAGCAGTTGCGTATGCCAGCTGATTTGCTGCGGCGAACTACGTAAAAAATAATCCAACGGGCAACGTTGCCATAGCTTTTCAATTTGCAACTCAGAAAGTGCAGTGTTTTTTTCACGTATTTCTAATAACGCTAAGCGGCGATGCTCTTCGGCTTTTGCTTGATTGTCCAACAAGGTTGCCAGCCCTTGGGCAAATTGTTGTGTGGTGTAATCATATAAGGTTGCTAATAAAGAACGCTTCCAGTTGTTCCATAAGGTTTCATTGGTCGCCACAATGTCGGCAATGGTGAGGCAGGTTAAATAATCTAAGCGCACTTGATTACGCACCTGCTCGGCAAAACTCAACACAATTTCAGGATCGTGAATATCCCGTCGTTGTGCGGTCACCGACATCAACAAATGCTGTTCTACCAGCCATGCCATGGTTTCTGTTTCGCGTTGGTCGAAGCCATGCAGTGCTGCAAACTCGCGTATATCTTCCGCCCCCAGCAATTCATGCGCACCACCACGCCCTTTGGCGATGTCATGAAATAAAGCAGCGATATACAATAAAGTGCGGTCAGAAATTTGATGCATTATTTGATGGCAAATCGGGTGATTTTGTGCCGACGCTTCCGCTAAAAAACTTTCCAGTTTTAACATCACACGCAGAATATGTTCATCCACGGTGTAACAATGAAACAAATCAAACTGCATTAAGCCGACAATATTGCCCCATTGCGGTAAATAGGCGGTCAGCACACCATATTGGTGCATGGGGAAAAATGCCCTTTGGATAGCATTGGGCTGATTAAACAACCGAATAAATTTTTCTCGTGCCATCGCTAAATCGCATAAATAGCCTTGCCGTTGCTCTAGCGCCAAATACAGCTCACGTAACACGGAGGAATGGATCTCCGCTTGCGGATATTGCGTTAAATAATAGAAAAGATCGAGAATGCTATCCGGCTGTTGTTCAAAGCATTGGCGATGACGCAAACAAATGGATTGATTTATCAAGCTGAAATTCACATCAAGCACTTGCTCGTTCACCACTTTATGTGGAGTTAAAAAATGCTCCTGATAATGCTTGACCAGCAATTCGCTCAGCAATGAAATGGAATGTAACGCCTGAAAAAATTGCTTCATCATGGCTTCCACGCCTTGATTGCCTTCGCCTTGGAATCCCAATAATTCGCTGACTTTTAATTGACGATCAAATAAGAGGCGGTTGTCATAATGCTTCAAGATTAAATGCAATGCATACCGCACTTTAAACAGAAATTGTTGGCTTTTCAGCAACAAAGCATACTCCGCCGGATGAATAAATTCCGCTTGCAAAATTTCCTGTAAATTTTTCGCCCCGTTGTGGCGAAGGGCAATCCAATACAACAAATGCAAATCCCGCAAGCCGCCCGGACTGTATTTAATGTCGGGTTCAAGATTGTAAGACGTATTGTTATAACGTTGATAACGCTCATTTTTTTCTTGAATCTTTGCCAGGCAGAAATCTGTTTTTGACCAAAAAGTCGGTTGTTGCACCAATGCGACCAACTGTTTGAATAACGTTTGATTGCCGCATAAATAACGGGCCTCCAGTAAATTCGTGGCAACGGTAATATCCGCCATGCCTTCCGTTTCGCATTCGTCAAGGGTACGGATGCTCTGCCCAACATTAAAACCGCAATCCCATAAAAATTGCACGAATTGACCGAGCGTTTCTTGCAACGCACCGGTTGGAACTTGCTCCGTTAAAATCAAAATATCCAAATCGGAAAGAGGAAACATTTCCTGCCGCCCGTAACCCCCTACGGCAATCAGACTTAATGTGGGATTGTCGGCAAATTGAAAATGGCGCCACAAGTGCAAAAGGAATTGATCGTAAAACGCGGTACGATTGGCAATCAGTTGATCGATAGCTAATTTGTCAAAATTCGCCAGTTCAAACTGTTTTAAATTTTCTCTCTGAATTTTGACCGCACTTGGTGTAAGCTCGGCTTGGGTATCGTAAGGAAAAAGCATAAGTCGTCTTGCAAAAGCAGGAAATAGAAAAAATCCGCCACGGGAAACGTAGCGGATTTCAGTTAATTAAACGTTCACCATAACTCGTTGGATGCGCCCTTCGGCAATCTCTTCGTCACGGATGGTCATCACTTCACAGCCGTTTTCCGTCACCACAATTTGGTGCTCAAATTGGGCGGAATGGCTACGGTCTTTGGTTTTCACCGTCCACCCATCGCCCATTAAACGCACTTCTTTTTTACCGGCGTTAATCATTGGCTCAATGGTGAATACCATGCCCGGTTTTAACACGACACCGCCATCGTCCGCATAATAGTGCAACACTTGTGGTTCGCAGTGGAATTCCGTCCCAATGCCATGGCCACAATATTCGCGCACCACACTAAAAGTTTGAGATTCCGTATATTTTTGTACGGCTCTACCGATTTCATTTAAACGAATGCCCGGTTTAACCGTACGCAGACCGACATAAAGGGCTTCTTGCGCCGCTTCCACCAGCTTTTTACTGCGTAAATTGGTTTCGCCAACGATATACATTTTGGAATTATCGCCATAGTAGCCATCTTTAATGACGGTGATGTCGATATTTAAAATATCGCCTTTTTTCAGGTATTTATCATCACTTGGGATACCATGACAAACTACTTCATTAAGAGAGATACAGGTAGCTTTCGGGAAACCGTGATAATTCAGCGGCGCAGGAATGACTTTTTGCACATTCACCATATAATCGTGACAAATGCGATCCAATTCACCGGTACTCACGCCTTCTTTAATATACGGTTCAATCATCACCAACACATCGGATGCCAGTTTGCAAGCTTCGCGTAATTTAACAATTTCCTCTTCCGTTCTTAATGGAATACTCATGTTTATCTCCCTATTTAAAAATTAATGAGCGGAATTATAGCACTGTGACAGAGAAAAATCCTTGATAAATTCTTGAATGGACTAGTCGGTTATTGGATAATACGCGCTCAAATAAATCGTGGGGAATTACACAATATGACAGAGATATCCGTTCCGTTAACCTTTACTGATGCTGCGGCACAAAAAGTGAAGTCTTTAATTACCGAGGAAGAAAACCCGGCGCTTAAATTGCGCGTCTATATTACCGGCGGCGGTTGTAGCGGCTTCCAATACGGCTTTACCTTTGACGAAAAAGTCAACGAAGGTGACTTAACCGTAGAAAATGCTGGCGTGCAATTAGTTGTCGATCCGATGAGCCTACAATATTTAATCGGCGGCACCATTGACTATACCGAAGGCTTAGAAGGTTCACGTTTTGTGGTGAATAACCCGAATGCCTCATCCACTTGCGGTTGTGGATCGTCTTTCAGCATCTAATATGGATTTTCAGTTTACCTCCCATCAAGGCAACACTGTCGCGAAATGCTCAATGGAGCACGAAGCCTTCGCCAACTGGTTTAACATTGAAGTGCGGTCAAATCCACAACTGATTTCCACCGCACTTTTTCATTTACAAAACTTGCCCGCCCCCCATGCGGCGGATGTCGTGTTAACCGGTGCCGAATACAGCTTATACATTAACGCAGATGAGGTGATGGCGAAGGCAAATAATCTTGCCATTGAGAATCAAGACGCATTGGAAGACGGTTTTTATTATTACGATGATGAAAGTATCGCCTTTTGTGGCATTGAAGATTTTGCCCGTTTTTTACATTCTTACTTGGATTTTATCCGTGCCTAATCCCAACATTCAGCCCAAACGGTAACGCACATGGCAACAACACCTGCTCAAAATACGTCTTCCAAACAACCTTCTACAACGCCCCAAAAATCTTGGACGACGACCCTATTAAAAATTGCATTTACCGCCTTTTGTATGTTGTTTTGCTATTCCGCTTATTTGGATTGGCAAATTCGCAGCAAAATGGACGGACAAATTTGGCGTTTGCCGGCGGAAGTGTATAGCCGTATTGAAAGTGTTCGGGTCAGCGACCAACTCAGCCTTGAGCAAATTAAACAACTCCTGCTCGATAACGAATACCGCCAAACCACAATGATCGCAGCACCGGGCGATTTTAAAATCGAAGACAACACCATTGTCTTATTGCGTCGTGCGTTCCCTTTCCCCGACACACCGGAGGCACAACGGGTTTTTCGTCTGCGTTTTGAAAATGACAAACTGGCAGTCATTGAAGATCTGATTAACGTCAAAGCGATTGATGAATTTCGCTTGGCGCCGAAATTGATTACCATTTTGCAATCGGACAAAGAAGAACGTCTTGCGATTTCCTTGCAACAATACCCGCGCTTACTCATTGATGCGTTATTACTGACAGAAGATCGTCGTTTTTTCCAACACGATGGCATCAGCCCGCTGGGCATTTTGCGTGCCGTGATCACCAATATTCAGGCAGGTCATACCGTGCAAGGCGGCAGTACGCTGACCCAACAACTGGTTAAAAACTTATTTTTAAGTAACGAACGCACCCTCACCCGTAAAATTAACGAAGCCTTGATGGCGTTAATTCTCGATTGGCGTTATGACAAAAACCGTATCTTAGAAACCTACTTAAACGAAATTTACCTCGGGCAGAACGGCGATAACCAAATTCATGGTTTTGAATTGGCCAGTCAGTTTTATTTCGGACGCTCCGTGCGCGAAATCAGCCTAGATCAAATTGCCTTATTAGTGGGCATGGTCAAAGGCCCTTCCCTCTATAATCCGTGGCGTAATCCAACGAATGCACTAGAACGCCGCAATGTGGTGTTGCATTTGATGTTGGAACACAAAATCATCGGTGAGGAACTGTATCAATTATTGAGCCAACGCCCGCTCGGTGTGCAAGAAAAAGGGAAAATTAGCCGTAAATACCCGGCGTTTATTCAAACCTTACAAACCGAATTACGCCACCAACTTGGCGAAGGCAAGACAGAAAATCTCCTGGGGGCGCGAATTTTCTCTACATTGGACGTGAAACAACAAGATCGCGTAGAACAAGCGGTAATCAGTGCCGTATCCGATTTACAGCTCAAACATAAGAATCCGTTTTTGGAATCCGCCATGGTGGTTGCCGATTATCAAACCGGTGAAGTGCGCGCCATTGTGGGCGGGCTGCAAACGCAATTTGCCGGGTTCAACCGTGCCTTATCGGCTAAACGCCAAATCGGCTCGTTAGTAAAACCGTCCATTTATTTGACCGCACTTATGTATCCGGATCAATTTCGGTTGAACACACCGATTAACAACCAACCGATTACCATCAATGTAAAAGGCAGTCCGCCTTGGCAGCCACGCAATTACGACCGCAAATACAGCGGCTCGGTCATGCTGATGGATGCATTAGTTCGCTCATTGAATATTCCAACGGTCAATATCGGCATGAAGCTAGGGTTAACCAAAGTGATTTCGGTGCAACAAGCGATGGGTTGGGATAAAGTCACGATCCCGAAAGTCCCGTCAATGTTGCTGGGTTCCTACGCCATTTCGCCTTATGACGTGACCAAACTTTACCAAACCATCGCTAATGAAGGAGCAAGCATTCCGCTCAACACCATCAACAGTGTGGTGGATAGACAAGGCAATGTGGTTTATTCCCGTGAATTTGAGCCCAAACAAGTAGTTCCACGTGAAGCCGCTTTCCAAACGCTCTTTGCTATGCAACAAGTGGTTGATCGTGGCACAGCTCACAGCCTACAACCAGATTACGCCTATTTACACTTAGCCGGCAAAACCGGTACTACTAACGATGCTCGCGACACTTGGTTTGTCGGAATTGATGGCGAAAACGTCACCACCATTTGGCTTGGCCGAGACGACAACGGTGAAACAAAACTCACTGGTGCCAGCGGTGCGTTACAGGTCTATAAAGAGTATTTAAAACGCGCCACCACCCGACCGTTAAAACTTCATAAACCGGAAGACATTAAATGGGTCGGTATCAATGCCTATGGTGGTTGGGATTGCAGCAGTGCTCGCACCATTCCCGTTTGGGCTGACAGAAATCAATCGTTCTGCCAACAAACCGAATATGCGCCGACAATACCTTCCGCCAATGCTGTTGAAACCAATAATGCCCCTAAACAAGAAAGCGTTTGGGATGTGTTAAACGAAGGTAATTCGGCACCGGTGGAAGACGCAAGACCGGCAAATTAACGCAATAACTTTGCATCCATCTCTTTAAAAAATACCGTAAAAAAAGACCGCACTTTAACGCCTAAAGTGCGGTCTTGTTTAATGTATTTTGTGAAGGTGCAACAACATGAATCCCTCACAAAATGATGTTGCTATTGCCAGTGTTTCTTCTTCGATGTATGCCCGATACCCGGGTTAAAACTGTTGGTTGGATCGAGCGCTTTATAGAATTTACGTAACGCCGGTTTCGCTTCATATAAATGGCCCACATTATGTTCCGCAGGGTATTGTGCGCCGCGTTTATCAAGCAATTCCAACATTTGATGCTCCAATTCCATGCAATCATGGCCTTTTTTAACGATGTAATCCTGATGGAAAACATGACACATAAAATGCCCGTAATACAATTTATGACTGATTTTTTGGTCGATCTCAGGCGGCAGCGTTTCAAACCACTCACGATCATTACGACGTAATGCAATATCCAGTGCCACAATGTCTTCAACCTCTTTTTCATGAATCGCACGATAACGAATTGCTGCTGAGGCAACGGCAAAGCGGTGTAACATCGCCGCTTGAGTTTCTACGGCATCACATTCAAAGAAAGCGCCTTTGCTGCTCTCTTTAAAGTAAGAGGTTAAATAATCCCGCGCTTCCTGTACGCCATCACCGCCCATTTTAACAATCAAGTGATGTTCGTATTGATCACGATATTGCCATAATTTTTTCGGCAAATGTTCCGGCAAGACCGTTGAAATCGCCTGCATGATTTTGTCGCTGAAATGACTTGGCATAAAACTGATTTTTTTAGCCAAACGATCCACTTTGGCTTTCATGGCAAATAACTTCGGCAACCAATGCGTGCCAAATTTCTTGATAACCCAGAACGTATCTTTGCCGTATTTGGCTGCCACATCAAACGCGTCACGATGAATATACTCGCCGGAAATCGGTAGCTGTTTAAAATTCGCCAACATATGACGACGAAGATCATTTAATGCTTCAGTTTGGTTGGTGCCAATATAAAATACCGCGGTCTTGTTCTCCGCCACAAAGGTATCCAAACGGACAGCAAAAATCGCCAATTTACCTGCACAACCGGAAGCCTCATAGTGACGTGCCGGATCGGCATTAAAACGTGCAGGGCTGTCTTCATCCACTTGGCGCACATGATTGCAGTAGGCATGGTCGTGGCCTTTGCCACAATCTAATTGAATGTCTTTACGTTGATAACGTTGATTCTCTAAATTCGCTAAAATTTCTTCCGGCGTTTCACCCAAATCAATGCCTAAATGATTAATGAGCTGCAATTCCCCCTGCTCTGTTAATTGCGCATAAAGTGCCATTTCCGTGTAAGCCGGGCCACGTTGCACCAACGCACCACCGGAGTTATTACAAATACCGCCAATCACCGAGGCGCCAATACAGGAAGAACCGATGACAGAGTGCGGTTCACGTCCGTGTGGTTTTAAAGCGATCTCTAATTCATTTAGCGTAGAACCCGGCAAACAAACCACTTGTTGTGCGTCATTAATTAATTGAATGCCTGAAATGCGCATGGCATTGATGATCACAATGTCGCGATCGTAATCATTGCCATCGGGCGTGGAGCCACCGGTTAAACCGGTATTGGCGGCTTGAGCAATAACAATAACATCTGCCGCCACACAAGCTTTAAGAATCGCCCAAAACTCTGTTAAATTCCCCGGGCGAACTACGGCCAAAGCATTCCCGTTACCAAAACGATAACCACTGCGATGGGCTTCCGATTTACTCGGGTCGGTAATCAAATATTTGTCTCCGACAATTTGACGAAGTTGACTAATTAATGAAGTACTGGTCATAGATTGTTACCCTTATGTTAAAAATAACGTTAACGAAAAATGCCAAAAGAATAACAGAAAATAACAAGTAAAACAGAGTAAAAATACACTTTTTTTAGACCGCACTTTATTGTACAAAAGTATTAGTTTGATTAAAGCTGAAACAATTAAGTTACATAGATCACATTTTTTTTTAAAAATATATGCGTTTTTTGATAACTAGATCACACTTTCTCCAAATAGGTATATTTTTTCTAAGCGTATTTCCTAGAATGCCTGCGATGTTTTAATCGCTAATTATTATTAACAGGAGTAAACATGTCTTTTTTCCTAAGCGTCTTACCTATTGCTTTATTGATCTATTTAATGGTGAAGCGTAATGCTTTACCGTCTTACGTTGCATTACCTTGGATTGCAACACTTGTCATGGGCGTGCATTTATTGCACTTCCATACGGATATTGTCACGATCAGTGCAAACATCGCTTCTGCGATCGTTGCCGTACAAACCCCAATCACCGTTATTTTCGGTGCGATTTTATTTAACCGTTTCAGTGAAGTCTCCGGTGCAACTGACATTATGCGTAAATGGTTGGGTAACATTAACCCAAATCCGGTGGCGCAACTGATGATTATCGGTTGGGCGTTTGCCTTTATGATTGAAGGCGCCAGTGGTTTTGGTACACCCGCCGCTATTGCCGCGCCAATTCTGATGGGCTTAGGTTTTAATCCGTTAAAAGTCGCGATGCTTGCCTTAATTATGAACTCCGTTCCGGTGTCTTTCGGTGCGGTCGGCACACCAACATGGTTCGGCTTTGGCCCGCTTAAATTGTCTGAAGATATGGTACTAGAAGTCGGCTCCATCACAGCACTAATTCACTCTGTGGCAGCCCTGCTTATCCCATTGTTGGCATTGCGTGTACTCGTCAGCTGGAAAGATATTCGCCAAAACTTGGTCTTTATTTATATCAGTGTCTTTGCTTGCGTCGTGCCTTATTTACTGATTGCACAATTTAACTATGAATTCCCATCTTTAGTGGGCGGCGCAATCGGGTTGTTTGTTTCCGTCTGGGCGGCAAATCGCAATATCGGGTTAGCAAAAGTCGAAAACACATTGGATACCAATGCGGTAACCACCGGTCAAGTGGTTAAAGCCCTCTTCCCTACCGGTTTGTTAATTGCGTTTTTAGTCGTAACACGTATTCACCAACTGCCGTTTAAAGCGATGATGAACGATACCACCGTTTGGTTTACTACCGCGTTAGGTTCATTAGGGACATTCGAAATCAGTAAAGGCCTTATCTTCAGCCTAAAAAATATCTTCGGATCGGATGTTTCCTCAAGCTATAAATTGCTTTATGTACCGGCCTTAATTCCATTTGTTATCACCGTATTAATCGCGATTCCGGTATTCAGCGTTTCCGGTGCCAAAGTCAAAGATATTTTTTCCACCAGCTTGAAACAATCCAAAAATCCATTTATCGCCTTAATGGGTGCCTTAGTAATGGTGAACTTAATGTTAGTGGGTGGCGAACATTCTATGGTGAAAATCATTGGCCGTACCTTTGCAGAAGTCACCGGCGATGACTGGACGATTTTCTCCTCTTACCTTGGTGCAGTCGGTGCGTTCTTCTCCGGTTCTAACACCGTATCGAACCTAACCTTTGGTAGTGTACAATTATCCACTGCAGAAACGACCGGTTTATCCGTGGCATTAATCTTGGCACTACAATCAGTCGGTGGTGCAATGGGTAACATGGTATGTATTAATAATATCGTTGCCGTGTCCTCCGTATTAAACATTCAAAATCAAGAAGGCACCATCATCAAAACCACGATCATTCCAATGGTGATTTACGGTATTATTGCTGCACTTTGTGCCACCCTGTTAATTCCGTTGTTATACACGTTGTAGCGGCAACATATAAAATTAACTCAAAAAACGACCGCACTTTTGCGGTCGTCATTTAATTTTTTAACTGATTTTTCTTTTTGAATATTGGAGTATTACTATGAATGTGAATTTCTACGTAACCTGCATTGCCGACGTAGTAAAGAGTGGTGTAGCGAAAAACACCGTTCTGTTACTGGAAAAGTTAGGCTGTCAGGTGACCTTTTTGGAAAAACAAGGTTGCTGTGGACAACCTGCATTAAACAGCGGTTATACCAAACAAGCCCTTCCCGGCATGAAAAACTTGGTCGAAACCTTTGAAGCCAACGATTACCCTATCGTCGCCCCTGCCGGCTCTTGCGTTTATGCCGTTAAAAATTACCCGGATTACTTCACTCGCGCCAATGAACCGGAATGGGCGGAACGCGCGAAAAAAGTCGCCGCTCGTTTCTATGACTTAACGGATTTTATCGTCAATAAACTCGGCGTAACCGACATCGGTGCCCATCTGCCGGGTCGTGCAGTTTATCACCCTTCCTGCAGTCTTTTCCGTAAACTTGGCATCGTAGACGAGCCGATCACATTACTAAAACACGTTAAAGGTTTGGAACTGTTACCCATTCACAATCAACAAACTTGTTGCGGATTTGGTGGCACGTTCTCGGTCAAAATGGCGGAAATTTCCGGTGAAATGGTAAAAGAAAAAGTGGAACACGTTGAGGAAGTCGAACCGGAATACTTAATTGGTGCAGACGTGAGCTGTTTACTCAATATCGGTGGTCGCCTACAACGTGAAGGCAGCAAAATCAAAGTGATGCACATCGCAGAAGTGTTAATGCAGGAGTAATAAACTATGTCATTAAAAACCAGCAATCTTGCATTTAAAGCACGCGTTGATCGCGAAGTCCATAATGAAATCATGCGTAAAGCGGTGGTAAAAGCCCAAGAAACCATCGGCACAAACCGTCAAAAAATGGTGGATGAATTAGGCCACTGGGAAGAATGGCGTGATTTGTCAAAACAAATCCGTAACCACGTTTTAGCAAACCTTGATGCCTATTTGTACCAACTTAGCGAAAAAGTCATAGAAAACGGCGGTAAAGTTTATTTTGCCGAAACCGCCGAAGAAGCCACCGAATACATTCGCCAAGTTGCGCTGAAAAAGAATGCCAAAAAGATCGTAAAATCCAAATCCATGGTAACCGAAGAAATTGGGTTAAATAGCGTGTTGGAAAAAGAAGGCATGCAAGTCATTGAAACCGATTTAGGGGAATATTTACTGCAAATTTCCGGTGATAAGCCGTCTCACATCGTGGTACCTGCGATTCACAAAGATCGCCACCAAATTCGTAAAGATTTACATGAAAAACTCGGCTATGAAGGGGCAGAAACACCGGAAGATATGACCCGTTTCGTGCGTGAAAAAATTCGTCAGGATTTCTTAGAAGCAGACATCGGCATTAGCGGATGTAACTTTGCCGTCGCGGAAACCGGCTCTGTTTGTTTAGTCACGAACGAAGGTAACTTGCGTTTAGCCACCACCCTTCCTAAAACCCACATTGCGGTGATGGGGATGGAACGCTTGGCACCGACGTTCCAAGAAGTAGACGTGTTAATTACCATGCTTGCCCGTAGTGCGGTAGGCGCCAGATTAACCGGTTACAACACATGGCTTACCGGCCCTCGTCTTGCCGGCGAAACCGATGGTCCTGAAGAATTCCATTTAGTCATTGTCGATAACGGTCGTTCCGATATTTTGGCCTCTGAATTCCAAGAAGTTTTACGTTGTATTCGTTGCGGTGCATGCTTAAATACCTGCCCGGCGTACCGTCAAATCGGTGGTCATGGTTACGGCTCCATTTATCCGGGCCCAATTGGTGCAGTGATTTCGCCATTACTTGGCGGCTATGACGAATTCAAAGAATTGCCATATGCCTGTTCCTTGTGTAATGCCTGTAACTCTGTTTGTCCAGTACGCATTCCGTTAGCGCAACTGATTTTAAAACACCGTGAAAAAATGGTGGAACAAGGTAAAACGCCAGCCTTGGAACGCTTATCCATTTTCGGTTTTGGCTTTGCCAACTCCCATCCAACCTTATGGAAAATCGGTGTAAACACCGGCGCCAAATTAGCGGGTAAACTCATTAAGAACGGCAAAGCGCCAATTAAAATGGGTGCTTTGGCAGAATGGACAAAAGCCCGTGATTTACCGACACCTGAAGGCGAAAGCTTCCGTCAATGGTTCAACAAAAGAGGATCAAACTAATGGATTTACAAAATAGAGAAAACTTCCTCAATAAATTGGCAGCCAAAATGGGTAAACAACGTGCCAATGTGCCTGAAACGATGGCGACACCGGTGAATACTTACCCAACAGAACGCTTGACCCATCTCACCCAAGCAGAACTTTGCGAAGAATTTGTAAACTTCGCCAAAGTGATGATGGTGGATGTGGTTGTTGCTTCAGAAACGTTAGCAAAACAGACCGCACTTGAGCTTTGCGAAAAATACGGTGGCGGCGATATCGTGTTAAACGATGACTCACGTTTAGAAGAACTCGGCATCACCGAGGCGGTTCAAGAAAAATACACTTGCCATATTTGGTCACCGGAACAGGCGGAAGCGAACATTGCCAAATCGGAACAAGCCAATATTGGGATTGTTTACGCCGAATACGGTTTAACCGAATCAGGCGGTATCGTGCTATTTTCCCAAGCTGAACGTGGACGTTCTGTGAGCTTACTGCCGGAGAAATCCATTGTCATTGTACGTAAAAGCAAGATACTCCCTCGTGTAGCACAACTGGCAAAAATCCTACATGACAAAGCCCAACAAGGCGAACGTATGCCTTCTTGTATTAATATCATTTCCGGCCCAAGTTCCACGGCAGATATTGAATTAATCAAAGTGGTCGGCGTGCATGGCCCAGTGGCGAAAATCTATCTTGTCATTGATGATTTAGCACAAAACTAAAACATCCTCGCCATGAGATAAAAAGGAAAGTTGCCAAACTTTCCTTTTTTATGCGCCATAAAAAATGCTCATTTTGTGATCTACCTCAGAGATCAAACAAGAATTTACTTGCACTAAAATCTCATTAGAGGATAATAATTCTCAATTATATCTATAGGCAAATGCAATAAATCAAGGAGATGCGCATGTGTTTTTCCCGTTGGTCTCAATCTGTTTTTTTTAGTTTTATGCTTCTGTTTTCAGCATTTACCCACGCAGAAGATAACTATCAGCAATGGGTACAAGACATTGAAAATCGCTTGGATAAAACCACCGCACTTTATTCCGAAAATAAAATAGATGACGCCCGAACTGAAGTCCAAATGGCCTATTTTGAAGTATTTGAAAATCTTGAAGGCCCTATTCGTATTAACTTTTCTGCACAAAAAAGCTATCAAATGGAAGCCACCTTTGGCGAAATTCGCAAGATGATTGGTGACGGTCTGCCACAAGATCAAGTTAAAGCTAAAATTGAAGGTCTCAAAGCCGAATTGCAAGAAGTGCTTCCTTCTTTAAAAGAGGGACATCAACTTAACGCCTCCGCGCAACATGGCGTATATGAAAACCAAACTATCGCCCCGCATTGGCAAAAAAGCTTTAAAACTATCGATGATTTATTAGCTCAAGCCATGACGGCGTATGAAGCGAAAGATTACGCAACCGCCAAAAAACTGGTGCAACAAGCGCAATACGATGGGTATAAAAACTCCGAAATGGAAATGTCCATTCGCCAAAATCGTTCCGCCGCCATTTCCGGCAATCTTAATCAACAGTTTTATGATTTAATCAAACTGAGCGAACAACAGGATCAAATCAGTAATTTCGGTTATCAAATCACGACGTTATTACAAGACGTTGAAGAGCAACTGCCTGACTTACCAACCACCCGTGATACACAAGCGGAACAGCCTGCCAATCAAACTATTGCCGATACCACGCAGGACAAAGACTGGTCGCAGGTTAGTGCACAAGTGAACGCAGGCATTCAACAAGCCATCGGCTTGTACGAGCAAGGCGAGGCTAAAAAAGCCATGTTAGCGGTGCAAGATACCTACTTTGACATTTTTGAAAGCACAGGTATGGAGAACAAAATCGGTTCTCGCGACAGCAATTTCAAAACCCAATTAGAAGGCTATTTCACCCGTTTGGTGAGCTTAATGAAAGCCGGCGCAGAGAAAGAAAAGTTACAAGAACAAGCGCAAGGATTAAGCCAAGATTTAAGTAAAGCTGTAGAGATGTTACAGGGCGGAGAACAAACCGCCTGGAGTATATTCTTATACAGCTTATTAATCATCTTGCGTGAAGGCTTGGAGGCGCTATTAATTGTTGCTGCCATCGTGGCATATTTAGTAAAAAACAACCATCAGGACAAACTGCCTGTTATTCGCCAATCCGTCTATGTGGCATTACTCGGTAGCCTTATTACCGCCGTGATCTTCCAACTTATTTTCTCTAATTCCGGCGCCAGCCGAGAATTATTGGAAGGTTTCACAATGATAATTGCTGTGGTGATGTTATTCATGATGAGCTATTGGTTGCTCTCCAAAGTGGAAGCGCAAAACTGGAAACGCTATTTGGAAGGCAAACTCTCTACCGCGCTCACCACCGGCTCTCTTGTAGGTCTGTGGCTGACCAGTTTCCTTGCCGTGTATCGTGAAGGCGCAGAAACCGTGTTGTTCTACTATGCTCTCGCCGGCGATGCACAAAGTGCGGTCAGTTATTTCTATCTTTTTGCCGGTTTTGCCGTGGGCGTTGTGATTTTGGCCATTTGCTATTTCATCATGCGCTATACCGTGGTGAAACTTCCGCTCAAACCGTTCTTTATGTTCACCGGTTCATTCATGTATTTAATGGCCTTTGTGTTTGCCGGTAAAAGCGTACTGGAACTTATCGAAGGCAAATTATTTGAACCAACCTTGGTTTCCGGCATCACGGAAATCTCATGGTTGGGTATTTATCCTTATGTAGAAACATTGGTTCCGCAGGCTGTCTTGTTGGTGGCTGCTGTTTTTGCATTCATTTATATGAAGTACCAAAGCAGAAAATCTGCTTAATGTCGCACAAGCTATACTTATTCAGTTAAGGAGAAACTAAGTATGAAAAAAACATTAATCGCCACCGCACTTTTAGCAGGCATGATCACCGCACCGGCAGCCTTAGGCTTCAAAGAGTTCCCTGTCGGTGAACCGGTAACTATGAACGAAATGGAAATTGCCGCCGTGTATTTGCAACCGGTTGACATGGAACCTCGTGGCATGGGCTTGCCGGCAGCGAAATCCGATATTCACTTAGAAGCGGATATTCACGCCACCAAAGGCAACAAAAACGGTTTCGGTGAAGGTGAATGGATGCCTTACTTAACCATTCAATATACCCTAGTAAACAGCGACACCGGTGAAAAACAAGAAGGCACCTTCATGCCGATGGTAGCCAGCGACGGTCCTCACTACGGTGCAAACATCAAAATGATGGGCGTGGGTAACTATAAATTAACCTATCACATTGACCCGCCACCAAAAGCCGGTATGCACCGTCACACTGACGAAGAAACCGGTGTTGGCCGTTGGTGGAAACCGTTTGATGTTAACTATGAATTCAAATTCACCGGTTTGAAATAAACCTTTCAGGTGTTAACTAAAAATAACAATAAAAACACCTTGAAATCACTCAAGGTGTTTTTTTATGCTAGAGCATAATCTCTGATCAAAAATAAGCGATATGATTCATTCACCCTTTCGGAGTAAGCTATGAACTATTTTTTTGTTTTCCTCATTCAAACCCTACTCCCTATTTCTATTTTGCTCAGTTGCAGTTGGGCACATTACCCGAACGCCAATGCGAAAAAACTCATTTGGCTTTCTCTTTTCGGATTTTTTATCGGTAACCTCGTCTCGCTGAATTTACCTGCAACACAAAGTGCAAAACTCTCTGTTACCATTATTGCATTGTGTATTTTATTGTTTGCTTATTTCAGCCAATTTATCTATTGGCAAAAACTCAATACCTTTTGGCATATCATGTTGTCTATGCTTGCCGGACACTTGTGGGCGAAAGATCCCAATATTGCGGCTATCACCGGCACAGACGTCATTAACACCGACTTTTTACTTCAATTCAGCGCGATCATTTTGGGCGTTATTTTCTGCATTATTGTCGCCGGTTGGCTATTTATTTTATTTCAACAACAAAAAACGTCAGGAAAAACGACCGCACTTTCTGTTTTCTTAACCTCCCTTTTCACACTGCTATTAATAACCCCATTAATGGGCGATATCTTGTTGATTTTAATGAAGCTTCAAGTGATAGATCTCACAAAAGTGCGGTTAAGTTTTGCGGCAAAATCAGGCAATATTTCCATCTATTTGAATTATATTAACGTCGCGGTATTGGCATTTATTGTGTGCCTATTTGCTTTCAAAACACACTTGCCACGCCTTCATCAAGTTAAGCAAGAACAAGACCCGATTGAAAAACGCAAAGCCATTGCCGCCAAACGCACCTCCGGCAAAATTATTGCTTACGGTTTAGTCGCAACCGCTATCATCCTTGTTTCCCAACTTTATTGGGACAGAATTGCGTCCCAGCCGCCACAACTTTCGGAAGCGCAAAGAGTCACCTTAGATGGGGAAAACAACGTACACATCCCAATCGAACAAGTAAAAGACGGCAAATTACACCGTTTTCTTTGGGTTGCCGACGATGGCAAAGCGGTACGTTTCTTCATTATTAATCGTCTGCCCGACAAACTCAGTCTTGCCGCCGTATTCGATGCCTGCATTTTATGCGGCGACCAAGGTTATGTAATGGAAGGCAACCAAGTGGTCTGCGTAGGTTGTGGCGTCCGTATGTTTACCCCTTCCATCGGTAAACCGGGCGGTTGCAATCCTGTGCCAATCGATGATTGGAAACAAACAGATACAGAAGTAGTCATCAACAAGAAAAACTTGGAAGAAGGCTTAAACTATTTCAGTACGATCATTGAAATTGAAGTGGTGGATCCCGTCAATGGTAAGAAATTGACCAACACTAAAACGGAACACAAATACAGCCATGAAGGCAAAACCTATTTCTTTACTGATGAAAAGAACTTAGAACTGTTCCGTGATAATCCTGAGGCCTATTTAAACAAAACCGATGAAGCCTCAACCGCCAAGGAGGAAAAATAATCATGTTAGCGCGAATGTTATTTCAGTCTTGGCGTTATGGTTTAAAACGTAAGTTTCTTGCCATTGTCACCATTTTCCTCGCTGCCGGTTTGATTTCCGCCTTGCTCGCCGTGTCCATCGACATTGGTGACAAAATGGCAAAAGAATTGAAATCTTACGGTGCCAATATTTTGGTAGAACCGGCTAGCAGTGCCGTTTTGCCGGATGATGTCAGCGGCCGTAGCTCCCTCGCTACGCAAGATTTTTTAGATGAAAAAGAACTGCCGAATGTGAAAGACATTTTCTGGCGCAACAACATTGTGGGGTTCGCGCCCTTACTGAGCACACAGGTAAAAGCCAGCGTGGCTAACGGCGCAAAAAACGATGTGAGCATCCTCGGGACGTTTTTTGATCATAATATTCCTGTGCCGGATGAAGAGGATTACCACACAGGGCAAAAAATCATCAGTCCTTATTGGCAAGTAGAAGGCGAATGGGTGGATGATGCTACTGATGATTTCGGTGAACAAATTCCTGCCCTACTCGGTGCCCAGCTTGCCAAACAACAGCAATGGAAAATCGGTGATGTGATTACCTTAAGTTATCAGACGGAAGAACACGCACCGCAACAACACATGACCGCTATCGTAAAAGGCATTGTTAAAACCGGCGGCACAGAAGAACAACAACTGATTTTGCCGTTAAGTGCGGTGCAAAATTTACTTGGATTAGAAGGCAAGGTACAGGCGATTAAAGTCTCCGCGCTCACCGTGCCGGAAAATGATTTATCCCGCAAAGCGCGCGCCAATGTGGACGGTTTGGCCGCCGAGGAATATGACCGTTGGTATTGCACGGCCTACGTTTCCTCTATTTCCCATCAATTGGAAGAAGCAATTTCCGGCGCGATTGTTCGCCCTATTTGGCAAGTCGCGGCTTCCGAAGGCGTCGTCATTGAGAAAATTCAATTATTACTCGCTGTCGTCACCCTTGCCGCACTGATTGCCGCCGCCATGGGTATTGCTTCATTAATGACCACAACCATTATCGAACGCAGCAAAGAAATCGGTTTAATGAAAGCGCTCGGCGCCTATCAATGGCAAATCGTCTTGCTGTTTTATTGCGAAGCTATCATCAGCGGGTTAATCGGTGGCATCTTAGGTTGCATTGCCGGTTGGGGGTTAGCTCGTTTTATCGGTGCCACGTTATTTGGCGCACCGCTCAGTTTCGCCTGGATAGTTATCCCTTGCGTACTGGTACTTTCCGTCTTGATCGCCGTGATCGGTGCTTGGTTCCCGGCACACCGTATTGCCCGTCTTTATCCTATCGAGGTACTTTATGGCAGACAATAAACCTATCAACATGTTTTGGCGCTTGGTGTTACGCGCCTTACGCCTGCGCTTGCAACGGGTATTCATCATTTTTGCCGCGCTTACTGTGGGCGCAAGCATTGTGACGGCAATGGCGGCGGTGTACTTCGACATCAACACCAAAATGAGCCAAGAACTGCGTACCTTCGGCGCTAATTTTTATATTGGCCCCAGCAACGGCAATTTAATCAAAGTGGATCAAGTGCAACAGATCCTTGACCAAGCACCGAAAGGCTTAATCACGGCCGCAAGCCCCTATTTATATGGCGTGACACGTAGTGATTTGGAAAAAATCGTGATGATGGGCGTGTGGTTTGAAGACATGAAAACCCTTGCACCTTATTGGCAAATCACAGGCACTCCTATCGGAGTGAATTTCGATGAGCGCAACGCCATGATCGGTAAAACTCTCGCGGAACGGCTCAATTTAAACGTGGGCGATAAACTCACGTTAAGCCTCAATTCCGTAGATAAACACCAGTTCAATATTAAAGCTATCGTAGAAGCAGGCGATGCCACCGACAATATGTTGATCGTGAGCCTCGATTTTGCACAAAACTGGTTAGAAAAAGAAAACTTGGCGACTAACGTATTGTTAAACGTCAAAAACGATCAAGGCCAAGTGGATCAATTCGCCCAACAGTTACAACAACAATATCCCGATTTAGACATTCATCCGATCCGCAAAGTCTCCGCCTCCGAAGGGCAAATTTTAGATAAAATCAAAGGCTTGATGGGGTTGATTTCTGTGGTAATTTTGATTTTAGCTACCCTTTGCGTGAACACCACCTTAATCGCCATTGTGGGCGAACGAGCGAAAGAATTTGCGTTGCAAAAAGCTCTCGGTGCGAAAAGCCGAGACATCATTAAACAAATCGGCGCAGAAACCTTGATTATCGCCCTTTGCGCCATTGTATGCGGCTTAATCATCGGCTATCTATTAGCACAGGTGCTCGGCTTAACCGTATTCAAAGCCTATATTGATATGCGCCTGCCGGTGCTCCCGATTACCATTACTTTATCCTTATTAGTGGCGTTTATCGCAGTTATCGTACCGACCCGCCGCGCTTTAGAGATTCAAACCGCCAACGTATTGAAAGGGGAATAACATGGCTAAACCAGTCATTGAAACACAGCATTTATATAAAAGATTCGGCCAAGTGACCGCACTTGAAGACATTAATATTCAAATTGCCGAAGGTGAATTCGTCTCTATCATGGGTGCCTCCGGTTCAGGTAAAACCACATTAATGAACATTCTCACCGGCTTGGATACCGCAACCGAAGGCAAAGTGATTTTAGACGGTGTGGATGCCGCACAACTGGACGAAACGGGCAGACAACGTTTCCGCGCGGAAAAAATCGGTTTAGTGTTCCAACAATTTCACCTCATCCCTTATTTAACCGCGCTTGAAAACGTGATGCTGGCGCAACATTACCACAGCGTAGTAGATGAAGCCGCCGCCAAAGCCGTATTAGATCAAGTGGGTTTGGCGCATCGCATGAATCACCGCCCAAGCCAACTTTCGGGCGGGGAACAACAACGGGTGTGCATTGCGCGCGCCTTAGTGAACCAGCCGCCGGTTATTTTTGCCGACGAACCGACCGGCAACCTCGATGAAACAAATGAAAATTTGGTATTGAATTTACTCACGGAATTAAACCGACAAGGGCGTACGATTGTCATGGTGACCCATAACCCGGACTTAGGCAAACTCACCAACCGCATTATTTACTTGCAACACGGCAAATTATTGCGTGAGGAAAAAAATGCGGGTTAATTTTCTTCGTTTTCTCGGTATAAGTGCGGTCGTTTTTTTCAGTGTTTCCTGCAAAGAGGAATCCGCGCAAATCGGCCAATCTGCCCCGGAAATTGCCGCCTTCGATCTACAAGGCAATAAAGCCTCGTTAAGCAACTGGCAGGGCAAAACTGTGCTCATCAATTTCTGGTCAGAAACCTGCGGTGCCTGCATTACGGAATTAAAAACCTTGCAACAATGGGCAGAAAAATACCCGAACCAAGTGCAACTGGTCGCCATGAATATCGACGGCGAAAAGGCCGACACACAAGCGATTATCATCAAACGACAACTCACCTTGCCGGTATTTAAAGATCAAATGAAAATCACCGCCGAACGCTACCAACTTGTCGGCACGCCAACCTCTTTCGTGGTTGACCCAAACGGCAAACTGATATATAAATTTGAAGGTTTGTTATCCGAAAAGGATTTACAACAACTCTTTACCCCAACGAAAATAAATCAAGGAAAATTATGAAAATTTACTACGCTATTCTTCCTCTTATAGCACTCAGTGCCGTTTCTGCCGTTCAAGCGGAAGGCGACATTGAACACGGCAAAAAAATTTTTAACCGCTCATGTGCACTCTGTCACGGAAAACAAGCTGAAAAATCAGCGATGGGACAATCCCAAATTATTAATACGTTCAGTCAAGAAAAAATTGTTAGCTCACTTCAAGATCGCAAAAGCGGAAAAATTTATGGTGCTGGCAATCACGTGAAAGAAGGGCTGAGTGACCAAGATATGCAAGATGTTGCAAGCTATATCCAAACGCTTAAACAATAGTATGGTTTCTTAATATCCTAAGCTCCAAACAACTTATAAAAAAACCGCACTTTAGATAAAAAATCTCAGTGTGGTTTTTCTTATGGTTTATCTCAGCCATTTATAGTTTATTGTCAGTTTTCTTCTATTCTTTTCTTATACGACTAAATTCCTATG
>NZ_GL622200.1:1188607-1281860 GCF_000185305.1 Aggregatibacter segnis ATCC 33393
TTCAACCCTTGCAACCCCTTTTTTTCAATTTTTTGAAAAATATTTTTTAATTGATTATTTTTTAACTGCTCCTAGATAGTCTAGATAGTAAAGTGCGGTCGAAAACCAACCTATTTCCGACCGTACTTTAACTTGCTAAACCTGAGTGAATTAAATTATTTGCCCACCTGGCTTCCGATTAAGCCACCTAATGCCGCGCCACCTAGTGTTGCTCCGGTTGAGCCACCAATCATGTTACCGGCAACCCCGCCTACCGCCGCACCGATAGCCGTGTTTTTCTGGGTTTTACTTAAATTACTACAAGCACTTAATGCTACTGCTAGTGTCACAATACCTAAAAATTTAACTGTCTCTTTCATATGTAACCTCATGAGTTATAAGTTAAACAAGTAATATCTTCACGATTACTCACAAGATTAGACGCATTTTTTTCTCGAAAGTTTTACTTTTTCCGTAACGAAACTTCGCCTGCATTAAAATATTGCACACCCTTTTCTGTCATGAGACATAAATGACCTTGTGCATTAATCCCCTGTTCAATACCTGAAATGGTGTTTTTTTCGCTTATCACATTCACTTCTGTGCCTAAATAGGCATCATATTCCAGCCACTGTTGTTGCATTTCCGCATCAATGCCGTGCTGTTCAAAACGCGCTAAATAACGATAAATAGTATTGACCATTTGTATAATCAGTCTCTCACGATCAATATGTGGGAAAAATTCCGCCAACTCTGCCCAGGGTTGATCGATTTGTTTTTCTTGTCCAAGAGAAACATTCATGCCAATGCCAACAACCAAATTGAGTTTACCGTTAGGGCGATTAACAATTTCCACCAAAATACCGGCAAGTTTTCGCTCATTGACCAAAATATCATTCGGCCATTTGACTTGAAATCCGTACATGTCCAATTCAACTAACGCCTGCACAATCGCCAAGCCAATCACGGTACTCAACCCATCTAAAGGTTTACGAGGATCTAATTGCCAGTAAAAACTCATGATAATTTGCCCGGCAAAAGGCGAAATCCATTGCCGCCCACGACGGCCACGCCCGGCGGTTTGATATTCAGCCAAGCAAAGGGCCCCTTTTTGAAGGTGAGCAACATTCTCTAATAAATATTGATTGGTTGAAGAAATGACCGGTTTAACCACCACATGATAAGGCTTTAACGCCTCCGCCAGACGTTTTTCATTTAATAAAGGTAATTTGGGGATCAAATAAAGATGATCATTTTCTAACGTAAAATACAGTCCTTGTTGCTCCATCTGGCGCACTTCTGCGAATAATTCCTCTTTGCTGCAAGCTAAAAGTGCGGTCAAATTTTCCAACGAATTTTCTACATCGCTTGTCAGTAATTCTAATAATTTCGCCATAAATTTTCCTGTTTTTCAGCGTTTAAACGGTGGTTATCATACGCTAAAAACGCAAATTTTTTATCATTTTTTCTTTTCAAAGACAGGATGGATCTGTATAATCCGCTCGCAATATTTTTTCATCATTTTAACTTAAAGAGAGATATTGCAATGGCATTACGCATCTTAAAAGAAGCCCTCACATTTGACGATGTTCTTCTTGTTCCAGCTCACTCCACTGTGTTACCTAACACAGCTAACCTTTCTACTCAATTAACCTCAACGATTCGCCTAAACATTCCTATGTTGTCAGCTGCAATGGATACGGTAACCGAAACGAAATTGGCGATTTCCCTTGCACAAGAAGGCGGTATTGGCTTTATTCATAAAAATATGTCCATTGAACGCCAAGTGGATCGTGTGCGTAAAGTGAAAAAATTTGAAAGTGGTGTGGTTTCCGATCCCATTACGGTAACGCCAACATTAACCATCAGCGAATTAAAAGCCATTGCACAGAAAAATGGCTTTGCCGGCTATCCGGTTGTCGATGCTGAAGGTAATTTGGTCGGTATTATCACCGGTCGTGATACCCGCTTTATTTCAGATTTAAACAAAACCGTTGCCGATTTCATGACACCGAAGTCTCGCCTTGTCACCGCCAAAGAAGGGGCAAAACGTGAAGAGATTTTCCAATTAATGCACGAACATCGAGTAGAGAAAGTGTTAATTGTTGATGATAACTTCAAATTAAAAGGCATGATTACCTTAAAGGACTATCAAAAAGCAGAACAAAAACCGAATGCCTGTAAAGACGAATTCGGCCGTTTACGTGTAGGCGCAGCGGTTGGCGCAGGCCCAGGCAACGAAGAACGGATTGATGCCTTAGTCAAAGCGGGCGTCGATGTCTTATTAATCGACTCTTCTCACGGTCACTCCGAAGGCGTATTACAACGTGTACGTGAAACACGCGCAAAATACCCGAATCTACCGATTGTTGCCGGTAACGTCGCCACTGCAGAAGGCGCGCTCGCCTTGGCAGACGCAGGTGCTAGCGCAGTCAAAGTGGGAATTGGCCCAGGCTCTATTTGTACCACCCGTATCGTCACCGGCGTGGGTGTGCCACAAATTACCGCCATTTCTGATGCGGCTGAGGCCTTAAAAGATCGCGGTATTCCGGTCATTGCCGATGGCGGTATCCGTTACTCCGGCGACATTGCGAAAGCGCTTGCGGCAGGTGCAAGCTGCGTCATGGTCGGTTCTATGTTTGCCGGTACAGAAGAAGCGCCGGGCGAAATTGAATTGTATCAAGGTCGTGCGTTCAAATCTTATCGCGGCATGGGCTCTCTTGGTGCCATGGCGAAAGGCTCAAGCGACCGTTATTTCCAATCCGATAATGCTGCCGACAAATTAGTGCCAGAAGGCATTGAAGGCCGTATTCCTTATAAAGGTTTACTCAAAGAAATTATTCACCAACAAATGGGCGGATTGCGTTCTTGCATGGGCTTAACCGGCTGCGCCACCATTGATGAATTACGTACAAAAGCACAATTCGTGCGTATCAGTGGCGCGGGTATTCAAGAAAGCCACGTACATGATGTCACCATCACCAAAGAAGCCCCGAACTATCGTATGAGCTAATTGGGTTTCATTTTTAACAAGAAGTGCGGTCGATTTAAAAAACGTTTTGAAAATCGACCGCACTTTTTATTTTCTCTTCTACTCCTTTTTAATAAACATAAAATATTTTTTCTCAACATAAAAGCAATCGTTTGCGCAGCATCATAAAATTCACTAAAATACCGCCCTCTTATTCTCCTAACCCCAGCGTATCTAAGGATCATTTTATGGAACACGCTCAACACCAAACAGAGGAAGCGGATTTAGTCTATCGTCTCGAAGATAAACCGCCCTTTTTCAACGCACTAATTAGTGCAATTACCCATTTATTAGCCATTTTTGTGCCGATGGTTACCCCTGCCCTGATTGTCGGGGGCGCGCTCAATTTACCGGTACACATGACTGCCTACTTAGTGTCCATGGCCATGGTGGCATCCGGTATCGGTACCTATATTCAAGTACATCGTTTCGGTTTTATTGGCTCCGGCATGCTTTCCATTCAATCGGTCAATTTCTCTTTTGTCAGCGTCATGATTGCGGTGGGTTTAAGCATGAAAGACAATGGCATTGACGAACACACTATGATTTCAACCTTGCTTGGTATTTCTTTCGTCGGTGCTTTTTTAGTTTGTGGTGCGGCTTGGATTTTGCCTTATTTAAAACGTGTCATTACCCCAACTGTAAGCGGTGTCGTCGTATTGCTCATCGGTTTAAGTTTGATCGATATCGGCATTACCGATTTTGGCGGTGGTTTCGGTGCCAAAGGAACAGAAGCCTTTGGCTCACTACAAAACATCGGTTTAGCGGGTTTAGTGCTGGTTGTTGTGTTAATTTTTAACTGCATGCGCAATCCGTTTTTACGCATGAGCGGTATTGCCGTCGGCTTAATCGCAGGCTATATCGTTGCGTTATGCTTAGGCATGGTCGATTTTTCTCCATTAAAAGACGTGGACATCTTTACCATTCCGGTGCCATTTAAGTATGGTTTTGCTTTTGACTGGTCAGCATTTTGGGTCGCCGCCATCATCTATTTATTAAGTGTTTTTGAAGCGGTGGGCGACTTAACGGCAACAGCAATGGTTTCCGGTCAACCTTATGAAGGTGAAGAATTCCGCCAACGTTTACGCGGCGGCGTGTTTGCCGATGGCTTGGTGTCTGTGATTGCCACTGCTTTAGGTTCTTTACCGCTCACCACCTTTGCACAAAATAACGGCGTCATTCAAATGACCGGCGTGGCTTCCCGTCATGTTGGCAAATTTATCGCGGCCATTTTAGTCTTATTTGGTTTATTCCCAATTGTAGGTCGCGCTTTCACCACAATTCCAAGCCCGGTACTCGGTGGCGCAATGGTATTAATGTTCGGCTTAATCGCCATCGCCGGTGTGCGTATCATCATGACTCACGGAATCAATCGCCGTGAAGCGGTTATCGCGGCCACAGCGGTCGGCGTGGGCTTAGGAGTCGCTTTTGAGCCGGAAGTGTTCAAAATGCTGCCGGATGTTTTCCGCAATGCCATTGCGGCTGGAGGGATTACGGCTGTGGTATTAAACTTAATCTTGCCAAGAGATGCGCAAGATAAAAGCATTTACTTAAGCGAAAAATAAAAAGGATCGCAAGAAAAGGCGGTGTAAGAAAAACACCTGTAAAAAACACCGCACTTTTTATGATCAACCTCAAAATTTCAAATTAAAGCCGTTTACAACGGCTTTAATTTTTCGCTACATTCAGGCATCTATAAAATACAACCTAAGGAGATATTATGGATTTAATTATCGGTCTAATAGCAATCGTGCTCGTTGCGTATTACATCGTAAAAGGCTATTCCGCCACGGGCGTGTTAATGTTCGGCGGTTTGGTGTTGTTACTACTTTCCGTGCTAATGGGGCATTCCATTTTGCCTGAAAATGTAAAAAGCACAGGTTCAACCTATTTAGACATTATTGAGTATGTAAAATACTTGCTGTCTAACCGTAGCGGCGGCTTAGGGTTAATGATCATGGTGTTATGCGGTTTCTCCGCTTACATGACGCATTTAGGCGCAAACGATATGGTGGTGAAACTTGTTTCCAAACCACTCAAAAATGTACGTTCCCCTTACGTTTTAATGATCTTTGCTTACTTTCTCGCTTGCTTAATGTCTTTTGCTGTGTCTTCAGCAACAGGCTTAGGCGTGCTATTAATGGCGACGTTGTTCCCTGTGATGGTCAACGTGGGTATTTCCCGCGGCGCGGCGGCGGCAATCTGCGCCTCACCGATTTCCATCATTTTATCCCCGACCTCCGGTGATGTGGTGTTGTCTGCGGAAATCTCTAAAATTCCACTGAGCGAATTTGCCTTTTCTACCAGCTTGCCGGTTTCCCTCTTTGCCATTTGCGGTATCGCCATTGCGCATTTCTTTTGGCAACGTTATTTAGATCGCAAAGAAGGCGTGGTAACCACCACATTAGATGTAGCCGACATCAAAACCGATGTGCCAACCTTCTATGCAATTTTACCTTTACTGCCAATTATCGGCGTATTGCTCTTCGACGGCCAATGGGGCTTACCAAAATTACACATTGTCACCATTATCATTCTTTGTTTCATCATCACGGCGATAATTGACTTTGCCCGTAATTTCAGCGCGAAAAAAACCTTCGATAACCTAATCGTTGCTTATCGTGGTATGGCAGATGCCTTTGCCGGCGTGGTGATGTTATTGGTAGCCGCCGGTGTCTTTGCACAAAGCTTAAGTACAATCGGCTTTATTACGAACCTCATTGATTCTGCCCAAGCATTTGGTGGCAGTGGACTTATCATGATGTTGGTACTCGCCGTCATTACGATTTTGGCAACGATGGCAACAGGTTCCGGCAACGCAGCCTTCTACGCGTTTGCCGAATTAATTCCGAAACTTGCCACTCAAATGGGCGCTAACCCGGCTTACTTAACCATCCCGATGTTACAAGCGTCTAACCTAGGTCGTGGTTTATCACCGGTCTCCGGCGTTGTAGTTGCCGTATCCGGCATGGCAAAAATTTCACCATTTGAAATCGTAAAACGTATGTCTGTGCCAATGATCGTCGGCTTTATTTGCGTCATCATCGCCACTGAATTCTTCATTCCAGCCGTTTAATACGACATAAAGTGCGGTCGGTTTTCAACGCGTTTTAAAACGCAGAAAAAATCCACCGCACTTTTGTTATAATCTCGCCCCTTATTCTTTTTAATCAGTTATAACATCTATGCAATCAAATCGTTTTGCCGCCACCATGTTGGTTATCGGCTGTATCTTATTTGGACTCGGTAGCCTTATCGTTAAATTTGTTCCCGTTGGAGCCTATGCTATCGCCTTTTGGCGGTTGCTAATTGCATCAGGAGTTTTTTGGGTTTTAATGAAGCTTTATCGCAACCCCTTGCCAAAACAACCTAAAGCTTTATTTTGGGCAATCGCTTCAGGCGTATTTCTCGCATTTGATTTAGCCTTTTGGCATGAAAGCATTTACGCTGTCGGACCGGGTATTTCCACCCTATTAAACAGCTTACAAATCTTCTTTTTAGCATTTATTGGTTGGCTATTTTTTAAAGAACACCAAAGTAAATTACAGCTTGTAAGCCTGCTTATCGCGACTGTTGGTGTAATACTCATTGCTAGCCCCGAATTACAAAATAACATCGAAGCGAGCTACGGTATCCTTATCGGATTACTTTCCGGCGCCTGCCTCGCCGCATCTATGGCATCGATTCGCCAAGCTCACAGCATTGAACCAATTTCTATTTTTCCGCTCATGTGGCTTATCAGTATTAGCGGTGCCTCCGCATTAATTCTACCGGCACTGATATTCAACGGCGACTCCCTTTATCCAATGACTCTCACAGACATCGGTTTAATTCTGATCTACGGCGTTGTTATGCAATGCATCGCCTGGGGCATGATTGCCTACACAATCCCTTTGCTCAGTCTAGGCTTAACCGGATTATTGTTACTTTCCGAACCTGTCGCTGCACTCGTTATCGACGCATTTTTATTACACAAACCCATCAACGCATGGCAATGGCTCGGCGCCTTTTTAACCTTAGTCGCAATTTATTTGGGATCGTTAAAAAACAAATAAAAAAACGACCGCACTTTATGCCACAAAACGCTGCAATCGTTTACGTTAGATAGGGGAAATGGTAGAATGCGCCACAGTTTGGGCGCGCGATACAATACAAATTTATTGTCATGACAGTGCGACCGAAATTCAATCTATCCCAGCATACATAGAAATTGTTAGAGAAAACTATGACCAACATCCACAATCATAAAATCCTCATCCTCGACTTTGGTTCCCAATATACCCAACTTATCGCCCGTCGTGTACGTGAAATCGGTGTTTATTGCGAACTTTGGGCGTGGGATGTGACTGAACAACAAATCCGTGATTTCAACCCAACCGGGATTATTCTTTCCGGCGGTCCAGAAAGCACCACGGAAGAAAACAGCCCACGTGCCCCGGAATACGTTTTTAACGCGGGTGTGCCGGTGTTAGGTATTTGCTACGGCATGCAAACCATGGCAATGCAACTTGGCGGTTTAACAGAAACCTCTGATCACCGCGAGTTCGGCTATGCTTCCGTTTTAATGGAAAATACCACCGCACTTTTCGCCGATCTCAATGACAGCGATAACAAATTGGATGTGTGGATGAGCCATGGTGATAAAGTCACCCGCTTGCCACAAAACTTCCAAGTGACCGGTACAACACCAACTTGTCCGATTGCCGCAATGTCTGATGAAAGCCGTCATTTCTACGGTGTGCAATTCCACCCGGAAGTTACCCACACTAAAAAAGGCTTGGAATTACTAACCAATTTCGTGGTAAACATTTGCGGTTGCGAAACCAAATGGACCGCCGAAAACATCATTGAAGACGCCGTTGCCCGCATTAAAGAGCAAGTAGGCGATGACGAAGTGATTTTAGGTTTATCCGGCGGCGTGGACTCTTCTGTAGTCGCGTTGTTACTACATCGCGCCATCGGCAAAAACTTACATTGCGTGTTTGTCGATAACGGTTTATTGCGTTTAAACGAAGGCGATCAAGTCATGGAAATGTTCGGCAATAAATTCGGTTTGAACATCACCCGTGTAGATGCAGAAAGCCGTTTTTTAGGCGAACTTGCCAGCGTATCTGATCCTGAAGCGAAACGTAAAATTATCGGTAAAGTATTCGTGGACGTATTCGATGATGAGTCGAAAAAACTAACAAAAGTAAAATGGTTGGCACAGGGCACCATTTACCCTGACGTTATCGAGTCTGCTGCGAGCAAAACAGGCAAAGCACACGTGATTAAATCCCACCACAACGTAGGTGGCTTGCCGGATTATATGAAACTTGGCTTAGTCGAACCGTTGCGTGAATTGTTCAAAGACGAAGTGCGTAAAATCGGTCTAGCCTTAGGTTTACCGGCTGAAATGATCAACCGTCACCCATTCCCTGGCCCGGGTTTAGGCGTGCGTGTACTCGGTGAAGTGAAAAAAGAATACTGCGATTTATTACGCCGTGCCGATGCCATCTTTATCGAAGAATTACGCAACAGCGGTTGGTATGAAAAAACCAGCCAAGCCTTCAGCGTGTTCCTGCCGGTGAAATCTGTCGGCGTGATGGGAGACGGACGTAAATATGACTGGGTGATTTCCTTGCGTGCCGTAGAAACAATTGATTTTATGACCGCACATTGGGCACATTTGCCTTATGATTTACTCGGCAAAGTTTCCAACCGTATCATCAACGAAGTGAACGGCATTTCCCGCGTCGTATATGACATTAGCGGCAAGCCACCAGCAACGATTGAGTGGGAATAAAAAACCTGCTTTTCATAAAATAACATATCATTTCAAAAATAGCCTTAAGCCCTGTAAATACAGGGCTTTTCTATTTCATCTTATTTCATTGTATTTCGTAGTAGTTTGTTTTTCTATCGGTAAATTTGACGGTAAAACCTTGAGCTCGTCAGAAAAAAGATCGAAAATACCGTCAAATTCATGACGGTAAAAGTGACGTAAAATGCTAACAGATACAAAAATCAAATCTCTTAAACCTAAAGACAAAGTTTATAAAGTGGCAGACCGTGACGGGCTTTATGTGTCCGTCTCCACCGCCGGCACTATAACCTTTCGCTATGACTACCGAATCAACGGCAGACGGGAAACGCTAACCATCGGTAAATATGGTGCTGACGGTATAAATCTTGCAGAAGCCCGTGAGCGTTTAATGATCGCCCGCAAGCAAGTAAGCGAAGGAATATCCCCCGCCACTGAAAAACGTGCAGAACGTAATAAAATTCGCAATGCAGATCGCTTTTGCGTATTTGCTGAAAAGTATCTTGCCGATGTTCAGTTAGCTGATAGCACAAAAGCTTTACGTGTAGCAACTTATGAACGAGATATTAAAGATACATTTGGTAACCGCTTAATGACAGAAATCACAGCAGATGAAATTCGTAGTCACTGTGAAAAAATTAAAGAACGTGGTGCGCCATCTACAGCAATTTTTGTGCGTGATTTAATTGCTAACGTTTACCGCTATGCGATTCAGCGCGGCCATAAGTTCGCAAATCCTGCGGACGAAATAGCAAATTCATCTATTGCTACATTCAAAAAGCGGGAACGCGTTCTAACTCCAAGGGAAATAAAACTCTTCTTTAATACACTTGAAGAAACACAGTCGGATTTTGCGTTGAAAAAAGCAGTGAAATTTATCTTGCTCACCATGGTTCGTAAAGGCGAATTGGTTAATGCTACATGGAATGAAGTGGACTTCAAAAATAAAGTGTGGACGATCCCAGCCGAGCGCATGAAAGCCAAACGTGCGCACAATGTGTATTTGTCAGAACAGGCACTTGATTTAATTATTGCATTTCAAATTTATTCGGAAGGCTCACCGTATCTTTTGCCAGGTAGGATTAATCGCAGACAGCCAATAGCAAATAGTTCATTAAACCGCGTGATTGCTAACTGTATTAAATTTATCAATAAGGACGAACAGCGCATTGATGAATTTACGGTCCATGATTTAAGACGTACAGGCTCAACGCTTTTACACGAGATGGGCTTTAATAGTGATTGGATTGAGAAGAGTTTAGCACATGAGCAACAAGGCGTGCGTGCTGTTTACAATAAAGCGGAATATGCCGAACAACGAAAAGAAATGATGCAACGGTGGGCAGATCAGGTTGATGAATGGATAAATGATAATAGTCTCTAAAAAAGACGGCGGAATTACCCGCCGTTTTTGCTGACAATCACAAACCGTCCACCTTTGATGCTTAGCTTACTGATTGCTGCTGAATCGTTTGATATCCTTACATATTTTGCTTGCTCCGGCACTTTGTCGTATGTTTGAGACACCATCGTGCCAAGTGGATTTTTATCGGCATCGTAATAACATGAGTACGATGTTGAGCCGTTAATCATACTCAGATAATCAAAGCCCTGAACATCTACATAGTTTGTGATGCTCCAACCGCGGTATGGTATGTCTTTACCACTGACTCCTGTATAGATATCCGGTATTAGCTCATAACTTAATGCAATCTCTTGTTTGTCAACTCTAAAGATGTCATTAGGCTCAACATCTTTTGCCGTCTTAATTTGCGCAATATCATCGGGCAAATTGGCAATATTGCCCGATGAATCAACGCCTTTTGCTTTTAATGCTTGGATAATTGCCGGCATAAAGGGCTTGGATTTATCCACCGTAATTATTTTTTGCTCTGCGTTGCCAGGAGGGATTAATTTAACATGATGCACTGGTTTAGCGCGTAATTTTACGTTGATAACACTCATCATTAATCCACCACTGTTACATCCGGGATTAACGTAAACTCACCACCGCAAATTGTGCGCACTTTTTTATCGTTATCTGTAAGTTGTAGATCCCATTGCGCAGATTGCCACTTAACGTTTTCCGTTTTGTCGTGCGATACCGATACGTAGATAATATTACCTTTTATTTTAATCTCGCCTGTTGTGCTTGACAGCTTAATAACCTCGCCTTTAGCCGGCTTAATATGTAAATCAATACGATAACCGTCAAGATCTACTATGCCGTCGTCATCGGAGACATCAAACGCCCAGCCGTCATCATCTCCGCGCACAATCTCTAAATCAATTTGTTCCATTATCACTCCAATAAAAAAGCCCCATAAAGGGGCTTAGTTGATTGCTCAATATTATTTAGCTCTATTCCTGAATCATTAAAACACTTCCGATGAAATCGGCGTCTCCGGCAAAATAAAGAAAAGGAGATTGATTTTTATCTAAAACTCCTATGTCGGATCCGCCCTCTCTTTCTTCATCTGTGGTTAATTTTCTTGTTCGTATGCTTCCATTGAGAATCTCAATACATCTCCCTTCGTACGATTTTTTAGGAAAATAAAATGCTAATAATTTAAAACCGGAAATAGACATTTCTTTATCTTCTCGCATGTCAAAATCTAGTTTAATTAGTTGTTTTGGCGCAGCGGTTAGTACCTTCCCGCTTATGTTTACTCCATAATTCGATGTGGCTGGCGGATCTTCCATTCTTAAAATGTTAAACCCGATCTTTGTTCCACCTCCGCGCGGATTCCAGTTAAGAAACGTTTCACCAAAGACGACGTCATTCTCATTTTGGTAGAAGGTAATTGAATCGGTAACATAGTCATCATTTCTATCATCATATCTCGTCCATGATAAGACAGTTCCCGATGCACTCCACCCTTCTTGCGTTGGTTCCGTTATGCTGTTTGGCGAATAAGGCGAATAAACAGATAATAAATACTCATTAGGCGCAAGAGTAAAGCATTTCGTGATTCCGTAATTAAAAGGCTTCTCGATCTCTCTTTTAACAAGTGAGTAATGATACAATCCGTCTAACCCTTTGCCATCAACAACTACAGAGTAGTTACTGCTAGCACCATTAATCTTTTCAGTGATTAATGCCTTTGTTTTTTTGTTGCTAAATGCGATGTCTCGCATAGTGTTGCCTGTTATTTTTACAGCATTATCATTAACCCGTAACTCATCACCAAACACCTTAACGCCGTATGACATATTTCACCCCTTAAATGTGGACTTTTTTGATAAAAATGCTTTAATCTTGATTAACAACTTCATTAGTTTGTTTCCCTTCTGTTATTAATGACAAGATTTCCTCTCCGCGGAAAATTGAGTCTTGATTAATTGATAGTAATTGCATTGCGGATAAAACAATAGCGCTGTTTTGGGGCAATGACACATCATCAATCAATAATCCTGTTATTAACCCGTTTTTCATATTGATAAAATCTGATTCGGTTTCAAAACTTGCGATCTGCACCTCCAGTTCGTTATTGATAAAATCAACCCTTATTTGCGATATAGTATGATATTTGCGCACATTTGATGTGATACCACTCAACATACTGATTTCTTTTTTAAAAAAATAAATCATGATAATTTACCTAGCCTTACCCTTAGATTTCCTGATTCGTCATATACATCAATTCGATCATTTGTGATAACCATTCCGACATTCCCGCTGTTAGCTCGTATAGTCACGCCACCAGACCCATTAACAATAAATCTATTATTAATATTTAGAGATCCTCCATTAATAACAGGAGATTGGATAGTCTGGTTAGATTTGATATGTTGACCAAGGATTGTGCCATCTGCGATTAAGTCACCGCTCAACGCTAACTGATTATTAGCAACAGTAAACACATTGCGAACAGTGCCATCGGTAGCGCTTTTAACAACGCCGAATTTGTCAGCCATCACAATGACAGATGATTCATTTTCGTTGGCACCCAATGAGATTCCGGCTATCGCCGTTTTTCCACCATTGATAGCCTGCGTGCGGATAGTGTGCATTGAACTAACCTTGTCGTTAAGACCTGCAACCGTACTGCTCATTTGCGTTACGGTAGACTCTGCCCCATCAATACGCGCGGTTAATGCGCTAATTTGCTGAGCGTTAGCATTATCACTATTAGCCTGCGCTTGTTGTACGGCAGTTATGCCGGATAATGCGGATTCCGCCTTGGCCGTTGCAGTTGTAATGCGTTGCGCTTGTTGCGTATCAACTTTTTTAAGCTCGTTAATTTGCGCTCCACGCGTTTTTGCCTCTTGCTGTATTTGCGCAATAGCTTTTTTCGCAATGTCTTTCGCCGCTTCCGCCGCTTCGGATTTACCGCTGATCTCATCGATTAACTCTTGCGTCAATGCGCTTTTGTTAATTTGTCCGTGGATATAATCAACAATCTTTGTTGCATCACGCTCAGTTACGCCCTCGATGGCATCCGTAAATTTACCCGCGACACCTTTACTCACCATGCGCGCCCAAAAATAGAATGTTTCAGAGACACCCAAACCGGTGTAACTGTAACTATTTGTAGGGTATGCGAGAGTGATTAATTTACGGGCATTTGCAAAGTTATTATCTTTACTTACCCAAATTTCGATTGCCGCATTCGTGTTCGCAAAAATCGGGTTCCGCCAATTCAGGTCGATGCCCATTACCTTGCTTACGGTGACAAGCTCTTTAATATCAAAATTAACACTGAAACTCTTTGTAATCGGCTCGGATAACTGCCCCACTAGATTTTTCGCGCGAATTTCAGCGATATAGTCGCCGTCCGGCAAGTCGCTAAACGCGATAGACGGCTGATCCAAATCGTCGTAAACGTTAAATAAATTACTGTTACGATAGAGTTTTACTTGATATTTAAGACCTTGACCGACAAAGTTTGCCGGCGGCTTAAAACTCAATGAGATTCCGCTGCCGTCCGCGTTTACTTCGGCGTCGCTTACTGCCGACACCCCGGCTTGATGTAACGTTGTATTACGAGACTCAAAACTTGCTGAGTTATCAACAATCGCTTGTTTTTGCGGTTCATGTTGTAACGCCGTGATCGTATAATTGCCGTCGTTTTCAGAGATGCCGATAGCACGGTATAATTCCGTGCGCACTAACGGCGTTTGTAGTGCCCAGTTGTCGTCAGGGTTTAAGTTTTCCGGTACGCTCTCCAAATTAACAACATTTCCAGCGACACTTAGGATTTTAACCCGTTCTGTGCGCTGTCCGTTGTTATCTCTTACAACGTAAGACAGATAACTGCCACCCTCAATCTTGATTTCGCGGTCTAATTCGACCGCACTTTTATTGATTCCGACAACGCGCCCGCCGAGGTTTGTTTTAGCCCAACTATTGTCCGCAACTTCGATTATATCGCCTGGCAAGTGGTGTAACCCCTCGCGCCCAACGGTAAATGTAATAGTGCATTGCTCCAATTTAGAGGTGACAAGTACCCATTTCCCGTAACGGCGCGCCTGCCCGCGTGAGGTACAAGCGAACGCAGTGATTTTTTTAACGTTATAGCCGTAACGTGCCACCATCTCATCATCGACAACATACTCGATAGCTTTTTGATACATGTTGTTTTTGTCGGCGTATTCCACTTCCACGGCAGTATAAATGGATTTCAATGGTACATATTGACGAGCAAATTTACCGTCAATTACGTTTGCTTGAGAGTAAGTGCAGACTGGATCTGTTGGTCTATCTTGGATTGCCAACATCTGCATTCCGTTCCACGCCACGATCGCGCGGAAAACGGATGACATATCGTTTAATACTTCGTATGCCGAGCGCTGCTCCGTAATCCAAATTCCCGCCGTCATTCTCGGTTCTTTGCCACCGTAGCCATCCGGCACAAGCTCGTCACAATACTGCGCAATTTGATAAAGCTGAAATTTATTAAGCCCATATTCGCTTATGCGTTTCCCAATTCCTACATCGGGATTTGTCGCTAAGTCGTAAAAAATCCAAGCTGGGTTTTCTGTCCATTCTTTTTTAAAATCCCCGCGCCAAATTCCCGGCGCATAAGCGCGTGTTTCAGGATCGTAAGTGGACGGCACGCTGATAATACGGCCATCCAGGAGCGAATTTACATTCGGGAAATTGGGGGTGTGTCGGGAGTCAGTTTTAATGCCGATCATTGCAATGTTTGGATATGACAGTTTGGCGTCAATAATCTCCGTGTAACTGCTCCAAACGATAGCATTTTGTAAGCGTTGGCTTTTTGAGTCCGCTGTAACCCGTCTAACGGTGACATTAAACGGCTTAGGAGGTAGCTCATCGATAATATAGCTACGGTAAAAACGTGAGGATGACTTGCCGTTGATAGAGTAACTTTTGTAAAGGTTACTGTTTATTAAAATTTCAAACTCTACAGATGTTCCGCTTGTGTCGCCTTGATCATTTTGGCTAAATAATGCATTAACACCAATTGTCACGCGTAATCGATCAACATCAGGATCGATAATCGAACGAGTGATCGGAAGTTCTTTTTTTACTTCAATACCAATAGGCACTTCACGTTGGCTGCTATCAAACCCAGTCATTGGCAACTGATCTTGAGTTCCCAGCGTGTACTGGATTTCCATGTTTGTAAAATTAAAACTATCTACGTCATCATCATCCTTACCGCTCGCGTTTTGGATTGGTGTATTGTCTAAATAAGTTGATTTCCACTTATTCACCGGCCCCTTGATTGGTCCGAGTGATATAATCCCAATTGCGCTCAATCGCTGTGATGATAGCAGGGAATCCGGCGCTTCCACCGGAGTATGTCCGCCGCCACCGCCTTTTTTACCGCCCATATTTACCCCATAAAAAACCGCACATAAAAGTGCGGTCTGTTAATTACGTTTTAATCTTCTTCTTTTCCCGGTTACGTCAGCTTGCGTGTTATCAGCCTCAGGTGCATCGTCGTACGCTTCCGCGCCTTGCGATACTAAAACAAGACTTGTCATCATACGCCCATAAAGTAACGGTATTGGTCGCCCTTGTGGGGTTAGATTTTTCAGATTGCTAAATGAGGTGCTTTGATTTTTTTCGCCCTCTTTTATTTTCTGATCACCCATGCTTGGCGTAGGTGTCAAAAGCGAAATTGCACCACTAACGATTAGCGATGCGCCAACGGTAAAAGCCATCGTAGCACCTGCAAAACCCTGCGCCCCCAAATAAGACCAACCGGCAGCACCGCCCGCATACCACGACGCGGCAATCAACACCACGCCTACAATGATTTGACCAATGCCAATACCTTTTCCGGCACCAGCAATTACCGGGGTAAAATGGATAGTGCAATCAGCCTTAAAGTCTATGTCGGCTTTAACTTGGCTTTCCTCAAGATAAGTGTTTTTCCCGATTCTAACTTTATAGCAACCTTTTTTGAGATGCTCGCGCAACCCCTTAATTTGGGTTAAAAGCCCGCTCATTAACTCAGAAAAAGAATCAACCTCAAGTTCTACCGGCTCACGCACAAATCGTTTAAGATCGCCGTAAAATTTAACTTGTACCATTCTTTGTGTCTCCAAACAGAGTGTGTGTTATTAAGCCAAAAACCATCATAAGGCACGCGGGCGGATAGCCTATCTTGGCTATGATGTAACATCATTTGATTGCCAAGATACACCCCGGCATGATTCGCCACTTTACTGCCGACTTGAATTAAGACAACATCGCCGATCTGTATATCTGCTTCATGCATCACCCTGTAAAAACCACACCGTAACAGCCCTTCTTCATAAAGATTCTCTGTTTCAAACCACTCAAACGGATACTTTGAGTTGTCCGGCAGATCAATCCCTGCAAGCATATAACTGTCTAATACAATATTCCGGCAGTCTTGTTTGTTGTTTTCAAACTGCCGCCCGATTAATGGCGGGACATTGCGAAAACACTTAATGTCACCGTCAACCACGAGCCAAAAATCCAAACCTAATCGCACTTGGCAGGCGCGATCTGATGCAGATAAATAAGGCAATCCGCGCATATAGTCGCTGTCTGGGTGGGAGTGCACCAGCGCAACAATCTCGCCTTGCTCCTCGGCTTTGATAAATTCTTCCGGTGCAATTTCGAAAAAATTTACCGGGTCGGAAGCAACATTAGTACACGGGTAATAATACAAATCCCCACGCACAGATAAAACAAACCCGCAAGATTCCTGCGGGTGACATTTCGTGGCGTGGGCTAATATTGCCCGTTTTAACTCAAAATCAATCATATTAATTACCAAATTGGGTTGTGCTTGGGAAACCACCGAACGGCAATACCGCATTCTTCCCCCAACGCAATTTACATCCGCGCAAACAGTGTGAGCATTTATCTTTTTTAGGGTCGGTTGTCGGCTCGTCGTATTCATCCGCCACCGGACCGCCCGTGTAACCGCACTGCGAGGATCTGTATTGCCAGATACAAGTGTCAGATGTAATCATCAATAAAGGAATTCGGGCGCCGTCTGTTTCAATCGGCAATGCCAGCTCAAATGTTGCAGTGACATCATCAAGCGACTTTAACTGCTCAATAACATACAAACTGACTGCTTCCTGCATCGGGTCGGCATTTGGATTTCCTCCAGCAAAATTTACCGCATCTAAAAACTTGGCGTAAACTTGGCGCCGCACGACTTTACCGCCGATACCTTGCCCAAAATCCGCAACAATACCCGTAACCAGCCCGTAAAGATTGGATAGCGTTAGCGTAGGGCGGTTGCTTGGACCACTGCTTGATAACTCAAATCCCTCGGCGTTAATGGGGTATGCAGCGTATTCATTACCTTGCCAGATAAGGTTTTTGCCCCCCTGCGTTAATCCGTTATGAAAACGGTATATTTCGCCTTTTTTATCGGGCGAGCTATTAGATGGGATTTTACTTAAATCAATTTCCCATAATTCAATCAGTGCGCCTTGCTCGAGTTTGGATAATTCCGACAACATTTTATTCGGGGTATCTTTTGGCATTACATCACCTCTTCAAAAGTGCAGCTAATTTCGGTGTATTTTTTATCTACAGTTTTAGACCATTTAGGACAAACCGCCTTGATTAATGCACCGCCCTCATACTCTTTAAATAAAAACGGAGTTACCCCGCTATGCTCCACAAAAAAGCGGTCTAATTCGACCGCACTTTTATGATTGAGCTTGTAAGTCAGGCTAAATTTACGCAATAGCGGACTCAGCCCGTCAACCATCCTCTGTTCGTAGCCGTCGCCAAATTTATTTACTTTTCGGCGAGGTTCGCTTTCCACGGTGTATCCGGGTTTCGGACAAAAATTAATTGTTCTTAACGCCACAATTTACCCCTAGTTCAAAAGACCGCCATCGCGCCCACGTTGTTTTCGCATTACTTCCAGCACTTTTACCGTGATTGCGTCGGATAACGCCTTACTTTGCGCAATCTGCTGCTCTACCGTAACATCCTCTTTACCATCTTTAGCAATATTGATTGTGATGCTGATCTCATTGTGATCCCCCTCACCACCATTGCTGCTAATTCCTGGATAACTCGGCGAACTACCACCGCCCACGCGCCCACCACTAGCAAAGCGCGGTAATCGTCGCTGATTAAGCGCATTCATAAATGCCACCCCGTAGTGATCCACGGTACGGGATGTCATTACAAATTCGTTATTGGATAACCAGGCGGGGATTGAGTCGCTTGTTCCGGTTCCTGGACCTTGTACATGACCGCCGGTAGCAAACGCTGCAACGCTGGTAATTTGCGAGATTAAGTTAACCCCGGCACTTGCCACAGCTGCCATATTCGCAAATTTTTGTGCTGGTGTAAGCGCGGATGGATCAGCCATTGCCTGTGCGATTGCTTGTGATAGTTTTACTGTTGCCTCGGCGATCGCAAATGCTTTCGAGATAGCAAACATCGCTTTATAAGCTGCTGACTGTTTGCCGGCAGATTGTTCCACCATCGACGCCAAACCATCAAATGCACTTCCAAGGTCGTTCAACCCAGTAGCATAGTTTGTCATATCGCGCTGAAATTCGTCGTTTTTGTATTTGTCGATGATTTCTTGACGGCGTTGCTGAAACTCCTCCTCAGTAATAAGCTTTTGCTCATTAAACGCTTGGAGTTGCGCTAGTTCCTGCGTTTGTTTATTTTTGGTCTCTTGTAAAGGGTCGTAAATTGCGCGAACTTGGGCTAACGGATCGACCGCACTTTGCGACACACCTTGCGCATAATCAAACTGCGCCCGTTGTGCGGCTTTGGCAGCTTCCGCTTGATTTAGTTGCCCTGCGTTATAAAGCTCCTGAATCGACTTTAAGTCATCATTCAAATTCGCTTTCAGCAGTTTTTCCGGCGCATATTTACCTGCAAGCTCCAACCGTTGACGAGCAAAACGTTCGGCGATGGCAGTTTTTGCCGTTTCATATTCTTGGTAAGACACTACACCTTTCTTATAATGTTCTTCCAAACGTTGAAACATTCGCGCTTGCTCTAATTCAATTTCACCAAGGCTTGAACTGTTTTTCTTGCGAATTTCATCGTAAAAGTTAAGCCAATTTTCACGAGCATTATCTGACGACTTATTCTTTTTGAGACTTGTTTCAATGGTGGCTACCTTAGTATCTGTATCAAATAACCCCTCAATCTTTTTACCCATGTCGAGCATGGTTTGTAATTGTTCGGCGGATAAGTTGATCGCAGCTGCGGCCGCCTGTGCTGCCGCTACGTCACCATTGGCAATAGCATTAAGAACCTTTGAGTATTCAGCGCCTTTAACACCAAGCACTTCATAAAGACCTGCCAACACATAAGATGCCTTAGCATGACCTTTATTTTTAAGCTCTAACACCTCTAATTTAGCGCGTAAATCATCAGATTTTTTAGTAAGTTCATCCTGTGCTTTTTTAAAATCAATCGTTGCGCCGGTAGCTTCATCTGTACTTGCCTTGGCGGCATCAAGACCATTTTTTACATCAGCAATAATCTGTTCGGCCTTTTCATTGCTTACATTAAAAAGGGATAGTTTCTGTTTAATTTCATCAAGCGATCGTCCTTTGCTCTGCATTGTCTGCACTATCGCGTGTAATTGATTATCAAAAACCTTACTTTTTGCTGTCGCTACTTCCATTCCGGCGCGATAATTAGCGGTTGCTTTTTCTACATCTTCAGCAGTATCAGCAAACAACCAGCCACGACGATTGCTAAACTCAGATTGGATCATTGCGTTGCCAAGGCTTTTTAACTGCGCCTCCTGCTCTTTCATTGCATCAATTTGTTCAAAGATTTTTGTGGTTAAGACAGCTTCACTCAACCCCTCATAACTTTCCTTGAGCTGTTCATTTGCCGCTTTAGTGTCTATAGCTGACTTTCTTGCTTCTTCGGCTTGTGAATGGAAGTAATACAACGCACTCGCTGCGATTGTAATCACACCTGCGGGACCGCCCAATAATCCCATAACATTTCGCAAGCCAACTGCCGCTGCGCTAGCAAGTCTGTTTGCCGTAGCTAAATTGCGCTTAGCATTCGCTTCGGCATTAACCAATGCTGTTATTTGAGCCACTTGCGCTTTCATTTGCTCACGCAACGCAAATCTTGTTTTTTCTGATTGGGCCACTTGTAATTGTGCGGACAAGGCGGACATTTCAGCTTGTGCAGCAATCCTAGATGCCGTAGCTTTGGCATAAAGTGCTTTAGCTTCGTTATAGTGAGATAACGTATTTTTGGCGCTATTAATTCCGGTTTGTAGGAGTGCAGTTGAGTACTTTCCAATTTGCCCGATCGCTAAGGCACCAGTAAACAAAACAGCAGCTTGAATCGCACTATCCAAATTGGCTGCAACAAATTCAATACTCTCTGCAAGTTTTGTTGTCACGCCGACAGTTTGATCGAATCGCCCAACAGTTTGAATAAATGCGGTTTCTAGATTGGTTAAAGACCCAGATACGGTTTTGATACGACTATCAAAATCGCTATCAATTTGCTTACGCACTTTTCGCAGTGCAGTGATAACTTGTTGGGTGCTAAGCTCACCATCTGCCCCCATTGCTTTCAGTTCGCCTGTCGTTACGCCCAAACCTTTTGCAATTGCGTCTGCCAATCCCGGTATTTGTTGCATTACCGAGTTGAGATCTTGCCCTTTCAATGTTCCGGTAGATAAAGCCTGCCCGAATTGGATTAACCCAGCCTCAGCTTGTGCGGCAGTGGCGCCTGACATCGCAACAGCTTTCGATACAGTTTCGGTTATAGACGCGACTTCACCTTGACTTAATTTTAACTTTTCAGCATTTTGCGCAAATTTTTGATATACCGTTGATGTTGCGGCTACTGATTGATTAGTACGCAAAGAAATGTCAAATACTGATTGAGTAGCAAAAGCGAGTTCGTTGTTACCGTTAGTACTTAACTTTAAGCGGTTAATTAACTCAGTATTAGCGTCAGCGTATGAAAGTGCGGCCCTTCCAACACGAGCGAACATATCTTTAGCCAAAAGTAAGTTCGTTAATTTTGAAGAACGATTGAGAGATTCCATCGCAGAATCAATATTATTCAAATAACGCTGAGCTTCAACCGAAAATCTTTTTGTTCTTTGTTGAGCTTTCGATAACGCGTCTTGATATTTAACTTGTTCTAACTCAAGCTGAATACTCAGCTTGCCTAAAGCGCCAGACATAAAAATCTCCCATAAAAAAAGCACTCCGAAGAGTGCTTTAATAAAAAATTAAAATTACTGCCGTTATCGAATCGGCTTTTTGAAGTATTCGATCACACCAAACATGATTGACACTGCCGCAATAATGACGACATACGGCAAACCGCCCCAAGAGAAGAATCCGGTAGATAACACGCCCATGAAATATAGTGCGGCAAAAGGAAGAATCACAAAAACACCAAAGGCTTTAGCAAACCACTTAATTATGTAAAGTGCATTCATTTATTACCTCCTTCCGTTATTTTGTAAGCAATTACGTTATAATAAAAACCATCTTGAGTGTCAAGGGGCTAGTTATTACATTGGTAATAATCTTGGTCTGCGCCAAGGTCCCAAGCTAATCCTGAAAATATTCTCTTTGTCTTTTTTAATAACCTGTTTCTCTACTGCTGGATTAAACTGGCCTCCGCATAAACCTCTACCGAATGGGTCTCCAATTACCGCAAAATTATATTCACCTTCTGGAATATAAAAGTCAGCCTTTTCTTCAGGATCAAATCGAGCCAACAATGTTTGTCGATACATCACGCCAAGATAACAGCCGCCACCTTGAAAACCAGCATCACGAACAATGGTTACCTTAGCATAGTTAGGGTTATATTCGCCTTGAGCTAAAATTCGCTCTGGAGGAACTTGTTTTGCTTGTTGAAGGACTACAGGAGATGTCCCTGCACAACCAGACAAAACCGCAGATATAATGCCAATCAATAATAATTTTTTCATTTTAGGTTCTTCTTTATTGTGTGATAAAACTCGCACATTCTAAGGTACCTAAATATATTCTGTAAGTTTTCGGATGAATTTATTTCAAAATTGCGACGCGGATCGCAGATTTCTACAATGAAATTCGACCGCACTTTCTTTCATAGATATTCTCTGCGCACATTCAACAACGGAGAATATCTATGAAAAAACAATTCATGCAGTGGTTATTGAGACAAAATGAACTGATCAGCACTAATGCGAAATACATTGCCGCAAGACTGGACGAAAACTTAAAAATCCAGCCATGCGGCGAACGTAACCGAGCAACACAAGAAGAAAATGTAATAATCAAAGGACTAATAGACGAGTTTAACGATTCGCTAAATACTCAGTAACGCCGTCATCTTCTTCGTCATTTTTGACCGTACTTTCTTTGTAAAACGGCATAAAATCGGACAATTCAGGCGGCTTAGCTTTTGAGTCTCGGTTTATCATTGCCAATAGATGACTAATTTGCGCCGTACGGTAATCTTCACGCCAAAGCCCGAATGGTTGCTCGCGGTAAAACAGCATATATTCGGAAAAATGACGTTCAGGCATCAACTCAATTTCTTCTAACGTCTTCCCCAGCGCCAAAGATAGGGTTACTTGGAATCTTCGGCGCTCGGTAAGTTTTTTGGTTCAATATCAGCAATTGCTTTGCTTAATTCTTCAAACACCGACTTATCTAATTGAGATAATTGCTCAAGATCTGCGTCATTATTTGGATCAAACAGGTTTTCGCCTTTTTCATCGCATAAGCGTGTAGCTAAAGTGCGTGCAATTTGATACGGGTCATAGACTTGAGCAAGCTGTTTTGCCAACGCTTCCTCATTGTCAAAATTCAACTCAATACCTTGTTCTTGAGCAATTTTGAATAATGCTTGTTGTTGGCCATAAACCGCTTTATTCATGTCACCGACCGTAAATTCACGGTAAAAATAGGTAATATCACCAATTAAAAATGACCGAACTTTTGGCTTTGTTGCTAAAAGTTTTTCACGTAAACTCATTTCAATTCTTCCATTCATTCAAAAAAAAATGACCGCACTTTTTAGGTGCGGCCGCACAGATTAAGCTACCGGCAAATGGTAGTCACGTTTTGCTTTTTTAATGGTTACACCGGAATCAAACTTACCTTTAACTTCACCGCTCCAGTTTTGAGAAGTTTGGATAAAGCCGGTACCATAAAGCGAACCTTGATTATTTTTCAAAATCATCATCCATGGGAAGGTTTCTTTACCGTAGAATTTTTTACGTAAATCCCGTTGCATTGGAGTGTCAGGGGCATAAAAGAATGTCAATTTGATTGAGCCGTACTCAATTTCACCCGCTTCGGTTTCAGTCCCTTCGCTACACATGGTTGTAACATCTTCTTCACCAAGCGTGTCACCGTCGCCTTCAATGTTTTTGATTGCGCAGAAGTTAGATGACCATTTAACGGTTGCCACTTTTGCCGTTGTGAAAGAGGTCGGCGCGTCTTGGTTACTCCAGTCCACTTCATCAGCCAACGTAATTTTTTCGTTTGTAACGGATTTCACCGGATAATAACCATCAAGAGAGCCAAGACCAGTTAATTTGACAAAATCACCGGCTTTAGCACCGTGACCGGTTACGGTAATTGTCGCATTCGGCTTTACCGTAACAGCTGTAACGGCTTTTTCTTCGTTTAAGCCGATACCTAAATAAAATTTAGTCCCTTGGAAAGGGGTTGTTTGTGTTGCCATGTTTTATTCTCCATAAGCAATTTGATAATTGATTACGCGACGATGTAGCTTTGTATCCGCTTCATAATCGCTAAAATCATTCATGCGCTCCGCAAAGTCGAACGCCGCCGAAAGTGCGGTAAAAATCTGTTTGCGCAGGCTAAAAATGTCATCAGGATTTGGGCTGTAAATGTCAATCTGCACCTGATAGTCATCAAGATCGCCATCTTCCAACGCCGAATTTGGTGAAATGTTCGGGAATTGATACACAATCACCGGGAAAGCCTTGTTTGTTTCCGGAATCAGCCCATAAAAACAACGCCCCGACACCAAAGGCGACAGGGCGCTAAAAAGTTTCTTCTGGATCATGTCATTTGCCAGCCTCCGCAATTATTTCTTGTTGCAGTGTGTCAATGATGGCTTGCGCCGCCTGTTCCTTCGATTGCTGAAAGGCGGGTCGCATAAACGGTCGCGCGGGCATTTTAGATGTGCCAAATTCAAGATAACGCCAGTAAAACGGATCGCGCGGATTGTACGCACTGGATTTACCGCCCTTTCCCTTGAATTTCAGCACTTGCTTGGTCGAAAGCCCCTTTACCCAAATATAGGCGTCAGTTCTGCCATTTTTGCCGACTTTCGTACGGCTTTGAATGGATTTTCTTAATGTACCTGCACGTCTGTGCGGCACGCTTTCTTTCAAGACTGGTGCGAGCGAACGCGCTTTGTCACGCACAATTGCACCGCCTTTACGCATTGCTTTAACGGCAATACGGTTAGAAGTCTTTCGCCCAAGGCTTTGCATTGCTTTTTGCAACTCTTTCAAGCCATCAACGCGGACCGTTACGCTACCCATTAATCACCTCTTTACACATAAGCTGCAACGATACATTGCGCTCCTGCGTATTGAGTACCGACACAATCTCTAAAGTACGCTTACCGAACTTAACCCGCATTGTCGGCATAATCCCGTCAAGATAACGGAGCCAAATTTGCGTAGTCACTTCCGATTGCACTTGTTGGGCCGAGAAATACTCGCGCCCGGATAGTGGACGCACATCAGCCCAAACAGTCGCAACGTTTTTCCACGTCGTCACCGCCGCGCCGTAGTCGTTTACGGTATTGACCTGCTTCTGCAATGTGATTCGATGCCGTAATTTTCCGATGTTCATATGTGTATAAACCGATAACGTTCAATGATTAGCCTTACAGTCGGCGGTAAATCAAAATTGCTCACGCCCTGCCCTTCATTCCATCCACCACGATTTTCAAACATATATGCCACCAACATTAATATCGCTATTTTCAGATCTCCAGTGATCTCTTGAGCGTTATCAGGTGGGCTATCCGGTAGCGTTTCGTAAAGTTTGCGGTTGGTGTAGTTTTCGATTGTCGCCTTGGCGGCTTCAAGGTAAACCTGAAGCAAATCGTCTTGATCGTCGCTATCAATTCGGCACTGCAATTTGATTTCATCAAGTGTGATATTCATCACGCCCCCGAAAAAGAAAAGTGCGGTCGAAATTAACCGCACCTATTGGTTATTTACCGATTAACGCTTTAATTGCTGAGGTATCTTCAAGCACGCAGTCAAAGCGGTGGAACGCTAAGAATGCGGTTTGGTCGAATTCGGCATAACGTTCAACCAAGCGTTTCAATGTCATGTACGCCACACGACGCACCACGAAGCGGTTGAAGTCACCGAAATACAAGAATTTTGCGTCTTTGGCAATGTCGGCGATGCCTTGATCGATAACGTATTGCTTACCAAGAATGGTAGATGGTGCCACGCCGGCAACATCAGGCAACCATAACGGGCGGTTTTGAGCGTCAACCATTTCTTTCAACACTTTAAAGGTGTTGTCGTTAAAGGCTAAACGGGAATTACCCACGTTACGGTAAGCCGGATCAACGGAGTGCAATAATGCGTTAATATCCAACCAGTCCACTTTACCCGCTACTTTAGCAGCGGTGGTGCCGGTAACACTTGCTGCCAACCCTTTAGGTTGTGCCGGTGTGCCTGCGCCGGTGCCTTGGATTAAATATTTTGCTTCTGCGCGTCCGATACGTTGTGCGATACGATCAGCCAAATAAGATTCGATGTTAATCGCGGAATCTTGCAATAATTCGTTAGATACGCGAATAATTTTGGATGATAATTTTTTCGCACCAAGGTTAGCGATGCCGAATGAAGTATCTGCTTCGGTTGCGGCAGTGTTTTCACCGATTAACTCACCTTCTTCGGTTGTGCCGTCGGCAGTGATCCATTCGATTGTACGACCGTCGGAGGTTGTCAAAATCTGCGCCACGGACGCGATACCGCCATAGGCTTTCATCTGCTCAACAATTCGTGCTTGCATTTCTTTCGGCACGGTATAACCGCCGTGATCGTTCACGCCTACGCCTTGGGCGCGCATTTCGTTTAATGCTTGACGTTCTTCCGGCGTTAAATTGGTAAGACCGTTACGTAAAAATGCGTTAAACGCCTGACCGCGACGCTCATCAACGGATAAAGTTTTTTCACCGTCTTTTTGGGCGCGTTTTTCAGCTTCCGCAGCTTCTTGTTCTTTGACGAATTTTTCATCCATCGAACGAAGTTCTTCTTCACGCGAAATTAAGGCATCTACTCCGTCCAATTCGGTTTTCATTTTGTTCCATTCAGTGCGTTGCTCGTCGGTCCAAGCGTTATCACCGATCTTGTCGTGTAATGTGCGCATTTGCGCGGCAATATTGCGACGTTTTTCTTGTAGCTCATGTAATTTAGCCATTATGTTTTCCTCTAGAGATAAAAAAACCGCACTTTTTACGGTGCGGTCGGTTTAATTAAATTGGTTTACTTGCCGGAGATTAACGATAAAAAACGTTCTCGGGCGGCTTTCTGATGTACGGCTTTTTGAATATCACCGTTGTTACGGGCCTCTTTCCACGCATCCAGCGATCGCGCCGTACTGCTTGCCTCTTGATATGCCGGATAAGTCACCGGGCTAACATCATAAAGGCGTGAAATTTTATGGATTTCGCGGATTACTACACCCTCATCATCTTCGTACCACTCGTCACCGTTGCGGGCGACGTTAAACGCAAATGATGATTGGGTAATATCTCCGCGCTGTAGCGGGGCAATAACAAGATCGCGAATGGTCGGCGTATCGGGTGCGATAATGTCATAACGCAACCCTTTATCATCAACGCTTAGCGATAATGTCCCCGCTTTTGAACGCCCTAAGATAAAATTCGGGTCATGGTTAAACAATCCACGCACGTCATCATCTAGTACGTCATCAAACGCACCCGGCATGATGATTTCGCGAAAGCCCCACATTAATTGCGAACGGGTATTAAAAACCGAGCCGTACCCAATGATGTGAGTTGGTTCGGAATCTTTACTTTCCGCCCGAACTTCGCCAACGTATGATCGTTTTTCAATATCACTCATCGGGTTCGTTCTCCTTTTTCTGATCTGATTTGACTTGCTGCGCCGCGTTGACACTAACAAGATATTCATCCAGTCCGTCAACCGGGTTCATATCTTCGAGTGTGCGGGCTTCGTTTCGTGACATCCAGCCATCAGTAATCGCGTTGTGATAAAACTGCGCTCTTTCAGTCGGTGTGCCACGCATGATTCCGCCGAGGTTAAATTTCACAAAATAGCCCGCCTTGCGTTCGGCTTGTGTAAATACCTTGCGGTTAATTTCCTGCTCCCAGTTCACGATCCAAGGCATTAAGCTGTAGCGGATAAACTGGATGGTTTGTTCCGAAATGTTTGAAAATGTCGCTTTTTCCAAGTCGTTAATCATGTGCGCAGGAACGTTAAAGATCCCAGCAATTTCCGAACGGTTGAGCTTCATCATTGATAACAGTTCGGTATCTACGGGTGATACCGTGAGCGCTTTATACTCAAGCTCACCCGGTAAAAGCACTGTTTTATTTTCTTTACTTTTCAGTTCCGCGCTGGCTTTATCCCAGAATTTCTTAAAACTCTCCCACGCTTTTTCATTAAGCGGCGTTTTTACATTGACAATCCCGGCGGGGCGAGCGTTTCCAAGAAAGAAACTTCCCGCAAAATCTTTCGCGTTCAGCCCTAGCCCGATCGTTTCGGCGTGCTGTTGGATAACAGATTTCCCCATTTTTAGGGAGGTCCCAAGGGCTTTTATGTGGATCATGTCATCAGGCGTAATTGATAACGTCTCATCATCGCCGTAATAGCCGTAAACATAACGGCTACCATTTTTAAGCAACTGCACCATCCACGGCTCACGGGTTTCAATCGATTTAATTTCACCATTTCGGCTGCGGACGATGTGTAAAAATGAATTACCGTGTAAAAGTACCGCACTTTGTCCGTACTCCCGCATTTTGTACGACGTTTGCCAAAAATTCGGGCTGTCGTGGAGCAGGTAAAATAACGGGTGGTCGCGCGCAGGCTCAATGTTTTTACCGTCTTTGCGCATAACGTGTAACGGCAATTGAGCAATGGCGCTTGATAGCACATAAACGCACGCGTAAACCGCGCTTAGCTTCATCGCCGTGTCGGCATTAACTGTGCGTGATTGTCCGCCGCTGAATAACTCATCATAAGCCCCCTCGGCGCTCAACGGCGTTTTCGGATTTTCAAGGGAGCGCGTAGCAAATAATTTATCAAAAATCATTTATGCCCCCGAGATGAGATAATGGCGTATAACAAGCAAAGCACGCCGCCAACAATACAAGTATCAGCGACGCCATATTGTAGGTAAACGCCGGTACATAATGCGCCAAGTCCAGCCAAACCGACCAGATCAATAAAAAATGTTCTCATAGCGTTAATACCTCGTCCGGGATAAAAATCCCGTCATCTTCATTTAGCATAATTCGACCGATTGCCATCATTAACGCAACCGCGCCATCAATTTTGTTTTCTGGAATTTCTTTCACCGGTCTAACGATGTCATCATTCCCGGCGGCAGTTTTCCCGACCACATTACCAATACACCAAGTCATGATAGGGTTCCCGTCATGGTGAAAACGGCCTGATTCGATAGCCGCTTCAAGCTCTTTCATCGGATCTGATAAGTTGGTGTAGTTCTGTGTGATGGTTATCGGGTTTAATCCCTCGTCCGCCATATCGTGAGAGATGGCGATCGCGCCGTGTGGGTCAATTGCAGCACAGTTAACCTGATGCTCCCTGTTTGTGTCTTTCACACATTCAAGGATTTCGCGATAGTCCACCTCTGCGCCGTCGGTTGCGATTAAATGCCCGCTGACTACCCATTTTTGGTATTTATCCACCACTCGTTTTAAAGCAGTATCAGTACTAAAAACAGTGTCTTCCGGCACAAAAAACAATGGAGAAATACAGTAATAATGACGTTTACCATCAATAATTCGACTAAACACCCGCACAAGTGAGTTCATATCGAGCTTTCGCGCCATATCCAGGCCGAGGAAAACTTCTTCACCTTGGAAATCTTCAAGGCTTAATGTTTCGTCGTAACACTTCTCCCAGCTCACCATGTTGAAATAGGATTCTTTCGCTGATACCCAAACATTCAGGTGCTTTGTTTTGAATTTATTCGTAAAGCGTGGATTATTGATCGCCTGTTTCTGCTGACTTATCAAATAATCCGCATAAACCGAAACGTCAAAATTCGGGTTAGCTTTTTGTAGCACTTCCGGACTTGTCCAGTCGTCGCCCTCGTCGATTGTGTAGATTAAACCGAACAATTCATCATTCGGCACCGTGCCATTCAGCATTTCAATCACTTCGCGGCGCTTGTCGTAACAAGGACCTTCAATGTTGTAACCCGCCGTCGTGATAATCCACATCAACGGCTGGCGACGTGCGCCCATACCGGTGAGCATTGTTGTATAAAGTTCGTCGTCTTTATGCTCATGGTATTCGTCCACGATCGCACAACTCGGCGACGCACCGTCCCCGGGGTTCCCGATTAATGGTTCAAAGCGTGATCCGTCGGCGGGGCGGTTAAGATTGGATGCGTTAACTTCAATTTCGAATGTTTTACAGAGCAATTCTGTTTTCTTACACATTAACCGGGCAGGGCGGAACACCTCCCACGCTTGCTTCTCGGTTGTTGCCCCCGAATAAACCTCCGCGCCGAACTCGCCATCTACGCAAAACATATACAACCCAACACCGGCAGAAATAGCCGATTTTCCGTTTTTACGCGGGATTTCGGTATAAACTTCACGGTAACGGCGTAATCCGCTGATTTTCTTGATCCAGCCGAAAGCGTTTGCCACTGCGAATAATTGCCACGGCTCAAGCGTAATTAGCTGTCGTTTTAACGCCCACTCGCCTTTAGTGTGCGGCAAAAGTTGAATAAATTTACAAGCCCGTTCCGCCAGTTTTTCATCAAAGCGAAAAGGAAAATCTTTGTCTTTCTGATTTTTCAGATCGTCTAAATGCCGTTGACAGGCTTTAATCACCAGTCGGCAAGCGGGGATTTTTCCGGAAACAATGTCCTTTGCGTATTTGTTCGCTTTTTTCACATTGTCGGTCATTGGAATAACTCCGCAAATGGATTGCTTGATTGCGTATCAGCATTGCTCATTAGTCGGCTCCGGCTACTTGGGTCAAGTCCAAGCAACGAGCCGAATTTTGCCATATCAGCCAGTGCTTCTTTCAGGGTCGTGTAAGCAGGGTTCCGCTTTAATCCACTTTCCGTCTCAATAGTTCCACCGAATTTTTTAATATCAGCGTTAGCGGCTTTTCTGTTCTGATACGCAATGCAATAGTTAGCAACGGTTTCTAAGTCGGTTTTCAAAACTATACCCTGCGGGCAAAGCTCTTTTAACACAAAGTGCCACATTACAATGCCATCATCATTCAAATCATCAGGCGGCGGGGTGTCGATCGTTAATTGTTCAGAAACCAATTCATTTTCGTTTAATTTTCGTTTGCCGGGGTTGCCTTGCCGTTTCTTAACTGCCGTAGGCTTAGGCTTGCGCCCACGCCCCGGAACAAGTGCTTTCCCTGTCATTTTGGCGTTTACCTCAAAATCTTAATTTCGCGGTTGTGAAAATTGAGTTGAACGGGCGGTATCCATAGATGAAACCTATAGAGATTTACCCACCCCCTCCCCGTGTAGAATTGACCGCAATTTAAACGCTATCTCAAGCGCTCTCTTGCAGTTTTAAATTTATGACATGAATTACATAAACTTTGTAAGTTTGAAAGATTGTCACTGCCACCATGTGCTTTAGCTATGATGTGGTCAACGGTTGTTGCTGTAACATATCTACCTTTTTTTAAACACTCTTGGCATAGATACTTGTCACGCTCTAAGGCGACGGTGCGCAACGCTCGCCACTGTGAGCCATAACCGCGTTGGCTTGCCGTCTTGCCTTGCTGGTGTCGTTGCCATCCGCAACCTAAATGCAGTTCACAATAACCGCTTGAATGCGTTGTTGTGTTCTTACATCCCTGTTTTCGGCATGCTTTAGGTATTCTTGCGGGCATTTCCATTCCTATTGTGTACATACAACAAAGGGCGCTTGTTTTAACGCCCTTTAATTTTCTATTTAGTGCTGAGTGTTCTCAACTTGCCACTCGCGGATCTTATCAATACGATTTAAGCACATGTCGCGCTCACGCTTAAGGATGACTGAGTATTGAGTGATGTCTCCGTATGTGTTGCCGTTAAACCCTGTTCTGTCTAAGTGGGCAATGTAGGCAGATGGCAATGCAGGACAACCGGCATCTTGTGGCTTACTTCCGCAAGAACTCAACAACATTACGAGGAGCGGAAGCATTATAAGGATGGCTTTGTTTAATATCTTGTGGGATGGATTTAATAACTTCATCTGATTCGCTCCGTGCTTCTGCTTCTTGTTTCGATAGCTCTAACATGATGCGCTGATTTTCAGCCGCTTCGTCTTTTAGCCTTGTTATCTCTTTTTCTTTTTGAGATAACGCTTGCGCCTGCTCTTTGTTGTCGGCTCTTAAGTCAATAATAGTGTTGTACTGGTACCGCAAAACGCCGAGCAGGCACAAAACCGCAACGACACCAACACATATCGCACCAAACTTAATCCGCTTAATTAATTGTTCACCGGGGTTAAACATAAATCACGCTCTCTTATTCTGCGCTTCATAATTGACGGGTGTGGCTTTCCGTTTACGCCGACATAGTTCGTAAATGTGTTACACATACGCACAAAATCTTTATCTAAAGCCGCTTTGTATAACTGAGTTTTAAGACGCTTACCCGATTTTTTGTCGTAGTAGTAACGAGCACCGCCACAGCCTAAATTATGAATAACAGACCCTAAAGCATCTATTTGATTTTGATTCATGTCTGCACCGTTAAAGTAAAGCATGATGCAATCACCTGATTTCTTGAGATCTTTGGCATATTGCTCCGCTATTTCTTCATCGGTGTAGCGCTTATTTTCAAGAATCATTGTTCCGCCAGTAACGGCTGCGCCAATACCGTAAGTTAAAACATGAGCCGAACAGCGGTAAGGGTCACGGCGACAACCTTCTTCGTCGCCAATAGCTTGGGCCCCCTCTTTGCTGATCACAAGGTCATCCGCATAATCAGTGTAAACCTTGCCGACAATAACACTTACCAAACACACCGCGCCGGCTAACGTTTTTTTAACTGTTTTGTTCATTAATCAGATTCCCGTTTTTGTCGCGGATTCCCGCTCGAATTTCTTCAAGCTCCAGCATACGTTTTTTATATCTTGATTCCCGCCAATAGCCGCAAACCGTCACAATAATACCTATCAATATAGCCCATTCAGACAATGTGAGCGCACCGATAAATCCTGTAACCCAACCAAGGACTTGAGACTCAATCGGCATATCCTTAAACACTTGCATTTTTGCCATACCCCACCCCGCTTTCCTCGAGGCAATAAAAAACCCCAACTGTTACCAGTCAGGGTTTGTTTAAATCCACATCTATTAATTTCATCGGTGAACATCACTTACACGACGACCACCATATATTCAAATGATAGGACAAGATGACAAGGTTTGTCAATATATAATTTTGATACTTTTTGCATTTTGTCGCCCAGTTCGAAGAATAACGAAACCGGTTACAAGCAGTTCGTGAATTATCGCTTTTGCCAATTTCAATTCTTTTTCAACATTCCGCTTCACTGTTTTAAGGCTCGGAATGCGAATATCTGACTTACCAGCGCACGGCTGCATTTTCATCTCTCCACAGTTTTCACGCAGTTTAACGGCTATGCGATTTATCGTGTTTTTGTTTACGTAATACGAAAACACGATATAGTGTAAAGTGCGGTCGTTCTTGAAGAAGAATTGCTCGATAAGCTCACTAATCATCATGCCTGTTTCATCATCACACACAGGTTCGCTTGGTTCTGCCGGAATCACGCTTTTCATTAATCTAGCGATGATATTTAGCCCTGGTTTATCTAATCTACCTAATCTAATCCACGCACCCCATGGGTACATGTGCTTATCAACAAATTCTTCCTGTTCCTCGGTTAGTTCTAATTCGCTAAATTTACGCATCGATACCTCTAATTTTAATGATTGACTTACCTTTACTTACTACGCCTTTTTCCTCGATTGAGTATTTGCGGATGATTTTGCGGTTATCGTCTTTGATTAATCCGGCGCCGACCAAGCTATCAAAAATCCCTTTAGGTAAATTATCAAGGTCACGTGGGCGGTTGTCTGGGAAGTAGATTTCCATCTTGATTTCAACCGCACTTTCAAACGGATCGAACTGCGAACAAACCTCAGTAGCAATGCGTTTAAATTCCCGCCCTGCTTTTGATATGTAATGCTTACCTTGTCTTGTGTGCTTCCAGTAGTGGTTTACACTCGGCGGGTACGGTAGGCAGATTTCAAGCCAATCACTCATAACTTGCCCTCGCGGATTAAAATTGCCTGAGTGCGTGCCATACCCTCCAAATGAGCCAGTAACAGTTCGTCCTTGGTGTAACCGATCTTTGTTCGTAAATCGATTGCGTCGTGACAGCTTGAGCACGCCCACGCCCCTAATTGGTCGGGCGCTTTTTGCCCTGCTCCAGTAATGCCAGCGGCGCGTATGTGTGCTAATACGGTTGTTTCCGGGTTATAATTACAAACACCAACTAACCGCACTTGGCATTCTCGCCCTTTAGCTTCTTTTCGATAGTCTATTTTTCCCATATTTTCACCTCTAAAATTGATCGCACTTTTTTTTGTTTGAACTGTAAATTATTGGTTGACGGTTGCAGCTCAACCGCCAAACCCTATTAATTGATTAATCTTGTTATCCAGTGCCGCTTCGTCTTCATAGATATTACAAAGCGTTTCGTTCCAGATGACGCCGTACACCGTTTTATACACATCGTTGAATCGTTCCTGGCTCATGTTCGCGAATGAGATTGACCAACGCTCTTTAACGGTTCCCCCGTCTTGTGCCGGTTTGATATCGTAAAATCCCGCTTTTTTCATCACATGATCGAGATACGATTCAAGGGTTTTCATTCCCTCATAATCCAATTTTGATTCACGATTCAACCGCACTTTTGCCAGCACGCTATCTGCTATCGGTTTAGTTACGTTCTGATACAGATTCTCATCGTTGGCCGCTACTGCGATTTCTCTTGCGACTGCCTGCGCTATCCATTCTTCGGCTTGGGTCAGTACGCTAAATTCAGGCTGCCAATATTCAAAACCTGCATCAAGAAGCGCGAAAAACTTCTTGTGATGTTGGTAATTCCGATTGTTACCGATGGGTGTAATTTTTACCGCACTTCCAACCGGCAACCCCTTGAGTAAATTGCGGTCGTAGTCTGTTTCCGCTACAACCGCACCATTCGCATATTTAACCGCGTGGATTACCGTTTTTTTCGGCTTTTGGCTCGCCATTCGAGTTCACCTAAATCATCGATGTGGACATGACGGATAACTTGCCCCATATTTCGGTGACGCGGGTCAAATATCGCTAAGTGATTACCACGACAGACATCAGTCCATAACCCCGTTTGAGGACTTAAAAACTTAATGCGGCCACCAACAATAAAACGGATTTCTGTCGCTTTTTGAGTGATTAAGGAAAACCATTCTGTGCTAATGTCAACCGGTAACAACATAACCACTAAGCAGTTGTAATTTTCGAACAACTCGACAGAGCGCTTGATAAAACTTAATGGATCGCTAAACGGCGGATTGATGAAAATACGCTCGTTTTGTAGCGGGTAAGTTAAGTAATCCATTTCAGGCGTTACATATCGCTCAAGTTTTGCGTTGTGCGGTAGTGCGGCACCATCAATCGTAAAGCCAAATTCAGCATGAATCGGGTTAAATAGCGAAAGTGATGTTGGGTATGTGTCCTTATCAAATTTTCGCTCTGTCATCTTTTCATTCCTATAATCTGTTTAAGTTTTGCGATGTTTTCTGCGGCTTTTTCCGGACTGGTTGGCACGGTTGTTTGTGTCGGTAGTTGTTTTCTGCGTGCCGGTATTGTTTCGCCGCTTTCAATTCGCTTTGCTATTGCCTTGAGTGCCTGTTCGCACTCTTTTTTAAATTCCGTCGGTGTCCATTGGTCACGACGACCGCGGCTGCACAAGTCGGTTAATAACCAGTATTCTGCGTCCGATAAATAATTAAATTTATCCTCACCGTCCGTGCAGTAAACCGCTTGAAATTTACTTACTCGCGCCGGCAATTCGTCAGGTGTTGGCAAACCAAGAGTGGAGTAATCCGTTATGTTGCACCATGCGATGAATTGACCTACTGACGGGAAAAACGCGCTTGCTTGTGTGGCGGCAATATCAAGTCCACGTTTGAGTTTTAACGGGGTAACTACGCCGGCTTTGAGTAATTCTTCAAGCCAAATTTGCTTTGCGTAGTTGTAATCTTCGGTGGTAGCAAACGCTTGTTTCCATGCGGGGTGTAACGCTTTCAGCCGCTGGAACATACGATCAACAAGTTTCGTTGCGTTGTCAGAAATCCGCGCTTTTTCCACCGGCGCGCGATAGTTTGGCTCGCTACCGATGACCTGCGCTAAGTTTGCTACGGTTCTCATATCATCGACCCTCGCGGCACATTGACCGTGCGACCGATAGCCCAGCTGCCGTCATCGGCGAAATCATCGCGTTTTTTGCCTTTCGCGCCGGACAGGTTTTTACACCAATCAGCCCGAAAACCTTGCCAGTTTTGGCAAATAGCGATTTCGATTGCTTCGGCAAGCGGAATGCCTGCCTTGTCGGCTTCGCGCTGAAATCCCTCAAGTGCGGTCCTCGTAATCGCCGCTTTTTTCGATTTTCGGTGTTCGGCAAAATCATCAGCAAGCTGACCGGTAATACCGAACTCGGCAAGCAGCGAAAGTGCGGTATTTTTTTGCGAAGTTTTTTTAATTGTATTTAATGGTGTATTTATATTGTTTTTATGTGAGGTACATTTTTTGCTACTGGTACTAGGTACATTTTTTGCTACTACCCTAGTGGCATTTTTTGTCACTGGTTGTATTTCTTGTAACTGGGTACATTTTTTGCTACTGGTACTAGGTACATTACGAACCAAATAAAATTTATTTGTTATGCCTAATTCGCGCTCAGTAATAATCAAGCCCGCTTGCTCTAATTCGTCGATAACGGCGTAAATCGTGCGCTTATCCTTGATCTTCGTTTTCTCTTGGAATTGAGATACGGAAATGTAATCGCTTTCCCGCTGCCAGCCTGTTGTTTGACGCGCGATTAATAAATAACACTTAACGGCGTTCCCTGATAAATCAGCAATCAATTCATCAACAAACGCATTGGGGATTTGGAAAGAATTAACGATAAAATCACTCATTACGCCACCGTCTTATCTTGTTTGAAATTACCATTCCAGTTTGCTTTCATCGGTAATTGATTTTTCATGTACCAGTCATAGATTTTTGCTGCGCCCTTTTGCAGCAAAACCGGCTTGTAAAAAATACGCACTTCTTGACCGTGTTCGGCTACCTGTGTGTTTTCTTCGGTCAGATACACATCGCGCGCACGGGATGTTACGCGCCAGCCGTATTTATCCTTGTAAACCCAACCTTTACGAGCCAAGAAATCATTGATCTGCGAAGAATTAGCACCGTTTAACCCTTTTACAAACTGAGGCGCGCTCATACCGTGGCGGAAATAGCTCTGCATTGATTCAATCTGTTCTGATTTCTGTTTGCTATCCAATAAAGCGCGTTGTTCACCCTCTTTTGCGTCAGCCCATGCGCGAGCCGCTGCAACCGGATCAGAAAAGTCAGGTAAAAGTGCGGTCGAATTTTGATTTGTTACCGCCCTATCAAAAGTGCGAATAACGTATAAGTGGAATTTAGGACTAATCCACATTGCGTAAGCGTAAACAAGTTCTTTACTTACGAATGTTCCAAGTCCTTGTTTTGTAAGGATAGACGGAAATCCGTCTTTTGAAATTTCGCCGATTAATTCTTGCGTTTGCTGATTTGATAACCAGTAAGCAGGGCGATGACGACTTTCACCACCGCTTGCTTGATGTAAATCATTTAAGCAAAAACGCCCTTGTTCATCTTGGCGAATTTGTGTATCATAAAGCTGTATTTTGGTTTTCATAAAAAATTCCTTCGTACAGAACCACTGTTGCCGCCGTGGTTTTTTATTTGCCCAAATATTTCTCGCGCAACCGGTCGTCAAAGCCTTTTGCCGCCAATAAAAGCAGTTCCAACTCTGATTTCTCAATTGCTACGTGAGAATTCACATCGAAAACATCAAACCCGTTTGCCGCAATAAAATTAAACGCCTGATTAGCGTCTTCATTGCTGACAAAACGGCTCAACGTGGACGGCGAACATTCCATTTCGTCCGCGATCTCGCATTGTTTCTGTTTCCAGTATTTGTTCATAACCCGATCTGAAAGTGCTTTTGCGGATCGGGTGAGTTTATTGCGTGCCATTGCGCTTGCCTGTTGTTAGATTAATTCCATACATCGGGACGTAATTCAGCTTTCTTTACGGCTTTTTCGGTGACAGCCTCAATTTTTCTAGCCAAATAAATAGGCGTTTTTGCTTCGCCTGTTTCAATTTGTCTTAAAAAAGATTTTGAAATACCAATTTTTCTTGCAAAGTCAGCTTTAAATCCGCGGGGGCGATCAGCTAAGTAGTTTTTAAGTTCCATTTCACCTCCGATATTAAAAACTAAATATAGTTTAGCATTACCTAAATACAAAAGTAAATAAAGTTTATTTTTTGCTAGTTTAGCTATTGCTAAATATCATTAACAGAATGGGAGGGATGTATGAATCTAGATAAAAATGCGATCACAAAAGTACGGAGAGAAAATCTAAAGAAATGGTTTTCAGATAAGACCGTACCTGAAAAAGATAGAAGTTTTGTTTCTCAATTGATAAGCGGAAAAACTCCATCATTTGGGGAAAAGGCTGCAAGAAGATTGGAAAATGAAAATAATATGCCTCCGTTCTACTTAGATACTCCCCAGTCAACTGAAAGCATAACATCAAACGTAAAAGAAGTAGGCGCGTTTGACTTATGGGATCGCAACACACCACTAAATAGCGATGAATACGCAGTTCCGTTTTATCAAGATATTAGACTTGCTGCTGGAAATGGCTTTGCTGATGATATTGCCGACTATAACAACTTCAAATTGCGTTTTTCCAAAGCAACACTACGTAAACAAGGCGTACAGTACGAAAATGCGGTATGTGTGATTGCTGATGGAAATTCAATGGAGCCTGTAATCCCTGATGGAACTACTGTAGGCATTGATATGGGAAATAAAGTGATTCGAGACGGCAAAATCTATGCCATCAATCATGGTGGGTTATTGCGAATCAAACTGCTCTACAATATGCCAAACAATCAAATAAAAATCCGTAGCTATAACACTGACGAGTACGACGACGAAATAGCCAGTCTTGATGATGTTTCCGTGATTGGCAAGGTGTTTTGGTACTCGGTGTTGTTGTAGTGAGCATAGAAGTTATTTGTAAATACTCAATAAAGTCTAATAAAAATGAACAAAAAAAAGAATAATAATTCCCCAATAAAGTTTAGGGCACCCTACAAATCAGGAAAATATCATATATTCCCAACACCAAACATACTTAATATATATAATGAAGAATCCTATGAAAGCACAGTAAGATACATTAACTCACTAGACAGTATAATAAAGAATAAGTATAAAAATGTAATCATTAGCTTTGTTGATTGTGAATACATTAAAGCAGCAGCAATGATGATTTTTTATGCAAAAATAGAAACTATCCTAAAAAAATCCGATGTAAATATATCTATAAAAATGAGCCTAAACAATGAAATTAATAAGTTTATAAAACAAGTAGGTTTAATTTTTTTATGTGCCAATAGATGCTCAGAAAATGATATTAGAAAAACAAAAGATGGCTATCCAATTATTAATGGAAATGAGGGTGAGTTCAGAGATGATATTATTGATTTTATAAAAAATGAAATATATCAAGGAGTGCTAACTGACGAAGAAGAATACACTCTTAGTGACGCAATCCAAGAAGCGATGAGCAATGTTTATCGTCATGCCTACCCCAAACATACCCCCAGCAATCAAAGACCTTGGTGGTGGATGTGTACAGTTGTAGATGATCAATTATTTCTTCTATTGTACGATAAGGGGCAAGGAATTCCCTCTACTTTTACCAAAGGCAATAAGTTATTTGACAAAATTGATTGGGATAGTAGCGACGTAAAATCTGTAATAACGCCGACACTAAAACAATATAAATTACCAGAATCTACCAATATAGCAGAACTAATCAAAAATACTAAAGTCTCAGACTCTATTATAATAAGTCTAGCAATGTCTGATGACATAACAAGAATGACTGGAAATGACAAATATAAACACGGTCAAGGTAGTAAAAGTATAAAAAAACTTGTTTCTGACAATAAAAATGGTAAGTTATGGGTGTACAGTAATAGAGGATTACTTTTCTATCAAGATGATAGAACATTGCCTGAACTGTACAATATGAGAAATTCAATTGAAGGCACTTTAGTGCAATGGAACATAAGGATAAAAAATGATTAAAACCATTACCATAGTCAATGATTTTTCCCAAAGTCCTTATGGGCGTAACGAAGACGATGTAACTCCTGAAGAATACAAAAATACAGGGAAAGCATTTAGAGAAACGCTGTTAGCTCCCGCTTTAAGAGATAAAAGCAATGATAAAGTAATCGTCGTCCTTACTGGATATAACCGATATGGTCGTTCATTTTTAGATGAAGCATTCGGAGGATTAATTAGAAAAGATGGATTTACCTATCAAGAACTTCTAAAACGCTTGGAATACAAACATGATACTGTAAAAAGTATAGTCAACTTGATTAGTGAACGCCTTGTTAAAGCGGCCAAAGATTTGGGACAGCTTCCAGATGAAGATATTTAAGGCTAAGCATATCATATCAATAGTGCTTATAATGGCAGTTATTGTTCAATTGACAATATATTTTGGTAAATTACTAGATTTAAAAGATAGCATTACTGTATTCACATCATCTATTGTTACTGCCGCCGGTTGGTATTGGGCGGCACATTTAAATCATAGAACATTTGAGAGAAGTGAATTTATAAAAAACAAGGATAAATTAACTAATCTTGTCGATTCTTGTTTTGACAAACTTGATGAATTATTCTCTAAAAGAGAAACTACACCGGAAGACATAGAGATTTTTATAACAGAAAAGACAACTGAAATAGAAAATAAAGCATCCCAACTGTCTAGAGTATTTAAATCTGAAATTATTTTCCTTACCACAGACACTCTAACAAAGATGAAAAGCTACCCGTTAGATTTATTTGAGAATAATAATACGTTCCATGAGAAAAAATCTAAATTACAAAAATTTAGAACTGATGTTCTTGAAGAAATAGATCAAAATTATGAAGAGTGGTTAAAGAAATTATAATTTTTATTTAACCTCCATGACCGCCCTCGAGGCGGTTTTCTTTTGCCCATCTACCACCAAACTCCCCTCATGTAAATCTATATAGATCTGATTTAGATCTAAATAGACCTAAAACACCGCACTTTTCTACCACACTTTTAAAAGCCCTACTTCTCCACTTTCTTTTTTTGTGATCTAGGTCACAAATTCAAAAATTAATCAAAAATAAATTCATTTAGAAATCAAGATTTTACTAAATAAAAGCAAAAATAAACTAAATTTTACTAAACAAACCCTTTACTAATTATTTAGTATTTGCTAAATTATAGCCATCAAAACGAGATGCACAATCTCGACGCTCTTTAAAAATTTGAAACAGGTTAGTGATGGGAATTCATGCTCTTATCGAGCTCAGCAAGAACAACATTGCGAATAAGTGGATTTAACTCATATTTATCATTAGTCCAGCCGTACGAAATAAGTTCTTTTGACAAGAGTTTTTCAATGGCTAGCTGAGTTCTGTTATCTGGGAAAATAATTCGCTCATTAAGGCAGGACATTGCAAGAACATGTTGCTCTTCTGTTGATAAATTATGAAGTAGATTGATTAATCTAGCTTGCTCTGAATTAGTTTTTAATGATTCACGCAGTTTTGAAATAATTGATTTGGTCGATTTAGAAATAAGAATCCAAATCATCGTAGAAACCAACGCAAATATCAAAGAACCAAAATTGGCAAGAGTGAACCAATCAGGAAAGAATGCCGGTGTTTTAGCGTTGAGATACAACGTTAATTCGGGCGGAATGAACGTAAAGCCAACAAACAAGAAAACGAAGAACATAGTCATGTGATTAAAAACTACCTTGGTAAGTATGGTATTAAGTAACTTGGCGTACTCTTCCATGATGTTCCTCTGATTAAATTGTAGTCGCAGAGAGCATTATATTCCTCGTTGTAGTCGCATACAAGAGGGCTTGAGCCTTACAAGCATAAAGAAAGGCGCTCATCATTAACCTGTTTCGAGTTTTAGACAATTTGATCTCATGCGGGATATAAATTATCGGCTGATTTAAGTCGAGTAACCCCCAAGCAGAAAACTGTGTCGCGTGTTTAACCGAAAAGAGGTGGTTGGTGAATCAAGGGCAGCGCTGTTTATATCTTTAAGCAATCCTTCGAGGATATGAGGATGGTCGGGGAAACGGCAAACAAGCCCACGGACCAGTTAATGTCGCAGTAGTTACAACCGATAGAACGGCGGACTTTTAATCCGTGCGATGGTGGTTTGAATCCACCCTGCGACACCAATTCAAAGCGCATTCTACACAGACCGATCTAATGAGTGCGCACGGTGAAGGGAATGTTCTTGAGTGCGCTTTGAAATGGCAAACATAAAATAAATGAGGTTAAAAATGGAATATGTAACGATTTCCAAATCTGAACATGATTTCTTGGTTACCCAAGCCAAGCGAATGAAATTTATTAGCGGTTACAGACCGACACTGATGGAAGAAACGGACACTGGAGAATACTCAATTACTGTAAGCACCATGGGAATTATTGACACGCTACGATACAGCAAAGGTATTGAGTGCATCGATCTTGCGATTAAAGATATTCGAGAAATGCAGCAAGTATTTTGGATTTTTGAACCTACGGAAATCTACGCTGGGCGCACGATTGAAGAAATCCTTAATGAATTTTTTAGCGAAGAAGATCGAAAAGAAATTTTGAAAGACAATCTTTACGGCCCGGTTGATTTAAACGAAAAATTCCCAGTCAAGGAAGATATAGGAAGTATCGCAGTAGAAAAGACTATCAAAGAACTACTTGATGAAATGGTGGTTTTTCCTGACGTGGTACTAAGTTCTTATTCATAATTTTAATGGCTCTTGTGTTTGCTAATTTCAACGGGAAATTAGCAGGTTGCCGAAAAGGCGTAACGTTTAATAAAAAAGCGACTTGCTGTTAAAGATTTAGAGGGTTCGATTCCCTCCGAGAGCTAACCAATTTTTTAAACATCAACAACGGAGTAAAAAAACATGAAAACTATCGCAATTTTATTAATGACGATAATTATGATGGCTGGATGTACGCCAATCCAGCAAATGACGTTTGATTTAAACGGCGAAAGATACACATACAACTGCGTAACATACACTTATCAATCTTGGTCTAGCGTAATGCCTGTGATGTACTCCGATTTTAATCCAATATCATTACACGTGAAAAAATTGTGTCACGGCAATTAATATTAATCTTTATCGGTCTTAACAGGGGTTGTTAAGAGGGTCGCGCTGATTTAGTCACAGCGGACACCGCTCAAGACGAGCTTACTTAATTGGGATGACTACCCGCACTTTTGTTTACTGTCTTAGCCGAGCATGAAGGCTTAAAACTTATGCAGTTTTCATAACTTGGTTCCTTAGGTTTGCCCGCTGAAATATGCGGGCTTTTTTAACTCCCTTAAGGAGGGCGTAATGAAACTCAAAGAATGCTTAATCTTTTTGCTTGCGATCAACCTTAACCCGCTCGGATTGTGGCTTAATAGCCTTGTAGTTAATAATTTTATCAACCAACAAGACCATAATATCCAAAATGATGAAAAACACTTGCCAAGTACAAGTTGCAACAGTCAAAAGGAACACGTAAAACAGTACGTAATCAGGTAATGCTGGAAGCGGATGGGTGAGCAAATAATCTATCACCCTTTCCGGCATAGTTAGCCAACACAGAATAAATGATAAGAACCAAGTACAGATACGCAAAATAACCTCGTCAAAATGAGATTTGAGGACAGAAAAAATGGAAGAAAGTAACGCTTCCCACATATTAAAGCTCCTTTTTTGTTGTGGATAATGACTGGACATCGTTATTTTAAACAACATTAAGGGAGCTTCAAAATGTGATATTGACACCGCCTCCGTTTATGGCGTGGCTTACGAATATCGCAGTACTCTCCGTCAGGCGCATAACGTATTGACACGCATTACAGAGCAATTTGAATGCGAGCAAGGTAATAACTGGCGCGTCCTAAAATATCTTAGAGCTTACGACCCTAAAGCAACGGGTTTTCAGCTAGACATCCTATAAAACACCGCAAAATCCGACCGCACTTTTGAAAAATCGCGTGGCGGATTGTTACATCCAAAATTCAGCAAATTGATTAAAAAGGAAACAAAAAATGAAACAACAACGATTTACTACCGCACTTTTAAATCAACATCCAAGCCGAAAAAAACAAATCATCCAATGGCTTGATGAATACCTACACTGGATTGTTTGCGCAGTGATTACCGCTTGCGTTTGGGGAATTGCGCTAATTGGGCTATCCCTATCACGCCCTACCCTTACCGTTGATACTGACTACAACAATAACGCGGTAAGCGAGCAAATCTCCCTGGAGTGGGAGCGTAAGGCAAAGGCTGAATGGGCTTCAGAATTTGGCGATGCACCGCCGAATTTGAGCGCGGAAGCTCAAGAATATCTTGAGAAACAGACCGTCAGAAAACAAGCTGAGTTAAATCAAAGAAAGGGTAAAGAAAATGGGTGATATGGGTGAGGCATTCCGAGAGCTTACGAAAGCTCGAAAAGAAAAGAGAAAGTTTAATTTAAAAAGAAGCACACAACTATTGGAATGCTTAAATATTCCTTTCGTAAAACACAATGCAGGATTTCATCTTGTTGTTTCTTACAGTGGAAAGGTTGTGGATTTTTACCCGTCCACAGGGTTATGGGTAGATAGAGAGAATAAAAACATAAAACGCCGAGGTGTAAGAGGTTTATTGGTTTATATCGGAGCGGCGCAGGAAAAACGCAATGTCAAAAATTAGGCGTGGGTCGGTATGGGATTTTGATAATCCTGATGACTATTACGAGCAGTTTGAGGCGCAACTGCAGAGCGATGATTTTGATGATAACGCACAAGACATCGATGATGACGATTGCGAATATTGGAAAAGTGGTTGCTATGGGAGAGGATGAAAATGACAACCGAATTTAATTTAGTTTTAACAACCGAAAGTAAAGTGTTATCCACAAATATTGTGGAGTTTGAAAAACAAGCCGAGCAATTTCTTGCAACACTCACGAGCAAGTTTGAGACAGATGATGACTTTGCGGCCGCAAAAGAAGAAGTCAAAACTTTGAAAGAGGTTGAAGATAAAATCCGTGCAGCGATTAAGTCGGCACAAAGCGGTGAGATTGCGGCATTAATTACCTCCGCTGAAAACATTGCGGAGCGGTTTAGACAAGAGCGCTTGGCGCGCGATAAGCTGGTTAAATTAAAAGAATCAGAAATTAAGCAAAACATTATCGATGGCGCGCTTGATGAAATTTCGGAAATCCGTAGTAAGTACGAAAGTTCGGTCTCTCTTGCGCTTGAGCAAACTATGCCGAAATCAGCGATAACAAACCGCCTCGAAGAAGCGACAAAAAACAAAAGAACGCTCGATGGATTAGTTAAATCGGTTAATGCCGAAAAAACGTTAATTCTTGCCGAATTGGCGCAAGAATCCGCTCGAATTACAGAGCGCTTAAAAATGATTCCGATTGCCTACGAGCATTTATTTAGAGATGCACTGCAATTAGTTGCCGGCACGGACGACCTTGAGCCAATTATTGCGGAGCGAGTAAATGCCGAACAACAGCGTGAGGCAGAGTTAAAAGCAAAAGCCGAAGAAGATGCCAAAGCAAAAGCGGAATCGCAAGCCGTTGCGTCCGAAACAGAAACACAAAGTGCGGTAGAAAAAACACAAGAAAATTCGACCGCACTTTCTGACGAGCCGACATTTAATTTCGAGGTTCGTATTGCATTTACCGGCACGCAAGAACAAGCAATCGCCTTGGCTCGCAAAGTTAAAGTGCAATATGGCGATAACGTATCCCTAAGAAAAATGAATTAAAGGATAAATAAAATGACATTACCAGCAAACATTCAAACCGCTCTTAAAGAAAGAAATATCGATCTCGCTGTTTGGAGTACGTTACAAAATAGTGTATTTCCCGGTGCTAAAGATGAAAGCATTATTCTTGCGGTAGATTATTGTAAGGCTCGTAAGTTAGACATTCTGAAGAAGCCATGCCATATCGTACCAATGCAAGTAACCCTTTCCGGCGAGAAAGAAAGGGGATCCGATGGTAAGCTTTACGATAAAAAAATATGGCGTGATGTGATTATGCCGGGCATTTACGAGCAACGCATAACAGCTTTTCGCACAGGACAAATGGCAGGGCAAGATGAACCGGTTTTCGGTGAGACTATATCTTTCAAAGGAGTGGATGCTCCTGAGTGGTGTCGTGTTACTGTATATCGCTTTATTAACGGAGAGCGTTGCGCGTTTTCGCACACCGAGTATTTTAGCGAAGCCTGCGCGACAACCAAAGAAGGTAAGCTAAATTCAATGTGGAGCAAACGTCCGCGTGGTCAATTAGCCAAGTGCGCAGAAGCTGGAGCGTTACGAAAAGCGTTTCCTGATGAGCTTGGCGGGGTGATCACCGCCGAAGAAGTAAACGAAGATCAGGTTAATCATCAAGAAAATAAATTTTCGCCTGAAAACTCAAATATTATCAACGGACAAAGCATCGAATTGGTTACGGATGAGCAAATTGAACAGATTAAAAATCTGGTTGAAGTTACCAATTCTGACACAGTCGGTTTGTTAGCCGCCGCCGGTAATGCACCAAGTATTGAGCAAATTCATAAAATTTATGCCGAACGCATAATTAATAAACTGCTAGATAAGCTAAATAAGCAACAAGCCAAAGATGATAATTTGGGTAAGGACATCCCGCTATGATTGACGGTCTAATAACGCTTGATTGCGAACAAGGCTCGGAAGAATGGTTAAAAGCCCGTTTAGGTATCCCCACCGCAACGGGCTTTGAAAATATTGTGACGGCAACCGGTAAAAAATCAAGCGCGCAAATAAAGTATATGGCCGAGTTGATCGAAGAAAGCATTCTTGGCTTACAAGATGGCGCATTTAAATCTAAATTTATGGAGCGTGGAAATCAACTTGAGCCACTTGCTAGATCGGCTTATGAGTTTATTACCGGAAACACAGTTACTCAAGTTGGCGGCGTGTACTTAGATGACAAAAAAGAGGTAATGGTTAGCCCTGATGGGCTAATCCCCGAACTCAAAAAGGGCTTAGAGATTAAATGCCCGAAAATGAGTACGCATATTCGATACTTGTTAGAAGGCGGCGTTCCGTCCGAATACATTATCCAAGTGCAGGCTAATTTATGGGTAACTGGATACGAAACATGGGATTTCGTGAGTTATTGCCCGGAATATCAAAAGCAAACAATTTTTATTCATACGGCAGCTCGTGATGATGTATTAATGAAGGCTTTTGATAAACATATCCCTCAATTTTTAAAAACGCTGGCGGCGTATAAAAATGGCTCCTGTTCCAGTTGCAATCCAAATACACACGTGGGAGTTTATTAAATAGGTTGAGGTGAATAGAAGATTAGAGTGTAGGCAGGGTTTACCGCCAAATCATTAGTTGCGCTACCGGTATTTGAAATACAAGACGTATAAAGGCGATTAAATAGTTCAATAAAGCGCTTGTATAATATTATAATATTAAAAGTTATTAATGTATCTAAGGATAATTCATTATGTCTGTTAGTATTATTGAAATGTCTGAGCGAGACTTTGAAATATGTAATGAGGAATTGTCAAGCTTCAGATGGAGATATATCGACTTTCAACCATCAGGAAAACCATTACTATTCTCAATATACAGCGAACAACATTTAGTTGGGTATGTTCATATTATTCTTATGAAAAATGCACCTGACGAAGTAGCTGATGGAGAGCTTTATAAGATATTCATCTTTCCTAAATATCAGAAGAAAGGGTATGGGAAGAAAGCGGCTAAATTAGCGATAGATTGGATATATCAAAACTGTAATGAGCTGTATCTAGAAGTTGTAGATGATGTCATTGACTTTTGGGATAAGATTTTGGGCGGTTATTCAGAGCAGTACTCTATACGGCTGGAAGACCCAGCAACATCAAATACAACAAAATACATTTTCAGTAAAAATTAATGCACATGACTGACAATGACCGCCTTACGGGCGGTTTTTTATTGGAGCAAACATGAATGACTTATTTTTTTGGTACTGCGTGATTGTGTCTGCCGTTTTACAGTACGCCGAATGGCGAGCTAGGGCGGCGAGAATCAAACGCCAAGAGGAAGTATTTATTTTTAATTTGAAACTATGGCTATTGTTGAGGGGTGTAAATGTTTTTTAGAAACGAATTACAAGTAATGGACGGTAAACGCTACATCGTGCTTGAGTGTGAACTTAAGCGTGAATGGACTGTAGTACGAGAATCAAAGCACACGGTCACACAAGGCGAAGCATTAGAAATCTTCCAATATTGGATTAAATACAAGAATGTAAAACCCGAACAGTTAAAAGTAATTGAAGTGCCCGACATATTAAAAGGATAGATATAATGGAACAACAACCAGCATTATTAAGCAAAGCTCAAGTGATTGAAATTACCACCTTGAGCCACACAACAATTTGGCGTATGATGAAAAAAGGAACATTTCCAAAAAGCGTAAAAGCGTCTATGGGTCGTGTAGCATGGCGCAAATCTGACATCGATAATTGGCTAGACGAACGCACATAAAAGCACTTTCTTCTACTGACGGTAAAAATGACGGTAAAAATCAAATAGCATTATCTTTACTCCCTTCTATTTCAATATGTTATCTTCTGAGTTAATAATCGAGTGGGAATAACTTAGTAAAAAAGCCTTGAATTCTCAGGGCTTTTTTATTTCTATAATAATGCCTTTTTCAAGGATAGAAAAACAACTGATCCAACATCTGTCAGAATAAATATCGAAATTAACTAGAAATGAAACTTAGGATTGGGTGGTGAACTAAGCAGAATTGGTCTTAACAGTAAGCGGTATACTGCGTCGCATCCCTGCGGGTTTCTACCTAGTCCACCATTGACTGATGATGGTTTGTAGTTTGCGACATAAAACTGATACTAAAAGTGTTTATACCTTCAGCCCGCTTATTTCAGGAGACCAATCCTGACCTTCAGACATCTTATCTTGAAAGTGAATACATAATAAAATCGTTTTAGCTGATTGTCAATTGGAGCATAACTCGATATTTCAGTCATTTTTTTCATTCTTCCTTTATTCGACAAACACCATAAATTACTTTGATTACATAGCCTTAGCTGGTGTTACCAGATTAAAATTTATGACTTTTATGAAAAAAACACATAAAATATCCCGTCTGATTGCACCCACTCTAAAATCTTGTTAAAGTGCGGTACAAATTTTTCATAAAATTAGGAATTAAAAATGAGTCAAGAATACTTAGATTTTGAATTACCCATTGCCGAACTTGAAGCGAAAATCGAATCTTTACGCGCCATGGCAAACCAAGATAATGACATTAATCTTGATGATGAAATTGCTCGCTTACAGAAAAAAAGTATTGAATTAACCGAAAAAACTTTTGCAAATTTAGATGCGTGGCAAGTTTCTAAAATGTCCCGTCATCCGAATCGCCCTTATACTCTTGACTACATCGAACATATTTTCACCGAATTTGAAGAACTTGCCGGCGATCGTGCTTTTGCCGATGACAAAGCAATCATCGGTGGTTTAGCCCGTTTAGACGGCAGACCGGTCATGGTTATTGGTCACCAAAAAGGCCGTACCGTCAAAGATAAAGTAAAGCGCAACTTTGGTATGCCGGCACCGGAAGGCTACCGCAAAGCATTACGTCTCATGCAAATGGCGGAACGTTTCAAATTGCCTATCATCACCTTCATTGACACCCCGGGAGCTTACCCTGGTGTAGGCGCGGAAGAGCGCGGTCAGTCAGAAGCTATCGCACGTAACTTACGCGAAATGTCCCTCTTAAAAGTGCCGGTGATTTGTACCGTTATCGGTGAAGGCGGTTCCGGCGGTGCGTTGGCTATCGGCGTGGGTGATAAAGTCAACATGTTGCAATACTCCACCTACTCCGTTATTTCTCCGGAAGGTTGTGCGTCTATTTTGTGGAAAAGCGCCGATAAAGCCTCCACCGCAGCAGAAGTAATGGGTTTAACCGCCAATCGTTTAAAAGAACTTGGCTTGATTGACAACATCGTTCGTGAGCCGTTAGGTGGTGCACATCGTAATTACGCTGAAATGGCGAAAAACTTGAAAAAACGTTTACTTGAAGACTTAGCTGATTTAGACGTGTTAAATCAAGAAAATCTGTTGGATCGCCGTTATCAACGCTTAATGAGCTACGGTTACGCATAGAAAAGAAAAACAAATAAAAATCCCACCGCACTTTCCGGCGTAGTCAAAAGAGAAGAAAAGGAGAAAAGGCAATGAAACACGTACTTTCAATTCAATCTCATGTGGTTTATGGCTACGCCGGCAACAAGTCGGCAACCTTCCCAATGCAATTGCACGGTATTGACGTTTGGGCGTTAAATACCGTGCAATTTTCCAATCACACCCAATACGGCAAATGGACCGGCATTGTCATTCCGAAAGAACAAATCGGCGAAATTGTACGCGGCATTGATGAAATTGGTGCCTTGAAAAAATGTGATGCGGTGGTTTCCGGTTATTTAGGATCTGCCGAACAAATCGATGAAATCATCAACGCTGTTCATAAAATCAAAGCCATCAATCCTCATGCGCTTTATTTGTGCGATCCTGTGATGGGACACCCTGATAAAGGCTGTATCGTGGCAGACGGTGTACGTGAAGGTCTGATTAACATTGTTTCAGAAGCGGATATTATTACACCGAATTTGGTGGAACTCCGCGAATTAAGCGGACTACCGGTTGAAAACTTTGAACAGGCACTGGCTGCCGTACAAGCCATTTTGGCAAAAGGGCCGAAAAAAGTCTTGGTCAAACATTTAAGTAAAGTGGGAAAAGAAGCAACACAATTTGAAATGTTGCTGGCGACCGAACAAGGCATGTGGCACATTTCCCGTCCGTTGCATCCGTTTGATCGCGAACCGGTCGGCGTAGGTGATTTAACCGCCGGTTTATTCCTCGCCAACCTACTCAATGGCAAATCGGATGTAGAGGCGTTTGAACACATGGCAAACGCCGTCAATGATGTCATGCAAACGACGTTAGAACGGGGCGAATATGAATTACAAATCATTGCCGCTCGAGATCTCATCCTCCATCCGTGTAGCCACTATAAAGCACAAAAAATTGCATAACTCTCAACTTCCTCCCGTCCAACGGGAGGAAATTTTATCCGCCTATGCTTCTTGAACAATTTTCACAGCAAATCCACCAACTTGCGCCAAACCAAACTCAATTTCTTATCGGGTTCAGCGGTGGTTTGGATTCCACAGCACTGCTCGCTTTATTTGCAAAACTTCGTGAAAAACAACCGCACTTTCAGCTTCGCGCAATCCATATTCATCACGGATTAAGCGCCAATGCCGATGCTTGGTCAGCCCATTGTCAACAAATGTGTCGTCAATTCCATATTCCATTACAAATTCAACATGTTAACGTCAGCACAGAAAACGGCATTGAGGCAGGTGCCCGCCAAGCCCGTTATGAAGCCATTGCACAGCAAATTTTACCGACTGAATGGCTCGCCACGGCACATCATCAACAAGACCAAACGGAAACATTTTTCCTTGCCCTAAAACGCGGCAGTGGCGTGCAAGGCTTAGGCGCCATGCCGTCGAAAAGCAATGTTTACAGCGTGCCTATTTTTCGTCCCTTATTGAATTTTAGCCGCCAACAATTACTGGCGTTTGTACAACAGGAAGGGCTAAGTTGGATTGAAGATGAAAGTAATGAGGACAATCAATACGATCGCAATTTCCTGCGTAACATCGTGTTGCCTGAATTGCGCCAACGCTGGGCGCATTTTGATTCGGCAGTGCAACGTTCCGCGCAACATTGTTATGAACAACAGCAACTGCTTAATGAGCTGTTAGCGGAAGAATATCAAAAAAACATCGTAAAAAATGACCGCACTTTTCAGCTACAACATTTCGCCAGCTATTCCTCTGTGAAACAACGCGCCTTGTTACGCTTATGGTTGCAAGATTGGGGCGTTACCCTCCCCTCTCTCGTGCAATTAGAACAAATTATTTCGGATGTCATTTTCGCGAAAGACGATGCACAACCACAATTTCGCCTAGACAATAACATTGTCCGCCGCTATCAACACCGTTTATTTCTCACGCCAATATTTAACGATATTTCACAGGAATATGTTGAGGCAACATTTGATCACCCTATTTCCTTGCCGGATCATTTAGGCACGTTATTACTAAAAAAAACACGCGAAAAAATGACCGCACTTTGGCAGGATGAAAACGGCAACACAAATAAAGAAACCTTGGCTTTACCGTCAGAGGGAACGAAAGTTTGGATTCGATTTCGTTATTCGGGCAAAGTGAAATTAACCCCAAACGGCGTGAATAAAGACATTAAAAAAGTGTGGCAACAGTTGAATGTCGCCCCTTGGCAACGCCAACGCATTCCGCTCATCTTCTACGATGATAAGCTACAAAGTGCGGTCGGTTTTTTCACTGTTTTTCAAAATTAAGGCAAACAAAAAGGCGCATCAAAATGCGCCTTTGTTGTCTTTATTGGCTGAATTAAATCGCCCAACCGCAAGCGTAGAAAGCCACTAAAACAACGGCAATTACAACGGTGCCGATATTTAAGCGTTTGAAATCGCCACTCACCACACGGCCAATCACCAATGCAGCAAAGCCCAACATGATGCCGGTCACGATATTCGCCGTTAACACGATAAAGACCGCACAAATCAAGCCGCTCATAGCGCCAACGAAATCATCAAAATCCAATTTGCTGACGTTGCTTAGCATCAATAATCCCACGTACATTAACGCCGGTGCTGTCGCATAGTTCGGCACCAAGAAAGCTAATGGTTGGAAGAACAACATCAACAGGAACAATACGCCAACAACGATGGCGGTGATACCGGTTTTACCGCCGGCGGCAGTCCCTGCTGCGGATTCGATATACACGGCTGCCGGTGCCGTGCCGAAAATACCGGAGAATAAGCTACTTACGGAGTCGGACGTTAAGGCTTTACCGCCATTAATGATTTGACCGTCTTTGTCCAATAAATCCGCTTGCCCTGCTACTGCACGGATGGTACCCGTGGCATCAAATACCGCGGTCATCACTAACGCAAACACCACCGGTAAAATCGCCGGTTGTAATGCGCCCATGATGTCTAATTGCAAGAATAAAGACTCTTCGCCGAAACTTGGCATTTTGAAGACTTGGCCGTTAAAAGTGACATTTGGATCGAAAATTAAGCCGACCACAGTAATGGCGATAATCACCCATAAAATGCCGCCTTTCACTTGCATTTTTTCTAAACCGATAATTAACGCCAAACCAATTAATGACATCATCACCGGAAACGCAGTGAACTCGCCCAATTTTACCGGCAAGCCGGCTTGGTTACTCACCACAAGCCCAACGCCATTTGCAGCAATTAAAAGCAAGAATAAACCGATACCGATTCCCGCACCATGTGCAATACCCACTGGTAAGTTACGCAAAATCCAAGCGCGAATCCCTGTGGCAGAAATCAGGGTGAAGAAAACCCCCATTAAAAAGACCGCACCTAAGGCGACTGGGATGCTCACTTTTTGTCCGATAACCAAGCTAAATGCGGTAAATGCCGTTAAAGAAATAGCACAACCAATTGCCATTGGCGCATTCGCCCAAAAACCGATTAAAAGCGAGCCCAAGCCTGCTACTAAGCAAGTTGCAATAAAGACCGATTCCGCCGGAAAACCCGCCGCACTTAACATGTTCGGCACAACGATAACGGAATACACCATGGCAAGGAAAGTGGTTAAACCGGCAACAATTTCTTTGCGTACGGTAGAACCGCGTTTAGTCAACTCAAAGCGTTTTTCTAAAGCGGAAGATTGAGAAGATGACATGAAATTACCTTTTAATTTGTCGTTGAAAAAAGAGGGCGGTATTTTACCGCAATGCCAAAAGAAGTAAACGTTTGCGCAATAAATTGCTGAAAATATCCTGATTCTGTTTACACCGTTTAAACACTAAAAGGCCTCTAGTTTTAACAACATAGAAATCTCGACGAAAACAATTCCTTAAAAGGGAATAACTTATTAATAAAGCTCATTTTTTGATGAAACAATCGGTGCTATACTAGCGCCAAATTTATTTTATAAATTAAGGAGAAACCCCAATGACCATTTTAGTGACCGGCGGTGCCGGTTATATCGGCTCGCATACCGTCGTCGAACTATTAAACGCCGGCAAAGATGTGGTGGTATTAGACAATCTTTGCAATTCCTCACCAAAATCCTTAGAACGCGTGAAACAAATCACCGGCAAGAGTGTAAAATTTTATGAAGGCGATGTGTTAGATCGCGACTTGTTACAAAAAATCTTTGCTGAAAATCCGATTCATTCCGTCATTCATTTTGCCGGTTTAAAAGCCGTTGGCGAAAGCGTGCAAAAACCTGCCGAATACTATATGAACAACGTCACCGGCTCATTGGTTTTATTACAAGAAATGAAAAAAGCCGGCGTGTGGAATTTCGTTTTCAGTTCTTCCGCCACCGTTTACGGTGATCCTGAAATCATTCCGATTACCGAAAACTGCAAAGTGGGCGGCACCACCAATCCGTACGGCACCTCTAAATTTATGGTGGAACAAATCCTGCGCGACATCGCCAAAGCCGAACCGAAATTCAGCATGACTATTTTGCGCTATTTCAACCCGGTCGGTGCCCATGAAAGCGGTTTGATTGGTGAAGATCCGAATGGCATTCCAAACAATTTATTACCTTACATCAGCCAAGTGGCAATCGGAAAATTGCCTCAACTTTCCGTATTCGGTAGCGATTACGACACTCATGACGGCACCGGCGTGCGTGATTATATTCATGTGGTGGATTTGGCGATTGGCCACTTAAAAGCGTTGGATCGCCATCAAGACGATGCCGGATTGCACATTTATAATTTAGGCACCGGCGTAGGCTATTCTGTATTAGATATGGTAAAAGCCTTTGAACAAGCCAATGACATTCAAATTCCTTATAAATTAGTGGATCGTCGTCCGGGCGACATTGCCACTTGCTATTCTGATCCGAGCCTTGCCGCCAAAGAATTAGGCTGGAAAGCAGAACGTGGCTTAGCTCAAATGATGAAAGACACGTGGAATTGGCAAAAAAATAATCCAAAAGGCTATCGGGATTAAGCCTCATGCACGAACTCTCTTTGTGTCAAAACATCATTGAAATTGTTGAGCAGCAATGCAAACAACACAATGTCAATAAAGTCACCGACCTCTGGCTGGAGGTCGGAGCCCTTTCTTGCATTGAGCCGAGTGCGTTGGAATTTGGCTTTGAAATGGCAGCGCAAGGCACATCGGCGGAAAATTGTAAGCTTCATTTAATTTCTATTCCTGCCAAAGCTTGGTGTTGGGATTGCAAACAACTGGTCGAAATTCAAGCCAATAACAGCACGTGCCCCCATTGCGGCAGCGCGCATTTACAACGCCAAAGCGGCGATGAACTCCGCATTAAAGAAATTGCCGTTGAATAAAATTTCCCTGAAATCATGATGACAGAACAACCGATTAAGCCTTCTCTCGCCACTCAAATTTTCAGCCGCAATATGCTGATTTGTGTCTTTACCGGCTTCACCTCCGGCTTGCCGCTTTTCGTGCTGTTGCAGATGTTGCCGATTTGGTTGTCGGATAGCGGTATTAGTGTGCAAACCATCGGGGCTTTTACCTTAGTCACGCTGCCCTACACGCTCAAATTTTTGTGGGCGCCTTTATTGGATCGTTATTTTCCCCGATTTCTTGGTCGTCGTCGCAGTTGGCTTGCCATTTCCCAACTTTTGCTTCTGCTGAGTCTTTACCTGATCGGTTTATACAATCCGAAAGAACAAATGCAGATTGTCATTTTTCTGGCTACGTTCATCGCCTTTATGTCCGCCACCCAAGACATTGTGTTAGATGCCTATCGACGGGAAATTTTGCGCGATAACGAATTGGGTTTGGGCAATACCATTCACATTAATGCTTATCGCATTGCCGGTTTAATTCCGGGCGGACTGTCATTGTATCTCGCTACGTTTCTGCCATGGGAAACGGTGTTTTTATTGACCGCACTTTTCATGCTGTGCGGACTGTTTATGACCTTCTTTTTAAGTCGCGAGCCACAAATTCAAATTCATCAAAACAAGCAGCCGTTCTATCAAGCCTTTACCATTCCGCTACAAGAATTTTTCCAGCGTAAAGGGATTTATGCGGGGATTGGCTTTATTGCGTTTCTCTTTCTGTATAAATTCGGCGATGCCCTCGCTACCACATTACAAAGTAAATTCATCGTGGACATGGGCTTTAGCAAAACAGACATTGCCTTAGTGGTGAAAAGCACGGCGTTGTGGTCGAGCATTATTGCCGGCATGGCAGGCGGCATTGTGATGTTACGCCTCGGCATTAACCGCGCGCTTTGGGTCTTTGGTTTTATTCAACTGATTACTATCGGCGGCTTTATTTGGCTTTCCGGATTTGATTATTTCCACGTTGTTGATAACGCTGCGCGCTTAAAACTTGGCATTGTGATTTGTGGCGAATACATTGGCGTGGGGCTCGGCACAGCGGCGTTTGTAGCCTTTATGGCACGGGAAACCAACCCGCTTTACACCGCCACTCAACTGGCGTTATTTACCAGCCTTGCCGCCTTGCCTAGCAAAGGGCTCGGTGCACTTTCAGGCGAAATCGTTGCCGCAGTGGGTTACTACCATTTCTTCTGGATTTGCTTATTTTTAGCCATCCCGGGCATGCTCTGCTTATGCTGGGTCGCCCCGTGGAACGAAAAAGTCACTGCGCCGAATGCTGGCAATTGACATTTTTAGGGAATTAAGCAACCATACGCCACGATTAATAAAACATTTTCAAAACCGACCGCACTTTCTTCCCGAAATAGGAAAAGTGCGGTGGTTTTTTCAGTTATTTTTCATTTAAAAAAGAGGACAACATGAAAATTATTCTATTAGGCGCACCGGGCGCAGGAAAAGGCACACAAGCACAATTCATCATGAATAAATTTGCCATCCCGCAAATTTCCACGGGCGACATGTTACGCTCTGCGATCAAAGCCGGCACCGAATTAGGCAAACAAGCCAAAACCTTAATGGACGCCGGCCAATTAGTGCCGGATGATTTAATCATTTCCTTAGTGAAAGAACGCGTAGCCCAACCTGACTGCACCAAAGGTTTCTTACTTGACGGTTTCCCTCGTACGATTCCACAAGCTGACGCATTGAAATCTGCCGGCATTGCCATTGATTATGTACTAGAATTTGATGTGCCGGATGAAGTGATCGTAGAACGCATGAGCGGTCGTCGTGTACACCAACCTTCTGGCCGTTCTTATCACATCGTTTACAACCCACCGAAAGTGGAAGGCAAAGACGATGTGACCGGCGAAGATTTAATTATCCGTGCCGATGACAAACCGGAAACCGTGTTAGACCGCTTAAAAGTGTATCACAACACCACCAAACCATTAGTGGATTACTACCAAGCAGAAGCCAAAGCGGGCAACACCCAATATTTCCGCTTAGACGGCACGCAAAAAGTAGAAGATGTCAGCAAAGCATTAGACAAAATCTTAGCTTAATTCCTCATCGCAACAAAAAAGCCATTCTATTTCAGAATGGCTTTTTTATTATGCTCCGATTAACTCGGGATTAACGCTTTATTACCATTGGTAAAGCGCACCGGCACCCACACCGTAGTTACCACGACTGTTGGTAGAAACGCTGGCTTTAAACACCCAATTTTCATTAGGGGTAACACCGGACACACCAAGAGAAACCGCAGATTGACCACCATAGAAACCGGTACCCACGCCCACACCGATAGCACCGGCTTTGGTGGATTGAGGAACAGAAGCGTGAGCAATCGCACTCGCAACACCGCCTCTCAAGTCTTTATTTAAGAGGTTTACATTGCCACGCAATTCATTGATGGAATTGTTATTAGCGGCTAATTGAGTGTTAATCGCCGTAATATTATTCGCGTTAGTCTGAATGTTAGCTGTGTTAGCCGCAATATTAGCCGTATTAGCCGTAATCTTACCCGTGTTAGCAGCAATATTAGCTGTATTAGCCGTAATCTTACCCGTGTTAGCAGCAATATTAGCTGTATTAGTCGCAATATTACCCGTGTTAGTCGCAATATTGGTTTTGTTGGTTGCGATATCGGCTTTATTAGTTGCAATATCGGTTTTGTTTTTCTCAACTTTACCGTCTAAAGATTTCAATTGAGCCACGTTCACTGCATCAGTATCTTTTGTACCCGCAGCAACGCTGGTGATTTGACGGGTGATATTGTTGTCAACGTCACCAACAGAAACCGCAGCATGTGAAGCTTTCCAAGCTGTACTTGTCTCAGTTGTAGCAGCTTGAGTTGACGGATCATATCCTACAGCCTCTTTATTAACAGTTGCTTTAGAGTATGAACCTAATGCAACGCCATTTTCTACATCAGCGCCTGAATATGCACCGACAGATACAGCATAATTTTTAGTTGCTCCAGTATCCGGTATAGACGCTAAACCAATACTCACAGATCCAAAGCCTGTAGCCTTAGCATTTGAACCTACAGCAACAGAATAAGCGCCTGTTGCTTGGGTAGATACCCCAACCGCAGTTGTAGCTAGCCCTGTAGCATTAGCTTTATTCCCCAAAGCAGAAGCATTAGCGCCATCAGCTACTGCACCATAACCTAGTGCACTAGCGCCATTGCCTTTTGCCTCCGTGTCAGTACCAATAGCTGTCGCGCCACCAATGTTTTGAACTTTACTTGTAGTATCCTTATTAGCCTTAGCATTATCACCAACTGCAACATCTTTTGATACACCGGCTTCCGCATTTTTACCAATAGCAATGGAATCGTCTGATTTTGCCCCATCATTATTGTAGTTGCCTTGTGTTGCAGGAGCCCCAGGAGCAACACTAATAAAGTGTTCCGGTGCTGCCGCGTTGGCAAGCGTAGAGACACCAAATGCAGAAAGGAGCACAACGGCTACCGTGGATAATTTCATGCTTGTATTTTTGTATAAATTATTGACATTTTTCATAATAGGCACCCTAAAATAAAAATACATTGTTTACCATCACAAGTGATGAAGAATACAGCCCTGTATTCTTCCTAAAAGTCTAGCACAAAAAAAAATCACCATCACTCCATTTGATTCCTTTATGCTTATTAAGCATTTAGCTCCAAGGCATTATAAATATAAATTATTAAATAAAGACACTATCAATCTATGATACGCATATCTCCCGATTCACCTCTTAAATCGAAGATACAAGACGCAAATAAAAAACGATGAGGAAAATGACCGCACTTTCTAAAAACAGAACGATGGTTCAAGCGTCCTCGCTTGGACCAAATAAGCACAAGCGTGGACGCTTGCGCTATCTTGGGGCTGATATTTTTGCAAAAGGCACACATTAGGAAACGTGCACCATCTCGGAGAGATTACAGAAATCATCTTATCGCCTGAATTTTCTCAAATAGATTTTCGATTGCACTCATATCACGATCTTTTGATAAAATTTCTAAATTATTTTCTTTTGCTGCTGCAAAGTGAAACATATCAAATTGATACTTTTCAATAACCTTTTTACTTCCTGTTTTTTGATTTGCTTTATCCAAACGAAATAAATTTCGAGCTAAATCAGAAATATCATCATTAATATCAATTACCTGAAATTCTTTTAAAGCATTTTTTAACGTATTTAATTTTTCAATATTATCCCATTCTACACCACGTAAAACCTCATAACGAATTAATGGTGTCAAAAACAATAAAGTTTCAGGATCTTCAAGTTTTAATGCTAAATCTTGTAATACTTCCGCTTTTTTACTTAAGTTTGTATTTGGATCCACTAAATAAATTAAATAATTTGTATCTAATAAATAACCTTTCATTATTTAGTCTCCAAATTAGCTAATTCCTGTTGAACCAATTTTAACAAGTTTTTTTTCGCCTCCTGTTGCCCTTCTTCTTGAGCTCTTTGAACTTTTAATCGATTTAAATTTACATCAAAAGCATCATTTAATAAATCAATGAAAGAAACTTTACTTGGGTAATCAATAAGTTCAGCATACACAACACCATCATTTTCACAACGTTTCAAGCGGTAGGCTTCACCGGTCTTTAATTGACTAATTACAATAGGTGAATGAGTGGTAATAAAAAAGATTGTTTTAGGGAATAATTTTTTTAATAAAGGAATAATATTCACTTGCCACTTATTATGTAAATGGCTTTCTATTTCATCAATTAAGATTATACCGGGAACATTTGCAATCTGTAGCTCATTAGTGAAATAACTGTATCCAGCAATAATTGATTGGATAATTTTTAAAATAGAAGTAAAACCACTGGAAAGCTCTGAAATTTCTCGTTTTTGATTTTCTATTTTTAGAAAAACTCGATTATCGCCTGATATTTCGAGGAAATCTTTATCAATTCTATGATCTACTTTATTTAATAAAGACAATAACGTTTTAATTTCAATCTCTCGATTATCTTCTTTAGACTGATAAGGATTTGAAGATAAAGCGCGCTGAACAATCCATTCTTCAATATTAGAATCCATATTCAAATTTTTTAGATGTTGTGGATTTCCATTAAAACTTGTCAATAAATACTCTAAATACCCTTTTTGTCGTTTAGATTTATTACCTAATTTAGAAACGTTTCCTCTTTCATGCTCATAGATTTTCTCATTTATCGCACCGCGATGTTGTGCAGATAAATAAACGACCGGATGAGAATGCATAGCCGAAATAAATGCATAATTATGATTCCCCAAAGAAAAACCATTATTCTTATTAAAACTGAAAGAAATATTATTGATGGTCGCAGATTTAAAAGGAATTAATGAATGCTGTATATAAGAATCTGTTTCCGTTGCTTGTTTGTTCGTAAATAGCAATATAGCAAACAGACTTTCTAAAAACTTTGTCTTTCCAATCCCATTTTCCCCAATAAAAGTATAAACCCGTTGATTAGGAAATAATTCCGCTTCAATCGTGCCGACACCTTTGACTTGTTCAAAATGAAATTTCTTTAAATGCAATATATTATTCATCTGCAATGTCCTCTTCAAAGCAAATATTTCTTAGGCAATTTTTTTATTTTACCAAATACAACCATTCTTAGGCTGATCAACATAAAATACTATCTTTCATTATAGCTCATCTGCTAACTTTTCCTTAGTTAACTAAACAATATTAATAAAGCATCTCCCCGCAACACCACGTCCAACACCACATTCATCGCCTTTCTCCCACGATAAACTAAGGCTTGATTAGGGGAAAAATACTGTGGTTGATCACTATATCTTACTCTATATTTTGAATAACCCCTAAAACCCGCTTATCCGACACCTGATACTTCGTGCCTAACTGCTGCGCAAATAAACTCACCCGCAATTCCTCTATCATATAGCGAATTTCAGCCACTTCATCCGAAATCGGTTTGGATTTTGGCAGTTTGGTAAGAAGTTGTTGGTAGGCTTGTTGCACTTGTTCCACGCGCAGCATAGCGGCACGATCGCGATTCACATCTTGAGCCAGTTTATCCATGCGTTTATCGATGGCTTGCAGATAACGGAGCAAATCCGGTAGGCGGGCATAGCCGCTTTTTTGCACAAAGCCTTGATAAATCAAACCGGCGATTTGGCTTTTCATATCAGACAGGGCGAATGCCATGGTGAAATCCATTTTGCCTTTGAGGCGTTGGTTGAGCTGGTGTGTGAGCGTAAGGATCTGCTCCACTTTTTGCGCAATATCCACGGTGACTTCATTAACGTTTTCACGCACGAAATCCCGTAGCTTATCAAAGCCTTCTTCGTTCCACACAAAGCCACCAAAATCGGCAATCAGTTTATCCACGGCACAGGCAATACAGTCATCAATTAAATCCAACACGCGCCCAAATGGCGTAAAATACAGCCCCAATTTGGCTTTATTCGGCAATTTTTCATGCAGATATTTAATCGGTGATGGCACGTTGAGTAGCAATAATCGGCGCAAACCTTGCTGCATTGCCACCGCTTGTTCAAATTCCGTTTCAAACAGTTTAATGCCCACCGCGTCTTTTTCGTCCACAATGGCAGGAAAGGCTTTCACACTGAAACCGCGCTGTTTTTGTTCGTAACATTGTGGCAACTCCGCAAAACTCCAAATATGCAGTCCGCTTTGCTCAATGCCATCGTCCGCCACGGCAGAAATGCTTTCTTGCACACGATCTTTTAAGCTAAATTTCAGCTCGTCTAAATTCATGGACTCGGCAATTTTCTTGCCGTTTTCATCCACCACACGGAACGTCATTTTTAAATGGCTTGGAATTTGTTCCCAATGCCAATGTTCCGCCTCTACGGTGACACCCGTCATGCGACGCAATTCATAAATTAGCGTATCCAATAACGGCTTTTCCAACGGCGCGGCACGCCCTAAAAAGGCTTGGGCATAATTGGGTGCAGGCACGAAATTACGGCGATACGATTTCGGCAGAGACTTAATCAGCGCAATCACCAGTTCTTCCCGCAAACCCGGAATTTGCCAATCAAAGCCCGTCATTTCGACCTGATTAAGCAATGGCAACGGAATATGCACGGTCACACCATCCGCATCAGTACCCGGTTCAAATTGATAGGTCAGTTTGAGTTTCAGATTGCCTTGGTGCCAGAAATTCGGAAAATCCAGCTTGCTCACTTGTTCCGCATCATCGTTAATCAAGAAAGAACGTTCAAAATTAAGCAGCTCGGGATCTTGTTTTTCCGCCTTTTTCCACCAGGTATCAAAATGTTTTTGGGAGACAACTTCTGTGCCGATACGCTGATCGTAAAATTCAAAAAGCGTGCGCTCGTCCACCAAAATATCGCGGCGACGGCTTTTGTGTTCCAATTCTTCAACTTCACGAATCAGCTGCTGATTTTGCTTGAAGAATTTATGTTTGGTATTCCAATCTCCCTCCACTAAGGCAGATTGAATAAAGATCTCACGGCTCACTCTTGGGTCAATAGCGCCGTAATTCACTGGTCGGGCTGCCACAATCGGCACGCCATACAGGCTCACTTTTTCATCGGCAATCACCGCTCCGCGAGATTTCGACCAGCGTGGTTCAGAATAGGATTTTTTCGTTAAATGCTCGGCGAGCAGCTCAATCCATTCCGGTTCAATTTCAGCCACCATGCGGCCCCAAAGTTTGGAAGTTTCCACCAACTCTGCCGCCATCACCCATTTCGGTTGTTTTTTGAAAAGTACAGAATTAGGGAAAATTGCAAAATGGGCGTTACGCGCGCCGAGATATTGTTGTTTCTCCGCTTCTTTTAAGCCTATATGCGACAGCAAGCCACTTAAAAGTGCGGTGTGAATTTGCTGATATTCGGCTTTTTCCGAATTAATCGGCAAGCCCATTTCACGCACGGCAAGGCGAATTTGTTGATAAATATCCTGCCATTCGCGAATGCGCAAATAATTTAAAAAATCCTTTTGACACTGGCGGCGGAATTGGTTTTTCGTTAATTCTTTTTGCTGTTCTTGCACATAATGCCAAAGATTCAAGAATGCCAAGAAGTCCGATTTTTTATCGGCAAAACGGCGATGTTTTTCATCGGAAGCCTGTTGTTTTTCGGTTGGGCGCTCACGCGGATCTTGAATGGATAACGCCGAGACAATAATCATCACTTCATAAACGCTGCCAAAATCGACCGCACTTAGAAGCATTTTAGCAAGGCGCGGATCGACCGGGAGTTGAGCAAGTTGGCGACCGATTGTCGTTAATCGACGTTTTTCACCCGATTTGGTTTGAACGGTTTCAAACGCCCCCAACTCTTCCAACAACTTCACGCCATCTTGGATATGCCGTTTATCCGGCGCATCTACGAAGGGGAACACTTCAATGTCGTCTAAACCCAACGCCGTCATTTGCAAAATAACGGAAGCCAAACTGGTGCGCAGAATTTCAGGATCGGTAAATTCCGGGCGATTGTTAAAATCCTCTTCCGAATAAAGACGAATACAAATGCCTTCGCTCACCCGTCCGCAACGCCCTTTCCGCTGATTGGCTGAGGCCTGTGAAATCGGCTCAATAGGCAAGCGTTGCACTTTGGTGCGGTAGCTATAACGAGAAATGCGCGCTGTGCCGGGGTCAATCACATATTTAATCCCCGGCACAGTGAGCGAGGTTTCCGCCACGTTGGTGGCTAACACAATGCGATTTAATCCGCTCGGGTGGAAAATTTTATTTTGTTCTTGCGCAGACAAGCGGGCAAAGAGCGGTAGGATTTCCGTGTGTTTTAGATTTTGCTTTTGCAAGGCTTCAGCGGTGTCGCGAATTTCCCGTTCACCGTTCATAAAGATTAAAATATCGCCGCGCCCTTCTGCTTGCAGTTCATCCACCGCATTGAGAATGCCTTGTAGCTGATCTTGATCGTCGTCTTCCGCAACAGGGCGATAACGCACTTCCACGGGATAAGTTCTGCCCGAGACTTCAATAATCGGCGCGTTATTAAAATGTTTAGAAAAACGTTCCACATCAATGGTGGCGGAGGTGATAATGACTTTTAAATCCGGGCGACGTGGCAGAAGCTGTTTCAGATAACCGAGAATAAAATCGTTATTTAGGCTACGTTCGTGGGCTTCATCAATAATCAAACAAGAATATTGATTGAGGAAACGATCGTTTTGAATTTCAGCAAGCAGAATCCCGTCCGTCATCAACTTGATTTGGGTGTTGTCGCTAATCTGATCATTAAAACGGACTTTATACCCCACTAAATCGCCAAGCTCTGTTTGCAATTCTTCGGCAATTCGAGCCGCCACAGAACGTGCCGCAATACGGCGCGGTTGAGTGTGTCCGATTGTGCCAAGATTGCCGAATCCTAGCTCCAAACACATCTTCGGCAACTGCGTGGTTTTACCCGAACCGGTTTCCCCCGCCACCACGATCACTTGATGCTCGGAAAGCAGTTTTTCAATTTCTGCTTTGCGTTGGCTAACCGGCAAACTTTCCGGAAAAACGATTGGATTTTTGACCGCACTTTTCCGTTGTTCTACACGTAATCTTGCTTGTTCAATTTGCTGTTGGATTTCAGCCGCAACGGCTTGCTGCGCCTCTTGGCTTTTAATCTTGCCGATACCGTGAATGCGGGCGGATAAACGGCGTTTATCCACCAACATAATGTCAATTAATTGAGAAAAAAGGGATTGTTGTAAAGGGGTTAATTCGTGCTTTACCGTTCTATTTTTCATACTAATTTACTTTTTTAAGCTGCTGTAAGCTAAACAAAACCAGCCGATTAAAAATAATGTACCGCCGATAGGTGTCACCCAAACCAGGAATTTGCCTGCGCCAAGCGCAAGTGCATAGAGGCTGCCGCTAAAGAGAAGAATGCCAAATGCCCAAGCACCTGCAGCAAGATTAACTATTTTGTTTGCAACCAATGATTCACGGCACAATTGCAAAATGCCAATCGCTAAAATAGCAATGGTGTGGAACATTTGATATTTCACACCGGTTTCAATCCACGCTAACGCTTTAGGATCTAAAACCTTGCTTAATCCGTGAGCAGCAAAAGCGCCAATCGTTACACATAAAAAACCGCTCAAGGCGGCAATAAATAACCATTTGTTTTTCATTTAAAATTTTCCTATAAGTAATGCCAAAATACCGGCGGCGATAAGTGGTCCAACAGGGATACCGCCCAGAAAAGAAACACCGATGATAGTGCCGATGACTAAGCCTGTCACTAAGACAGGTTGTTCGCCCATCAGCGGAACACCTTTGCCAGCAAGCCACGCGACCAAGACACCCACCGCAATGGCAACAAACATTTTCCAACTGACAAAAGCCGACAAGCCGGGAAGCTGAATTTTACCGGAAACTAACGGGCTCAAGACGCCGATGGTTAAAATCACAATACCAATGCTCAAGCCGTATTTTTCCAAATAGGGAATATATTTCGCGAGAAGCGTTTGCTGCATGATCAGTAACACGGCTGCGGAGATCGTGATGGCGCTATTGTGGCTAAGGATGCCAAGCAAAATTAACACCACTAAAAGTAACGCAATCATATTGAATTGAAGCGACATATTGATCCTAAAGTGCGGTAAAAATTTGCGGAGAATTATAGCATAAGCCATCAAATTTACCCTGAGGCAGACAACAAAAAACCGCACTTGGGGAAACCAAAGTGCGGTTGTATTTCAAAACGTTTTTATGCTTGTGGATGTCTTGCTGCGACTTCTTCTAATAAGGTTTTAAGTTCACCTTGTTGAAACATTTCCAACACGATGTCGCAACCGCCGATTAACTCGCCTTCTACCCATAATTGTGGGAATGTAGGCCAATTGGCGTAAGCCGGTAATTCGGCACGAATATCCGGATGTTGCAAAATATCCACATAACCGAAGGGTACGCCACAGTTAATTAAGGCTTCTACCGCGCGAGCAGAGAAACCGCAAGATGGGAATTTTGGCGAGCCTTTCATGTAAATCAGAATCGGGTTTTCGCTGATTTGTTTTTTGATTTTATCTAGAGTTTCCATAATGTTCCTTGTATTCATTGAATGAGAAAACGCGCGCATTGTATCACAAACCCAAGTTGCCACAAATAAAAGTCGAGCGTTTTACTACGTTATTTACCAGCTTCCACCGGCACCACCGCCGTCAAAGCCGCCTCCGCCGAATCCGCCTCCGGAACCACCACCGAAACCGCCTCCGCCAAAGCCACCACCGAAACCACCACCATCTCTGCCGTTACGACGACGATCTGACATGGATTTTCGCAATACGTCATTCAGCACGTGATTATTGGTTGGCGAGACATAAGGTCGGCGACTGTTCATTTCCGCCATCACGACAATCAAAATAAACAGCGCTAACATGATAAAGGGCACAAAATCCCCAAAATCATTCTCTTCTTCGGCTTGTGCGGCAAATTCACCTTTAGTTGCAGCAATAATGTAATCCAAGCCATTATCGATGCCTTGGGCATACTGCTCGTTACGGAAATAAGGGCGAATTTGGTTACGAATAATTTGTGATGCAAGGGCATCGGTCAATACGCCTTGTAAGCCTTGTCCCACCGCAATAAACAATTTTCGATCGTCTTTCGCTATGAGTAACAACACACCATTATTCAGATTTTTCCGCCCGATACCCCATTTATCGCCTAATTCAAAGGCATATTGAGAAATCTCATATTCACTGGTCGTCGGCACAATCACCACCGCAATTTGCGAACTGGTTTCTTTGCCATAGGCTACCAACTTAGCTTCTAATACGCCAAGCTGCTTTTCCGATAAGGTGTTCGTGTAGTCATTCACATAACGGAAAGGTTTTGGGGAATCAGGAAAGGTAACGGCAGAAACAGTCGTCGCCATAAAAATGCAGAAAAAAATGACCGCACTTTTTAAGCTCAATAAACCAAATACGCGTTTAATCATGAATGATCACCTCGTTATCCAGTTCATTTTGATCGTCCGGTTGAACCGGAAAATGCTGAATTAAGTGTTCACCAATTTTCTGCATCGAAGCCAAAATACCTTCCGTATATTGCTTTTGTTTAAAATGCGCAATCATGCGGGCACATTCTGTTTGCCAAAAATCATCGCCCACATACTGATGAATACCGACGTCACCGATAATTGCGCATTGACGATCACCATAGGCAATATAAATCAACACGCCATTACGCGCTGCCGTTTGATGCATTTCAAGTTGTGAAAAAACAGCCAACGCACGTTCATAAACAGAAAGTGCGGTCGGTTTTGACGGTATTTTTCGTTCGATAAAAATCCGAAACTCGGCGGAGGTTTGTCGCTCAAGGCGGGCAATTGCCGCCTCAAGCTGTTTTTTATCTATCGAGATTTTTGCAAATAATGGCATCGCGCCACCTTATTGTCCGTTTAGTTAAAATTCACTGTCGGCGCATTTTCAGCACCAGCAACAGATTTGAAATAAGGTTTTTCTTTGAAACCAAAAATCATCGCAACCACTTTGGTTGGGAAAGTACGAATTTTTTGGTTGTATTCACGTGCCGCTTCATTGAATTTATTACGCGCGACATTAATGCGATTTTCGGTACCTTCCAATTGCGCTTGTAAGTTCATAAAGCCTTCGTTCGCACGCAACTCAGGGTAATTCTCTACGCTGACCAATAAACGAGACAAAGCTGAACCGACTTCATTTTGGCTTTGTTGGAATTGGGTTAATTGCTCTTCCGTTAAATTAGACGGATCGATTTTGGTTTGCGTTGCTTTGGCACGCGCTTCAACAACACCGGTCAAGGTTTCTTTTTCAAAGTTTGCCTGGCCTTTTACGGTATTCACTAAATTCGGGATCAAATCGGAACGACGTTGATAAGTCGATTCTACATTTGCCCATACGGAATTAATTTGTTCTTCCGCAGCAACCAAGCCGTTATAACTTGGAATCAAAGTCATCGCTGCAACAACGGCAACAATAATCAGAACAAGCCATTTTTTCATTTTTTTCCTCTTACGATAATTAAACCGAGCTAAAAAAACAAAAGACCTAAACATAGGTTTAGGTCTTTTTTATCTTTATCTGAAAATAATTAACAAAATGCTAATTATTTAGTACCGCTAACTGCGATTTCTACGCGACGGTCATCAGCTAAGCAAGCGATAAGCGCTTTACGGCCTTTAACTGCGTCACATTTGTTACCAGTAACTGGGTTTGCTTTACCGTAACCAGTTGCAGAAATAGCGTTTTGAGAAACGCCTTTAGCAACTAAGTAGTTAGCTACAGTTTCAGCACGTTTTTGAGATAATTTTTGGTTGTAAGCGTCAGAACCGATACGGTCTGTGTAACCTGCAACTTTAACGTTTGCACTCTTAACTTGTGCGATTTCGCCGTAGATACCATCTAACACGCCTTGTGCTTGTGGTTTTAAGTCAGCTTTGCCGAATGCGAAAGTTACATCAGAGTTCAAGTTGAAAGTTTTGTTTACAACTTCAGGCGCTACAACTGGTGCACCTTGACCGAAACGGTAAGATAAACCTAAAGCTACAGAACCGATATCTGGGGAATAACGAACATCTGAGTCAACACCAGCTTTTCTTTCAGCTTTGCCTAAGTTACCTACACGGCTAACCCATTGATATTCAGCGCGTAATGCTAATTCAGGAAGAATTGCATATTCAACACCCGCTGCGAATACCGGAGATACTTTTAGGTTGTGGTATTTCTCAACATCACTACCATCAGTAAATTTATAATCGCTACGGATTAATGCTGCACCAACACGACCATAAACATCTAAATCAGCTAATACCGGGTAGCTGCCTTTAAGTGCTAAAGTAGTACCGTGTGCTGTGTGTCTAAAATGTTGTTCACCGTTGGTTTTAGCTTTAGCACGACCGAAATATTCGTAACCTGCTTCAACAGCCAAGTTATCAGTGATTTGATAACCACCGAACACACCGTAAGCTTCAGAGTTACGGCTAACTGTTTGACCTGGTTCATCTTTAAATTGGTTAAGACCGTGATGTACAGATGCCCAACCAGCTTTTGCGCCGGCATAGAAAGTGTCAGCTTGTGGAGCTGCTTGTGCTACTGTTGCTGCTGCTAAACCAGCGATAGCTAATGCGATTGCAGTTTTTTTCATTTTGATGATCCTCTTTAATTTAGTCATCTATTTTAAAACAAGTATCAGCTGATATAGCTGAAAACCGACACAAGAACTTGTGTCACCTTCATCTTAAACCGTTTACCTCTAAAAGTGAAATTTTTTACAATTTCTAGCTTAAGATGTTGTTTCAAATAGGATTGAAGTTTTCCTATTTCTTTTGATGAGAAATATCCAACTCCCCTCAAAAGTTGCGGCATTATCCTACTGAAATAACATAAAATCAAACAAATAGACTTCTTTTTGCTTAAATTTTAAGCAATTAAACATTCTTTTTGTCTATTTTGCAACCCCATCTCAATATTTCTTCAATAAATTTAATATTTATCAAATGATTTTCTATGTTAAACTTTGGTTACTTTTTACTCCACCTAATCCCAAACAAACATTAACCAATATAGAGTGGTGCAACATGCTACCCCGCTTAACGAATATCCCTCAACTTTCTCCATTAGTCAGTGATTATTTAGATGCGTTACGATTGCAACATTTTGAAGGAGACATTGCCTCAAATTATGCCGATCGTCTTAGCCTCGCTACCGACAACAGCGTTTACCAACAGCTTCCGCAAGCGATTTTATTTCCGAAAAGCGTTGCTGATGTGGTTCGTCTAACGAAACTCGCACAACAGGAAAAATACCTTTCGCTGACGTTTACGCCACGTGGTGGTGGCACCGGTACGAACGGGCAATCTATCAATAATAACATTATTGTTGATCTATCCCGCCACATGATGAAAATTTTAGAACTCAACGTAAAAGAACGTTGGGTGCGCGTGCAAGCCGGCGTAGTGAAAGATCAGCTTAATCAATTTCTAAAGCCGCACGGTTTATTTTTCTCGCCGGAACTCTCCACCAGTAACCGCGCCACCTTAGGCGGCATGATCAATACGGATGCGTCAGGACAAGGATCTTTACAATACGGGAAAACCTCCGACCACGTGCTCGGTTTACGCGCTGTGCTCATCAATGGCGAAATTTTAGAGACAAGTGCGGTCAAATCTGACGACGTTTTTCGCTATACAGAAGAAAGCTCTCTCTCTGCCAATGTGAAAAAAATCCATCAACAGATTTTTCAACGTTGCAAAGACAAACGCTCACAAATCCTGAATGATTTGCCCCAATTGAACCGTTTTCTGACCGGTTACGATTTAAAAAATGTGTTTAACGATGATTTAAGCGAATTCAATTTAACCCGCATTTTGACAGGTTCTGAAGGCTCACTTGCTTTTATTTGCGAAGCCACGTTAGATTTAATGCCGCTGCCACAACATCGCACATTAATTAACATTAAATACAATTCTTTTGATGCGGCATTGCGCAACGCGCCTTTTATGGTCAAAGCCAATGCACTTTCTGTAGAAACCGTAGATTCCAAAGTACTGAATTTGGCAAAACAAGACATTATTTGGCACTCCGTCAAAGAACTGTTAACAGAAGACACACAACATCCGATTCTTGGCTTAAATATTGTGGAATATGCCGGCAATCATCAGGCATTAATTGAAAAACAAGTGGCGCAGTTATGTGCACAATTAGATCAAAAAATTGCTGAAGGCAAAGATCATATTATCGGCTATCAAGTTTGCGATCATTTGCCATCTATTGAACGAATTTATGCCATGCGCAAAAAAGCCGTAGGGTTGCTTGGCAATGCAAAAGGCGCGGCAAAACCCATTCCTTTTGTGGAAGACACTTGTGTGCCGCCGGAAAATTTAGCGGATTACATTACCGAGTTTCGCGCTTTATTAGATAGCCATCATCTGCAATACGGCATGTTCGGCCATGTGGATGCGGGCGTGTTACACGTTCGCCCGGCGTTAGATTTGTGCGATCCCGAGCAAGTCAAATTATTTAAACAGATTTCTGACGAAGTGGCAGAACTCACCCGCAAATACGGAGGATTAATTTGGGGCGAACACGGTAAAGGAATGCGCTCGCAATACGGCGAAAAATTCTTTACGCCCGAATTATGGCGTGAATTACGTTACATCAAATTCTTATTTGACCCACAAAATCGCCTCAATCCAGGGAAAATCTGCACGCCATTAAACAGCGAACAAGCACTTTATTCCATTTTATCGCCAATGCGAGCCGATTTAGACCGCCAAATTCCTGTTCAAATGAAAGAAGAATTTATCGGAGCCATGAATTGTAACGGTAACGGCCTATGCTTTAACTTTGATGTCCACAGTACCATGTGCCCGTCTATGAAAGTGAGTAAAAATCGTATTTTTTCACCGAAAGGCCGCGCCGCCATGGTGCGTGAATGGTTGCGTTTATTAGCGAACGAGCAAGTTACCCCGGCGCAATTGGATTTCAAGCAATCCACGGTAAAACTCACGGATATTGTGCATAAAATCCAAAACAGCTATCAAAAACACCGTGGCGAATACGATTTTTCTCATGAAGTGAAGGCGGCAATGGATACTTGTCTCGCGTGTAAAGCCTGTGCCAGCCAATGTCCGATTAAAATCGATGTACCGAGCTTCCGCGCCAAATTCTTCCATTTTTACCACCAACGTTATCTGCGCCCCATCAAAGATTATGTGGTGTCCAATGTGGAATACGTTGCGCCGCTAATGGCAAAACAAGCGAAGCTCTTTAATTATTTTACAGCGACTAAATTTAGTCAAAAAGTGGCAGAAAAATGTTTGGGCATGACGGATTTACCGTTGCTCTCGACACCCAATCTGCAACAACAACTCATTCAACTTGGCCATCAAAACGCCTCATTAGAGCAATTAGAAAGTTTAAGTGCGGTGGAAAAACAACGTGTTTTGCTTATCGTACAAGATCCTTTTACTTCTTATTATGATGCCAAAGTCGTTGCCGATTTTGTGGCGTTAACGCAAAAACTGGGCTTTAAGCCGGTGGTATTACCATTTAAACCCAACGGCAAAGCACAACATATTAAGGGCTTTTTAACCCGTTTTGCCAAAACCGCAAAAAATCAGGCTGAGTTCCTTAATCGTATGGCAAAACTGGGTATGCCTTTGGTCGGTGTGGATCCCGCCATTGTGTTGTCGTATCGTGACGAATATAAAGAAATTCTTGGTGCTGAGCGCGGTAATTTCCATGTGCTGACCGCCCACGAATGGCTCAAGCAACAGTTGGATAACGGCATCTTGTTATCCGCACAAAACACCGAAAAAACCGACCGCACTTTTGAGTCGCATCAGTGGTATTTATTCCCACACTGCACAGAAACGACTGCGATGCCAAACAGTGGCAAAGAATGGCAACACATTTTTGCCGCTTTCGACCAGCAGTTGCAGGTTGAAAGTGTCGGCTGTTGCGGCATGGCAGGCACTTTCGGGCACGAAACCCAGCATATCGACATGTCAAAAGCCATTTATGAAGCCTCATGGGAGAAAAAGCTGCAAAATAAAGATCCGAACTTCTGCTTAGCAACCGGTTATTCCTGTCGTAGCCAAGTGAAGCGTTTCGCCCATTATCAGCCGAAACACCCTGTACAAGCCTTATTAACTTTATTGAAATAACAACACCATGAGCATTTGGAAGAAACATCTCACGCTACAACAACTAAATGACTTCTGCCAACACTGTGCCGTGGCACATTTAGGCATTGAATTTACCGCACAGGGCGATGATTGGCTGGAAGCCCGTATGCCGGTTGATCACCGCACTACTCAACCCATGGGATTTTTACATGGTGGCATTTCCGCGGCACTTGCGGAAACCGTTGCTTCCACTGCCGGTTTTTGCTGTGTAGAAGCAAATCAGGCTGTCGTTGGTTTAGAGATCAATGCAAGCCATTTACGCCCTGTAAACCAAGGCTATGTTTGCGCTAAATCAAGCCCGATTCGTTTAGGTAAAAATGTACAGGTTTGGCAAATTGACATTCGAGATGCACAAGATAAACTGTGCTGCGTTTCACGTTTAACTCTTTCTATTATCACACATGACTAATTTAAAAATCGGCGTCATTCTTGCCAATTTAGGTACGCCAGACTCACCAAGTCCTAAGGATATTTCCCGTTATTTATGGCAATTTTTAACGGATCCCCGCGTGGTCGATTTGCCACGTTGTAAATGGTATCCGTTACTTAAAGCCATTATTTTGCCGTTGCGTTCTAAACGAGTCGCAAAAGACTACCGTTCTATTTGGACCGAACAAGGTTCTCCGTTAATGGTGTTCACCGAACAACAAAAGCAAGGCTTAATCGACTTTTTCCGACAACAGCAACTGGATGTGGAAATCGAAATCGGTATGACTTATGGTAATCCGTCCATGCCAAGTGCTGTGCAAAAATTAATGGATAAAAAAGTGGAACACATCATCGTACTTCCGCTCTATCCACAATACAGCAGTAGCACAACAGGAGCCGTGTTCGACTCTTTTGCTGAGGCATTGAAACAACAACGTGGCATTGTGCCCTTTGATTTTATTCATTCCTATCCGCTCAACCAAAACTATATTTCCGCGTTAATTGATTCTTGCAAAGCGAGATTAAAGGCGGATGAGTTTTTACTGTTTTCCTTTCACGGCATTCCGTTACGTTATGAAAACACCGGCGATTACTACCGCACACATTGCCAACAAACCGCAGCTGCGGTGGCACAAGGGTTGGGCTTAAATGAAAAACAATGGGGTTTAACCTTCCAATCCCGTTTTGGTAAAGAAGAATGGTTACAGCCTTATACCGATGAGTTTTTGTCTAACGCTGCAGCACAGGGCATTAAGAAAGTGGCAGTGATTTGCCCTGGCTTTGCTGTGGATTGTTTAGAAACCTTGGAAGAAATTGCTGAGGAAAATAAAGACTATTTCATCACTAACGGCGGTGAAAGTTATCAATACATTCCGGCGCTGAACGCCTCTCCGGCACATATCGAAACTTTGGGCAGATTAGTGATCAATCAAATGGCGAAAATGAAATGCAACAACTGCTCTTCACCAAACATTGACATTATTCCAACCATTACGGTGCCAACGTCAAACAATCTCAGTAGCCGTTGTCATTAAGCGAGAAATAAAAAAAGTGCGGTGGATTTTTGAGGTGTTAAAAACACTTGGAAAATCCACCGCACTTTTATTTTATAGGTGCAAATAAACGCACCTTACGATGATCTTGCTATGATTAATTCGCTTTCCACTCGCCGTTCACGACAGTACCAACGACGTGGTAATCGTTCGTGAAGACCGCAAGGTTAGCGACTTTGCCGGCTTCAACAGAACCCAAACGGTCATCGACACCGATGGCGCGTGCCGGATAAAGGTTACTCATACGAATCGCTTCGGCAAGAGGAATCTCAACATATTCCACCGCATTTTTGATGGATTCCATCATGGTGATAGAAGCACCTGCGATCGTGCCGTTACCGTCATAGCAACGTCCTTCTTTCACATAAATGGTTTTACCCACGAAGGTGAAGGTTTCTAGTTCAGGGCCTGCACCGGCAGCCGCTAAAGAATCGGTCACAATACAAAGTTTGTCGCCTTTCACTTTTTTATCCAAACGCACATTACCAAAATCCACATGTACGCCGTCCACGATAATGCCGGTGTAAACGTCAGAATCCAATACTGCACCCACCACGCCCATGGCACGACCGGAACTGATCGGCGACATGGCATTGTGTAAGTGCGTTGCGAAAGTTGCGCCTTTACGGAAAGCCGCTTTTGCCACGTCATAGGTGGCGTTAGAGTGACCGACTGACACCACGATGCCACTTTTCACAAAATCAGGCGTGTAATTGATGGTTGGGTTTTCTGCGGCAATGGTGAGTTTGGTGATCACATCGGCGTTTTCACACAAGAAATCTTTCATTTCAGGTGAAATTTCACGGATATATTCCGGACGGTGTACGCCTTTTTTCTCTACGCTCAAATACGGCCCTTCAATATGCAAACCCAGTGCTTGGTTTTTATGTTTATTCAAATATTCACGCATAACTTTCACCGCACTTTTGATGCCCTCATCCGGTGCCGTAATAAAGGTTGGCAAGAAGCTGGTGCAGCCGGATTTCAGGTTGGTCGCTTGCATGATTTCTAAGGTTTCTACACTGGTTTGGTCGTTGAACATCACACCACCACAACCGTTTAATTGCAAGTCAATAAAACCGGCAGTGAGGTTATGCCCCTCTAAATCAAGGGTCTTAATGCCGCTTTCCAATTCGCTTTGTGGAATCACTGCTTCAATGTGTTCGCCATTCACGACCACCGCATAATCCCGAAGGATTTCATCTTTGGTGTAAATGACGGAATTAATTAATGCATATTTCATAATCGTACCTTTAAATAATCTAAAAATTCACCGCACTTTTGCGCTAAACATTACAACACGCTGTGAATGGCGTGACTTTCCAAGTCGGTGAAATATTTCACGGTTTTTACTTTCAACTCTTGCAACGCCGGCTCATCACACACCAACACAAAATGGCGATGTAATTGCAATGCGCTGACCGTCCACATGTGATTTACTGCGCCTTCAACAGCGGCTTGCACAGCGAGCGCTTTGGAATGCCCTGTTGCCAAAATCATCACTTCTTCTGCGTCTAACAAGGTGCCGACCCCAATGGTTAAAGAATATTTTGGCACTTGGTTCACATCATTATTAAAGAAACGGGAGTTCGCAATAATCGTATCCGGTGTAAGGGTTTTAATACGGGTGCGGGAGCTCAACGAAGAAGCCGGTTCATTGAAGGCAATATGTCCATCTACGCCAACGCCGCCCATAAATAAATGAATTTTTCCGTAAGATTTGATTTTTTCTTCGTAACGACGACATTCTTCATCATGATCGTCCGTATTGCCGTCCAAAATATTGATGTTTTGCGGCTGAATATCAATGTGGTTAAAAAAATTGTTGTGCATGAAGCTGTGATAGCTTTCCGGATGTTCTTTCGGAAGACCCACATATTCATCCATGTTGAATGTGACCACATGTTTAAAACTCACTTCACCGGCTTGGTTTAAGCGGATCAGTTCTTGGTAAGTTTTAAGTGGTGTTCCGCCGGTAGGTAAACCCAATACAAACGGGCGTTCTTCGGTGGGATTAAAACGATTGATTCTGTCAACGATATGACGTGCTGCCCAACGGCTAACTTGTTGTTCGTTATGTAGAGGGATGAGGCGCATAATAAACTTCCTTTATTGTGACCGCACTTTACAATCATTTTGTAGGAACAGGCGTTATGCCTGTCCCATTTATGTCATAAAGAGAATTTAGGACAGGCATAACGCCTGTCCCTACACCAGAAAAGTGCGGTCTCTTTTTCCATTAAATTAGAAATATTTCTCTTTTAATTCTTTTGCTTTGGCTAATTGTGCTTCGGTCGCTTTTGCCGTCATTGGTTCACGACAATAGCCGGCATCCACACCTTCCAATTTCAACAATTCTTTGATGGTTAAATACAAACCATTCGCTAAGATACCTTCGATTAAATCGTTGGTCACATGTTGAATTTCACGCGCTTCAGCCAGTTTGCCTTGTTTGGTCAAGTCAAAAATTTGTCTCGCACGAACACCGTTCACGTTGAATGTACTACCAATAGCACCATCCACACCTAAAGCCACCGCTGGCAACATCATTTCATCAAAGCCGGCCCAAATTAAGTGGTTTGGATACGCTTTTTGTAAACGTTCTAATAAGTAGAAGTCACCTGCGGTAAATTTCACGCCAAGCACTTTCGGGTTTTTGTAAAGCTCGCCGAATTGTTCTACGCCCATGTTTACGCCGGTTAAGAACGGAATGGAGTAAACGATCATGTTGTTACCGGTTTCGGCAATGATGGTGTCGTAGTAGTGTTTAATTTCAGGGAAGCTGAATTTGTAGTAGAACGGGGTTACCGCAGAAAGGCAGTCATAGCCTAATTCAGTGGCATATTTACCTAATTCCACCGCTTCGTGTAAATTCACGCTACCCACTTGTGCGATTAACGCCACTTGGTCTTTTGCTTCATCTTTCGCAATACGGAAGATTTGTTTTTTCTCTTCGGTAGAAAGCATGAAGTTTTCACCGGTAGAACCACCCACATACAAACCATTGACTTTCATTTTGTCGATATTGTGGCGAATAATTTGGCGTAAGCCTTTTTCATTAATAGAGCCATCTTCATTAAATGACACTAATAACGCACTGAAAATACCTTTTAAATCACGCATTGTTTTCTCCTGTTTAGTATTTAATACGTTGTTCTAAAATAACATTAAGGGTTTTCTCTTTTGTCTGGGTCGCTTTTTCTTGCTCGGCTTGGACTATCAACGCATAAATCAAATCCAAGACAAACAATTGAGAAATTTTCGTACCGATGGAATCGCCTTGCAGCTTTCCTTGCTTATTGCCGTTAACCAACACAAAATCTGCATGTTCGGTCAAAGGCGAACGCATACTGTGGGTCAATGCCACTGTCGTTGCACCATTATCTTTGGCAATTTTTAACGCATGCGCTGTTTCTTGCGAATAGCCGGAATGGCTGATGCCAATCGCCACATCATTGCGTTGTAACAATGCCGCTTGCATATACATAAAATGATTGTTACCGCTGGCATCGACCGGAATGCCGATACGCATAAATTTATTTTTAGCATCTTCCGCTGTCACCCCGGAGGTGCCGACACCGAAAATAAAAACACGATTCGCACGTCGAATGAAACGTACCACTAACTCCAGCTGATTCAGATCCAGCAAATCAATGGTTTCATCCATTACCGTATTAATCACGGACTGCAATTTACGTGCAATTTTCACCGGATCATCATCTGCCGTGACTTCCGTATCCAATAAACTGTTGTCTTTGCCCCCTTGTGTTTTCGCAACTTCAATAGAAAACTCTAATTTGAAATCACTAAACCCACGAAAGCCAAGAGTACGACAAAAACGCACGAAAGTGGCTTCGCCGACATCTAAGTAAGACGCCAACTCGGCTAAAGAGTGTCGCATGACGATATCCGGCGAGCGGTTAATGGCGTCTGCGATTTTCTTCTCCGTCTTCGTTAAACTCTGGTACAAAGAGCTAATGGTATTCAGTACACTGCCGTTTTTTGCCATAAATGCTCCTAACGATTGATTTGAGTAAGTGCCCATGCAGCCGCGCCGATAAGTCCGGCATCTTGCCCTAATTGAGCCGCATCCAACGGACAACGATAAATTTCCGGCATTTGCGCCAAATACTGTTTCACCAAAGGCAAATAGCCTTCAGCCAACCCAACGCTACCGCCAATCACCACATGTTGTACGTCCATACCAATCACTAAATCCGCCACTAAATTGGCAATCGCTTTTGCTGAACGAGACACAAGTGCGGTAGCTTTTTCATCCATTTTTCTAAAACGGGCAAAGACTTCTTTTGGATCGCAAAGATCGTCCCATTGTTTAGAAACCGCTTCAATGGCACGTCCTGATGCGATGGCTTCCACACAACCAACTCGACCACAACCGCACACAGGACCATTTGGATCCGCAACAGTATGTCCAATATGACCGGCAATGCCGTTCGGTTCAGTGAGTAATTGGTGGTTTAAAATTAACCCGCCACCTACGCCCGTAGAGACGGTAATAAAAGCAAAGTTTTGAAGGTTATTTTTATCTTGCAGTTGATATTCCGCATAAGTCGCAGCCTGCGCATCATTCAATAAATACACGGGCTTTGATGTATGCTGAGAAATGCTTTGTTTTAGAGGGAAATAAGCCAGTCCGCCTAAATTTTTCGGATTAAGTGCGGTCAATATTCCTTTATTGATGATGCCTGTGGAGGCAACCGCAACATAATCGAATTGCCCCGCATAATCCGAAAGTAATTGTGCGAGCGTTTGATGCATTGCCTCCACCACATTTTCTTGCGGTGTGTGGATTTGTTGACGTTGTGTCACGTGGTTCCCTGACACAATGGCTGAGGCGATTTTAGTTCCGCCGATATCTAAGGCTAAGCAACGCATCATGTTTCCCCTCTTAATTATTTATTTGCAGAATTAACCGCACTTGAGAACCAGCTCACGATATGTTCTAAACGGGTTAACGCAGATCCTACGGTCACGAAATCAGCACCGATCTCAATAGCTGTTTTAGCAAGTTCCGGCGAGTTGTAACGTCCTTCCGCCATAACTTTGCAGCCTGCGGCTTTCAAATCTTTGACTAATTGATAGTCCGGTTCATCCGGTACAGCACCACCTGTGTAGCCTGACATGGTGCTACCCACAATATCAAAGCCTAATTTTTGGCAGTACAACCCTTCTTCTAAATTGGAGCAATCCGCCATGGCAAGACAGCCCATTTCATGAATTTTTTTGACCGCACTTTCAATATCAACAGGACGCGGACGATGGGTGCCATCCACGGCAATGATATCCGCACCGGCATGCGCTAAATCTTCAATGTCTTGTAAAAACGGCGTGATACGCACCGGGCTGTCCGGCAAATCGCGTTTTACAATACCGATAATCGGCACATTGACTGTTGGACGCGTTGCTTTCAAGTTGTCCACGCCTTCAATACGCAGTCCAGCCGCTCCACCGACAACAGAAGCCTGCGCCATCGCGGCAACAATTTCCGGCTTATCCATCGGGCCATCATCGACCGGTTGGCAGGACGCAATCAATCCATTTTGAATTTTGGCAAAAACCTCTTGGTGGGATAATTTGTGTTGAGTGAATGACATAAAAACTCCTATTAATTTGCGGCTGCATTTGGCAGTCATTCTTGTCATCGTGCATTATATGATAACAACACTTCATTTTAAAATATCTTTTTGAAGTGTTTTTTCAATGATGTGATCTACCTCTCATTTCTGAAATAAAACTTCACAATCTATTTGAAAATGATTTTTTTACTTTAGAATGGATGCCGAGTTGTAATCTAACCATGTTCTTAAACATCAATTAACTTACTATCATTACAGGAGTAGCTTATGAAACTAGCAAAACTTTTCCTTGCCACTGCAATCGCATTAGGCGTGACCTCTGCTGCAAACGCTGCAGATTTCGATTTAAAATTTGGTATGAACGCGGGTACGTCTTCTAACGAATACAAAGCTGCTGAAATGTTTGCCAAAGAAGTGAAAGAAAAATCTAACGGCAAAATCGAAATTTCACTTTATCCAAGTTCTCAATTAGGTGACGACCGCGCCATGTTAAAACAATTAAAAGACGGTGCGTTAGACTTCACTTTTGCTGAATCTGCACGTTTCCAATTGTTCTATCCTGAAGCGGCTGTGTTTGCTTTACCTTACGTTATCAGTGACTACAGCGTGGCACAAAAAGCTTTATTTGACACTGCATTCGGTAAAGACTTAATCCAAAAAATGAACAAAGATTTAGGCTTAACCTTATTATCCCAAGCCTATAACGGTACACGCCAAACCACCTCTAACCGTGCAATCAACAGCATTGCCGACATGAAAGGCTTAAAATTACGCGTACCAAACGCGGCAACTAACTTGGCGTACGCAAAATATGTGGGTGCATCTCCAACACCAATGGCATTCTCCGAAGTGTATCTAGCATTACAAACGAATTCCGTTGACGGTCAAGAAAACCCATTGGCAACCGTTCAAGCACAAAAATTCTATGAAGTGCAAAAATACTTGGCAATGACCAACCACATTTTAAACGACCAACTTTATCTTGTAAGTAACGAAACCTTTGCTGACTTACCAGCTGACTTACAAAAAGTTGTTCGTGATGCAGCACAAAAAGCCGCAGAATACCACACCAAATTATTCGTTGACGGTGAAAAAGAATTAGTAACTTTCTTTGAAAAACAAGGTGTAACCGTAACATATCCGGATCTCACTCCATTCAAAGAAGCAATGAAACCTTTCTATGCTGACTTTGTAAAACAAACCGGTACGAAAGGCGAAGAAGCACTTAAACAAATTCAAGCTGTAAGCAAATAATTCTCTTATTCGTGTGCCTGTTTCGGCAGGCACGCTTTTTCTCTCCTTTATTATTCAACGGAGTTGAATATGAAAATCTTTAATAAACTCGAAGAATGGATCGGTGGGGCATTATTCCTCGTGATATTCTGCATTCTTGTTTTGCAAATTCTATTCAGACAAGCTTTCCACTCCCCATTAATTTGGAGTGAAGAACTTGCCAAATTGCTGTTCGTTTATGTCGGTATGCTCGGCATTAGCGTTGCCGTCAGAAAACAAGAGCACGTTTATATCGACTTCTTGACTAACTTAATGCCACCGGCAGTCAAAAAAATCACCAATACATTCGTACAAATCGTGATTTTCCTCGGTGTGATTTTCTTTATCCACTTTGGTATCAAAACCTATTTAGGTGCCAGTTTCCCGATTGATGCGTTAGGCGGTATTTCTGAAAAATGGATCTATGCCTCCTTACCAATCATTGCCGTATTGATGCTCGTTCGCTTCTTCCAAGCGCAAGCAGACAACTTCAAACAAAACAAAAGCTATTTACCGGCAACCTTCTTTATCGTAAGTGCGGTCGTTTTATTAGGCGTTTTATTCCTTGCCCCTGACTGGTACAAAGTCCTACGCGTAACCGAATATGTCAAATTTGGTTCCAATGCGGTCTATGTGGCATTGCTCTTCTGGTTAGTCATCATGTTCTTAGGCGTGCCGGTAGGTTGGTCATTATTTATCACTACCCTACTCTACTTCTCCATGACCCGTTGGAACGTGGTAAATGCGGCCTCTGAAAAACTCACCATGAGTTTAAATAGCTTCCCACTCCTTGCTGTGCCGTTCTATATTCTTACCGGGATTTTAATGAACACCGGCGGTATCACCGAACGTATCTTTAACTTTGCCAAAGCCTTGCTTGGCCACTACACCGGCGGTATGGGACACGTTAATATCGGTGCAAGCTTGCTATTCTCCGGTATGTCCGGTTCTGCACTTGCCGATGCGGGTGGTTTAGGTCAATTGGAAATCAAAGCCATGCGTGATGCAGGCTATGACGATGACATCTGCGGCGGTATCACTGCAGCCTCTTGTATCATCGGTCCATTGGTTCCACCAAGTATTGCCATGATCATTTACGGTGTTATCGCGAACGAATCCATTGCAAAACTCTTTATTGCCGGCTTCGTACCGGGGGTATTAGTCACCATCGCTCTCATGGCAATGAACTACTACATCTCCAAAAAACGTGGTTATCCAAGAACACCAAAAGCGACCCGTGAAGAACTTTGCACATCATTCAAAAGAGCATTCTGGGCAATTTTAACTCCAATTTTGATTATCGGCGGTATCTTCTCCGGTTTATTCAGCCCGACAGAATCTGCGGTGGTTGCAGCTGCCTACTCCGTCATTATCGGTAAATTCGTGTATAAAGAATTAACTTTGAAAATGCTCTTCAACAGCTGCGTGGAAGCCATGTCCATTACCGGTGTTGTTGCATTAATGATTATGACCGTAACCTTCTTCGGTGACATGATCGCACGTGAACAAGTGGCAATGCGTATTGCAGACGTCTTCGTTGCTGTGGCGGATTCTCCGTTAATGGTGTTAGTCATGATCAATGCCTTGTTATTGTTCCTCGGTATGTTCATTGACGCCTTAGCATTACAATTCCTTGTATTGCCAATGTTAATTCCAATCGCCATGCAATTCGGTATCGACCTTGTGTTCTTCGGTGTTATGACAACCTTGAACATGATGATCGGTATCTTAACCCCACCGATGGGTATGGCGTTATTCGTGGTCGCACGCGTGGGTAACATGTCCGTGTCCACAGTAACGAAAGGCGTATTACCATTCTTAATCCCGATTTTCGTGACCTTGGTATTAATTACCATTTTCCCAAGTATCATCACATTCATCCCGAATTTGTTAATACCTTAGGAACCTAAAAGTGCGGTTGCAAAACGCAGTAAATTTCAACCGCACTTTGCTTACCCAGAGAAATTACGATTGCTAAACCTGTCTAAGCATCAGTAATTTCAAAACATAAAAACCTATTCAAGCCGTTTACGAATAGCAAACAAATAACTCAAAAACGAGGTTTATTATGAAATTTCAAAAAACAACATTAGCTGCTCTTTTCTTTGCTGCAACCACTTTTGCTGCGACAGCGCAAGCTGCTGCTTATCCTGACTTACCGGTAGGTATTAAAAGCGGTGCCGGTGCGTTAATTGGCGATACTGTTTATGTGGGCTTAGGTACAGGCGGTGACAAATTCTATGCGTTAGATTTAAAAACACCGAACGCGCAATGGAAAGAAATTGCTGCATTCCCGGGCGGTGACCGTAACCAACCGGTGGCAGCTGCCGTTGACGGCAAATTATATGTATTCGGCGGATTACAAAAAAATGAAAAAGGCGAATTACAATTAGTCAACGATGCTTACAGCTATAACCCGGCTGATAATACTTGGAGCAAACTACCAACCCGCTCACCACGCGGTTTAGTAGGCTCTACCGGCGCATCACACGGTGATAAAGTATATATCGTGGGCGGTTCTAACTTGTCTATTTTCAACGGTTTCTTCCAAGACACTGTTGCTGCAGGTGAAGACAAGGCGAAAAAAGACGAAATTGCCAAAGCATATTTTGAACAACGTCCGGAAGACTATTTCTTCACAACCGAATTGTTAAGCTATGAGCCATCTACCAACAAATGGCGCAATGAAGGTCGCGTACCATTCTCCGGTCGTGCCGGTGCAGCATTTACCATTCAAGGTGATGATTTAGTTGTCGTGAACGGTGAAATCAAACCGGGCTTGCGTACGGCAGAAACCCATTCCGGTAAATTCACTGCGAAAGGCGTTCAATGGAAAAACTTACCTGATTTACCGGCACCAAAAGGTCAAAGCCAAGATGGTTTAGCAGGTGCGATGGCAGGTTACAGCCACGGTCATTACTTAGTCACCGGCGGTGCAAACTTCCCAGGTTCTGTAAAACAATTCAAAGAAGGCATGCTCCATGCTCACAAAGGTTTGAGCAAAGCATGGCATAAAGACATTTACACCCTTAACAACGGTAAATGGAAAATTGTCGGTGAATTACCTGCAGGTATCGGTTACGGTGTTGCCGTGTCTTATGACAACAAAGTATTGCTCATCGGCGGTGAAACAGAAGGCGGCAAAGCATTAACATCTGTTCAAACCATGAGCTATGACGGCAAACAATTAAAAGTAGAATAATCTTCTTTTAGTATCAATTTAACGGATTAAGTACGCTTGATCCGTTATTTTGTTTTTAACCTGCTTAGCACAACGCCAACAGTGCTGTGATAACTTCACAAATACACGCCTTTTCATTTGAAAAAAGAAATCTGATTGCGCTATGCTACACAGGCCTAAAAAAATTATTTTATGGAATCAATAAATTAAAGGAGTTCTTATGAGTATTCTCAGTTATGCCCAAAAAATCGGGCAAGCCTTAATGGTGCCGGTTGCCGTATTACCGGCAGCCGCCGTACTAATGGGGATCGGCTACTGGCTAGACCCGGACGGTTGGGGGGCGAATAGCCAACTTGCCGCATTGCTGATCAAATCCGGTGCTGCCATCATCGACAACATGGGCTTATTATTTGCCGTGGGTGTTGCTTTCGGTTTATCCAAAGACAAACACGGTTCAGCCGCTCTTTCCGGTTTAGTCGGTTACTATGTTGTAACTACCCTACTCGCACCGGGTGGCGTGGCACAATTACAACATCTTGATCCAAGCCAAGTGCCTGCCGCTTTCGGTAAAATCAATAACCAATTTATCGGGATCTTAATCGGTGTGCTTTCTGCAGAACTTTACAACCGTTTCTATCAAGTAGAGTTGCCGAAAGCGCTGTCCTTCTTCAGCGGAAAACGTTTAGTCCCAATCGTGGTCTCCTTTGCCATGATTGCGCTTTCTTTCATTCTGCTTTATGTATGGCCTTATATCTTCAACGCATTAGTTTCTTTCGGTGAATCCATCAAAGATTTAGGCGCCGTAGGTGCCGGTATTTACGGTTTCTTCAACCGTCTATTAATTCCGGTTGGCTTACACCACGCGTTAAACTCTGTATTCTGGTTTGACGTAGCAGGCATTAACGACATTCCTAACTTCTTAGGTGGTGCAAAATCCATCGCTGAAGGCACTGCCACTGTGGGTGTGACCGGTATGTATCAAGCCGGTTTCTTCCCGGTCATGATGTTCGGTTTACCGGGTGCCGCATTAGCAATTTACCAATGTGCAAAACCAAGCCAAAAAGTAAAAGTTGCTTCCATCATGTTGGCGGGTGCATTTGCTTCCTTCTTCACCGGTATCACCGAACCGCTTGAATTCTCCTTCATGTTCGTGGCACCGATTCTTTATGTGTTACACGCCCTATTAACCGGTATTTCCGTGTTTATCGCGGCGAGTATGCACTGGATTGCGGGCTTCGGCTTCAGCGCAGGTTTAGTGGATATGGTGTTATCTTCACGCAACCCATTAGCCGTTGACTGGTACATGTTATTAGTACAAGGCTTAGTCTTCTTCACCATTTACTACATCGTTTTCCGCTTTGCTATCCAAGCCTTCAACTTAAAAACCATCGGTCGTACCGAAGAAGCTGAAGAGCCAAAAGAAGAACAAAGCGAACACAATCATTCTCGTGAAGAAAGAGCGGTTAAATTTATCGACGCTTTAGGCGGTGCCGATAACTTAAAAACTGTTGACGCTTGTATCACTCGCTTACGTTTAACCTTAGCGGATCGTAGCAAAATTGACGAAGCACAACTTAAATCCCTCGGCTCCAAAGGTAATGTCAAACTCGGCAACGACGGGTTACAAGTTATCCTTGGTCCTGAAGCAGAATTCGTTGCTGAGGCAATTAAAGTACAATTGAAGTAATTTCAAATACCACAAAAATCCATAAACAAAAAAGCCACTTTGACGCCAAAGTGGCTTTTTTATATGTTTCAATTAACCATCAACGCAGATGCTTGTTTTCTTCCGTTTCCGGCTCTAAATCGAGTTTTTCCATCAATAAACGGTCGCCGTCTTCTTCCGGGTTACCCGTCACAAGCAGTTTGTCGCCGTAGAAAATGGAGTTAGCCCCCGCCATGAAACACATTGCTTGCATTTCTTCGCTCATGCCTTGACGACCGGCGGATAGACGGACGTAACTGTTTGGCATGGTAATGCGTGCTACGGCAATGGTGCGCACAAATTCTGTCCAATCTAGTTCTTCTGCGTCAGCAAGCGGTGTACCTTCGATTTTCACTAATTGATTGATTGGCACGGATTCCGGTTGCGGATCCAAATTCGCCAAGCTGGCAATAAGTCCTGCGCGTTCTTTGCGGGTTTCATTCATGCCCACAATCCCGCCGCAACAGACTTTCAAGCCGGCTTTACGCACTTTGCCTAAGGTACTGATACGATCATCAAAACGACGTGTACCAATCACTTCGCTGTAATGTTCCGGTGCGGTGTCTAGGTTGTGGTTGTAGTAATCCAAGCCCGCGTCTTTTAATTCTTCCGCCATGCCATCTTGCAATAAGCCAAAAGTACCGCAAGTTTCCATACCAAGCGCTTTTACCGCCTTGATGATTTCTGTCACTTTGGCGATGTCTTTCGGTTTCGGTCCACGCCATGCGGCGCCCATACAGAAACGACCTGCACCTCGCGCTTTCGCGATTTTAGCTTTCGCCACGATGTCTTCCACGTTTAATAACTCTTGATTTTGGACGCCTGTATGGTAACGCGCTGATTGCGGACAATAACCACAATCCTCCGGACAACCGCCGGTTTTAATCGACATTAAGGTAGAAAGCTGAATGGCGCGTGGGTTAAAGTTTTTGCGATGAACTTGTGCCGCACGATAAATTAAATCTAAAAATGGGGTTTCAAACAACGCTTCTACTTTGCACACCGACCAATATTCTGCGGTTGGATGCGGTGTGATGGAGTAAATTTGTAAGGTACTAGTTGACATAGGTCTCCTTAAGTAAAACAAAGTAAATAAAAAGTGCGGTGCATTTTAAGCGCATTTTTCTTGCAGGCTTATCCGACCATTTTCAATACGAAGCATGCGATCCACTTTGCCCGTCAGTTCTGATGGTTGGTGCGTTACAAGCAACAACGTCAGCTTTTTACTGTGGCAAAGTTCATCAATCAAATTGAGCATTTCCATTCTCAATTCCGGATCGAGCGCAGAAAATGGTTCGTCCAACAATAAAATCGGTTTATCACGCAACAAACAACGCGCCAATGCGACCCGTTGTTTTTGTCCGCCCGACAAACTGTTTGGCAGGCGGGATAAAAAGGATGTTAATCCTACAGCATCAGCAACCCGTTCGATCTGATCTTGCTCAAGTGCGGTCAATTTTAAGCTTGTTTTTAAGCCCAATGCCAAATTTTGTTGCACGGTTAAATGAGGAAATAAATTGTTCTCTTGAAACAACATGGACACAGGTCGCTCATACGGCGCGCTACGCGTATGGTTTTCACCGTTTAACCAAATATTGCCTTGTGTCGGCAATACGAAACCGGCAATTAAATTTAACAACGTACTTTTACCCGCACCGCTTGGCCCAACAATGGCAATACGCTCCCCTGCCGCCACCTGCAAATCAAACGTCATCGGCAGTGCATCATCAGCTAAAAATACGTTATCTAAGCGAATCATGTTGTTCCTTTTGATGTTCAATTAAGGCGAAAATAGCGCCGCATAATAACAGCAAAATACCGGCAGTGACAGCGGCCTCTTGGTGACGATAACTGCCTAATTGTTGATATAACAAATGGGGTAACGAGGTAAATTCTTGGTTGCCGAACAACGCAATCGCCGTGAAATCCCCTAAGGAAAGGGCAAATGCCAAAGCAAGCGCATAGTTTATCGGTGTACGAAGTGAATGCCATTCAATCAGACGAAAACGTTGCCAGCCGACAATCCCAAGGGAGTTACACAAACGTTCGTAATACAACATATTGTTATTGAATGGTTCAGTTAAAATGCGCAGTACGAAAGGCATGGCGCTCAAGGCGTTACACGCAACGACAATGGCAAATAAATGGGCGTTGCTAAAATCCACGTCACGCAACAATAAAAATAACCCCATCGCCAATACCAAAATGGGAATTGCCAAAATCACCATTCCGGCATTGAGAATAAATTGCGCTGTTTTTACATAATACAGCCATTGCAAACGACGTGATAATAACAACAATGCCACCGCCATGAGCAACGCCAGTAAAGCGGACGCAGGCGCAATAGTTAAAGAGTAGGTTAAGGCTTTCCACAGTTGCGGATTGTGCCACGCCGTCAGCCATTTGCCTGATGTCAGTGCGCTAAACAAAATATTTAACAACGGCGACAACATAAAACACACAAAAACGCCGAGCAAAAAAACATGGAAAAATTTGACCGCACTTTTCGATGGGCTCAGCCAACGATACGGGCTGCTTAATGTGGTTTGTGAAGTGTTATTGAACAGACTACTAAACGTAAATAGCAGCAAACAAAACACAAACTGCAATAAGGCAAACACTGCCGCTTTCGGCAAATCAAATTCAAATAAAATCGCCTGATAAATCGCTGTTTCTAGCGTGGTATATTGCGGCCCACCACCCAAGGTGAGCACCACCGTAAAACTGGTAAAACAGAGCATAAAAATCAAGCTGAAAGTCGGCAACATCTGCCGACGCAGCACATGCCATTCCACCAATCGCACAAAACGCCAACCACGAATATTCAGTTGTGCCGCCAACTGATGCTGTTCATAAGGAATGCTTTCCAAACTTTGTAAAAACAGTTTGGTTGCCAGCGGAATGTTAAAGAAAAGATGCGCAATTAAAATCCCCGACAAGCCGTAAATGCTGCCCGTCCAAGTGCGGTCAAAAAAATGCAAGAGTTGTGCAATCCAACCGGAGGCGCCATAAATGCCAATTAAGCCGAAAATCGCCACCAACACCGGCAACACAAAAGTCAGCGACATGATCTTCAGCAAAAAGGCTTTACCGACAAATTCCACATAATAAAAAGCGCGAGCGAGTAGCACGCCGAAGAACAGGGATAACAATGCGGAAAGCAACGCTTGTCCGAAGCTAAACGCGATAACGTGATGCAAATAGCGATCGGCAAAGAACTGTTGCCACTGAAATTCAGTGCCCTGCGCTAACACGGCACGCATGGCAAAGCCATAAAGCAACGAAATCAGCAAAATAACACTAACTCCGCCCACATAATGACGCGGGCGGAATTGCGGGCTAGAAAAAAATAAGCGGGTAAACAATGAACGAGACAACCAAAACATCGTTCAAATTATTTAGTTAATGTGGTTTGCCATTGATGAATCCAACTCCGCAACATTTCCGGGCTAACATTGGAGGTATTCAAGAAAGACTGCTTCAACACATTTTCTTTTAGGGCATCAAAGTGCGGTTCAACCGGCGCTTGGATCACCGGGAACATCACGTTTGCCGTGACAATCTGTTTTTGCGCTTCCGGTGTCACCAAAAAATCCATGAAGTGATCAGCACATTGATTTTTATGTTCTGCGATTCGCGCCGCCAATTCCACTTGCATCACATTGCCTTCAGCAAACGTGGTTGCCGCATAATTCTCTTTATTTTCAAATAATTGGTGATATAACGGCGAAGTGGTGTAACTTAATACGACATCCGCCTCCCCTTTCAGGAATGCGCCGTAAGTGTCAGACCAGCCCTTGCCCACCGTAACTGTGTGTTTAGCAAGTTGTTGCCAGGCTTGCGCCACTTGGTCTGCTGAATAAACCGTATTCATCCACACTAATAAACCACGTCCCACGCTACTAGTGCGCGGATCTTGATAGATCACACGTAAATCTTCCCGCTCTACTAATTCTTTCAGGCTTTTCGGCGGATTTTTCACTTTATTTTTGTCATAGACAAAGGCGTAAGTGCCGAAATCGTAAGGCAAGAACGTGTTATCCGTCCATTGGTTTGGTAAAGAAAGTTTGCTTAAATCCACGTTATTCGCATCAAATAAATGACTTTTTTTTGCTTCATCCAACACAAAATTATCTAAGCCCAACACGATATCCGCTTTGGTTTTATGGCCTTCTAAACGCACACGATTAAACAACGTACCACCGCTTTCAAACGGCACATAATTCACCTTGCAAAGCGGAAATTGCTGTTCAAATGCCTGCTTCACTTTCGGGCCAGCCCCCCAATCAGACGTAAAAGAATCGTAAGTATAAATATTCACGGTTTCTTCATGATGATTCGCCAATACGGTGCCGGCGCATAAAGAAAGTGCGGTCAAAATTAACGTTGTTTTTTTCATGTGTCTGTTCCTCAGTATGAATTATGCCTTGTCTTGATAAGCCCAATGATTGGTCGGCCCATGTCCATGACCGATATTTAACGGATGGCTGATTGCCGCCGTAATGTAGTCTTTTGCTGTTTTAATCGCCTGTTCCACAGAAGCGCCTTTGGCGAGTTCTGCCGTCATACAGGCGGAGAACGTACAACCCGTGCCATGCGTTTGCGCTGTCGCATAACGTGGGCTTTCTAAAGTAAATTGCGCGTTAGGGGTAAACACCCAATCGCGACACACCGCACTTTGTGAATGCGCGCTGTGTCCGCCTTTAATCACCACGGTTTTCACACCACGCGCCTGCAAAATTTGCGCCGCGTGTTGCGCCGTTTGGTCATCAATGACCTCCACGCCTGTCAGCGCCTTGGCTTCCGGCAAGTTTGGCGTAATCACATCCGCCAACGGCAATAAAAATGTATTCAAAGAATCGACCGCTCTTTGTTGTAACAAGGGTGCACCGCCTTTGGCGATCATAACAGGATCTAACACCAACGTGCCGAAGTGATACTGATTTAATGCCTCAGCGACACATTCGATAATCTCTGCTGTGCCTAACATACCGATTTTAAAGGCGCTAATCGTGAAATCATCAGCAATCGCTTTCAGCTGGCTTTGAATAGTTTGAAGGGGGATGGTGTGAATATCAAAGACGCCTAAGGTGTTTTGCGCCGTGACGGCCGTAATCACCGAGGTACCAAACACACCACGCATTTGAAAGGTTTTTAAATCTGCCTGAATTCCGGCGCCACCACCGCTATCCGAACCGGCTATGGTCAACGCTTGAGCGACTTTACTCATAACGTCCTCCGCCATTTACCGGCACAGAACGACAAAACGCATATTGCATCATTGTTCCTTTTTTAATGAAAAAAGATAATCAGCAATAATGACGAATGAAGAAGATGTGGAGAAAAAGAAAGGAAGTGTGATTTTCTCGTTAGTTTCCTACGTCAGTATTAACTGTATCAGGTTCACGGGTATGATCTCAGCACAAAGCACCCCGACTAATAACGGAGTTCAGTCTATCTATTTTGCTGAGGAAGGGCAAGAGGATTGTTGGGTGGGGAGAGAAGCACCTTGGGGAAAATAAGGTGCTTTAAATGTACAAAAAGCTAAGAAGATTTTACTCTAAAAGGATTCGTTGAACTCATCACCATATTTCCTTTTTCATCATTGAGCAGCTTTCTAAAATGATCCTTATACTTCTCAGAACCCGAGGAAAGATATATTTTATGAATTGCCTTTTTTACATCCTGTTCGTATTCAACATACATTTGTCCCTGTTCCGGATTCATTTGAATTTTATCATCACAAATATTAGCAATGTAAATAATACGACACTCCTGTTCTTCTTTAAAAGCCGAATGTTTCACTAAATATCTTAATGGCAAAAGAATTTTATCTAAAATTTCATGGGTTTTCTCATCTGAAGATAATTTTGAAATTTCTTCTTTTATCTCCGTAAGTTTCATCTTAACATTACTCTCAATTTGATCTATTTGTTCTTTATATTTTTTCCAGCGGGTAGAAGGTGTTAACCTTTCATCTTCTCTATAAAATGTCAGCTCCTCTCTTTGAGCAAGTTGTAAATAAAAAGGTTTATTATCTGAATAGGACTCTAAATAAATGCAACGGTAAAGGGGTAGTTTAGAAACCAATATAGGGTTAAGCTTATTACTCTCTCCCTGCTTTTCATCAATTTTTTTATTATCAAGAAATACCTCCGTTTTAAAAGGCACATTTTGATAACTTAACGTATTGAAAGCACTCACCTCTTGATTAAAAAATTTATCTCTCTCAAACACCAAACTAATCCCTGAAGCCTCTTGTCCCTTTTCTTTCCCATACAATCTAAATTGATTAAGGCTGTCGTGGTTAAATGTAAAACAACTAATAAATGTGATTAAATCATCTTCAGTTTTTTTACCATAGTTTAAGAAATCCTTTAAAATGGTGCCCTCCGTAGGATCATTCACCCCTTTAATCGTACTCAATCTAAATTTAGATGAACTTTTTTCCTCAGTAGGATTTAATAAAGAAAAGCCAATTAATGGTCGAGTATAATGTGCTATATTTTTCTCAAAATCCTCACTCGCCAAATTTTCTATCTTTAGTTCATTTAATATTTCTGTAACACGGTCCAATATCTTTAAAAGATGAATATCTTTACTTTTAAAAATAAATTTTAAAATATCATGACGATAATCAAACTTTACTCTTTCAAAAATATTATTAACAAACTTGCCAGCACGGTGTCCCTTCTTAATTAATTCAGGAATAAAACCATTAAGTAATATTTCTGTAATTCTTGAATACACATGTTGGGAATCACTTCTTTTTATATTTAGAAGAGTATTTACCGATTTCTTCCATTTGCCGTTATCAGCCCAAACTTTAGCTAAATTCCATTGAGCCAGAGCAAAAAGTTTTGGAGAATCTTCCCGGTAAATCGCCTTATACGCAGCAACCTCCTTTTCCTGCTCTCCTTTTTCTGCCCAAATAATCCCTACATTCCATTGAGCAAG
>NZ_GL622200.1:1282426-1458357 GCF_000185305.1 Aggregatibacter segnis ATCC 33393
CCTTCGGGTAATCTTCCCGCTGAATAGTTTTATAGATAGCCGCTGCTTTTTTCTGTTCTCCTTTTTTTTTCCAAAGAAAACCTAAATTAAACAGAGCCTTAGCAAAAGTTTCCTTATCATCTTGCTGCTGAATGGCTTCATAAGCCGAAATCGCCTTTTCCTGCTCGCCTTTTTCATCCCAAATAACACCTAAATTAAATTGAGCTTTAGCAAAAGCTTCCTTATCATCTTCTCGCTGAATGGCTTTATAAGCAGAAACCACTTTTTTATGGTCGTCTTTTTCTGCCCAAATAAGCGCTAAATTATATTGAGCTTTAGCAAAAGCTTTTGGGTTATCTTCTCGCTGAATGGTTTCATAGATAGCAATCGCCTTTTCTTGCTCGCCTTTTTTTCTCCAAATAAGTGCCAAATTTAATTGGGCCCTCGCAAAAGTTTCTGGTGAATCCTCTCTTTTTATTGATTGAAAAATATCAATCGCTTCATCTAATTTCTCATCTTGATATAACTTTTTAGCCTGTGAAAATAATTGTCTCGCTTCATCCTGTGACATGAGTGATTCCTTTAGTTTAATGAAAGAAAAAATATTTTATTTATGTAATAAGAATACCAAATCTATCCTTATCTCCCCAGCCTCTATATTTAATTCCTTGACACCTATCACACTTCTCCTCTCTCAAAATACCCCATTTCATGCTAAAGTTGACGCACCATTTTTCATAAGGATTCATCATGTCTTTTGTTGCGCCATTCACCGATAAACTCCATTCCCTTGCTGAAGTGCTGATCCAATCTTTTCCGGAACAATTTGATGCGACGTTGTTTGAACAAATCGAACAACAAATAGAAGATCCCGCAACGAATATCGGGCAAATGGCTGTGGCGGTGGCGATGTCGGATTTTGTGGCGGAGGCGTGGCAGAAACAGCCTGCGTTTTTAGCAAAATGTTGGGAAAAACTACCGCACTTTGAGGACTGTGACCAGTACGCCGAGCGGTTGAATGAGGTGTTGCAGGATGTGCAGACGGAAGAACAGCTTTATCGGGAATTACGTCTGTTTCGTGCCCGTGAAATGGTGAAATTGAGTGTTTGTCAAAGTCTTAATTTCGCCACGGTAGAACAGGTTTTTATTCGCTTGTCGCAACTGGCGGAAAGCCTGATTATTGGTGCGCGCGATTGGCTTTATGCACGGGCTTGTGAAGAAATGGGTACGCCAATGGATGCGCAGTGCAACGCGCAGCAGTTATATATTCTCGGCATGGGGAAATTGGGTGGCTTTGAACTGAATTTTTCTTCCGACATTGATTTGATTTTTACTTATCCAAGCCAAGGGGAAACCGTGGGTGCGCGCCGCAGCGTGGATAATGCGAAGTTTTTCACCCGTTTGGGGCAACGCTTGATTAACGCGTTAGATCAATACACAGCCGATGGTTTTGTGTACCGCACGGATATGCGTTTACGTCCCTTTGGCGACAGTGGCGCGCTGGCACTCAGTTTTAACGCCATGGAACAGTATTATCAGGATCAAGGGCGCGATTGGGAACGTTACGCCATGATCAAAGGTCGCATTTTAGGTGCGCAAGCAACGGATCCCAATGTTGCCGTTTTACAGAATTTATTGCGCCCGTTTGTATATCGTCGCTACATTGATTTCAGCGTGATTCAGGCGTTGCGTGAGATGAAACAAAAAATCGAACGGGAAGTACGCCGCCGCAACCTCACCGATAACATCAAATTGGGCGCGGGCGGCATTCGTGAAATTGAGTTTATCGTGCAGGTTTTCCAGTTAATTCGCGGTGGGCGGGAAATTGCCTTGCAGCAGCACGAATTGCTGAATTTATTGCCGGAACTGAGCAGGCTGAATTTGATTTCCATCGAACAGGAATCCGATTTGCGCCACGCCTATTTATTTCTACGTCGCGCGGAAAATGTGCTGCAAGCCATCAAAGATCAACAAACCCAACAACTGCCCGAGAATGAATGGGATCGTCAACGTTTAATCTTCGCCTGCGCGGAATTTACCCAATGGAGTGCGCAACAAGAAAGTGTTTCCGTCACTTACCCGATTCACGATTGGGCGAGTTTTCTCGCCGTGTTACACGAACATCAGCGCAAAGTGCGGTCGGTATTTCAGTCATTAATTGGCGATGAACAAGAAGAAAATACATCGGAAAATGCGTGGGAAGATTTCCTCGAAACGGATTTTGACGAACAAGAATTGCTCGGCATTTTGCAACAAAACGGTGTGCCGGAGGCGGAACAAGATGCGGTGTTGGATCGCCTGTTACAATTTCGCAACGAACTGCCCCGTTATGCTATTGGTGTGCGCGGGCGGGCGGTACTGAATCGCTTAATGCCAAACCTGCTGGAACAAGTTTTACATACGCCCAACAGCCCTGTTTTACTGCCACGCATTTTGACGATTATTGAAAAAATCCTCACGCGTACCACTTATCTCGAGCTATTAGCAGAAAATCCGCAAGCCTTGACACAGCTTATTGAACTGTGTGCCCAATCAAAATTTATTGCGGAACAAGTGGCGCGCCACCCGATTTTGCTCGATGAATTGCTCGATCAAAAATCCCTGCGAAATCCACCGCACTTTACCGAGTACGCCTCCGAATTACAGCAATATTTATTGCGCCTGCCGCAAGATGACGAAGAACAATTTATCGATGGCTTGCGCCAGTTTAAGCACGCTGCCCTGCTCCGCATTGCCGCCGCCGATATTCTCGGTGTGTTGCCGGTAATGAAAGTGAGCGACCATCTCACCTATTTGGCTGAGGCCATTATCGGCGCGGTGGTCAATTTGGCGTGGCAACAAATCGCCGTCCGTTTTGGGGTGCCCGAACATTTGGCAGAAGGAGAGAAAAACTTCCTCGTGGTGGGCTACGGCAAATTGGGCGGCATTGAATTAGGCTATAAATCTGACTTAGATCTCGTCTTCTTATACGATCCCGCTAGCAATAGCCAAACCGTTGGTGGCAAAAAAGTCATCGACAGCAACCAATTCTATTTACGTTTGGCGCAAAAAATCGTCAGTATTTTCAGCATGAATACCAGCGCCGGGATTTTATATGACGTGGATATGCGCCTACGCCCGTCAGGCGATGCGGGATTGCTTGGTTGCTCTTTCGCCGCCTTTGAAAACTATCAACTAAACGAAGCCTGGACCTGGGAAAAACAAGCCTTGGTGCGTAGCCGTGCAGTGTTCGGCGAACAGAAACTCCGAGATGAATTTGAAACCATTCGCCACAAGGTACTTTCTGCCCCGCGGGACTTAGTTCAACTGAAACAGGATGTCTGCGAAATGCGGGAAAAAATGTATGAACATTTGGCAAAACATGATGACGCCCAATTCAACATTAAAACCGACCAAGGCGGCATTACGGACATTGAATTTATCGCCCAATATTTGGTGTTAGCGCATTCGCCGCAGCAGCCCGCACTCACACGTTGGTCAGATAACGTGCGGATTTTCGAAATCATGGCAGAATACGGCATGATTTCTGACACCGATAGCGAACGTTTAAAACAATGTTATGTGGATCTGCGCAACCGTATTCACCATTTGAATTTACTCGGTTTACCCTCTGTGGTGGACGGAGCGGAATTTTGTGCAGAACGGGCGTTTGTACGAGAGATGTGGGCGCGACTATTCCATTAAAGTGTGGTTATTTTTAATAACGTTTTTTCATCACTCAAAAACGTGAATTGATTATGAAAATAAAAAAATTCATGTTTTCTCCTTTTTTGCCCCGAAAATATTTTTTCATTTCCCCTATTTTCTGCTATGTTGACTACCTTTTTTCACTACTCGTACTTTTAATTTTTAAGGATTTTTTATGCACGCATTGCTTAAATTTACCCAATTTGTTAGTAAAACCTTTGCCCTTTGGGTGTTACTTTTCGCTCTCCTTGCGTTTCTCTCACCGGAAACCTTCTTATGGCTCCGCCAATATATTCCTTACTTGCTCGGTATTGTCATGTTCGGCATGGGGATTACGCTTACTTTCAATGATTTCAGTGAAGTCGCCAAACACCCGAAAGCCGTCATTGTGGGCGTAGTCGGGCAATTTGTAATCATGCCATCCATCGCTTTTGTCCTCGCAAAAGCATTGAATTTGCCGGATGATTTGGCCGCTGGTGTGATTCTTGTCGGCTCCTGCCCGGGTGGTACGTCTTCTAACGTGATGACCTATTTAGCCCGTGGTAACACCGCACTTTCTGTAGCCTGTACCACCATTTCCACCTTGTTAGCCCCGTTATTAACGCCGGTGATTTTCTATGTGTTGGCCAGCCAATGGATCGAAATTAACGCCAGTGCGATGTTTATTTCCGTGTTGGAAATGGTGCTTTTCCCAATTTTCTTGGGCCTAGTAATTCGCGCGCTATTCAAAAAACAAATGTCGCAAATCAGCCAAACCATGCCTTTGGTTTCTGTCATCGCGATTGTCTTAATTCTTGCTGCAGTCGTTGCCGGTAGCAAAGACAAAATCATCGACTCCGGTTTATTGATTTTCGGTGTGGTTGTGTTGCACAACTGCTTGGGTTACCTCATCGGCTTTATTGCAGCCAAATTACTCAAATTAAATAACTATGACAGCAAAGCCATCGCCATTGAAGTGGGTATGCAAAACTCCGGTTTAGGCGCAGCACTTGCCACTGCGCATTTGAACCCAATCGCTGCCGTACCAAGCGCCGTGTTCAGTTTCTGGCACAACGTTTCCGGCCCGATTTTAGCAAACTACTTCTCCACCTTGAAAAACGGTAATGAAGAAGAAAACAAGTAAATAAAAACACCTAGAAAAAGACCGCACTTTAATCCCTTAAAGTGCGGTCTTCTTTTTTAATGTTTTTGAACAAATTAATGTTCGCGGGTTTTGAAGAATGTCACATCCGGATAACGCTCTTGCGCAAGATTGAGATTCACCATCGTTGGGGCGATGTAAGTGAGGTTATCGCCACCGTCTAACGCCAAGTTTTGCTCATTTTTACGTTTAAACTCTTCAAATTTTTTCGCGTCGCCACATTCCACCCAACGGGCCGTTGACACGTTGACGGTTTCATAAATGGCTTCGACGTTATATTCGGATTTCAAACGCGAAACGACCACATCAAACTGCAACACACCCACTGCACCAACAATCAAATCGTTATTCAGCAACGGACGGAAAACCTGTACGGCGCCTTCCTCGGAAAGCTGTACCAAGCCTTTTAATAATTGTTTTTGCTTGAGAGGATCTTTCAAACGAATACGGCGGAATAACTCCGGTGCAAAGTTTGGAATGCCCGTGAATTTTAACTCTTCCCCTTGGGTAAAGGTATCACCAATTTGAATCGTACCGTGATTGTGCAAACCGATAATATCGCCGGCATAGGCTTCTTCTGCATGCGAACGGTCGCCCGCCATAAAGGTTAACGCATCAGAAATCACCACCTCTTTGCCGATACGTACATGTTTGAGTTTCATGCCTTTTTCATATTTGCCGGACACGACACGTAAGAATGCAACACGGTCGCGGTGTTTCGGATCCATATTGGCTTGAATCTTGAACACGAAACCACTGAATTTTTCTTCATCGGCAGACACTTTACGCACATCGGTTTGACGGGCTTGTGGCGCAGGCGCCCATTCGGTTAAGCCGTCAAGGAAATGATCCACGCCGAAATTCCCTAACGCCGTACCGAAAAAGACCGGCGTCAATTCACCGTTTAAGAACAAATCTAAATCAAATTCGTTGCTAGCGCCTTTGACCAATTCCAATTCATCACGTAATTGTTGTGCCAAATCGTCACCTACGGCATTATCCAATTCCGGATTATTTAAGCCTTTCACAATGCGCACTTCTTGAATCGTGTGTCCTTGCCCGGTTTGATAGAGATAGGTTTCGTCTTTGTATAAGTGATATACGCCTTTAAACAATTTGCCGCAACCGATAGGCCAAGTAATTGGCGCGCAGTGAATTTTCAATACGTTTTCTACTTCATCCAATAATTCCATCGGATCACGAATATCACGGTCAAGTTTGTTCATAAACGTGATAATCGGCGTGTCGCGCAAACGGGCGACTTCCATCAATTTAATGGTACGATCCTCAACCCCTTTGGCGGAGTCAATGACCATCAAGCAGCTGTCCACCGCCGTTAAAGTGCGGTAGGTATCTTCAGAGAAATCCTCATGCCCCGGAGTATCCAGCAGGTTGACCAAACAATCGTTGTATGGAAATTGCATCACGGAAGTGGTAATAGAAATCCCACGTTGTTTTTCCATTTCCATCCAGTCGGATTTCGCGTGCTGTGCGGAACCTTTGCCTTTCACCGAACCGGCTTTTTGAATGGCGTTACCATAAAGCAAAACCTTTTCGGTAATCGTGGTTTTACCTGCATCGGGGTGAGAAATAATCGCAAAAGTGCGGCGTTTATTAACTTGTTCTTGTGGGTATGTCATCTGTTCTGTCTGTGTTGTTTGATGAAGAAATAAAGAAACCGCCTTAAACGACGGTCCAAAAATAAGTGGCGCAACTATATGCTTTTTAGCCACTTTTTTCAAGTTTGAGAAGCATTAATGCCGACAGGTTGTAACAAAGTGCGGTATGTTTTCTGCCTATTTTTAATTTACGATATGAATATGTTAAGCACTGACAAAACGCTTACTATTTATTCAAGCCTTCACTTGTCAAATAAAAATGTATTTCAAATGGAGTGAAAGACTTTTCCCATCCCATTGTTTTTAAAGGCGAATTCTGTCAATTATTACGTGATCAGCATCACAAAAATAAGATGAAATCCAAAATAAATCACTTATCTATTTATTTTATTAAACACTCATTTTAGTAAATAAAAAAATTAAAATAAAAATCAATAAGTTAAATCAAATCCAGTAGAAAATAGCCGATCAAAAAAATATAAAAATTGTGATCCAGATAACACTTTTCGCCACTAAACAAAAATGGAAGAATCACATAACCCTTTGAAAAATAATGGTTTTAAAAACCACGTAAAATTTCTCGTTTATTGACAGCACTTAAAAGTTTTATTAGCGTTAAACCGAAATCGAGAAAAACACCATTTAATAAAAACAAAATGGAGTGAAATATCCAATTTTATACAATAAGAACGTCAATTTTGTTAAAACTAAAACTCAAGGTGATTAACATGAAAAAAACACTTATCGCACTAGTAGTAACAGCAATGGCTGCGGCTTCAGCAAATGCTGTTGTCGTTTATAAAAACGAAGGCACAAAAGTTGAATTAGACGGACGTGGCGCATTCGAAATCGTTAACATGAAAGATAAAAAAGTCGACACTAGTGGCAAACGCACTGATTTAGTTGACCGTGGTTCTCGTGTTCGCGTTCGCGCAAGCCAAGAGATTGGCAACGGTTTCAGCGCATTAGCGGCATTTGAAATTCGTTTCACACAAAACGGTACTGTCGGTGATGGCATCAACACCAAACGCTTATTCGGTGGATTCGCACATAAAGATATCGGTTCATTGACTTTCGGTAACCAATTGACTTTGGGTGACCACATTCCTAAAGCTAACTACTCTTACGAATTAAGTGGTAACGTATTACACGATAGCGCAGCAAAAGCGGTTCACTTTATGTCTAGCAAATTTGCCGGCTTCCGTGTTGCTGCAGACTATTACTTTGGCGAAGCAAATAAAGCTAAAGCAGATGAGGGTCAAGGTTTTGGCGTAGGTGCTTTCTATGATGGTCAATGGGGCGATGTGGGTGTAAGATTCGGTTCCGGCTATATCGAAGTGAAAAAAGCTGACGCGATGACTAAAGACTACAAACAAAAAATTGCCGGCGTTGGTTTTGACGTGAAATATAAAATCGTTAGCGTTGGTTTTGACTGGGCTCATGGTACATCAATGAAAGGTCACAGAGACTACAACTTCAAACACAGTATGGGTAATAAAGCTACTGGCGTTGGCAGATACGAAAAAATTGACCGTTTTGACTTAGGTTTGAAAGTCGATTTAACCGAGCAAAATGCCCTTTACGGTGCATACTTATGGGGTACCGGTAAAAATGAAGGCCAAGCTAACGGTAAATACAGAGGCTGGGTAATGGGTGTTGACCACAGATTTAACAAACACGTTGCTGTTTACCTTGAAGGCGGCAAAGCGAATGTTAAAGAAAACGGTGAAAAAGTTTCCGATGCAACCCGTATCGGCTTAGGTACCCGTATCATGTTCTAATTCTTATTATTCATAAAATACATACTACTGTCTTTTTGACCGATAGCGAAAGCTATCGGTCTTTTTATTTTGAATAATCCACTTAAAAACATTCTTTTTTCTGACCGCACTTTATTTCCTTACGCAGGCATCAATCCAGCACAAAATAAAATTCTCACTAAAAAATGCAAACGTTTGCGTAAAAAGTGCGGTACAATACGCACCATTATTTTTACGCAGATAAAAAGGAAATGAAATGACACAACTTAGTCTAAAAAAAATCTATTCCGGCAAAGTACGGGATTTGTATGAAATTGATGACAAACGAATGTTGATGGTCGCCAGTGACAGATTGTCGGCGTTCGATGTGATTTTAGATGATCCGATTCCGCGTAAAGGCGAAATCCTGACACAAATTTCTAACTTTTGGTTTAACAAACTGGCGCACATTATGCCGAATCATTTTACCGGTGACAGCGTTTACGATGTGTTACCCAAAGCGGAAGCCGATTTAGTGAAAGAGCGTGCGGTGGTGTGCAAACGCTTAACCCCAATTAAAATTGAATCTATCGTGCGCGGTTATTTAACCGGCAGCGGTCTGAAAGATTACAAACAAACCGGCACCATTTGCGGTTTAGTCTTGCCAAAAGGGTTAATAGAAGCCAGTAAATTGCCTGAGCCGATTTTCACGCCATCCAGCAAAGAAGAAATCGGCAATCACGATATTAATATTAGCTATGCCGAGTGCGAAAAATTGATCGGCAAAGATTTGGCGGCGCAAGTGAAAGAAAAAGCCATCGCCCTTTATACCGAAGCGGCCAAATATGCCTTAACCAAAGGTATCATCATTTGTGACACCAAATTTGAATTCGGCTTAGATGAAAACGGCACGTTAACTTTGATGGATGAGGTATTAACGCCGGATTCCAGCCGTTTCTGGTCAGTAGAGACTTATCAAGAAGGCACAAACCCACCGTCTTTTGATAAACAATTTATTCGTGACTGGTTGGAAAACAGCGGTTGGAATAAACAGCCACCAGCGCCGAAAGTGCCGTCGGATGTCATTCAGAAGACCGTAGATAAATACCAAGAAGCCTTGGATTTATTAACAAAATAACACTTAAAGGAATTCCCGCTATGCATTAGAATAGTGGGAATTTTTTGTAACCGGATAGGAGTAATATGAGGTCGGTCGCCATTGTCGGGTTAGGTTGGCTAGGTTTGCCACTGGCGCGACATTTAAAAAATCTAGGCTGGGAAGTTAAAGGCACAAAACGTACTCATGATGGTGTAGAACAAATGCGTTTAATGCGTTTGGAAGCCTATCATTTGGAACTTACCCCTGAAATTAATGCGGATCCTGATGATGTCAGTGCGTTGCTCGATGTTGATTCATTGATCATTAATATTCCACCAAGCCAATATTTTTTCGATCTCAATCAATATGTCGAAGGCGTACAAAATCTGGTGAACGAAGCCTTATTACAAGGCGTAAGCCACATTATTTTTATTAGCTCCACTTCCGTTTTTCCTGATATTTCCGCTCATTTTGATGAATCCGTCATCCCACAGCCGGACAGTGACATTGGTCGCGCCTTAGTTGAAATCGAAAATGGCTTGGCAAAAATGCAAGACATCGATTGCGATATTATTCGTTTTGCCGGTTTAGTCGGCAACGATCGTCACCCAGTTTATTCCCTTGCCAGCAAACAGGAGCTAAAGTGCGGTCATTCTCCCGTAAATTTAGTCCATCTAGACGATTGCGCACGCGCCATTCAATTATTGTTAGAAACCCCGGGCGGTTACCGTTTATATCATTTGGCCGCGCCAATGCACCCTACTCGGGAAGCCTATTATCAATATGCTGCGGAAAAATACGGGCTAGAACCACCGCACTTTATTAACTCAGAACAAGATCCGCAGCGCATTATCATGGCGGAAAAAATTTGTCATGAATTAGAATTTGTTTACCAATATCCGGATCCGAATTTAATGCTGACAACAAAAGAATAAAAGCGCGGTTATTTTTCGAAATGTTTTTACCACGTACTTTTATCAAACCCATTCACTCAAACAAACACAGATAAGGAAAGAAAATATGTCAAATACCATTTTGCAACACTTACCCAAAGGTGAAAAAGTCGGTATCGCCTTTTCCGGCGGCTTAGACACCAGCGCGGCACTGCTTTGGATGCGTCAACACGGCGCCATTCCTTGCGCTTACACCGCGAACCTTGGCCAACCGGATGAAGAGGATTACGAGGCTATTCCGCGCAAAGCCAAAGAATATGGCGCAGAAATGGCCCGCTTAATCGACTGCCGCACGCAATTAGCCCAAGAAGGCATTGCGGCGATCCAATGCGGCGCCTTTCACGTGACGACAGGTGGTTTGACTTATTTCAACACTACTCCATTAGGTCGTGCGGTGACCGGCACCATGTTGGTCTCTGCCATGAAAGAAGATGATGTCAATATTTGGGGCGATGGCAGCACTTACAAAGGCAACGACATCGAACGTTTCTATCGTTACGGCTTAATGACCAACCCAAATTTAAAAATTTATAAACCTTGGTTGGATCAAAAATTCATCGATGAATTGGGCGGCCGTTTTGAGATGTCTAACTTCTTAATTGAAAACGGCTTTGATTACAAAATGTCTGTCGAAAAAGCCTATTCCACCGACTCCAACATGCTTGGCGCGACTCACGAGGCAAAAGACTTGGAATTCTTAAATTCCGGTATTCGTATCGTTAACCCAATCATGGGCGTACCATTCTGGCGTGAAGATGTACAAATCAAAGCGGAAGAAGTGACGGTGCGTTTTGAAGAAGGCATTCCGGTGGCATTAAACGGCAAAACCTTCGACAACATCGTAGAATTGTTCCTTGAAGCAAACCGCATTGGTGGTCGTCACGGCTTAGGGATGTCCGACCAAATCGAAAACCGTATCATTGAGGCGAAATCTCGCGGCATCTACGAAGCCCCAGGAATGGCTCTCTTACACATCGCTTACGAACGTTTAGTGACCGGCATCCACAACGAAGACACCATTGAACAATACCGTATTAATGGTATCCGTTTAGGTCGTTTGTTATACCAAGGTCGTTGGTTCGATCCGCAAGCCTTAATGTTGCGCGAAACCGCTCAACGTTGGGTGGCTCGCGCGGTTACCGGTGAAGTGACGTTAGAGTTACGTCGTGGTAATGACTATTCCTTACTCAATACTGAATCGCCGAACTTAACCTACCATCCGGAACGTTTGAGTATGGAAAAAGTGGAAAATGCACCGTTTGATCCGGTCGATCGTATCGGTCAATTAACCATGCGTAACCTTGATATCACGGACACCCGCGACAAACTCGGTATCTATTCCCGCACCGGTTTACTGGCGACAAACAAAGATTCTGCGTTACCGCAATTATACAAAAAAGCGTAAAACGCTCTCTTTGGGAACCGCACTTTACAGCGAAAAAAAAGCAAGCCTTTTGGCTTGCTTTTTTATTTTCATAAAACCTATTCAACAGCATCAAATAAAAAAGTGCGGTGAAAATTCACCGCACTTTTAGCTCCGCCTTTTTATCGACTTTACAACAAAATCTCCGCACACAAACCGATGCGTTCACCGGCAGCATTTTTACGGTTAGAAAGGTTGAGTTGGTAATGATGTAATTCGGCAATGCGGCGAACAATAGACAAGCCCAAGCCGCTGCCTTTTTCGTTTTGGCCGGCCGGGCGATAGAAACGTTGTCCGAGTTTGACTAGATCGGCTTCATCGACACCGCCGCCGTTGTCTTCCACCAAAATCTTATTTTTTTCCAACCGTACTTTGACCTGACTGCCCGCCGGGCAATAACGAATGGCGTTATCTATTAGATTACGCAGCATAAGCGCCAACAACAACGGCTGCCCCATTTTTACCGGAGGCGCGGCGACGGGCTCAAATGCCAACGTGATTTGGTGTTTTTCCGCATGAAAATACAATTCCCCCATCAGCGACGGAATCAACTGTTCCCAATGAATTTCCTGTAAATTCTCCAGTTCTTTCAAATTATCCAAGCGAGAAAGGGTTAATAATTGCTCGATCAACTGGGTTGCGCGATCGATGCCTTTAGTCAGATTTTCCAATGCCTGCTCACGCAAGTGAGCGTCATCACCGGCAAGTTGCGCCACTTCCGTTTGAATACGCAAAGCGGCAAGCGGGCTACGCAATTCATGAGCCGCATCGGAAGTAAAACGACGTTCACGCAATAAGGTGGCAGAAGTGCGGTCAAAAAATTGATTTAAATTTTCAATTAACGGCAAAATTTCCGTCGGCAGATTGTCAGTTGGCAACAATGAGGTATCGTCCGGTGGGCGTTTCGCCACTTGCTCGCCCACTTGTTTTAGGCTGCGTAATTCTCGGCGAATAATCAACCCGAGTGCCGCCAATAAAAACGGCAAACCGGCAAACCAAATCCACATTTGCCCGAATACCATTTTATTGATCAGTTCATCGCGATATTCCTGTTCCTGTCCCACGGCAACGATTAAACGGCCACCGGCGACAGGCAACCAGAAAATACGCCAGTCATCGTCGTCCTCACGAATTTTACTGAGTGAAAAGCCTTTTTTAGGTTCATAAACAAAGTTTTCGCCATTTTCACCGTCACTGAGTACGATGTTGCCGTCTGTAGTAAAAATCGCAAAGGCCAACGCATCATCGTCAAAACGATGCTTTTTAAAAGGGCGGCGCGGTTGTGGGTTGTGACGATCGATTAAAAGATGGCGTAAGTCAGAGGAAGCTAGCCGTTCGGCAAATAAAATTTGTTGGGCGTCAAAAACTTGATTCACTTCTTTACGGACTTGAAACCACGCTACCGCCGTGGAGATCAACCACACTAAAACGGACACCAAAGACAAGGTGGCAATTAATCGAAAACGGAGGCTGCGCTTGTGCCAATTAAGTTTCTTCATCATTTTTTCCTAAGGCATAGCCCACGCCATGCACGGTGCGAATAAATTGTTTACCGAGTTTTTGGCGCAAATTATAAATATGCACTTCCAAGGCATTGCTGTTGACTTCGTCATCCCAGTTGTAAAGTTTTTCTTCAATAAAATCACGGGTGAGGACGCGTTCTTTATTCAGCATAAACAGCTCAAGCAGTTTATATTCACGCGTGGTTAATGCAATTTCCTGTTCATTTAACAACACTTTACGTTGATTCGGATCGAATTTGACGCAGCTATGCTGAATAATCGGGCTGGCATGCCCATAACGACGACGAATCAATGCTTGCAAGCGTGCCACTACTTCCACCAGCGCAAACGGCTTGCATAAATAATCGTCTGCACCGCGTTGTAAGCCGGTAATGCGTTCATCTAAGGTATCTCGCGCCGTTAAAATCAACACAGGCACATCCTGCCCGTTTTTACGCCATGCCTGCAGCACGTCTAAGCCGTCCATTTTCGGCAACGTTAAATCTAACACCACCGCATCATAAGGCGCAGCTTGCGCTGCCGCCAATCCGCTTTTGCCGTCGGTAAACCAATCCACCGCAAAACCTGATTTGGTCAAACCGATTTGAATGCCGTTGCCGATAAGCGCATCGTCTTCGATTAATAAAATTCGCATAAAAAAATCACCGCACTTTTACTTGAGAAATCGCCATAATAAAAACAAACAAAAAGTGGCTCATCACCACTTTCTGTTTTTGGTCGGATTATTTTACAATTTTTTCGACACGATCAATATCGACTTCCGTTTTATTCCAAGATTTATCCACTTCGCCGTAAAGTTTCACTTCATCGCTTGGGGAAATATCCTGACCACGCCATGCTTTGCGGTCGATTTCTACTTGTAGTTCACCGCTGGCATCTTTGAAAATATAGTCATCTTTACCCACTTGTTTAACGATATTGCCTTGTAAAATCACATATTGATCGTCAACCCACGAAGTGGCGTCTGCTGCTTTGCTTAGTGTTTGTTCGCCATTAACAAACCCACCACGTTTAAAATCCCCTTTTTGATGGTGTTGTACTTGTGACGCATTAGGATCTTGGAAACCGCCTTGGGCAAAGGCACCGCTTGCGGCAATGGTTGCTAATACGAAAATTGTTGCTAAACTGCGTTTCTTCATTTGAAATCTCCTTCGTAAAGTTTATTATCACAAAGCCCCTTGCTTTGTTGAGAGCTATTAAAGCAAGTAAAAATTAAGAAAAGATTAAGAAGCTTAAAATTTTTTAAAAAAAGAGAAAAAAGGAAATATTATGCGTTACGACAACATGTCCGCTTTTATTGTGATGGATATTGTACGAGAAGCGGCGAAATACCCTAACGCCATTCATTTTGAAATCGGTCAGCCGGATTTACCGCCTTCCGATAAGGTTAAAGCCGCACTGCAAAATGCCGTGCAGCACAATCAATTTAGTTACACAGAAAGCCTTGGACTTCTGGCGTTGCGAGAAAAAATCGCCGCGTATTATGACCGCACTTATCAGGTGAAAATCAATCCGAATCGGATTTTGCTTACGCCCGGTACCAGCGGTGCATTCCTAGTGGCTTATGCCCTCACCTTAAATAACGGTGATAAATTAGGTTTAACGGATCCGTCTTATCCTTGCTATAAAAATTTTGCTTACATGATGGATATTCAGCCGGAATTCATGCCGGTGGATAAACAAGATTGTTATCAATTAAGCGTGGAACAATTAAAACGCCATCAAATTAAAGCGTTACAAATTTCCTCGCCGGCAAACCCGACAGGCAATATTTACACCACCGAACGCTTGAAAGCGCTTAACGAATATTGTCGTGAGCATGACATTGCGTTTATTTCCGATGAGTTGTATCACGGTTTGGTGTATGACGAAACTGCTGCAACCGCATTGCAATTTAACGATAAAGCATATGTCATCAACGGTTTTTCTAAATATTTCTGTATGCCGGGCTTACGTTTAGGCTGGATTATCGTGCCGGAAGACAAAGTGCGTGAAGCTGAAATCATTGCGCAAAATATCTTTATTTCTGCACCAACATTAAGCCAATATGCGGCATTAGAAGCCTTTGATGAAGCCCATCTTGCACAGGTAAAACAGCAATTCCAAGCCCGTCGCGATTTTTTATATAACGCCTTAAAAGACATTTTTACCATTGAATTTAAACCCCAAGGCGCTTTTTATTTGTGGGCGGATGTATCCAAATACACTAATGACAGCTATGAATTTGCCAAACAAATGCTCCATGAAATCCAAGTCGCCACTACGCCGGGCATTGATTTTGGGAAAAACGGCACGAAGCATTATTTGCGTTTTGCTTACACACGCAACATCGAGCATTTGCAAGAAGGGGTAAACCGCATTAAACAATGGCTGGAAAATAAATAAAAATTACCCGTTTCGGTCATTGAACAGTAAATTTATGCGCCTATAATAGGCATGAATTTTCACTTTCTATTAACAATAAGCCCTAAAATTATGAGTATCCGAATTCTTCCTGAAAATGAAATTAAACAAGCGGCAGCCTCTTATACCGCGCCGCCGCTGTTGTTTTCCAACCCGAAAAACTTATATCAACGCCGTGCCGCACGTTTAAGAGAATTAGCGCAGGATCATCCGCTCGCTGATTATCTGTTGTTTGCCGCCGCGATTGCCGATGCACAGTTAGCCTTGCTTGAAAGCATGCCGATTCCACAAGATCCACGTCTGCAAGCACTTTCCGGTGAACAATTAGCAAATAAACCGCTAGATGTGAAAAACTGGCAGCGTGACCCAATTTGGCGCAAATTATTGACCGCACTTTTAGAGAAATTAAAACCTTCTGCCAACGACCAGATTCTCACCACGATTGAATGGTTAGAAAAAGCCGCTGACAGTGAATTGGAAGACCTTGCCGATAAAGTATTGGCACAAGAATTTGCCACCATTTCCAGCGATAAAGCGGTGTTTGTATGGGCGGCATTATCCTTATATTGGTTCCAATTAGTACAACAAATTCCGCACAACGCCAAACAAGAAAGTACCGAAGATTTACATCTTTGCCCGGTTTGCAGCGCCTCTCCAACGGCCAGCATGATTCATTTAGGCACCAATCAAGGCTTGCGCTACATGCACTGTTCTTTATGTGAAAGCGAATGGAATATGGTGCGCACACAATGCACTAACTGCGGAGAAAGTAGCGATTTAGATTATTGGTCCCTTGATGAGCATTTAGCCGCAGTTCGTAGCGAAAGTTGTGGAAGCTGCCACAGCTACCTTAAAGCCTTATACCAAGAAAAAGATCCGAAAATGGAAGTGATTGCTGATGATTTAGCGTCTATCTTTTTGGATATGGAAATGGAGAAAAAAGGTTTTATGAAAAGCGGTTTGAATCCGTTTGTGTTCCCGGCGGAATAAATCAAATGGTTAAAAAAACGTTTGAAAAAACTACCGCACTTTAACAATAAAAAAGGCATCCATAGGATGCCTTTTATTTTGGGGTGAATTATTTGCCTGATAAATCAATTTGATACACGGCAAAGCCCACTTCATCAGTACCTACTTGTTTCATTGGGTATTGAGCATTTTCTTTGATAAATTGCGCCGTTTGTTCGCTTGGTGACGTTTCAAAGCGCACATCTAATTTATCATTGCCTTTAATTGGTACGAAGCGCCAGTTCTTGTCTGCACGTGGATTCACTGCGCCGTCTTTTTCACTGGTAGCTTTGATGTAATCTGCCAATACTTGACGGTTTTCATCCGGTGACGCGTAAACAATGTGCTTATCGCCGGTACCTGGGAATTTATTACCATAAGCACGGTAGTTATTGGTGGCGATTAAAAATTCCGCTTTCGGATCCACCGGTTTGCCTTGGTAAGTCAGATTCAGCACGCGGTGGGCATTCGGGTTGATTAACTTGCACTCGCCGTCATAACGTGGCGGTTGGGTTAAATCGTATTCGTAATTGACACCGTCGATCACATCGAAGTTATAGGTGCGGAAACCTTCCCAATCCAATAACGATTGTGGTTTATCGCTTGCCTGGTCGATTTGCTTAAACATCCCTGCACTGCACTCCAACCATTCTTTCAGCTGTTCGCCGCTGACTTTCACCACGACCAAGGTATTCGGATACAAATACAAATCTGCCGCATTGCGGAACGTTAACTCGCCTTTGTTCACTTCGGTGTAGCCTGTCGGATCGTTTTTACGTCCGCCCGCTTTAAACGGTGCGCCCGCACTTAAAATTGGCAAGCCAGCCATGGCAGGTACGCTTGGGGCAACTTTTTCCACATAGGCTTTTTGCGCTTGGTTAACAATTTGAATGGTCGGGTCGTCTTGCACCAATGCCAAATAACTATACATATTGTCGGTAGCTTTACCAATCGGCTGTGCCACGAATTTACGGGTCGCTTCATGAGTTTCTTTTAAAAGTGCGGTCACTTCCGGGTCATTTTCTGCCAACGCCTTTTTGTTTTCCGCATCATAAATCGGACGCAATACCGCTTTGCCGTCGGTCACAATCCATTTGCCGTTATGCTCGCTCAATACTAAATCTACGACACTGATATTGTTCGCCCAATAGCCCGCCATGCTTTCCGGCACGCCTTTTACGGTACCTTTAGCAATATCTGCGTTCGGTGATTTGGCAAATTCTTTATTCGGGAACAAGCGGTGGGAGTGACCGAAAATCACCGCGTCAATGTGCGGCATATCCGCAAGATAGAACGCGGAATTTTCTGCGCCTTCATGGTACGGCTCATCGGATGGGCCGGTGTGCGCCAACGCCACGATAATATCCGCGCCTTTTTTCTTCATTTCCCGCACATATTTTTGCGCACTTTTTACGATGTCGCGGGTTTCCACTTTGCCCGTTAAATTGGCTTTATCCCACACCATAATTTGCGGCGGCACAAAACCGATATAACCGATTTTTAGCTTATGCGACTTGCCTTTATTGTCCACCACCGTTTTTTCCTGAATCACATAAGGCGTGTAATAAGGCTCCTCTGTTCCCACTTTCACCACGTTGGCGTTCACAATCGGGAAATTTGCCTGTTTAATAGCATCGGCTAAATAATCCAAACCATAATTAAACTCGTGATTGCCCAGGGTGCCCACTTCATAATGCATAGCATTTAAGCAATCTACAGCTGGGTTTGATTTGCCTTCTTTATAGCCCACTGCTGCTTGATAATCGGCAATCGGATTACCTTGAATTAAATCGCCGTTATCCACCAACACGCTGTTTTTTACTTCCGCACGAGCTTGACGAATTAAACTTGCCGCACGGGTAAAACCGAATTTCTCTGTCGGGGCGTCTTTGTAATAGTCAAAGTCCGTCAAAAAACTGTGAATATCAGTAGTACCGATAATGCGTAAATCGACTTGATTATCGCTTTTTGCGAACGCCATGCGATTACAACTAAGCGCTAACACACTGGTCGCACCGATTTGAATAAAACGTCTTCTATTCATCATAATAAACTCCTTCGTTAGGGAAAATGGGTTAAAAAATACGGCGTTATTGTAAGGAAATTGAGGGGCTTTGAAAGGAAAAGTGCGGTTGTTTTTGACCATAAATTTTGCCCCGGCAAGACAATAAATTTGCCGAAAAAAATGACCGTACTTTAGAACAACACGGAGGTTGACAAAAGTGCGGTCGAAATTTCAGCTGTTTTTAAAACTCATAACGAATACCGACGTTAAAATTGCGTCCCGGTGCGCTGTAACGATCAGCATTTCCGGAAGTAATCGCCAATGGAATACTGCTCGGATCGCGACCTTGATCCTGCGTAGCTTTACTTAACAGGGCAAGATAAGAAATGTCGTTCCAGTTCCAGTATTTTTTATTAAACAGATTGTTTACATTGGCGGTTAACGTCAGATTTTCCACCGGCTTCCAATAAACGCCTAAATCAAACAATGAATAACCACCTGTCGGGTTGTACAAGTACGCGGAAGATTGTTCAATATCTTTATCGGATTTACCACGGTTATAAGTCCATTGAATATTGGCGCCATAGGTGTCACCTTCATAGCCTAAACCGAATTTCACTTTTAACGGTTGAATACTATTAATTGGTGTTTTAATGCCATTATTGGTGGCTCTGCCGCGACTATAAGAAATGCCTTTCGTCAAATAGAAATCATCATAAAACGTCCATTTCACATCGGCAGTAAAACCATACACTTTGGCCTTATCCAAATTGTCGTATTGAATAAAGGTGGTATAACCTTGCGTTGGTTTGGATACCCAATCAATAAAGTTTTTATAGTGGTTGTAATAGCCGGTGACCAAATATTGCAGTTTTTCATTTTGACCTTTCACCCCGATTTCAAAGTTATCGGCGGTTTCGGAACGCAAATTCGGGTTACCGACCACCGCGACATTAGCGGTTTGAGGCCCTAATCCCGGAATGAAATAATTAACGCTTTCAAAGAAATAAGAGGTTAATTGTTGTGGTGACGGCGTTCTTACACCACGAGAATATTGCACATACGGAATAAATTCCGGTGCAGCACGATATTCTAAACTTAACTTCGGCGCAAATTTAGTTTCGGAACGTTTTGCCGGTTGGAATTGAGCCACGTCACTGTTACCACCGGAAGGTGTCATCCGATAATGCACAAAACTGACTTGTGGCGTAACGACCCATTTTCCAAAAGCAATTTCATCTTCAAAATAACCCGTAACTTTATGCTGTTTCGTGTCTGATGTCGGTTTTCCGTTGAAATAGGCGTGGCGGGAATTGCCGTAAGCAGGACGTTCATAGTGCAAATAATTTGTCGCTTTGGTGTGGTTATAACTTAAACCATAACGCAGAACTTGCGGAATATCTCCATCAATAAAACTCATTAAATTGCTGTTAATACCATAGGTTTTATAGTTAACGTTTGATTCTTCAAAGCGGTAATTATTCGTTCCTAAACGATGACGATAATTATCGGTACCGGCATTTTGATAATAAACCTGTGTTTTCGCATTTTGTAACCAACCGTGCTCATTATTATAATCGTGGCTTAATGAAAAACGGCTACGTTTCACACGATCAATGGAATTGCCTTTGGTTTGAATACCGGTGGCTCTGTCAATGTTGATATCATTTAATGTCAGTAAATCGGTCTTAATTTTTTTACGTTGATATTCAAAAGCGGCACCAACCTGATGTTGATCATTTAACTGATAGTAATGTTTGGTAAGAACATAATTATTTTGCGTGTCTGCCGGATTTGGTTCGGTACGGTTTACGCCGGTACCAGCATTAGTGCCTTTGTTTTTGGTTTGATCGCCGTTACGAATGGTGGTCATTACCATGCCTTGATAAGCACCGATTTTGCCTGCGCCGCCAACAGTGCCGTAAACGGAATTATCGGCGCTGTTATAACCGCTTCCGATAAAGCCCCCGAGGGTACGACCTTTCAACAAATCAACAGGTTCTAATGTAGCAAAATTCACGCTGCCCGATAAACTGTTGGCAGAACCGGCATATTGCACATCGGCGCTACGCAAACTACTCACATCCACATAATCGGCACGTCCGAATTCCACACCGTAAGAAATAAAATGTTTGCTTTCTTGTGCTTCCGGCAATGGGATACCATCTACCGTTGTGGTCATACGGTTCCCCTGCAAACCACGAATATTCACGCCTTCTCCGCCGGAACGTGCCGTTTGCAATTGACTGACGTTGACGTCTAATTTATTGGAAAATAAATCTTTAACATCTTTTGCTTGGCGTAAGAAAATACTGTTACGATCCACTTTGGTATTGACCAACGTATCGCTGGTTTCAATTTCAACCACAGAAATTTCTTCTAACTGACTGGTTTCTTCCGCCCATGCCATATTTTGATAGGTACAAACCGCTGCAACCAATACCGCCAACTTTGTTTTTTTAAGCATAGTAACTCCATATTTATAATTAAGAATTATTCTCGATTATATAGGTGAATAATGGGATAACCAACTAAAATTCTAGGAATATGAAAAATCGTTTTTAGCATACGAAAATTTAGGTTTACCTTCTAATAAATCTCGTTAAAATACATGAGAATTATTTTCAATTATATTTTAAGGAGATTTATGATGTTGAAAAAAACACTGCTAACATTAACCTGTATCGCGATGGCGACATCTGCGTTAGCGAAAGAAATCAGCATTCCAACGGCACGAGGAGAAGTGACATTAGCAGCACCGCCAGCCAAAATTGCAGTATTTGATACGGGAAGCCTTGATACCTTGCAAGCATTAGGTGTGAAAGTAGATGGTGCGGCGGATGTCGGCAAAATACTTCCTTATTTAAAACCAACACTAGAAAAAGCCAAAAATGTCGGTACTATTTTTGAGCCCAATTTAGAGGCTTTAAATGAATTAAAACCAGACTTAATTATTGTCGGCACCCGCACGGCAAAAAAATTTGATGATGTCAGCGCTATTGCAAAAACGATCGATTTAACCGATAACGGCGATAAATTAGTGGAAAGCGGCATTCAACGCATTGACAGTTTCGGTCGTTTATTTGATAAACAAGCGGCAGCAGACAAGTTAAAAGGTGAATTGGAAACCTTATTAAAAGACACTAAAGCCGCCGTGAAAGACAAAGGCAACGGTTTAATTATTTTAGTCAACGGTGGCAAAATTTCCGCATTCGGTAGCGGTTATCGTTTAAGTTTTATTCATGATGAACTTGGCGTACCAATGGCGGATCCGAGCATTAAAGGTACCGGTCATGGCCAACCGGCGAGCTTTGAGTTTATTGAAAAAACCAATCCTGACTGGTTGTTTGTGTTAGATCGCATTTCTGCTATTGGCGAAGAAGGTAAAACCGCCAAAGAAGTATTGGATAATGAATTGGTTCGTCGCACTAAAGCCTGGAAAAACGGTAATGTCGTTTATCTCAGTAGCGCTTCCTACTTAGCGCCGGGCGGTGCGGAACAATTAAAAACGGACTTAAACGCGATTAAAACCGCTTTCGAGAAAAAATAATCATGCTTATCGTTCTCTCCGTTGTATCGCCTTCATGCCAAGCGGAGAGAACGTTTTTATTACTTAAAAAACATCATGTCTGGAATTTTCACGTTAAATCGGATTAATTTTTTAATTCTTGTATTACTCGCCGCATTAAGTATTACCGTGGGCGTAGCCGATTTCCATTGGTCTCAATTTTTTTCTCAACCGGAACAAATGCAAGTACTGTTAGTCAGTCGATTGCCTCGTACCTTCGCCGTGATTTTAGTAGGGGCGACTCTTGGCGTGGCAGGCATGGTATTACAAATTGTCTTAAAAAATCGCTTTATTGAGCCGGGCATGATCGGCGCCAGTCAAAGCGCGGCATTGGGGATTTTATTAACCAGCCTATTATTTCCAAGCGCCGCCTTGCTTCTCAAAATGTCCGTCGCCACCGTCTCCGCACTCATTAGCATGGGCATTTTTACCTTATTGTTACAGCAATTGCCGCCACATCAACGTCTCATGGTGCCGTTGGTGGGGATTATGTTCGGCAATATTATTGAGGCGATGACGACCTTTCTTGCCTACGAAACAGACAGCTTACAAACCTTGTCCATTTGGTTTTCTGGCGATTTTTCCGGCATCTTGGCAGGACGTTATGAATTATTATGGCTTACCGCCGCCCTTGCTGTGGTGGTTTATATTATGGCCGATCGTCTGAGCATTACCGGACTGGGGAAAAATATCAGTACCGGCTTAGGGATTAATTATCGTCAAATGACGTGGTTTGCGTTAATTGTGGTGGCGATGATTACTGCGGTAGTCGTAGTCACCGTTGGGCAAATTCCCTTTATCGGCCTGGTTGTACCAAATATTATTTCCCGCTTAGCCGGTGACCGATTACGCCAAAATCTGCCTTCGGTTGTGTTGCTCGGCGCCAATTTGGTCTTGATTTGCGACATTATAGGCCGAGTCATTAACGCACCTTATGAAGTACCGATTTCGACCATTTTCGGCATTGTCGGCACATTGATTTTCCTCTATTTATTATTTAAGGGGAAAGCCAATGCAAAATAATCGCGTCATGTTATTACTCGGTGCCCTACTCACGTTTGCTTGCGTCTTTTTTATGACTTACCACGCGAATGGTAACTGGGATTTCATTTTGCCGTTTCGTGGAAAGAAACTGTTGTTATTGCTGATGATGGCCTACACCATTGGCATATCTACATTGCTATTTCAAACCTTAACCAATAACCCGATTCTAACACCCAGCATTTTAGGCTTTGACTCCTTATATTTATTGGTGCAAAGCATTTTAGTGTTTCTCTTCGGCGGGATTGGATTTACACAACTCAATGTGGCCGGCAAATTTGCCTTTGAAACCTTACTTATGTTGCTTGGCGCACTCCTGTTATTCCGTACACTCAGCAAAAACAACAGCGATCTCGCCCGTATGATTTTGGTAGGGATTATTTTCGGTGTGCTTTTCCGCAGTGTAAATAACCTGCTACAGCGCATGATCGATCCGAATGAATTCGCCGTTGCACAAGGATCTTCCTTTGCCAGTTTTAACACGGTGAACCCAACCTTATTATGGATTGGTACTGTCATTACATTGGTCAGCGCTCTGTGGATTTGGCAACAACGTTTTAAATTAGATGTACTACTACTGGGGCGTGAACGCGCTATCGGATTAGGCTTGGAATATCATCAGTTCAGCCGCCAATTACTCATTTGCTGCGCATTTTTAGTGTCAATTTCCACCGCACTTGTGGGACCGATTCTGTTTTTAGGCTTATTGGTATGTGCCATCGTCAATGCCATTAGCCCGACCATGCACCACAGCATTCGCATCCCAATGACGTTTATGGTGTCGGCCATCACATTAGTAAGCGGTCAAGCCGTGTTCGAACAGGTAATGAAGATGCAGGGTGTGCTTAGCGTAGTTATCGAATTTGTCGGTGGGTTAGTCTTTATCTACCTAATTTTAAGACGGGCAAAATAAGGGAATTTCTTGTGATAAAAATTGAAAATATAACCTATAAAATTAATCAGGCGACGATTTTAAATAACATTAATCTCACCATCCCAAACGGTGGTATTACCGCATTGATCGGCGCTAATGGTGCTGGTAAATCCACGCTACTCTCTTTGGTTGCGCGCTTAAATCCGATTCAACAAGGGCAAATTTGGCTAAATGATATGGATATTGGCGCCACGCCATCACGCACAATTGCGCAAAACCTGGCAATTCTGACCCAAGATAACGTGATTCATAGTCGCATTACGGTAAAAGATTTGTTGATTTTCGGCCGTTATCCTCACCATCAGGGGCGCCCGACGGAAGAAGACAATGCCATTATCCGCGATGCCTTACAACGTTTTGAATTAGCGCCATTGGCCAATCGTTTTCTTAGCGAACTTTCCGGCGGTCAACGTCAACGCGCCCTGATTGCCATGACCTTCTGTCAAAAAACCGATCATGTACTGCTTGATGAACCATTAAATAACCTCGATATGTTCCACGCCCGCGAGCTGATGCGCTTGCTACGCCAACTGACCGATGAACTTGCACTGACCACGGTCATGGTAGTGCATGACATCAATATGGCTGCCGCCTACGCCGACACCATTGTCGCCATGAAAAACGGTGAAATCGCAATGATTGGCACACCTACCGAAATTATCACAAAAGAAAACTTAAAATCTGTGTTTAATTTGGATGCAGACGTGTTGGATTATCAAGGGAAAAGATTAGTGATACATCATATTTGATAAATGGTGGTATGGCTTTTATAAAAAAGTGCGGTCGATTTTCACAATGTTTTTAAAACAGCGGGAAAAACCACCGCACTTTCAAAACTAACGTAACAAGCGTTCTACTTCATTGGCTTTGACAAGGAATTCTTTACGTTCAGCCGTTGCCATACCGCTGCTTCCTCCCGGAAGTTTGACCGTAAGCGGATTCACAGGGCGTCCGTTAATATGAAATTCATAGTGTAAGTGCGGTCCGGTTGAACGTCCGGTATTTCCCGACAATGCAATACGTTCCCCTTTCTTCACACTTTGCCCGGCTTTAACTAAAGGACGGCTCAAGTGCATATACACGGTTTGGTATTCTCGAGAATGACGAATGACCACGTAGCGACCGGCACCATTTGCCTGATACGCAATTTTTTCAACCGTACCATCTGCCGGCGCAATAACCGGCGTGCCTATCGGCATAGAAAAATCCACGCCTTTATGGGGGGCAATACGACCTGTAACAGGATGCAGACGACGTGGGTTAAACGGTGAAGATACACGCGCTTGACGCTGCAATGGATAACGTGAGAAGCCTTTACCTAAGGTTTCCCCTTGGCGGTTATAATAACGTCCGTTCGCTGCTTGAATCGCGTAATAACCTTTTCCTCCAGTCATAATATGAATGGCTTCTACGTTACCTTGACCGGTACGCTTCTCTTCTAAATATTCGCGAGAAACTAAAATCGATATTTTGGTGTCTTTTTTCAGTTGTTTTAAACTCACCTGCCACTGTAACGCAGAAGTCAGTTGATAAATTTGACGATTATCTAAACCTAATTTTTTCAAGCTATTAACAAAAGAACCATCCATTTCGCCACGTAATACTTCCCGTTTCCAAACGCTTTTCTTTTCCAGAATTTGACGGGTAAACTTACCTTCTGACTGTAATTCGTAGATGTATTCTTTTTTCTGTGAAACCAACCAATTCAAATATTCCAATTCACCGTCATTATTCAAAATCCAATAGAACTGTTGCCCTGCTTGTAAATGTTTGAGTTCCGGATAAGCCGCAATCAGTTGTTTACTAGTATCATCCTCTAAACCGGAAAGCTCCAATACATCCTTTAAACTATCGCCTTTCACCACCGTATGACTAAATTGATCTTTGATTCGAATCGCTTGATCCGCCACATCTAAAATATTTACGACAGCATCTTTCGCATCACTTGGCAAAGTATCTAGATCATCAAATTCGTCGTGGGTTTTAACTTCTTCCGATTCGTCATCTTTCCCCACATCATCATAAGAAGTTGCCTCTTCTACGGCATTGAGACTAAAAGTATCAGCTAAAATTTGTGTTTCTTGAACAGCTTCATTAGTAAAAGAAACAACATAGGCGGAAACAGGATAAAGCTCACCTAAAGAGAGAATCTCCTGTAGCAGATTATTCGTATCGAAAAGTGTATTTTTGGTCGAAAGATTGGTATAAGTAGGATTTTTGACGCTCTCGATTTTGTCTTCTGCCGTATCGTTTAAATGCAGAAAAAAACCGGTAAAAATCAACAAAAGTGCCAAAAAGAAAATAAGCGCTTTAATACGCGACTTTCTTTGACGACGCTCTCTTGCTAATTTTACGTGTTGTACCACTTTTGGGTTTCCTTACAACGAATAAGATTTAAGTTTACTTATGACTCAATAAAAATAAAAAAATTCAACGGATAAAGCGAAATTCCTGACAAACGGCGCAATTATACACATAAATTATCGGGGAACTTGTTAAATCATAAAAAATAAGCTATTTTTAGCGCAATTTTTCTCCAATGAAATCTCAAATAGAACCCATCATGCAAATCAATGCAATAAAAGTGCCCTTGGTCGAATTAAAGGACATCAATGTAAAATACGGGCAACAAATCGCACTCAACCACATTAACCTCACCATTTACCCAAACTCGATTATTACTATTGTAGGGCCCAACGGCGGTGGTAAATCTACACTATTAAAAGTCTTACTCAAACTACAACAACCAACGTCCGGTTCTGTGCGCTACAACAAAAATATTCGTATCGGTTACGTTCCGCAAAAGATTCATTTAGACCATAACTTACCTATTACCGTTGAAAAATTTTTATCCTTAAAAAAAGGAATTTCTCGGCAGGATATCCAAGATGCCATGGCGTTGTTGTCCATTAGCCATCTCATTCACAACAGTATGCAAAAACTTTCCGGTGGCGAAATGCAACGGGTTTTACTGGCACGAGCGATTTTAAATAAACCCAATTTATTGGTGTTGGATGAGCCCACTCAGGGCGTAGATATGACCGGTCAGGCAGAGCTTTATCAACTGATTCAGCAGACCCGTGAAAAATTAAATTGTGCAATTTTGATGGTGTCACATGATTTACATATTGTCATGGCTGACACTAACGAAGTGCTGTGTATTAACCAGCATATTTGTTGCGCCGGCACGCCTGAAACTGTTTCAAACGATCCAACGTTTATTCACTTTTTCGGCAATCAGTTTTCTAAAAATATTGCGGTTTATACCCATCACCACAATCATCGTCATGATATGCACGGCGACATTTGCGGCATGGAATCGCCCCATTCACACTAACGATTCATATTATGTTTGATATTCTTTTTCCCGCCTGGATTACAGGCATGGTACTTTCGCTGATTACGGCTCCGCTCGGAGCGTTTGTGGTCTGGCGCAAAATGGCCTATTTCGGTGATACGCTTTCCCACTCGGCGTTATTGGGTGTTGCGCTTGGTATTTTTTTGCAAATCAACCCTTACATCGCCATTTTAGTCCTCACGATCTTGCTTTCCATTGCCATGGTTTGGTTGGAAAATAATACGCAATTTTCTGTGGATACGTTACTTGGCATTATTGCACATAGCTGTCTTTCTATCGGCGTTGTCACGGTCGGTTTGCTCCAAAATGTGCGGGTCGATTTAATGTCCTATTTATTCGGCGATTTACTGGCTATCACTTATGACGATCTCATTTACATCAGTCTTGGCGCCATTGTCGTACTTACTGCATTAATCTATTTTTGGAAACCGCTAATTTCCACCACGATCAGCCCGGAATTGGCTCAAGTGGAAGGGATTAATGTGAAAAGAATGCGCTTTATTCTGATGATCTTAACGGCCTTAACCATTGCCTTGAGTATGAAATTTGTTGGCGCATTAATTATCACCTCCCTCCTCATTATTCCGGCTGCCGCCGCTAAGCGCTTTGCCCGCACCCCGGAAAGCATGGTCGGTATTGCCGTAATTGTTAGTATGCTTGCCGTTTCTATGGGGCTAACTTTATCCGCCTATTACGACACCGCTGCAGGCCCTTCTGTCGTCATTTGCGCCACGTTTCTCTTTTTGTGTTCATTACTGAAAAAAGAACCGAATTAAATTTGCATTCACCACAACCAATACATAAAAAAACGACCGCACTTTAAGAGGAAAACCTAAAGTGCGGTCGCTTTTTTTCATTTTTTTAAATTACAACGTTGGACGAATCCCTAACGTATGGCAAATCGCGTAAGTAAGTTCACTACGGTTTAAGGTGTAGAAGTGGAAGTCTTTTACGCCTTCACGAGATAATACGCGCACCATATCCATAGCGATACTTGCCGCCACTAAATTACGAGTTGTTTGGTCGTCATCTAACCCATCATACATTTTCGCCATCCAGGCAGGAATTTTCACATTAGTGATCGCGGCCATTTTTTGAAGCTGTTTGAAGTTAGTGACCGGTAAAATGCCCGGCACGATTTCTGCATCAATGCCAATAGAGGCACAGCGGTCACGGAAACGCAAATAGCTATCGATGTCAAAGAAGAATTGCGTAATCACGTGATTAGCGCCAGCATCAATTTTACGTTTTAAATTGATTAAGTCCGCTTGTGCTGATTTTGCTTCTGGGTGCACTTCCGGATAGGCTGCAACGGAGATATCAAAGTCGGCTACTTCACGGAGCAATGTCACTAAATCTGCGGCATAAAAAGGCTTTTTCTCATAACCTTTCGGCTCATCACCACGCAACGCCACAATACGGCGAATGCCGCTATCCCAATAATCTTTTGCAATGCGACGTAATTCATCCGGCGTTGCATCAATGCCAGTTAAATGCGGCGCTGCCTCCAAACCGGTTTCCTGCTTAATGTGTTTTACAACACCATGGGTACGTTCACGTTCTCCGGAGTTCGCCCCGTAAGTCACAGAAACAAATTTTGGCTTTAAGACTTTTAAACGATGAATGGATTCCCACAAAATATTTTCCATTTTTTCATTTTTAGGTGGGAAAAATTCAAAGGAAACGTTAATTTTGCCGTTCAAATCGGCTAAGTGTTGATTTAAATTATCAATTTCTTTTGCATAACTCATGCAAGTTACCTCATTTCAACTCTGTCAAAGATGTTATTTAAATTAAAGAGAAAGGGAATATGTGTCAATTTCAAATATTTCATTCATTGAATGAATGAAATTAATGTTTAGTATAAAAAGCCCGTGACAATCACGGGCTTTAAAAACATTGTTTTTTCTTACCGCACTTTTGTCTAATTTCGACGTCGCGCTAACAACCACCAAGTAATAAGCAGGAACAGCACACTTGGCATCAACGCGCCAATAAGCGGCGTGGTGTTATACACCAAGCTGAATTTACCAAACAACTCATTCACTACATAGAACAAGAAACCGAAAGAAATCCCGATAAGAATACGCGCCCCGGCAGTCACGCTACGCAACGGACCAAAAATAAAGGAAAGCGCCAACATCATCATCACGCCTACAGAAACCGGTTGGAGCAATTTACGCCAATAGGTCAACTCGAAATTTCTGGAATCCTGTCCGGTTTCTTTCAGGAAGGCGATGTAATTCGATAACCCCGAAATAGACAATGATGTTGGACGCAATGATGCCACACCTAGTTTATCCGGCGTTAAGTTGGTCTCCCAGTCTTCATTTAAACGATTGATAGTCACCACTTCATCGGGTTGAATACGGGATTCATTGACTTGTCGTAACGTCCATTTGCCATTGTTAAAAGACGCTTGATTCGCATGTTTCATTTTTTCTAATTGGCGTTGTTCATTGAAGGTATAAATATAAATATCGTTTAATTCCACATCATCAGAAATGCTACGCACATACACGAAATTATTGCCGTCTTTTGCCCAAATGCCATTTTTCACCGAAAGCATAGAACCGCCGGAAATAGCTTTGGATCGCATATCACGCGCAAATTGCTCGGTTTGTGGGATTCCCCATTCACCAATCACCATTGTCAACAAGACTAATGGAATAGTCGTTTTCATCACCGCAATGCCGATGCGTATGCGTGAAAATCCTGATGATTGCATCACCACTAATTCACTACGACTGGCAAGATTCCCCAAGGCAATTAATGCACCAAGCAATGCCGCCATAGGGAAAAAGGTTTCTACATCTTTCGGCATAGTCAACACCGTATAAGCAATAGCCTGTAAGATGTCGTAAGTGCCTTTCCCCACACTACGGAATTGCTCTACAAATTTAATAATGGCGGATAATCCCACTAACATGAACAAGGTGGCGAAAATCGTGCCTAAAATACTTTTACCGATATATCGTTCTAAGGTATTCATTCAGTTATCCCTGTTTTAGCGCTTTTTATTCAATGAATAACGAATACGATACATGAATGCGCTATCCCAACTGTTGAGCAAAATCGCCAATAAGAAAAAGCCCCCATTCACCAATGGCATAAATAACGAGGCATCCAATTTGCCTGCACCACCGGCTGATTTCAATGAGCTTTGTAATAAGAAGTAAATTAAATACAACAATAACGCCGGTAACACTTTGGCAAAACGACCTTGGCGTGGATTAACACGACTTAATGGCACGGCTAACAATGCCATGATAGGCACAGCAAGAATTAAGGTTAAACGCCAATGAAATTCGGTTTTCATCGCCGGCGTATCGGCATTTAACAGTTGCATAAGGCTCATTTCACCCGCTTCATTTGAATCATCTTCAACGGCTTTATGACCTAAATAGGCTTGGTATTCATCAAAATGGGTGATGCGGAAATCCGGCAAAATCGCGGTGCCTTCAAAACGATCACTATTTTGCAAACGAAGGATTTGATCACCGTTTGGTAAAGATTTTAACTCCCCTTGCTCCGCCACAATGACTGACGGCTTAGTTTGCCCTTTTGGCTGGGTTTGGAACACATAAACGTTATTAATTTGATTTTCTTGAATGTCATCAATAAACAACACAAAATCACTGTTATTTGCCGTCATAAATTGACCGGCAGACAAGGCGCCCATATTCGGATTTGCCTTTGCCTCCTCAATGATCGCCACTTGTTTATTAATTGCCCATGGACTCAACCATAATGCATTGTATGCTGCCAACGCCCCGGTAAATAACGATAAAATCAAAACGACTTTCACTAAAATTTTTGAGCCTACACCACAGGCGCGCATGACGGTGATTTCACTTTCTGCGTATAAACGACCTAAGGTCAACAAAATCGCAATGAACAAACAAAGTGGCAACATCAGTTGTGCCATGGTCGGCATGCCTAAACCTAGCAAAGAAAAGACTAAATCTGCCGGCACCTGGCCATTCGCGGCAGAGCCCAGTACGCGAACGAGCTGCTGACAAAAAAAGATCAGCAACAGAATAAACAAAATCGCAATCTGGCTTTTAAAAACTTCTTTGGTTAAATATCGGGTTAAAATCACTTTTTTTGCCTATTTTTCTCTTGCTATTTCAGCAAAAGAGATTAAATTCGTTTCACTTTGAAAAAACCAAATTGGGTTTGGCTTACCTAAAGAATAGGTGGCGTATGATACCTTAATTTGACATTTAAAACAGCAAAATAAGCGAGGAAAAAATGAAGTTTAGCGCACAACATTATGCCGTAAATCAAGCGGCAGATTGCCTGATTGTGGGCATTTTTGAAGAAAAAAACCTATCCCAAAGTGCGGTGGAAATTAACAAGATTTCCGATAATTATCTCCTCCATTTGGTGGAAAGCGGTGAACTTAGCGGCAAACTTGGGCAAACCACATTATTGCGCAATGTGCCAAACCTTGCTGCCGAACGACTTCTCGTCGTGGGGTGTGGTAAACGCGGTGAACTCAACGAGCGTCAATTTAAGCAACTTATGCAAAAAACAGCGCAAACATTAAAGGAAACCCAAGCCAAAAGTGCGGTCAGTTTTTTAACTGAAATTCCGCTTAATCAAAGGACGCTTTACTGGAACATCCGCTTTGCTATTGAAACTATCGAACAGGATTTATATCAATTCACTCAATTCAAAAGTCAAAAAACAGCAGAAAAATCTACCGCACTTTCAGAGGTGATTTTTAACGTTGGCGCAGATGAGCTGGCATCCGCCGAACAAGCGATTCAGCATGCCTCTGCAATCGCCCTCGGCGTACGCCTTGCCAAAGATGTGGCAAACTGTCCTCCAAATGTGTGTAACCCGGCATATTTGGCAGACAAAGCGCTAAACTTAGCCGAAACCTCACCGCTGATTAAAACCACCATTGTCAACGAAGCAGAAATGGAAAAATTAGGCATGGGTGCCTATCTTGCCGTATCACGCGGAGCGCACAATGAGGCAAAATTAGCGATTATGGAATACCGTAATGCCCCGAATCCGAACGCAAAACCGATCGTGTTAGTGGGCAAAGGGTTAACCTTTGATGCCGGCGGTATTTCCCTAAAACCGGCTGCGGACATGGACGAAATGAAATACGACATGTGCGGCGCAGCCTCCGTTTATGGCGTGATGAATGCCTTAGCACAACTACAACTGCCGTTAAACGTAATCGGCGTCATGGCAGGCTGTGAAAATCTCCCAGACGGCAACGCTTATCGCCCGGGCGATATTCTCACCACCATGAACGGCTTAACCGTGGAAGTATTAAACACCGATGCAGAAGGTCGCTTGGTGCTATGTGATACGCTCACTTACGTAGAACGTTTCGATCCTGAACTGGTCATTGACATTGCCACCTTAACAGGCGCTTGCGTAGTCGCATTAGGGCAACACAACAGTGGTTTGGTTTCCACCCATGACGACATCGCAGCTGCGCTTGAACAAGCCGCACAACAAAGTGCCGACAAAGCATGGCGTTTACCGTTAAGTGAAGAATACCAAGAACAGTTAAAATCCAACTTTGCCGATTTAGCCAATATTGGTGGACGTTGGGGCGGTGCAATCACGGCAGGTGCGTTCCTCGCCAATTTCACCAAGAAATACCCATGGGCGCACCTCGACATTGCCGGTACCGCATGGCTACAAGGGGCAAACAAAGGTGCTACCGGCAGACCGGTTTCCTTGCTCGTACAATTCCTGTTAAATCAAGTGAAATAAAACACGAAGAACGGCACAGGTTTTGAACATTGGCAGCGCCAATTATCTTCAAAAAAATGAGAAAAAAATGACCGCACTTTGAGAACAGTCCCAAAGTGCGGTCATGCTTATGGTTGTTCATTCTTCAAAAAAATTATTCCTTGATAAAGATCATCATTTTTAATGGTTTTCGCAAAACCACCTCATCGCTAAGCCCTAAATCCAGTAAAATAATTCGATAAAAATAAATAACTTGTTCATACTGTTAAATATTTTTCATAGTTAAAAGCAATAAAAAACGCAACAGGAAGCATATGCAGGGCATTGAATTACGCATAAAAGGCAAAGTGCAAGGCGTGGGGTTTCGTCCTTTCGTCTGGTTATTGGCGAATCAATACGAATTACGCGGCGATGTCAACAACGACGGGCAAGGCGTACTCATCCGCCTGCTTGAACCAACAGCGCAGCAACTGCAACAATTCTTGCATGATCTGCAAACCCAACTTCCCCCGCTTGCGCTGATTACCGATATTCAGCAGCAGGAAAAACCGTGGGAAAATCCACCGTACTTTGACGGCTTTGAAATCCGTGAAAGCGAAAACAACGCCATGGATACCCAAATCGTGCCTGATGCCGCCACTTGCCCCGCCTGTTTGAAGGAGTTATTTGACCCGACCAATCGACGCTATCATTATCCTTTTATCAACTGCACCCACTGCGGTCCGCGTTTTACGATTATTAAAGCCATTCCATACGATCGCAAAAACACCTCGATGGCCGATTTTCCCCTCTGTCCTGATTGCGCAGAAGAATATAAAAATCCTGCCGACCGTCGTTTTCATGCGCAACCGAACGCCTGTGCCGTGTGCGGCCCTCATGTTTGGTTAAGCAATCAAGAAGGCGCGCTTATCGATGAAAAAACACCGATAAAAACCACCGCACTTTTCTTACAACAAGGCAAGATCGTTGCAGTAAAAGGCATCGGCGGTTTTCATCTTGCCTGTGATGCAACTCAGGCTGATGCGGTGCAATTACTGCGCGACCGCAAACACCGCCCAAGTAAACCTTTGGCGGTGATGGTGCCGGATGTGTCTTTTTTAAAGGATCTCACCGAAAAGGAAATCAAATTACTCACCAGCACGGCAGCACCCATTGTGCTATTGGCAAAACACAAAGTCCCCTCATTAGCGGAACAGATTGCACCACAACTCAATGAAATCGGCGTGATGTTGCCAAGCAACCCGTTACAGCATTTATTATTGAGAGAAGTGAATCGCCCATTAGTGATGACCTCTGCCAACCCAAGCGGACAACCGCCGGTATTGGATAATCAAAGTGCGGTGGAATATTTAAGTGACTTGGCGGATTATTTCCTCTGCCACAATCGCGACATTTTGCAACGCGCTGACGATTCCTTAGTGCGTGCGGTGTTTGATGGTGTGGAAATTCTACGTCGCGCAAGAGGCTATGTGCCTGACGAAACCCTGTTGGATCACCACAGCGCACACAATGTGCTGGCATTAGGGTCTGATTTAAAAAACACCTTCTGTTTATTGCGCCAAAATAAAGCCATCGTCAGCCAACACATTGGCGACACCTCGAACGAAAAAGTGCGGTCACAATTAGAAGCGAATATCGCCCTCTTCTGCCAAATCTACCAATTCAAACCGGAACTTATCGCCATTGATTCACACGCCGGTTATTTTACCCATGAAATGGGTAAGCGCTTGGCTGCACAATACCAAATCCCTTATGTAGAAGTGCTCCATCATCACGCCCATATTGTCAGCGTCATGGCGGAACACCATTGCCATGAACAGGTTATCGGGCTTGCGTTGGACGGTATCGGCATGGGTGAAAACGGACAACTTTGGGGCGGAGAATGTCTGTTGGTCGATGAAAAACACTGCCGCTATTTAGGGGGGCTACCTGCGGTAGCGTTGCCGGGGGGCGATCTTGCCGCCAAACAACCTTGGCGCAACTGGTTAGCGCATTTGCATCAATTCGTGCCAAATTGGCAAGAAATCGCCGCCCAAACCTGCGCCAACTATGACTGGCAACTGCTCTCTAAAGCGATTGAACGCAACCTTAACAGCCCACGGATTTCCTCCGCCGGACGCTTATTTGACGCAGTGGCATTTGGCTTGGGCATCACGCCGCCACAACTGAGCTGGGAAGGCGAAGCCGCCTGCCAATTGGAAGTGCTCGCCTCGCAATCGGCGCTCGCCAGTTTGCCATTCGATAAAAGAGAGCTTCCAACCTTAATGCCGCTTAACGCTGAAAATAAATTGGATCTTGCCCATTTCTGGCAAGCATGGATTGCGCTCGATTCGTCCAACGCTGACAAAGCCTTTATTTTTCATTATGCGTTAGCAGAAGGTTTCGCTCAATTGGCTCGCCAACAGGCGCAACGCCATCATTGCGAAACGCTCGTGCTTTCCGGTGGCGTATGGCATAACCAATTATTACGGCGATTGATAAAAGAACAGTTAGCTGAATTTAAGGTATTGAGTGCGCATCAATTTCCGATGGGAGATGGCGGCTTGAGTTTGGGGCAGGCCGTCATCGCAAGTCAATTCAATCTTATTTGTGCATAATTCATGAAAGTGCGGTCGGTTTTCTAAACGTTTTATGGATTATCATTTGCTATACTGAGCGCATCCTTTTTTATCTATACCAATGTGAGGCTTCTTATGCTTAACAAAGATACCCAACTCTGTATGTCTCTGTCCGGTCGTCCCGGCAACTTTGGCACCACATTTCATAATTATCTTTATCAAAAACTTGGTTTGAATTTCATTTACAAAGCCTTCACTACCGATGATATCGAACACGCCGTCAAAGGCATTCGCGCGTTGGGTATTCGAGGCAGTGCAGTGTCTATGCCGTTCAAAGAAAGTTGCATGCCGTTTTTAGACGAAATCTCGCCTTCCGCACAAGCCATTGAATCGGTCAATACCATCGTCAACGATAACGGCATTTTACGCGCCTACAACACCGACTACATTGCCATTGTTAAACTTATCGAAAAATACCAATTGAATAAGAACGATCGCGTGATCGTACATGGCAGCGGCGGCATGGCAAAAGCAGTCGTGGCGGCATTTAAGCATTCAGGCTTTGAAAAGCTCAACGTCTTCGCCCGTAACGAAAAAACAGGTAACTATTTAGCCACACTTTATGGCTACGATTACATATCTTCCCTCGACAATCAAACCGCCGACATACTCGTTAACATCACGCCAATCGGCATGAAAGGTGGAAAAGAAGCTTTCGATCTTGCATTCCCCGAAGCCATGATCCGTCAAGCCAAAACCGCGTTTGATGTGGTCGCTCAACCTGCCGACACACCATTAATCAAAACCGCCCAAGCCTTAGGTAAACAAACCATCTCCGGCGCAGAAGTGATTGTGTTACAAGCTGTCGAACAATTTGAACTCTACACCGGTAAAAGACCAAGCGAAGCTCTCATCGCCGAAGCGGCAGATTATGCGAGGAAAAATGTCTAAAGTGTGGTGGGGTTTGAGCGTGTTTTATCATTTAGACTTTATCGATAGCGTGTGTCGCCGTTGATAGCACCAGCGTCCACGCTGGTGCTTCTTTGGTCCAAGCGTGGACGCTTGAACCATCATAAAGTTACAGCACAGGCTGGGAAGCGTGCGCTATTGGAACCATAGGAGAAAAAACATTTATGAAAATATTAAAAAATTTTACCTTATTTTTTATGACTATCATCATTTCATTTGAAACGATAGGTGTTGAATTAGTCAATTCAACAAAAAAGCAAAATAAAATTAAAGAAGATAACCAAGTAACCAAAACTTATTCCCCTAGACCGGACTTAACCGGGAAACAGATAGGGAGTTTAGAGTTATTTTATCAATTTGACATTAAAGCAACGGGAGAATACGAACCCGAACTTGGGTTACCCCTATATGATATTTATAAACGTACTAATACTGCAGATGGAAAGACTCTATTTTATGAGAAGGAATACTCTGGCGACATAAAACCCAGACCGCCTAAAAACCACCACAAAAAGGAGATAATTAAATTTATAAAAAACGGAGAGGAGCGCTGGATTACAATAGATCATTACTACGAAACCACAGGTACGCCAAGTTACATTAAACAATATCGCTTATGGGATGATATAAATAATGAAATTAAGGTGGCTTTTGACAAAGGAAAAGTAGAGAGGCTTTATATAGACACCGATAAGTTTAACGAAGTATTGGGGATATTTTCGGACGTTAATTATATTTCCTACACCAACGGAAAACCAACTCAAAAACACTATATAACGGTGCAAAATGGAGTAAAGGAAGATCTTTATGAAAATTATGATGAACAAGGGACACTAGAAAGAGTAAATTATCTTAAAAACACTGATTTTATTTATACAAAATATTTTTATCCAAATGGCAAAATAAAATCATACGTAAACCATCATAAAAATATTGAACAAGACTTTAATGAAAATGGGATATTAATCAAAAAATTGTCAAAATAAATTTCCTCTTGTCGTCTCCAATAGCCTCGGCGTCCACGCTGGTGCTTCTTTGGGCCCAAGCGTGGACGCTTGAACCATCATAAAGTTACAGCACACGCTGGGAAGCGTGCGCTATCATGGGGGTTATGTAAACCTATTGTAGATACGTTTCTGAAAACGTGGCAATTATCTGTTTAATTTCAGCAAGTACGTTTTACGTTGTGCGCTAAATTTTTTGATAGCCTCTTTGATAGCGCCAGCGTCCACGCTGGTGCTTCTTTGGTCCAAGCGTGGACGCTTGAACCATCATGAAGTTACAGCACACTCGAGGAAGCGTGCGCTATCATGGGATTTTCGTAGGGACAGGCTCTATGCCTGTCCGATAATCTGATGATATAAATAAGGACAGACATAAAGTCTGTCCCTACCAAACAAAAATCTAGAAGTGCGGTTGAAATCCCAAACGTTTTTCACCGCAAAAAACAATCCAAAATCCCACCGCACTTTTATCCAATAGCGCTCAAATAAAATCCCCGTATAAATTGCCCGAACGACTTGGCATTTTTAGGAAAATTTCGCTTTGTTTGAGCCACGCAGTGGCGAGTTCGAAATTTTCCGTGAAGAAAATGACAATAAAGAGAGGAGCAGCAATTTATCCGGGGTGTGTTCTTTGCTACTTTCTTGCACAAGCAAGAAAGTAGAACAACCTAACAAATCCTCGGCAACGGCTCATTCATCGGTAAATCCAGCAACCGTGACTGCCCAAAACTGCCTAATAATCTGACTTTTTTATCCGCGGTCACTTCGCCAATCACGGTGGCATTTTTGCCTAATTCATGGGAATGAAGTGCAGTCAGAATTTCAGGTGTTTTTTCAGGAGAGGCGATGATCACCAGTTTACCCTCGTTAGCGAAGTTTAAGGCCTCTAACCCAAGTAATTCGCAAATGCCACGCACTTCAGAACGGATAGGTAAATCGTCTTCGTTGATTTGTATGCCTAATTGTTGGGCGGCGGCAAATTCGTGCAATACTGCATTCACCCCGCCACGGGTGGCATCACGTACGGCTTTTACGCCCTCAATCGGGCGCAATAAATCGATGAGGGGCGCAAGAACTACACAGTCGCTTTTGAGATCTGTTTGAATCCCCAGGTTTTCGCGCAAATTAAGAATGGTTGCGCCGTGTTCACCAATGGTGCCGCTGACGATAATCTTGTCGCCCGCTTCAATACGATGCATCCCCCAATCGATGCCTTGCGGAATGACACCGATGCCGCTGGTGTTAATAAAGATTTTATCCACCGCACCTTTTTGCACCACTTTGGTGTCACCCGTCACCACTTTCACACCGGCGGCCTGGCAGGTTTCTGCCATAGCTTGAATGATGTCTTTGAGTTCAGGTAAGGGCAGGCCCTCTTCTAAAATAAAACCGCAAGAGAGATATTTCGGCACGGCGCCACACACTGCCACATCATTTAACGTGCCGCACACAGCAAGTTTGCCGATATTACCGCCGGGAAAGAAAATCGGGTCGATAACGAAACTGTCGGTACTAAAAGAAAGCTGTTCCCCTTGTGCCATAAGTTCTGCTAAGGGTAAACGGGCTTGGTCTTCCCCTTGTGCAAGAATGGGATTATCAAAGGCTTCGACGAAATAGTCCTGAATGAGTTTTTGCATGGCACCGCCGCCGTTGCCGTGTGCCATGGTAATGAAATCTGTCATTATTCTCTCCGATATTGATAGTAGGCGGCGCACGCCCCTTCTGAGGAGACCATCAACGCGCCATAGGCATTGTCCGGGTTACATTGCGTGCCAAATAACGGGCAATCTGAAGGTTTACATTTGCCGGTGAGCACGTCGCCGCAACGAGAATTCGGGTCATCTGCCACTTGTTGCGGTTGGCTGTGGAAATACACTTCCGCATCAAAGCGTTTATAAGCGTCGGTCAGCTCTACACCCGACTCTTCAATTTCACCCAAGCCACGCCATTCGCTGGATTTTTTCAGTTGGAACACTTCACGCATGGCTTGTTGCGCCAGCAAGTTACCTTCGGAATGCACGATACGTTTATATTGATTTTCAATTTCGCAACGTCCGTCCACAAATTGCTGCACCAACATCACGATGGCTTGCAAAATATCTAACGGCTCAAAACCCGTGATAACAAAAGGTTTGTGATATTTATCCACGATGGATTGATAAGGCGATGTGCCGATCACCATGCTCACATGCCCCGGCGCAAGGAAGCCGTCAATTTTCACATAATCTTGTGAAAGCAAACTATGTAGCGTCGGAATGATGGTAATGTTTTGGCACACCACCCAGAAATTCTGAATATTTAGCTTATTCGCCTGTTGCAAAGTCACCGCAGCGCTCGGCATGGTGGTTTCAAAACCAAGAGAGAAGAACACCACTTTTTTGTCAGGATTGTTCACTGCGATATTCATCGCATCCAGCGGTGAATACACGATTCGCACGTCAGCACCTTTCGCTTTGGCTTCCAACAAGGAGCCTCGACGCCCTTTCACCCGCATAGCATCGCCAAAAGTACAGAAAATGACATCCGATTTCTGCGCAATTTCAATGCACACGTCAATGCGTCCCATCGGCAAGACACATACCGGGCAACCGGGGCCATGGATAAATTCAATGCTCTTCGGCAACAAACGATCCAAACCAAATTTAAAAATGGTATGCGTATGCCCGCCGCAAACTTCCATTAAATAGAGCGGATTCTCCGCTGTATATTGCGGCAATTTCGCCATGAATTCATTCAGGCGATTGACTAAACTTTTAGCTAATTTCGGATCACGAAACTCATCAATAAACTGCATTTTGTTCCACAATCCTTATTGAGCCTGTAACCAATCCAACCAAGCCTTTAAGCCTTCGCCGGTGGTCGCAGAAAGTTGAATCACGTCAATTTGCGGGTTCACTTGTTTGGCATAAGCGATACATTTTTCCACATCAAAATGAAGGTATGGCAATAAATCAACTTTATTTAAAATCATTAACTTAGATGCTGCAAACATGTGCGGGTATTTCAGCGGTTTGTCTTCACCTTCAGTGACGGACAAAATCACTACTTTGGCTTTTTCACCTAAATCAAATTCGGACGGGCAAACCAGATTGCCCACGTTTTCGATAAACAGCAGACTGTTTTGTTTCGGCTCAAGTTTGAACAAGGCGTCATTGATCATTTGAGCATCTAAATGGCACCCTTTGCCCGTGTTGACTTGAATCGCCGCGACACCGGTGGCACGAATACGATCCGCATCATTTTCCGTTTGTTGATCCCCTTCGATCACATAACAAGTGCGGTCATTTTTCAGTGCATTTAACGTGGTGGTGAGCAAGGTGGTTTTACCGGAACCCGGGCTGGACACCAAATTCAGTACAAGAATATGTTGTTGCTGGAAAAGAAAGCGGTTGTGCGCCGCGATTTGATTATTTTTACCTAACACATCCTGTTCCACTTTCAACAGGCGTTTTTGTGTTTCATTGGCTTCCGAAGCTGATTCTACCGAGTGAAATTTGAAGTGAGAAAAGTTCGGATTTTTGACCGCACTTTGTGTGCCGTCATGGTCATGATGAGAATGTGCTACCTCACCGATTCTGACTTGTTCCGGATGTCCACAACCACAAGTTGTACACATAATATTGCCCCTTTACTATCTGGTTACAAAAAACCTCGCTAGGGTAGCACAACCTTTGATTTTTCGGGTTGATTGAGATCATAAAGTCAGAACATCATCAGCCAATTCAGCCGTAAATCCTTGATGATGAGACGCCACCAACATAGGCAACGACAGCTCACGCAAAAGTGCGGTCAATTTTTCCGTATTTTTACGATCCAATCCATTCGTCGGCTCGTCTAACAGTAACATTTTCGGTTGCATCGCCAACACGCCTGCCAACGCCGTAAAATTTTTCTCTCCACCGGACAGGGTATGTACTGTGCGATCCTGCAAATGAGCAATACCTAAACGTTCCAGTTGCTGCAAAGCAACAGCATACGCTTGCTGGCGTGACAAACCTTGATTTAACGGCCCGAAGGCAACATCGTCTAATACGGTTGGTCCGAACAGTTGGTCATCGGCGTGCTGAAAACAAAGCCCCACGGTGCCACGAAAAGGCGCAAAATCTTTTTCTTCCCGACACAACTGCCCGAATAGACGAATCTCGCCGCGCGCAACAGGCACAAAACCTAACAAAGCAAGTAATAAGGTGGTTTTGCCTGTGCCGATTTCGCCCTGCACAAAAAAGCGTTGTCCCGCTTCAATTTGAAAAGACAGATTGTCGATAATCTGCCGTTCTCCTCGTTTAATTTGCAATCCATTGACTTGTAAAACTGTCATTTTTCCCCACTTAAATTTGTCTTTTCACCAAAGCGAAAGCCGCGGCATTTGAGTGCAATTTGTGCCGTTTCAGCTTTGAGTAAAGCATGCACCAGTAAAAGCGCGACCCGTTGTGCGGTGACATATAACGTTCGACGATTCAATCCGGCATGATACCCTCGCGCACGCATCGCCAAATCCATTTTTTGTTGCAACTCACCTAACAGGGCAATATAACGCACCGTGAGGACAAAAAGCCAAATTAATTTGGGTGGCAAGGGTAATTTACCAATGGCTTGTACCAACACCGTGTCATTCATTTTCCACAACAATAACCATACGGAAAACAACAACAGGTTCATACGTAAGCTAATTAACAAGGCTGTTTCCATGCCCTCGGGATTAAGTTCAATGCCTTCCGTGCCGATACGCCAACTTAAGGTCGCCCAAAGTAATAAAGTAAAACTATTGAAAACCAGCCAGCGTTTTAGATAAGGAAAATAAGGATCACGACAACGATAAATCAGGATCACCAATAAAATTAAGGCGATTCCGTTTAACCATAGCAACAAAGAAGGTTGAGATAAGGCACTGATCACCAAGCCCCAAAGGAATAGGTAAATCAGGCGCAAGTGAGTTGCACAAAAGTGCGGTGGAAAAAAACGCTGAAAAACGGGGCTCATTGTGTGCACCGTTTGGTATCGTCAACGTTCAGTGAAGTGTCAATAGATTGTAATGCACTCGGGTACATTTTGCTGAGGAGAGAAATCACGCCGTAGCTGATAATGCCGTCTAATACGAATACCGGTAAATGTAACAACAGCAATAAGGCGATTAAATCCTGATAATGTTTGCCGCCATCTAACGCTAAGACGAGAGAGGCTAATGCACCAGCGCCACCAACACCAATAATGCCTGCGCTCAAGCCGGTCAACAGTTTTGCTATAGCTCCCATATCCGGCCTTAAATAACTACGCAATAAATAATGCGCCGCGACCGCCGGCAATGCCATGACACATAAATTCACGCCCAATACGGCAAAGCCGCCAAAAGAGAAGAACAGCACTTGCAACAACAATGCAATAAGAAAAGCCGGGAAGACTGCCCAGCCAAGAAATAAACCCGCCATGCCATTTAAAATCAAGTGAACGCTGCCGATGCCCACGGGAACATGAATGGTGCCTGCAACAAAAAATGCCGCCGCAAACAACGCCGTTAAAGGCAAACGTTCACTCTCTAAACGACGTAATCCGACAGCAACACCAACTACCGCCAAAGCAACGCCCGCTAATAACACCCGCGTATGCAATACGCCTTCCGACAAATGCATGATTAACGCCCTTTTCTTAATTTACGGGCGCTTAACCAAGCGGCGATGCCCGCAATGCCAACGATGTAACCAATACCACCTAAAATATCGTGCAGGTAAATCTTGTCGCGTAACTGCGCAATATCCTCCCGCAACAGTAACAGGCTTTCATCGCTCGCTTGCGTTGGCGCATTTGACGTTGCGGTGATGCGATCCGCCACCACAGTCGCCCGATGTCCTTCTTCCCCTTCAACCACCACTTTTAAGGCGACTTTCGGTTCGACCACTAATGGAAAGTGAAAATAACCACGGTTATCGGTTTTCCCCGCCATTAATGGCTGATTTTCCCCATGGCGTAAAACTTCCACATAGGTTTCCGCAGCAGGGGTCATATCGGAATAATAGGATTTTCCCGTCACAGTTTGCCCATCATACTGGGCGAACACATAAAGTGCGTGCGCCAACGCATGAGGGGCAACCAACAAAGGAAAAAGTGCGGTCAGAATACGCAACGTTTTTTTCATTCGATTACTCGGCATCAAAGGTCAGCATATATTCCACTGAGCGGCTATCGTAATCCGGATTGTCTTTGACGTTTTCCTCAAATTCAGCCCAAACTTTGTTGTAACCTGCTTGTGGTGTAAATTCAGCGATACCTTTGTCGTTGGTTAAGTTGAATGGCGCATCTTCGCCCAATCCCACTTTAATGTCTTTCACCGGTTTACCTTTATGCAACACTAAAATTTGCAATGGTTTTCCGGCTTTTGGTTGCGCTTGTGGCACCAATTCATATTCCATACCATGCGCTTTCATCGCTTGTTCGTCCCAGTGTAATACGGCTTTACCGAATTTCACCGGATTCACAGAAAGTTCGGCTGTCGGTTCTTGTTGTTTGGTTTTTTCTACATATTTACCGCTTGGCAATTTAGACCAAACACCGTTATCAAAACGGATGAATACTTGGGAGGCTTTCTCAGCATTAAGATAAGCTTCGCCTTCTTTAAATTGATAGGTTGCGTTAGTGACATTGCCTTTATTATCTAGCAACTTAACCGCTTTCAATTTTTGTTCAGGGTAAGTTTCTGTCTGTTCGTGACCAAATTTCACCACATATTGTCCGGTGGCATTGGCATCTTTAACAGGTTCCAACCAAACGTTATGGGCGTTAGCAAAGGATGCGGCGAAAAGTGCGGTGCAAATTACACTTGTTTTTAGAAATCTCATTTGATGTCTCCTTTTATCGTTGAGTTTCGCTCATGATAAAATATGAAGTAACTCTAGAATCAAGTGTTTTTTAGGAAAATAGACGAAAAATGAGAGAGATAGGTAAGAAAATATTGTCCGCGTACGATAGAAACCGCACGCGGAAAGAAAGGATTAATTCAATTCCGCCAACATGGCAACAACCATGTCAGAGGATTGTTTCGCCGCCAACGGAAGGAATTCTTCAAAGGACATATTCGCTTTGCCATCCCCCGCATCAGAAATCGCACGAACGACCACAAAAGGCACATTAAACGCATGGCACACTTGCGCAATCGCGGTGGCTTCCATTTCCACGGCAATGACATTCGGAAAATCCTGTTTAATTTTTGCCAAGCGTTCACCGCCTTGAATAAAGCTGTCGCCGGAACAAATTAACCCACGTTTCACGTGTTGTCCTAATTGGGTTGCAACGCGCTCTACCAATTCAACAAGTTTCGTATCAGACACAAACGTGACCGGACACGCCGGTAATTGCCCTTTGGCATAACCGAAAGCCGTCACATCCGCATCATGATATTGCGTTTCAGTGGAAACGATCACATCGCCAACCTTCAAGCCTTCCGCCACACCACCGGCAGAACCGGTATTAATCACAAGATCCGGCTGAGTTAATTGCAATAACGCCGTCGTTCCCATGGCTGCCGCAACTTTGCCGATACCGGATTGCAACAAAACAATCTGTTTTCCTTGAATGTTGCCTTCATAAATCGTGCCGGAGGCCAATTTTGTCACGATCTTATCTGTCATTAAATTGACTAAAATTTCTACTTCTTGCGCCATTGCGCCAACAATACCGATTTTCATAACGATCCTTTGTACTGGTTTGCTATTGTTTTTTGTTAATTAAAAAATCTAATACCGCGAGGGCATAATCGTCATTATATAAGGTGCTCGCGGTCAACACATATTTGCCGTCAATAATGACATAAGGAAACGTAAATACACCGTAATCTTCTGTTAAACGCACAGCCTCATCTACCTGTTGTTTAATCTGCTCTGAAGTATAGGTTTGTAAAAAACGGTTTCGCTCAATGCCTTGCTGCTCAAGCCAAGTCAATAGATTTTCCTGCTGAGCAAGTTTGATATATTGGCTTTTTTCAGCCGTTTCAAACATTAATGCAGAGGATACATTGTCGGCATTTAACGCCTGCAGACTGTAAAAAACCGTCGCAGAAAAACGCGCTTTGGCTGTTGCCACCGGATATTCGCTGAATACCACGCGATCGCGGTTAATTTGACTATAAAGTTCAAGAATGTCTTGTGCAGAAGAGCAAACGCGACAATCGTAATCAAAAAAGAATTGAATCGGGATACGATTATCTTCCCGAGGCGGAAGCGTTAGTGGTTCTTGATAAGAAAAATAGTCTTTGCCATCTTCAAACGGGTGATTGGCTTCATCTGCTGCAGGCAGATGAGACACGCTTTCTTGCGCAACGGCAAATCCGCTGATAAAGAATAAGACGATGAGCAATCCGACCCGTGACATCATGTGCCTAACTTTCCAATGGTTCAATATAATCCACTAACAACTGAAGATCGCGATTACCACGAAATTCATTGATATCTAATTTATACGCAAATCTTGCTGTTTTTATAGATAAATCAGGATAATAGCGCGTATCTATGTTAAAGGCGATAGCATCTAACAAAGGTCCGCCCAGTTTGGGTTCCACCATCATTTTCAAGTGTTTTTCGCCCACTAAGCGTTGTTGCAAAATTTTAAATTCGCCGTCGAACAAGGGTTCAGGGAATGCCTGTCCCCAAGGACCACCTTGACGCAAAGTTTCAGCTGTCGCCAAGTTTAACAAGTTCGCATTTAATTCGCCGTCAGTCCAAATCGTGCCTTGTAATTGGTCTTCCGCCAATAATTCGCTGACCGTCTGATTAAAAATCTGACGAAAATCGTCAAAGCGGCTTTCCTGAATACTCAATCCTGCCGCCATGGCATGCCCACCAAATTTCAGGATTAAATCAGGGTGCTGTGAATAAACCCGCTCCAACACATCGCGAATATGCAAACCGGGAATGGAACGTGCAGACCCTTTCAACATGCCTGCTTGATCTTGAGCAAACGCAATCACCGGACGGTGAAACTGTTCTTTAATGCGTGAGGCGAGAATGCCAAGCACACCTTGGTGCCAATCCGATTGATACAACACAATAGAATGCGGAATGTCTGTTTCAAGTGCGGTGGTATTTGCAAATAAATTTTGGCAGATGGTTAAGGCTTCTAACTTCATCCCCTGCTCGATTTCTTTGCGCGCTTGATTTAAACCATCCAGCTCCAATGCCAACGCGCGAGCCGTTTCCATATTTTCGGCTAACAAAAGCTCCACGCCCACGGACATATTATCCAGCCGTCCCGCCGCATTTAAACGTGGGCCAATGGAAAAGCCTAAATCCGCTGCCACGAAACGGGTCACGTCCCGCTTCGCCACTTCCGCCAATGCACGAATGCCGCAACGACAACGTTCGGCGCGAATACGGGCAATGCCTTGATAAACTAAAATACGATTATTTTGATCCAATGGCACCACATCGGAGACTGTGCCTAACGCCACCAAATCTAACAATTCCGTGAAATTCGGCTGATTTTTGGTATCAAATAGACCAAGTTCGCGGAATTTTGCCCGCAAGGCAAGCATAAGATAAAAAGTAACGCCCACACCGGCCAGATGTTTGGAGGGAAAACCGCAATGCACCAAATTCGGATTCACAATCGCATCGGCATTGGGCAGCGTTTCCGGTGGCAAATGGTGATCGGTCACAATCACCTTCCCGCCCTGTGCCTTTAAAAATGCCACGCCCTCATGGGAAGAAACGCCATTATCCACGGTCATTAACAACTCAACGCCTAAAGCCAAAGCCTCTTGGGCAACGGCAACACTGAGCCCATAACCTTGCTCGAAACGGTTCGGCACTAAATAGGTGACATTGGCAAAGCCCAGTTGACGTAGCGCGAGTACAGCCAATGCGGTACTGGTTGCACCATCGGCATCAAAATCGCCCACAATGACGATTTTCTGTTGTTTTTGATAAGCTTCAAGTAGAAATGTTACTGCGGTATCCATGCCCGACATAAGGTTCGGATGATGCATGGCACTTAAAGTGCGGTCTAATTGGTTGGCGTTTTTAATGTGGCGCGAACGATAAAGACGATCCAACAAGGGATCGTCACAGAGTTTATCGCCTGCCGGCACATCGCGGCGTAAGATACGTTTTTGCACGGATGACCTGCATTAACCTTCTAAGGCAGCAAGTAAATCAGCCGGTTTCAAATAACCACCGATAACATCGCCTTCAGATGTAATAATTGTCGGTGTACCGGTGACGCCCAGTTGCACGCCAAGCATATAATGTTTTTTCACCATATTCGGCGTTTTCAATTCTTTCGGCAAATTGCCTTTTTCTGCGTCATTCAACGCAAACATCGGATCTTTTGCCGTCCAAATCGCTTCCATTTGACGTGCTGTTTGATTATCCAAACCACCACGCGGGAACGCCAAATAGCGTACGGTAATGCCTAAGTCGTTATATTCTTTAAGTTGTTGATGCAATAAATGGCAGTAATGACAGGTAATATCCATGAAAACCGTCACAACATGTTTTTCATTTTTTGCTGGATACACAATCATTTCGTCTTTCAACGCATTGACTTTTTCCATCAGCAATTGATTAGAAACGTTGCTAATGCCTTTGTCGGTAAGTTTATAAATTTTACCTTGAACTAAATAATCGCCATCTTCGCTGGCGTAGAAAATACCTTGATCGCTTACAACAGTTTTCAATCCCTTAATTGGTGAGGTTTGAATTTCAATGTCTTTTGCGCCTAATTTTTCTAATTTACTTTTCAGCACCGCATCGTTCGCTGATGCTTGAAATGCCAAGGTGATAAGGGAAAGTGCGGTTAAAATTTTTTTCATTTTTTGTTCCTAAATTGTGAAAATGACGGCAAATTATAAAAGTAATTGGCGGCTTATGCAAAATTGGGCGCATTATACTAACCCAACAAAATACTTGACTATAATACTCAACTTTTATATTCTCAAAAGCGTATAAGCTTTCTTGTACAACAACTTTACATTTTAAATTTACTCATAAGAGGTAATCCTAATGAAAAAACTTTTCAAAGTCGCTGCAGTATCTGCGCTCACATTAGTTTCCGTTAGCGCATTCGCTGCGTCTCAACAAGCTGAAGAAGTGAAAAAATTTAAAGCTTGGGAAGAAACAGCCGGCCAAAAACTTGAAGCAAGTTTTGATGCAATTGCTACTGCCTCTGCAAGTAGCAATGTGGCCGCAACTGAAACTGCTGTTGCAGAATTTGATAAAAAAGCAGCAGAACATGTAGCTGAATTAGAAGCATTAGGTATTAAAAGTGAAGAAGTTTCACCACTTGTTGCTATGTATAAAGAATATGTAGACGCTGAAAAAGAAGTAGCTCAGCTAATTTTATCTCAAGTCAAATCACCATCTGCTGACAATGCTGGTAAAGTTCCTGAAGCTGTCGCAAAAGCAAACGCAAAAGACGATGCTATTGACAAATTAGCAGATCAATTAGAAGAAAAATTCCCTGCTGACGAATAATTCATTTCTAATAGAGTAAATTTAAAACCTTATTCATGACTAATGAATAAGGTTTTTTATTATTCCATCACCTACCAAATCCCCGCAAAATCCCTTATAATTTCGCACTTAATTTAGTCTTTAAACACAGTTAATCATCATGTTTGAAATCAATCCTATCAAAAATAAAATCACCGATTTAACCGACCGCACTTCCGTGCTTCGGGGGTATCTTTGACTTCGACGCCAAAACCGAGCGTTTAGAAGAAGTCAACGCAGAATTGGAACAGCCTGATGTATGGAACGACGCAGATAAAGCGCAAGCACTTGGCAAAGAGCGCGTTTCTTTAGAACAGGTGGTCAACACCATTAAAAATTTAGAGCAAGGCTTGGAAGATGTGGACGGCTTGTTGGAACTCGCCGTAGAAGCGGGAGACGAAGACACTTTCAACGAAGCTGTTGCCGAATTAGACGAACTGGAACAACAACTCGCCAAACTGGAATTTCGCCGTATGTTCAGCGGCGAACACGATGCTTGTGATTGCTACGTGGATTTGCAAGCAGGATCCGGCGGTACCGAAGCGCAAGACTGGACGGAAATGTTACTTCGTATGTATTTGCGTTGGGCAGAAAGCAAAGGATTCAAAACCGAATTGATGGAAGTATCTGACGGCGATGTGGCAGGTGTTAAATCTGCTACCATTCGTGTTAGCGGCGAATATGCCTTCGGTTGGCTACGCACAGAAACCGGTATTCACCGTTTGGTGCGTAAAAGCCCATTTGATTCCAATAACCGTCGTCATACCTCATTCAGCGCAGCTTTCGTCTATCCTGAAATTGATGATGATATTGATATCGAAATCAATCCAGCTGATTTGCGTATCGATGTGTATCGTGCCTCCGGTGCGGGCGGTCAGCACGTGAACAAAACCGAAAGTGCGGTACGAATCACCCACATGCCAAGCGGCATTGTGGTGCAATGTCAGAACGATCGTTCCCAACACAAGAACAAAGATCAGGCAATGAAACAACTTAAAGCGAAGTTGTACGAGCTGGAATTACAAAAGAAAAATGCCGACAAACAAGCCATGGAAGACAACAAATCCGACATCGGCTGGGGCAGCCAAATTCGTTCTTATGTGTTAGATGATTCTCGTATTAAAGATTTACGTACCGGTGTAGAGAACCGCAATACACAAGCCGTATTAGACGGTGATTTAGATCGGTTTATTGAAGCCAGTCTCAAGGCCGGACTCTAAAAGTGCGGTCGTTTTTAAACTCGTTTTTTAAAATTAAAGGTAAACAAAAATGTCAGAACAAGAAGTGAAAGAATTAGATTTAAACGGCGAAATGTTAGTCCGTCGTGAAAAATTAGCTGCCCTGCGCGCAAAAGGTAATGCGTTCCCAAACCAATTCCGTCGTGACTCACTTGCCCAAGATTTGCATGATAAATATGATGCGGAAGAAGGCGAAGCATTAAAAGAACAACATATTGAAGTGGCGGTTGCCGGTCGTATCATGACGCGTCGTGCTATGGGTAAAGCCACGTTTATCACCATCCAAGATATGAGCGGTAAAATCCAGCTTTATGTTGCACGCGACAATCTACCTGAAGGCGTGTATGGTGATGATGTCGGTCACTGGGATTTAGGCGATATCGTAGGCGTAAAAGGCTCATTATTCAAAACCAAAACCAACGAACTCACCGTTAAAGCCACCGACGTACAATTGCTGACCAAAGCATTGCGTCCGTTACCGGATAAATTCCATGGCTTAACTGACCAAGAAGTGCGCTACCGTCAACGTTACTTGGATTTAATTTCTAACGAAGAATCCCGCCGCACTTTTATCATTCGGTCAAAAGTGGTTGCAGGCATTCGTGACTACTTTATTTCCAAAGGCTTTATGGAAGTAGAAACTCCGATGTTACAAGTCATCCCAGGCGGCGCTTCAGCACGTCCTTTCGTAACACACCATAATGCATTAGACGTAGATATGTACTTGCGTATTGCACCTGAGCTTTACTTAAAACGCTTAGTGGTCGGTGGCTTTGAGCGTGTATTTGAATTGAACCGCAACTTCCGTAACGAAGGCGTATCCGTTCGTCACAACCCGGAATTCACCATGCTTGAATACTACCAAGCCTATGCCGACTACCACGATTTAATGGATAACACCGAAGAATTGTTACGCAAACTTGCCATCGACATTTTAGGCACAACCATCGTGAAATACGGCGAATACGAATTCGACTTCGGCAAACCATTCGAGCGTATTACCTTACACGACGCCACCATTAAATATGGTGCAGACAAAGGTATAGTAAAAGAAGATTTATACGATATTGATCGCGCGAAAGCAGTTGCCGCTCGCTTAGGTATCGAAGTACAAAAATCTTGGGGCTTAGGCAGCATTGTCAACGCGATTTTTGAAGAAGTGGCAGAGCATCATTTAATTCAACCAACTTTCTTAATGGCACATCCGGCGGAAATTTCTCCGTTAGCTCGTCGTAACGATGAAAACCCGGAAGTCACCGATCGCTTTGAACTCTTCATCGGTGGACGCGAAATCGGTAACGGTTTCTCCGAGCTTAACGATGCGGAAGACCAAAATGAACGCTTTGACGCCCAAGTGGCCGCCAAAGAAGCCGGTGATGATGAAGCGATGTTCAAAGACGAAGATTTCGTTGTCGCCCTTGAACACGGTTTACCACCAACAGCCGGCGAAGGATTGGGTATCGACCGTCTCGCCATGCTTTACGCCAACGCCCCATCCATCCGCGATGTGATTTTATTCCCGGCAATGCGTCAGAAATAATTAAAATCAAATCATCCAAAAAAGGAAGTCATTCGACTTCCTTTTTTATTTACCTTTTATTTTCAACATGTTAATTACATACACACCAAACTCATCAACATGAAATAAACTTTTTTAGCCACATCGTTAAATTTCACTTGATCGCTATATAATAATTTGTATAATGAATCCGTTTTCATTTAAGATAGTCGTCATTCTTAAACACAGTGGCCGGTGCAAACACTCCCCCACGTCTTTATCAAAGATATTCGCACCGGCCATTTTTTTCTTCTTATTCCTCGCTAAAGTCATTATCATTACGCCATTCTTTTCTTCATTCAGAGAACGTTTATGCATAATTTAGCCCTAGAAAACCTACTTAATCAAAAGCTCAATAGCGATACCATCAACGACTACGCACCCAATGGCTTACAAGTGGAAGGCAAGGTCGAAGTCAAAAAAATCATCACCGGCGTCACCGCCAGCCAAGCGTTAATTGATTATGCTGTTGAACAAAAAGCCGATGCATTGCTCGTTCATCATGGTTATTTTTGGAAAAGCGAAAATCCTTGTATTCGCGGCATGAAGGGCAAACGAATCAAAACATTATTAGTCAATGACATCAATTTATACGGCTATCATTTGCCTTTAGATGTTCACCCAGAGCTAGGCAACAACGCTCAGCTCGCCCAATTGCTCGGTATCGAAAATCTTCAACCGCTAGAACAAAACGCAATCAGCATTCCTGTTTGGGGAACCTTAAAAGAACCGTTAACTGCCGAACAATTTGCTAAACGCATCGAACAGATGTTAAAGCGCAGACCATTAATTTGCACAGAAAACGGACCGCACGTTATCCGCAAAATCGGTATCTGCACCGGTGGTGGTCAAGGTTATATTGATCTTGCAGCAGCCCAAGGTTGTGACGCCTTTATCACCGGAGAAGTATCTGAACAAACGATCCATTCTGCGAGGGAGCAAGGAATTCATTTCTTTGCTGCAGGTCACCACGCCACTGAACGTTATGGCGTAAAAGCGTTAGGTGAATGGCTGGCAAACGAACAGGGATTTGAGGTGGAATTTAAGGATATAGATAACCCGGCATAACTGATTTACCCTTGACTTATCTATAAAATATATGCATAGAATAGTAACCATGTAGGAATAGAGGTATTATTTCTGCTGGTATTTTAATTATTACATTTTAACAAGAGGAGAAACACTATGAGTAAAGAATTTGATGCAAAACGCAAAGAACTATTAGAAGAACTAAATGACATTTTAAATAATGCTGAAGAGCTTTTTAATGAAAAAAGTGAAGCAGGCGCAGAAGAACTGAAAAAATTGAAAAAAAATTTAAGTTCTCAAATTAAAACAATTAAAGGACAATTTAGTTCTCTTCAAGAAGAAGCCGTTGAAAAAACCAAAGAGGTGATTAAGAACACTGATACTCTAGTACAAGAAAACCCCTACAAAGCCATCGGCACTGCCGCTGTTATCGGGTTATTGCTAGGCGTGCTCATCAGTAAAAAATAGTTGTTACCTACCAAAAGCGTTCTAATGAATAATGGCTGCGTATACTCATTTTCTGCGCAGCCACTTTTAGTTTCAGAGAGCCTTAAGGAGACGGAATGCAAATCATACAAAAAATTAAAAATACATTGATTACAACCCTTGATTTAACACAAATCCGTTTGCAAATGCTTCGGATTGACTTTATCCAGCTAAAAAATTCTTTGTTATCAACTCTTATTATTATACTGTTCTCATTCTTACTTTTATTAATTTCTTTCATCAGTTTATTATTTGGTCTAAATTCCTACCTTTCTCCAGAAAATAAAATCATCGTATTTTTCTCTATCAGTGTTATTGCCCTATTCATTGTTTTTCTTTTAGCCTTTGGTTTATCGCGTTTTTTGAAAAAACAAAAAACATTTATGATGGATACCGTAATAGAAATACAACAAGATATTAGTGCATTAAAAAATATTATAGGTAAATCCAAACAAGAGTAGGAGAAGTGATAATGCGTTTAGAAGAAGAAAAAGAACTTTTAGTACTCAAGGGCAATATATTGCGACTTAAATTACGTTCACAGGGTAATACGACAAAACGGGAAATCTCATCTCCTCTCCAGAATATAAATTTCTTAGGTTCAGTGTTAAATCAACCCCTAATACGTTCTTTACTATTTACGGCAGTAAGTAAAAAAATGTTTACCGCCCGCAGTATTATTGTTACTGGATTTGGCTTAGTTACGCTCTATGCACTTGGCAAACATAGTCAGCATAATCAATCTGAATAAATTAGCTTTTAATAAATCACCCTAACATATCGGAACACTTACTCTGATAATTGCTCCTATAAGGCAAAACAAGTATAATTTCGCCAATTTTTTCACTAAAACAAACAGGAATAATTATGGGTTTCTTAACAGGTAAACGTATTTTAGTCACAGGTCTCGCCAGCAATCGTTCTATCGCCTACGGCATCGCAAAAGCGATGAAAGAGCAAGGCGCAGAATTAGCGTTCACTTATTTAAATGAAAAATTACAACCGCGTGTTGAAGAATTTGCCAAAGAATTCGGCGCAAACATCGTTCTTCCATTAGACGTTGCTACTGATGAAAGCATTCAAAACTGTTTCGCAGAATTAAGCAAACATTGGAATAAATTCGATGGTTTCGTACACGCTATCGCATTCGCACCGGGCGATCAATTAGACGGCGACTATGTGAATGCGGCAACCCGCGAAGGTTATCGCATTGCCCACGACATCAGCGCATACAGCTTCGTGGCAATGGCGCAAGCGGCACGTCCATATTTGAATCCTAACGCAGCATTATTAACCCTTTCTTACTTAGGTGCAGAACGTGCCATTCCAAACTACAACGTGATGTGTTTAGCCAAAGCCTCTCTTGAAGCGGCAACCCGTGTGATGGCAGCTGATTTAGGCAAAGACGGCATTCGTGTGAACGCCATTTCTGCAGGCCCGATTCGTACCTTAGCGGCTTCCGGCATTAAAAACTTCAAGAAAATGTTGGCAACCTTCGAGAAAACCGCTGCATTACGCCGTACCGTGACTATCGAAGATGTAGGCAACTCCGCAGCGTTCTTATGCTCTGATTTAGCCTCCGGGATCACCGGTGAAATCGTCCATGTTGATGCAGGCTTCAGCATCACCGCCATGGGCGAACTAGGCGAAGAATAATTTTTTCTTCCTTTATTTATCGGCAGGTTTTTTAACCTGCCTTTTCTATTTGTAAAGCGGAGTTCACTCCGCCATTTTATGATGATTTCGGCAGGCTCCAGTCTGCCCTACGATAAAAATAATTATGTTCCAAGACAACCCATTACTCGCACAACTCAAACAACAAATTCATGACAGCAAAGAACGTGTAGAAGGCACAGTAAAAGGCTCCGATAAAGCCTATGGTTTTTTAGAATGTGATAAAAAAAGCTACTTTATCACGCCACCTGCCATGAAAAAAGTCATGCACGGCGATAAGATCAGTGCCACGATCGAAAAACAAGGCGATAAAGAACAAGCCGAACCGGAGGCCTTAATCGAGCCGATGCTTACCCGTTTTATCGCGAAAGTGCGATTCAATAAAAACAAGAAATTGCAGGTGCTTGTTGATCACCCTAACATCAATCAGCCCATTGGCGCCGCGCAAAGCAAAGCTGTCAAAGAAGAATTACAGGAAGGCGATTGGGTTGTGGCAACCTTAAAAACACACCCTTTGCGTGACGATCGTTTTTTCTATGCGCAAATCACTCAATTTATTTGCCACGCCGAAGATGAACTGGCACCTTGGTGGGTGACACTTGCGCGTCACGAACAACCGCGTGAACCGGTGCAAGGACAAGATCAGTATGAAATACAAGATCAAGAAACGCGCGAAAATCTGACCGCACTTCACTTCGTCACCATCGACTCTGAAACAACACAGGACATGGACGATGCCTTGTATATTGAGCCTATCACCTCAAACAGTGAACAAACCGGCTGGCAATTAGTGGTGGCCATTGCCGACCCAACGGCTTACATCAGTTTAAATTCACAAATCGAAAAAGACGCCAAACAACGTTGTTTTACCAATTATCTGCCCGGCTTCAATATTCCGATGTTGCCGCGCGAACTTTCCGATGAGCTTTGTTCCTTAAAACCCCACGAAACCCGTCTGGCATTGGTTTGCTACATTCAAACGGACTTACAGGGCAACATCAGCGCGCCAGCAAAATTTGTGTTAGCCGATGTGCAATCAAAAGATAAATTGACGTATAACCAAGTTTCCGATTACTTAGAAGGCAAAGACAATGCTTGGCAGCCGGAAAATCCGGAAACGGCACAGCAAATTCACTGGTTGCACCAATTTACCCTGACCAGAACGCAATGGCGCAAAACTCACGCCCTGCTTTTTAAAGAAAAACCGGATTATTCTTTCGTGCTGGCAGAAAACGGCAAAGTGCAAGAAATTAAAGCGGAATACCGTCGTATTGCCAACCAAATCGTGGAAGAATCCATGATTATCGCGAATATCTGCGCTGCCCAATTTTTACATGAAAACCTGCAATGCGGCATTTTCAACACACACAGCGGATTCGATAAAAAATTCTTGGAAAACGCCCACAATTTCTTGTTAGCTAATTTAGCCAATGATGAAAACAAAGCGGAATTACAAAGTCGTTATGCACCAGAAAATTTGGCAACCTTAAAAGGTTACTGCCAAATGCGCCATGATATTGAACCGATTGAAGGGGATTATTTGGAATTCCGTTTGCGTCGTTTCCTCACTTTTGCAGAATTTAAAGCGGAATTGGCACCGCACTTTGGCCTGGGCTTAAACGGCTACGCCACGTGGACGTCGCCAATTCGAAAATATTCAGATATGGTGAACCATCGCTTAATCAAAGCCCATTTAGCGGGCCGAGATTTTGCGAAACCGGAAGAAAGCGTACTCGCGCGTTTACAAGAAGCCCGTCGCCAAAATCGTTTGGTGGAACGTGATATTGCAGACTGGTTATATTGCCGTTATTTGGCGGATAAAGTCGCTGAAAAACCGGAATTTGAAGCGGAAGTGCAAGATGTGAGCCGCGGTGGTTTACGCGTGTTACTTCTGGAAAATGGTGCATCCATGTTTATTCCGGCATCAACCTTACACGACAATAAAGACGAGGTCGCCATTAATACCGATGAAATTGCTTTTTATGTGAAAGATCAGCGTCAATACAAAATCGGCGATATCTTGCGTGTACAGTTAACCGAAGTCCGTGAAGACACACGCAGCATTGTCGGCGTAGTGATTAAATAAAAAAGTGCGGTAGGTTTTACAGATGTTTTATAAAACACCATAAAAAATCACCGCACTTGCTATAAAAAATCCTGCTTAAACATCAAGCTTAAGCAGGATTTTCTTTTATGCAGGCTATGTTTTAGTTTGCACAAGTTTGGCAAGCGGCTTGGAACATCCAAACTAATTTTTCTTGCTCTTTAATGTAATCACTCATTTGTGAAGCGGTGCCTTCGTCATCGGCATCCCCAGCCAACGCGAGAATTTCACGTTGTTGTGTCAGCAACACTTTGAAACCTTCTAAAGTGCCTCTTAAACAAGCTGCCGCACTGCTCACTGCAATTTCTTCTTTAATACGGGAATGGCTCAAATATTGGCTAAATGCGTTGTTCGGCGTATAACCTAAGGTCAAAATACGTTCTGCGACTTCATCCACTTTTTCCACAAGATCAGTATAAATTTCTTCAAATTTTGCATGTAATTCAAAGAAATTCACGTCTTTGATATTCCAGTGATATCCACGTACGTTGGTATAAAACACTTGGTAAGTGGCCAATAATTCATTTAATTTTGTCGCTAAGACTTCAGATTTTGCAGTATCTAAACCAATCATTGTTTTTGACATAATGTGTTCTCCTATACTTTGTTAATTTATAAAAGATGAACGATTTAAACCTCAAACCGTTCGTTTTTGTTGGCGTAAGTATAGAAAAAAGCACATAATAGCGCCAATTGTTACACCGAATAGAATTGATAGATAATAAAAATTAAAAAATCAAAAAACAATTTTTAAAAGCTATCAAAAAGGAATATAAATGACAGACACAACTCAAGAAACAATTTCCACGCAAAAAAACACACGGAAAAAAGCCCTAAGTATTTTCTTCGTTATCCTCATTCTTATCACCGTTCTCACCGGATTATATTGGTTCTTTTTTATTAAAAATTACCAAACCACCGAAGACGCTTACGTGAGTGGCAATCAAGTCATGATTTCCTCGCAAATTGCTGGAAATGTGCGACAAATTAATGCAGAAAACATGGATTTTGTGCACGCGGGAGATGTATTACTTGAGTTGGATGACACTGATTATCAACTGAGTTTCAATCAAGCGCAAAGTACCTTAGCAAGTGCAGTACGCCAAATTTCCCAGCTGGGCTATACCGTTAAACAACTGGAAGCAACGGTTCAAGCCAACCAAACGGCGTTGACGAAAGCACAAGGCGATTTAGCGCGCCGTGAACTGTTAGGGAAAAGCGGAGCGATTGATAAAGAATCGCTACAACACGCGAGAGAAGCAGTAATGACAGCGGAAGCTAACTTAAAAGCCGTGAAAAACCAACTTGCTGCCAATAAATCTTTATTAATGAATGTGCCGCTGAAAGAACAGCCGGAAATTCAAAAAGCCATCAGTTCGGTCAAACAGGCATGGCTCAATTTACAACGCACCAAAATCACCAGCCCGGTCGATGGCTATGTGGCGCGCCGAAGCGCGCAAGTGGGACAAAAAGTTGCCGTGGGTAGCGCGCTAATGGCGATTGTTTCCAACGAACAAATGTGGGTAGATGCCAATTTCAAGGAAACGCAATTAAAAGACATGCGCATCGGTCAACCGGTGAAATTATCCTTTGATTTATACGGTCATGACGTGAAATTTGACGGCAAAGTAGAAGGTATCGAAATGGGTACCGGCAGCGCATTTTCTTTGCTCCCTGCCCAAAATGCCACCGGTAACTGGATCAAAGTGGTGCAACGCGTGCCAGTTCGTATTAGCCTAGATGCACAACAAATTGCTAACTACCCTTTGCGTATGGGCTTATCTACCTTGGTTGAAGTGAATATTTCAGATACCCGTGGTGAAATGTTGTCGCAACAAAAACGTACTGCGCCGCTCTATTCCACCAATACGTTGAATTATGATCAAAGTGCGGTGGAAAATCTCATCGAAAAAATTATTCGCGATAACACAAACTAAGGCTTGCCCATCATGCAAAAACCCATTGAAGGTGCTGCCCTTGGCATCATTACGTTAGCGCTGTCTCTTGCCACGTTCATGCAAGTATTGGATTCCACCATTGCAAACGTGGCGATCCCCACGATTTCGGGCGATCTCGGCTCATCGTTCAGCCAAGGCACTTGGGTGATTACCTCTTTCGGCGTCGCCAATGCCATTTCTATTCCCATTACCGGCTGGCTTGCCAAACGTTTCGGGGAAGTAAAATTATTCCTCATTTCCACCGCACTTTTTGTTTTAGCCTCTTGGCTATGCGGCATTTCTCATAGTTTGGAAATGTTAATTTTATGCCGTATTTTCCAAGGCTTGGCGGCAGGTCCGATTATTCCGCTGTCTCAGAGTTTGCTACTCAATAACTATCCTCTGGAAAAACGGGGCATGGCATTGGCATTTTGGGCAATGACCATAGTAGTTGCACCGATTTTCGGTCCCATTCTCGGCGGTTGGATCAGTGATAATTTACATTGGGGGTGGATCTTCTTTATTAATGTGCCCGTTGGACTGTTCATTATCAGTACCAGTTGGAAAATATTAATGCCACGAGAAAGTAAAATTCAGCACCAACCGATTGATACGGTGGGATTAGTCTTATTGGTTTTGGGTGTAGGCTGCTTGCAATTAATGCTAGATCAAGGGCGTGAGCAGGATTGGTTCAACTCCACTGAAATCATCATTCTTGCCGTTATTTCCGCGGTAACCTTAACCGCACTTGTCATTTGGGAACTGACGGATGACAACCCGGTAGTAGATATTTCCCTATTCAAGCAACGCAATTTCACTGTGGGCTGTTTGTCCACCAGCTTGGCATTTTTAATTTACCTCGGCTCAGTGGTGTTAATTCCCTTGTTGCTGCAACAGGTTTTTGGCTACACCGCCACTTGGGCAGGTTTAGCATCCGCCCCCGTAGGACTATTCCCGATTTTGTTATCCCCTCTTATCGGTAAGTTTGGACATAAAATCGATATGCGTATTTTGGTCACCGTCAGCTTTGTGGTCTATGCCATTACCTTTTATTGGCGTGCCGTTACCTTTGAGCCGGGAATGAGTTTTGCCGATGTAGCACTGCCGCAAATGGTGCAAGGGTTAGCCGTCGCCTGTTTTTTCATGCCACTTACGACTATTACGCTGTCCGATTTACCGGCACACAAAATGGCATCCGCCTCAAGCTTGTTTAACTTTTTGCGTACCCTTGCCGGATCCATCGGTACTTCCCTTACTACATTCTTGTGGTATAACCGTGAAGCCGTTCACCACTCACAGCTGACTGAAGCCATTACGCCGTATAACCCTACTGCACAACAGTATTACCAGATGATGGAGCGTTTCGGTCTGGGTGAAGAACAAACTTCTTCCCTGCTTGCCCGCAACATTACATCGCAAGGTTTTATCATCGGCGCCAACGAGATTTTTTGGTTATCCGCCGTGCTGTTTTTGGCATTATTTATTTTGGTCTGGTTTGCCAAACCGCCTTTTGGGAGCCGCCGCTAAAGTGCGGTCCAAAAAAGAAATATTTTTCACTTTTATTTACAAATCAATAACAAACACCTATAGTAATGCGCGTTAGTCGGGGTGCTCCGTTGGCTTAAATAACGGAGCTGAGAAATACCCGTGAACCTGATACAGTTAGCACTGACGTAGGAAACTAATGCACTTCACTCTGCTTCCATGGCTTCTTTCAGCCTATTTCCCCGTTTAGTTGTTAGCTGGTTTTGTTTTTCAATCTCACCAAGGATTAAATCAATGACCAAGCTTTCTAAAAATTATTCACCACTAAAAACATCCTTAAAAACAACCGCACTTTGCTTACTTCCAATGCTGTTTTATACACAAAACGCCCAAGCGGAAGGCAAACTGACCATTTATTGCAGCGTACAAAATGTCACCTGCGAAAAAGTTACGAAACGCTTTGCCGAAAAATACAACGTCGATGCCCAATTTGTACGAAACAGTACTGGCACCGTACTCGGTAAAATCAAAGCAGAAAAAGAAAATCCACAAGCAGATGTGTGGTTTGGTGGCACATTTGAACCGCACTTACAAGCCGCCGATCAAGGTTTGCTCGCGACATACCGCTCACCATTACAAAAAAATATCATGCCGCAATTTAAGAAATTAATGGATGAACGAGGTGATTACACATCGATCATTTATTTAATGGAAGTCGCCATTGGCGTGAATACGGAAAAATTAAAACAGCTCAATATTCCGGAACCAAAATGCTTTGCCGATTTGCTCAAACCGGAATTCAAAAATCAAATTCAATATGCCGATCCCCGCGTATCCGGCACGGGCTATTCTTTTCTGACGACATTAGTGCAGCTTTGGGGCGAAGAAAAAGCATTTGATTACTTGAAAAAACTCAATGCGAACGTGGCGCAATATTCCAAAAGCGGCTTAGCCACCGGCAACTTAGCCACCGGCGAAGTGGGCGTTGATATTGCCTTTATGCACGGCTATGTGCGTGAAAAAGACAAAGGCGCACCGGTAAAAGGCATTTTACCTTGTGAAGGCGTGGGCTACACGTTAGGGTCGGTAAGCATCATCAAAGGCGCACGTAATCTAGAAAATGCCAAACACTTCGTGGACTTCGTTCTCGACACCGAAGCGCAAGAAATCCCATGGCGTGAGTCCGACTCTTACCAAATCCCCGCCAACATCCATGCGAAAGCGTCCCCAAAAGCCAGCGATCCAAGCAAATTAAAATTATTGGATATTGACTTCATCCGCTTTGGCGCCGACGCAGAAAGCAAACGCTTAATTGAGCGTTGGGTTGAAACAGTCAAAGGAGAAAAATAGCTGAGAAAAAAGTGCGGTGGAAATTTTAATCGTTTACAGATTATATCGCATAGGATATAAAACATAAATTATACTTTACAAGATATAAAAAAGCTTTATACTTCATAGCGTATAAAATAATTTCTATACGCTATAGCGTATGAGGAGTCACAATGGTTATCACCACCGCAAAAATGCTTTCTCATGTAATTCGGGAATTTCGCTATCAAGGCGATCTGTCACAAACTGATGTTGCTAAACTCGCCGGAACGACCCAAGCCCGAATTTCAGCGTTTGAGAATGAGCCGGAGCGTACTAAATTAGAAACGCTATTTAAAATTCTGGCAGGACTAGAACTAGAGCTTATTGTGCAACCACGCAAAAAGTCATCTAATACCGCTCTCTCAATTAAGGAGCCAACAGCAACATACGATGACGATGAGGCATGGTGATGAGTAACTCGATTCTAAACGTCGCCATGAATGGCTTGTTAGTCGGTGAATGGCGAAAACTCACCAGTGGCGCAACCGAATTTCAGTATGCGGAAAAATGGCTTGAATCTGTTCGCTCGCGCCCTATTTCATTGTCACTGCCCTTGTCGCACAAAATTTATCGAGGAGATTCCGTTTACAATTTCTTCGATAATCTCCTCCCGGACAATGAGCAGATCCGTTCACGCATTCAGCAACGTTTTCAAACCTCAACAAAATCCCCATTTGATTTACTTTCGGCGATTGGACAGGATTGTATCGGCGCAATTCAGCTTTATCAGGGTGAGAACCGGTCGGTACGTCAAATTTATGCAGAACCGTTAAATGACAAAGAGGTGGAAAACGTGCTGAAAAACTACCGCACTTTTCCTCTTGGTATGGAAGAAAGCGAGGATTTCCGAATTTCTTTAGCCGGCGCTCAGGAAAAAACAGCGCTGCTTTATTATCAAAATCAATGGCAGCGCCCTTTGCATTCCACCGCGACCAGCCATATTTTTAAACTCCCGATTGGTATGGTGGCACAAGGGCAACTTGATCTTTCCGGTAGCTGTGAAAATGAATGGCTTTGCTTGAATATTATGAAAGCCTTCGGTTTGCCGGTTCCTCGAAGCCAAATTCAGTATTTCGGTGAAATGAAAGTGCTGATTGTGGAGCGCTTCGATCGCCGTTGGTCTGAAAATAGAAGTTGGCTAATTCGTTTACCACAGGAGGATATGTGCCAAGCACTCAACATTGCCCCTGCGCGAAAATATGAAAATGACGGCGGGCCGAGCATTCTTCAAATTATGTCGCTTCTCAAGGGTTCATCCAACGCCCAAGCAGATCGCAAGCAGTTTTTTAAAGCGCAAATTATTTTCTGGCTGCTTTGTGCCATTGACGGCCATGGCAAAAATTTCAGTCTATTTTTGGAACAAGAGAATCGCTATCGTCTAACGCCTTTTTATGACGTGATGTCCGCCTATCCGCTCATCAACCACAACGGACTACAAAAACAAAAAGTCAAAATGGCAATGGCGTGGCACGGCAAAAATAAACATTATTTATGGGATAAAATACAACCCCGCCACATTTTCAACACCGCTAAACTCGCAGGCTTGTCAAAGGAAACAGTTGAAGACGTTTTGCATGAGATCAGTGCGCTATATCGAAGAGTCAGTGAAATAAATACCCATGGATTGCCTGATGAAATTGTGGAGCCAATTTTAATGGGATTGGAAATGCAGATGAAAAAGATAAGTTAAAAAAGTGCGGTGGAAATTCACCGCACTTTTACTATAAATAACCAAAACCTCATTATAAAAACTGTAATAAAACAATTTTTACTTTCTTTTTAATGGAAAAATCCAAACATTTCGCAACAATCCATTCTTATCTTTTTGTTTTTCTTGGTAAGGTTCATCTGCCAAATAAACTTCACCAATATAGCTATATTTTTTAGGCTCAAATACCTCAAAAAGGTGGACCTTAACTCCATTTGTTCTTGATTCTACTAGAGTTTTATTTTGTTGAAAATCAAGCTGTTGTTCACCTTCCGCTCCCATTCCTGTATAATGTAACGTATCACCTTTCCATACGTCGTCATAAAGGTGTTTAGTATGATCAAAAATAAGAACTAAAGAATTAGTTTTCTTAGAACGACGCATTCCACCAGCATTCCCACATTTAAATACATCCATTAACTCTTGATTTGTTAATACAGTATCAATTCTTAGCATTTTTAAAATCCTCAATAATTTTCTTTGCTATTGGAATATCAGCTGGCAATAGCTGATAACTTAATAACTCATTATATTTTACCCATTTCAGACCATTATGAACTATTAAATTAGGTTCACCAGAAACAATACGGCAATAAAAAGCAGTTAAATTAACAGATATATTAGGATAATGATGTATAGCATCTAAACAGTAAGATTCAACTTTAACAAGAACATTTAACTCTTCTTTTAATTCTCTGATAAGAGCCTGTTCGGCATTTTCATCTTTTTCTAACTTTCCACCCGGAAATTCCCATCCTGAAAAAATCTTATCTGTTGATATTCTTTCAGTTAGAAGAATTTCTTTTCTATCATTCAAAATAATTCCAGCAGAAACACTAATTATGTTCATATTTTTCCTGAAAAAAAGTAGGCATGATGCCTACTTTTTATGTTTTGTTACAACGCCTCAATCGCCTTATACTGCTCACGAATTTTTTCTAATCCGGATTGGTATTCGGCTTGTTTTTCGCGTTCTTTGGCGATAACCGCTTCTGGGGCTTTGGCGACGAAAGCTTCGTTGCTGAGTTTGCTTTCGATGCGTTTAACTTCGTTTTGATATTTTTCAATCTCTTTAGTTAAACGAGCAAGCTCGGCTTCTTTATTGATGAAACCTGCCATCGGCACGAGGATTTCGGTGTTGCCGACTAACTTCGCCACAGCTAACGGCGCTTGTTCACCCTCTTTAAGCACGCTGACGCTATCTAATTTCGCCATGGCTTGTAAAAGTGCGGTCTGTTTTTCCAGTATTTTTTGCTCATCGGCTGGAATATTACGGAATAACAGATCGAGGCCTTTACTTGGTGCGATGTTGCTCTCGGCACGGATGTTACGCACGGCAACAATCACCTCTTTGAGCCAGTTGATCTCTGTTTCAGCCTCAGTATCAAAAGCGCTCTCTTCCACTCGTGGGAAAGGTTGCAACATGATGCTGTCGGCGGTGATACCCATGAATCCTTTCACTTTTTGCCAAATTTCTTCAGTAATAAATGGCATGAGCGGGTGTGCTAAACGCAACAATTTTTCCAACACATGAACCAAAGTTTGGCTTGCTGCACGAATTTGCGCTGCGTTGCCGTTGGCAAATACCGGTTTGGTGAGTTCCAAATACCAGTCGCAGAATTGGTTCCAAGTGAATTCATAAATCGCATTGGCACAAAGGTCGAAACGATATTGGCTTAATGCGCTGCGGAACGTTTCTACTGTGCGATTGAATTCGGATTGAATCCAACGGTCTGCCACGGAGAATTCAATTTCGCCTTGGCTTAAATCTAATTTGTCATTGGTGAGAACGAAGCGGCTTGCGTTCCACAATTTATTACAGAAGTTACGGTAGCCTTCTAGGCGTTTCATATCCCAGTTGATATCGCGACCATTTGAAGCCAACGCAGCTAATGTGAAACGCAATGCATCCGTACCGTGAGCGGCAATACCCTCAGCAAATTCTTTACGGGTCGCTTTGGCGATTTTCTCTGCCAATTGCGGCTGCATCATGTTGCCGGTGCGTTTTTCAAGTAAATCTTCAAGGCTGATGCCATCAATCATATCGATTGGATCGAGCACGTTACCTTTCGATTTCGACATTTTTTGACCTTGTTCATCACGGATCAAGCCTGTTACGTAAACCGTTTTAAACGGCACTTGTGGTTTGCCATTTTCATCTTTTATGAAGTGCATCGTAAACATAATCATACGCGCAACCCAGAAGAAGATGATGTCGAAGCCGGTGATTAACACATCCGTAGGGTGGAACATTTTGAGTTCTTTGGTTTGCTCCGGCCAACCTAAGGTAGAGAACGTCCACAAGCCTGATGAGAACCACGTGTCTAATACGTCTTCATCTTGTTTGAGTTCAACCGCAGAATCTAAGTTATATTTTGACCGCACTTCAGCTTCGTTGCGCGCGACATACACGTTGCCTTCCGCGTCATACCACGCTGGAATACGGTGTCCCCACCAAAGTTGGCGAGAGATACACCAATCTTGAATATCGCGCATCCAAGAGAAATAAAGGTTTTCGTATTGTTTCGGTACGAATTGGATTTCGCCGTCTTCCACCGCTTTGATTGCTACATCAGCAAGCGGTTTCACGCTCACATACCATTGGTCGGTTAACATCGGCTCAATCGGCACGCCGCCACGGTCGCCATAAGGCACTTTTAAATCATGCGGTTTAATTTCATCTAATAAACCAAGCGCTTCAAAATCTGCCACGATTTTCTTACGTGCAGCGAAACGCTCTAAGCCACGATAATCGGCTGGCATAACATATCCTTCAGAGGAACTGACAGCGTAAAAACTTGGTGAACTATATATTTTTTCACCATTCGAATAAGTTACATTTTCTTTTGGTTTTTCTTGATAAGTTAAAACTTCTGCCTCATTACGAATATGGGCATTTAGAGTAAAGATATTAACCATTGGCAATTTATGACGATCACCCACTTCATAGTCATTAAAGTCGTGCGCAGGGGTGATTTTCACTACACCGGTACCGAATTCACGATCCACATATTCATCGGCAATAATCGGAATTTCACGGTTAGCCAGTGGCAGAACGACCGTTTTACCAATTAGAGATTGATAACGCTCATCTTCCGGATGAACCGCAACCGCCGTATCGCCCAACATGGTTTCCGGACGCGTGGTTGCTACGACTAAATACTCTTTACCATCTGCCGTTTTCGCACCGTTGGCTAACGGATAACGGAAATGCCAAAGGGAACCTTTGCTCTCTTTGTTTTCCACTTCTAAATCAGAAATCGCGGTGTGAAGTTTTGGATCCCAGTTTACTAAGCGTTTGCCACGGTAAATCAAACCTTCTTCATGCAAGCGAACAAACACTTCTTTTACCGCATTGGATAAACCGTCGTCCATGGTGAAGCGCTCACGTTCCCAGTCGATGGAGTTACCTAAACGGCGCATTTGTTGGCTGATTGTGCCGCCTGAATAGGCTTTCCAATCCCAAATTTTGTTGATGAACGCTTCGCGGCCATAATCGTGGCGGGTTTTACCTTCTTCTGCGGCGATTTTACGCTCCACCACCATTTGGGTTGCGATACCCGCGTGGTCTGTCCCCGCTTGCCATAAGGTGTTATGCCCTTCCATACGGTTAAAACGGATTAAAGTATCCATTAAGGTTTGTTGGAAAGCGTGCCCCATGTGTAAAGAACCTGTGACGTTCGGTGGCGGAATCGCAATGCAATAGCTCGGCGCATTTTCATTTTCAGACGGTTTAAAATAACCGCTCTCTTCCCAATGTTGATAAAGGGCTTGTTCTACCGCAGACGGATTAAAACGGTCTGCCATTTCGAATTTTTGTGTCATTTATTTATTCTCTTTTAGTAAGATTCAACTTATTTATTGGACCATTTATAAAAATACTATGAAAAGCTTTCCCAAAAATCACTATCTAATTTCTTAATGCTAAAAATTTTTTGTGGCTGAACACCTAATTCATATTCATAAATATATTTAGCCAATAAATCTCCATTAATCAAAACAATTTTTGCTTTTGAAAAATTTTGAACATATTTTACAGCCTCATTTGAGAATTTTGCAGTAGTCACAAAAATACCTTTTGTTGCATTTCCTTGTAAACCAAGCAATGTTCCTATAAATCGTTGAATATCAGGTTGCCCTATTGATACATCTTTTTGATAACGTTTTGCTTGTACATAAATTTGTTCAAATCCTAGAACATCACTTTTTATAATCCCATCAATTCCACCATCTCGACTTAATTGTGTAATCTCACCATCCCCATACCCCATTTTTTGAAACAGTTCGATAACAATTTTTTCAAAAGCTACTGGAGATTTGCTTAAAAGCACTTCGAGAATCTCATTATAAATCTCTTTTCTAATAGCTAAATAAGACTTTTCTAACTGTTCAAGTGGATTCACCTCAAGCTCAACAATTTGTTGCGTAATTTCTTCTTTTTCTTGCTCCGATGAAGTATCAAACTTTCTTAAGTAGTTTTCTCTAATATATTTTAAAATATCATCACTAGAGGCATATAAAAGCTGAATACCTAAATCAGAGACAAAATATAATCTTTTATCTTTTACCTTCTCAAAAGATATCAAACCTGACTTATCTAAATCATTTAATTTCCACAAAACAGTATTTTCAAAAATCTTAGCATTACTTACTTCATATCTACGATTCAGGAAATCATTATCTAAATTAAAATATTCAGCTAATTTACTAATAATAGAAGATTTATCTAAATTTGGATTTGTTTTAAGTATATTTAAGATGGGATTTAATAAATCTTTTGTTTTATTGTAAGTTCTCATATTTCCCCTCTATCAAACCAAACGTAACTACATAAAGCAGCCCTTCACTCGGATAAATACTCCGAATCACTTCTTTCAACTCATCCAATCCCATATTCTCCTGCTTCGCATGTTGTTCTGTCAGTTCATCAAGGGTAATTGGCGACACACTTAACACTTCAACAGTGCAGAAATATTGATTATCTTCAAACCGCCCCACTCGCAGAATATCGCCCGCTTTAAAATGGCTTTCGGATTTATCACGAATGGTGATGGTTTTGCGCCCGGCGAGAATATCGGCTTCAAAGCGTTGGTAGAAAGTAATGTCGTTCATAAAAGTGCGGTCAGTTTTTTAAGTGTTTTTTGTAACCATCCCCCTCTTTGGCAAAGAGGGGTTAGGGGAGATTCGGCAGAAGTTATATCAACCTCATAAAGAAATTCACGCTTGTTATCAAATCTCCCCCAGTTCCTCTTTTCTAAAGAGGGGCGTTTTTTTATATCGTTATACCTGCTCCGTACTCAACGCCCAGCCTAACTGTCTCAGTTGTTTATAACGCTCACGCGCCAAGGCTTTTGGCTGCTCTTCCACAGGAACAAAGTCGATAATTTGGTTAAAGCTATTAATGTATTCCGGCAGTTGCGGTTGCAGATTAATCAGCAAATCACGGCTTTGTGCATTGCGTTTGCCCGTCCAACTAATTTCAATAGGCGTGGCATACGTGGTGGCTTCGCCGGAAAGGTTGTGCGGAACAAACTCGTCAGGTTCTCTTTGCCACAATGCCTCATCAATATTGAGCGCCTGAGCTTCACTTTCACACACCAATAAAACACGTTTTCCTAAACGCCAAGCGGATGCCGCTAAATCGCAAGCAAGGCTTTCCACTGCAGACAAATTTGACCGCGCAGAAGAGCTGTCGGAAAGCAGGTAAAATTGCGCGTTTTTCGGCATAAATAACACGTCCAAATTAGGAAAAATGAATTGCAAGATTTTAGCGGAAATCGGCTAAAATATAAAATGTTAATTTCCGAACCCTTTCGCCGCCAACGGACCGAACTTTATGATCTAAGTCACAAAACCGATTTTCTGTTTGTAATTTCAGTTCATAGATTGGCTTGCCGGTGTTAGAATCCAACAGACTTTTCATTAATAATCAATAAGAGGTAATTACAATGGCATTTCGTATTGAAAAAGACACCATGGGCGAAGTTCAAGTGCCGGCAGACAAATACTGGGCTGCTCAAACCGAACGTTCCCGCAACAATTTCAAAATCGGTCCTGCGGCATCTATGCCACATGAAGTCATCGAAGCCTTTGGTTATTTGAAAAAAGCGGCTGCATTCGCCAACCATGATTTAGGCGTGTTACCTGCTGAAAAACGTGATTTAATCGCACAAGCTTGCGATGAAATTTTAGCAAATAAATTAGACGATCAATTCCCGTTGGTGATTTGGCAAACCGGTTCCGGTACACAATCCAACATGAACGTGAACGAAGTGGTGGCAAACCGCGCTCACGTTTTACACGGTGGCAAATTGGGCGAAAAATCCATTATTCACCCGAATGATGATGTGAACAAATCCCAATCTTCCAACGATACCTTCCCAACCGCAATGCATATTGCCGCATACAAAAAAGTTGTCGAAATCACTATTCCTGCCGTAGAACGTTTACAAAAAACCTTTGCAGCAAAATCTGAAGCCTTTAAAGATGTAGTTAAAATCGGTCGTACGCACTTAATGGATGCCACACCGCTCACACTCGGTCAAGAATTCTCTGCCTATGCCGCGCAATTACACTTCGGTTTACTTGCATTGAAAAATACCCTACCGCACTTACGCCAATTAGCTCTTGGCGGCACGGCTGTGGGTACCGGTTTGAATACACCGAAAGGCTATGATGTGAAAGTGGCTGAATACATTGCTAAATTCACCGGTCTTCCGTTCATCACCGCAGAAAACAAATTTGAAGCCTTGGCAGCACATGATGCTATCGTGGAAACTCACGGTGCATTACGTCAACTTGCTATGAGCTTGTTCAAAATTGCTAACGACATCCGTTTATTGGCGTCCGGCCCGCGCTCCGGTATCGGTGAAATCTTAATTCCGGAAAATGAACCGGGTTCTTCCATCATGCCGGGTAAAGTCAACCCAACCCAATGTGAAGCCATGACCATGGTATGCGCACAAGTGTTTGGTAACGACACCACTATCGCGTTCGTCGGCTCTCAAGGTCACTTCCAATTGAACGTGTTCAATCCGGTAATGATTGCGAACTTCTTACAATCCGCCCAATTGTTGGCAGATGCCTGTGTTTCTTTAGATGAACACTGCGCGACCGGTATCGAACCGAACTTCCCTCGCATTAAACAACAACTTGAAAATTCATTGATGTTGGTCACAGCACTTAATACCCATATCGGTTATGAAAATGCGGCGAAAATTGCGAAAACCGCACACAAAAACGGTACCACCTTACGCGAAGAAGCCATTAATCTTGGCTTAGTTTCTGCGGAAGATTTCGACAAATGGGTGCGTCCGGAAGATATGGTAGGCAGCTTAAAATAACGTGATGCGTTAAATTAAGTTATGAGTAAAGAAGACGGGATCAATTTCCCGTCTTTTTTGCTATAATCGCCCACATAAATTTTTATGACGGATTGTTTATGAAATTAAAATCGCTGCTGTTTATTTTAAGCTTATTTCCTACCGCACTTTCTGCCCATTGGGTCAATGTGGGCACTGCCGACTATAATTGGGGGCCGTTCTTGGTTTATTCCATTGATTTGGCGACCGAAGACGGTGCATATCAGGAAAATCAATTACCTATCATGCTTTCTTTCAAATATGAAAAACCCGTTGAAGGCAAGAATTTTGCGATTAGCTTAATTAAAGAAATGGAATTTCTAAAAGCGGATAAAGCGAAAAGTGACGCATGGCTAAAAGACATGCAGGCTATTTTCCCGGATTTCTCACCAAACGATGTATTACGTTACATTGCGTTGCCCGATAGAGGTTATTTCATGTTAAACGACTCAATCTTGGATCATGAATTTGAGCCGGAATTTAGCCGCTTATTTGCCGGCATTTGGTTATCGCCAAACAGTAATTTTATAAAATTACAGCCGCAATTATTAGGCAAAGAAAAAAATGCCACTCCGGCAGAAGAATTTAAAACACAGCCGGAAATAGCCCCGTTGAGTGAAGAAGATGCCAGTCCGCAATTACCGCCAAATTTCCCGTTAAATAACAAGAATCCGGAATTCGGCTAGAATACAAAAAACAAAGGGTAGCGAAATGCTACCCTTCTTTTTTCCTCAAAACCTTACGCGTCTTTAAATGCTTTGATTTGCTGTAAATGATGAGAAATTTGCTTGAATTTATGGCTTTCATTTTCATCCCACACAATATCGTAATACGGAGACAAAACATCTGCGCTACGTTTGGAATCCAACACGCCGTCCTCAATCGATAAAAAAACCAGACAGCGACCTTTATTCTTCATACGGAAATTTTCCACGCATTTGGTGGCGATGTCTTCGTATTCTTCTGGGCGGTCAATCTTACCTGTCATATTTTCTTGTGGAAATAAATTCGGGTTGAAAATCGCCTGTTTAATGCCGCACAAGAAGCCGATACGCTCCGCCCAGTAGCCACCCAACCCAACGCCGCAAATCAACGGGTTCTCATCTTTCGATTCAGACACCAGTTTATGCACCTCATTCAGCAAGAAAGTCATGTCATGACGCGGGTGCAACGTACTGTAATTAATAAAACGTACGTCACCATCAATAAATTTTAACTGCATGACTTTTTCATAATTACCGGGGCTGCTGGAATCAAAACCATGTAAATAAATAATCATTTTATTACTCCAACTTGATTACGGGTTTTCTGTTCTAAATATAAAATCATTTGCAAGGCGATATTAATGCCGCTGGTCTTCTCAATCATTTCAAGCCCCGGGCTAGCATTCACTTCCAGCACCAACGGACCATTCACAGAACGAATTAAATCCACGCCGGCAACATCCAAGCCCAACGCTTTCGTGGCATTTAAAGCAATTTGCTTTTCCTGTTCGGTCAGTATCACTTTTTCCGCAGTGGCGCCACGGTGACAATTTGCGCGAAATTCTCCGTTCTGCCCGACACGTTGCATAGCGGCAACCACGCGTCCACCAATCACAAAACAGCGTAAATCGGTGCCGTTGGACTCCGCCACAAATTCTTGTAACAACACGGGCACATCCGATTGCTTTAATGTGTCCAAAATACTGACCGCACTTTGTGCCCGCTCTGCCAAAATCACGCCAATGCCTTGCGATCCGGTTAGGGTTTTCAAAATTGTTGGTGCGCCGATGTGTTGCACCGCATGATTAGCATCCACTTCCATGCCTGCCAATAAAGAATCCGGTACAGCGATGCCATGTTGTAACAACATCTGCAGGCTCAACCATTTATCTCGAGCATTACGAAATGCATCCACATGATTCAAGCAAGGAATACCCAACGCCTGAAAATAGTGCAACACGCGACAGCCCATGAGCATACTGGTTGTGCCAAAACGAGGCAATACCGCATCATATTGCGGCAATAATTGTGCTTCACTTTCAGGCTCTGCCTGATAATACAATGCAAAGTGCGGTGGATTTTTACGGAGTTTTATCAAGCAACGATTCGGATCCAAAATATCCATTTGATGCCCGTTGTCTTCCGCCGCACGTTTTAGCCGCTGACAACTATACAAGCGCGGCTCACGACACAACATTAACAATTTCATACAAAATTACTTTTTAATGAAACCTTGTTGTTGCAAATAAGCCAACACTTTCGGGCGAATCGGTTTATCCAAACTCTTAATCACATTACGTGACCAATCCATGTCAATGTTGCTACGCTGACGATAATATTCAGCAACGGTAGCGTTATATTCGTCAAGTTTAGTGGTATCCAACGGCTGATAGGCGTTTTCAAAGAACAAGGTTTCTTTCGGCAGGCGTGGTTTGGTCGGCGGATCCTGATCGGGATACCCCAAACACATCCCCACCATCGGTAAACAATGTTCCGGTAGATTTAACAATTTGCCAACCGCTTCCATTTCATTACGCAAAGAACCAATATACACACCGCCAAGCCCTAGGCTTTCCGCCGCCAACAATACATTTTGCGACATGATACCGGTATCAACTGCGCCGATGAGCAAGACTTCTGCATAATCTAACTGCGCTGTTGGACAAATTTGTTTATGTTTATGGAAATCAACACAGAACACCCAAAACTCCGGTGCGGATTTCACATATTCCTGATTAGAACTGTATGCCATCATTTGATCACGAATCGCCGGATCAGTGATACGCACAATAGAAACACATTGCAAATGGTTAGATGTAGAGGCAAAACGCGCCGCATTTACAAGCTGTTCAATCACCTTGTCAGATACGGGTTCATCCGTAAAACGACGAATTGAACGATGGGCTAAAATACAATCTAAAGTCGAAGAAGTGAGTTTTTTCTCAGACATAAACCTTCCTTACTGTAACAAACATCAAATTTGCACCTATCTTACACTAATTACACGCCCTCCCCAAAACCCCTTTATTCTTTTTTAGAGAGGTCGTAGAATCACACTACTGATTCATCACAACAAGGAAAAATTATGTTTGTTACTATTTATGGACGTTTAAGTTGCCCGTATTGCGTACGCGCTAAAAACTTAGCCGAAAAATTGAAAAATACCGTGGAAAATTTTGATTATCGTTACATCGATATCATTGAACAGGGCATGACAAAAGAAGACATTGCGAAAATCATCGGCAAACCGGTACAAACTGTACCGCAAATTTTAATTGATGAAAAACACATTGGCGGGTGTACCGACTTCCAAGCTTTCGTGCATGAACAATTTGGTATTGACTAATTTCTCTCTGTGATAAAACAAAAAGTGCGGTGAAAAAACAAATAAATTTTTAACCGCACTTTTTTATTTCCCCTATTTATCCGTTAGGCACGATCACATCAGCAATCAATTTCAAATCCGGATTCACATAAACTACACGGAAATCATCACCTTTTTTTATCACTTCCAGCATTTTGATTTTGCGTTGGCAATCCCGGATCGGCTTACGATAAGCATAGGTTCGCATTCGGTCATTGAGCTTAATTTGTAGCTCAAATCCATAGCCGCTATCAAGCATTTTACACATATAACCGCCCGGAACTTGGTGCGCACCAAATTGTTCTACGGTAAAAACATAACTACCGTTTGGCATTTGGTTACGATGCTTTGCCACAATATTTTACACCGGTGAGGTAAAATTCCGCTTGTTGCTACCGCAACCCACGCCATTCATATCCACGTCAAGCACAGCATAACCGTTAGAACATTTATTGGCGTGAGCGTTTAACGTATTTAATTGTAAATCCAAGTCTTCACCGTTATGCCATACCAAAGAAGCACGGAAATCACCGTTTGGATTACCGCCGGAGGCTCTAACTTTTTCCGCTATACTATTATCAATTATTGGTTTAGGCGTTTTTTTCTCTTCTTCTATTTTTTCCTTTACAGGTTCGGTCTGTGGCTCTTCTTTTACTGGCTCGTTTTTTGGTTCTTCTTTCAGCGATTCCGGTTTTTGCTCCGGTTTGGCAATTTCAATTTTTACCGGCGCCACCGCTTCGGCCTTAATAGGCGCCGGATAGAAATAGAACCACCATGCTAATCCACCTAACAGCAATAATAGTAACAACCACAGCCACCAACGAGACTTTTTCACCTTTGGCGTAGATGATACCGCCGGCATTGGCTTTTTACCTAAGCCCCAACCGGTAATCACCGGTTGCTTGTTCACAACATAAATTTGGACAGAATCATGTTGCACGGCCTTGACCAAGCTTTCCAATAAAGCCGATTGTTCGAAAGTAATCGTGCCTTTTTGTAGCAAATCCACACGTAATTTATCTACCGCCTCCAAACGTTGAGAAATCAATGTTTCCGCATTTTTGCGAGCTACTTGTTCCCATTCAGTATGGCCTAACAAATAGGGTTGTCCTTGCAAATCGGAATACCATTCCACCACATTGCCATTAACTTCAGGACGTGCAAATATAAACGCAGTACTAGGCGGTAAATACCGATTTAACAGACTGACAATTTCATCATAATGGCTAAATAACTCTACAGCAGCCAGATTTTGCTGTTCCAAATTGACTCGCGCAAGACGTTGCATAATCTCTCCGACGTCAAAAATGCGGTAAAAAACGACCGCACTTTATCACATTATTTACACTCTTCTTTTTCCACCATCGGCTTAATAGCTTGGTTGATCATGCTGGTAACTTGCGCCTTGCTGTTAGCAGTAAACACTTTACCTTTAGTCGCTGTGGCCAAACAATTTGCAGCTTTTGTTCCCCCAATATCCACTACGTTGATTTTCAGCTTTGGTTTATTTTTTGCAATTTGACGGCCAAGACCACATACGTCATGTTTTATTCCGTTACAAAAATCATCACCATCACTTAACACTAAAATAAACGCCTCACGTTTAATACCATCAACCATTGATGCTGCTTGTTGTAAACCACTATAGAGTGCCGTGCCGGTGCCCTGATCACTGTCTTTCGGTTGCAGTGCATTGATTTGGGCTTTTAAAGCTTTCCGTTTATCGGGCCCAAACATGCCATGATTTCGAGCCCCAGGACACATTTTTAAGCTTACCAAGCCAATATCAATATTGGGGTCAATCTTATCAATAATTGCAGCAGCAGATTTCTTCGCCGTACTAATACGATTTGGCTCACGACGCATATAATCAAACTCTGCGTCTGTGGGAAACGGCGAATTAATAAAACGTTGAATAGACGCCGGACTTTCCAACAATGAAAACAACATCGACAAGGAATCATCAAATACAATCACCATTTGCGGACGTTGAGCCGGGGGGATGGTTTTAGTGCAATATTTCGGTTTTTCCGGTTTAGGTGGCTCCTCCACTTTCAACGGCTCCTCAACCTTCGGTGGTTCTTCGACTTTTGGCGGTTCTTCCACTTTTGGAGGTTCCTCTACTTTTGGCGGTTCCTCTACTTTTGGCTCTTCCGGCTCCGGAATAAACTCAAGCCGCTGTGGCTCGGGCTTCGGTTCCTCTTTTGGCGGTTCCGGTTTCGGTTCTTCTTTTGGTGGCTCCGGTTTGGAAATTTCAACTTTCACAGGCTCCATTGGTTGAGATTGAACCGGCTCAGGGCGGAAGAACAACCACCACGCCAAACCACCTAGTAATAGCAATAATAATGGTAACAACCACAGCCACCCGAGGGATTTACTTGGTACAGGCACAACTGGTGGTGGGACTGGAATCGGCTTTTTACCCAAGCCCCAACCGGTAATCACGGGTTGTTTGTTGACGATATAAATTTGGATGGAATCATGCTGTGCCGCATCAACCATGCGCTCCAATAAAGTCGCTTGTTCTGCACTGATGCTGCCCTTTTGCAACAACTCCGCACGCAGTTTATCTACCGTAGCCAAACGCTGTGAAATCAAGCCCTCAGCCTGTTTTCTAGCCTGCTGTTCCCGTTCGGAGTTACCTAACAAATATGGTTGTCCTTGTAACTCGGAATACCACTCCACTACATCGCCATGCACGTCAGGTCGCGCCAACATAGTGGCTGTGCTTGGTGGAAGATGACGAAGTAAAATTGTCGTGACCTCATCATAATGGCCAAACAACTCCACGGCTGCGCTATTTTGTTGATCTAAATTAACTCTTGCTAAGCGTTGCATAATCTCTCCAACCTCAAAAATACGATGAAATATGACCGCACCTTATCACATTATTTACACTCTTCTTTTTCCACCATTGGTTTAATGGCTTGGTTAATCATATTAGTAACTTGTGCTTTACTGTTAGCGGTAAACACTTTGCCTTTGGTCTCCGTTGCCAAACAGTTTGCGGCTTTCGCACCACCAATATCGACGACATTAATTTTCAGTTTTGGTTTTTGTTTGGCTAATTCTTGTGCTATAGCACACACATTAGTATTACCTTTATCACAACTTTCCTCACCATCGCTCAACACTAAAATAAAAGCATCACGTTTAACGCCATCTACCATGGCTGCGGCTTGTCGCAAACCGCTATGAAGCGCCGTACCTATATTCTCCTCGCCCTCTTTCGGAAACAATCCTCTAATTTGAGCTTTTAGTGCTTTACGCTTACTCGGACCGAACATACCATGATTTCTGGCTCCAGGGCATCTTCTTAAACTTACCAATCCAATATCAATATTAGGATCAATCTTATCAATAATATCTGTAGCCGCTTTTTTTGCTGTAGTAAGACGACGTGGTTCACGGAACATATGTACTTTTTCCTCTTCCGAGATTATCTCATTATTATTCCAACGATCCCAAAATGCGTTAATTACTGCACTGCTTTCATTTAAACTAGCCAACATAGATAAGGAATCATCAAATACAATTACCATTTGCGGACGTTGAGCCGGCGTAATAGTTTTAGTGCAATATTTTGGTTTTTCCTGTTTAGGAGGTTCTTCCACTTTCGGAGGATCCTCAACCTTTGGAGGTTCCTCCACTTTTGGTGGTTCCTCCACTTTCGGTGGTTCTTCTACTTTCGATGGTTCTTCCGGCTCAGGAATAAACTCAAGCCGCTGTGGCTCGGGCTTCAGTTCCTCTTTTGGCGGTTCCGGTTTCGGTTCTTCTTTTGGTGGCTCCGGTTTGGAAATTTCAACTTTCACAGGCTCCATTGGTTGAGATTGAACCGGCTCAGGGCGGAAGAACAACCACCACGCCAAACCACCTAGTAATAGCAATAATAATGGTAACAACCACAGCCACCCGAGGGATTTACTTGGTGCAGGCACAACAGGTGGCGGAACAGGAATCGGCTTTTCCCCCAAGCCCCAACCGGTCATCACGGGCTGTTTGTTAACGATATAAATTTGAATGGAATCATGCTGCGCTGCGTCAACCACCCGCTCCAATAAAGTCGCTTGCTCTGCGTTAATACTTCCCTTTTGCACCAACTCCGCACGCAGTTTATCGACCGTAGCCAGACGATGTGAAATAAAGGTCTCAGCCTGTTTTCGAGCCTGTTGATCCCGTTCGGAATTACCTAACAAATATGGTTGTCCTTGCAACTCGGAATACCACTCCACTACCTCGCCATGCACCTCAGGACGCGCCAACATACTGGCTGTGCTCGGCGGCAAATGACGAAGCAAAATTGCCGTGATCTCGTTGTAATGCCCAAACAACTCCACGGCTGCGCTATTTTGTTGATCTAAATTTACTCTTGCTAAGCGTTGCATAATCTCTCCAACTTCAAAAACGCGGCGAAAAACGACCGCACTTTATTCGCAAATTTCTTGTTGTACCGGCTTCATGGCTTGTTTAATCGCATCGGTTAATTTTTCTTGGCTGGTCATGTCATGGTCAAAAATCTGCCCGCCTGTAGCCTTTGCCAAGCAGTCTGTGGCATTCCAAGGGGAATTGATACTCACAATATTCACTTTCAATTTTGGCCGCTCTTTTGCCACATTTTCCATTAATGCGCAGATTTTTCGCTCAGTGCAATCACCGTTACCTTCAGTAATCAACACAATCAAGGCTTCGCGTTTTTTACCATCAAGCAATGTTAAGGCTTTTTCAATACCCTCATAAATGGGTGTACCCGGCACTCGATGCTCACGCACCGTCATATTTTGTACTTTATTTTTTAATTCCGTACGTTGTGTACCAGTAAAAATGCCATGATTAATCGCAGCCGATACATCAGCCGATTTACTGACACAACTTTGTAGTTCAATCAAACCGATATCTACGGCATTCGGAACGTCATTAATCAAATGCGTCACTGCCTCCTTGGCGGCTACAGAGCGATTCGGTTGACGATCCATATAATCAATGTCGGCTTGCGGCAGGATTTGTTGTTGTAATTTTTCATCAAATGCATTGATTGCCTCTTTACTTTCCAACAGAGTATATTTCATGCCGGTAGCGTTATTAAAAATAATCGCTAACTGTGGAATATCGGCTGGCTCCTCCACTTTTCGGCAATTTTTCGGCACAATTGGCTCAATTTTTACAGTTTCAGGAACAGATGGCGTTAAAAACAACCATCCCAGGAGTCCTAAAATAGCAAAGGTGAAAAGTAGCAGTGGCAATAACCAACGACGGGGTGTTTTTACTTCTGTCACTGGCGGTGTCTGCTCAGCAGTGACATCTTTTTTCAGTCCCCAGCCGGTGATCACAGGTTGTTGGTTGATACTATAAATTTGAATATCGTGCTGTTTTACGATATGAGTGAATTGTTTTAAATACGCGGCAATAGCAGGTTCAATCGCCTCTTTTTGCAATAACTCGAACACTAAGGCATCAATGGAAGCTAAGCGTTGCACAACAAGCGCGTTGGCTTCTGCATAGTGGCTTGAATGGACGTCTAATAATTGTGGTTGCCCTTGCAATTCGGAATACCATTCCACCATATTGTCCTTCACTTCAGGGCGCGCCAATATGTTTGCCGTGCTAGGTGGCAAATAGCGATTTAATACCGCTACGATGTCATCGTAATGGTGAAATAACTCGATCGCTTCCCGGTTGTATTGATCCAAACCAACTCGTGCCAGACGTTGCATAGTATTCCTTAAAAAACATCCCCAAAAATCACCGCACTTTGAGGATCACAAAAAGTAAAAAGAGGGCCACCAACATCGTTGGTAGCCCTCAGTATTCGCATTATAAGCCTAATGCTTTTTGTAGATTAGATAACTTGCGTTGTAATTGTTCTAATTCCGCTTGTTTTTCCATTTCAGAACCGCCGCTGTTATTGACGGCTTTCATTTGTTTCTCTACTTCGGCAATTTCCGCCTGCAAATCTTGTCTGCCTTTGGCTTTTTGTTTTAACTCGGCTGTGAGTTTGCCCACAGACTGATCGAGTTTAGCCTGTTGCGCTTTTTTCTGTGCAATAGATTGGTTAACAGATTTTTGTTGCGCTTTAATATCGGCATAAATTTTATTAAATTTGGCATTTTCTGTCTTCGCGTCTAACACCAATTTTTCTTTTTGTTCAATACGCTTGTCATAACTTCCGGAAAACTGGCAGGCCGCTTTGCTGAACATATTGAGTTCAACACTCGGATCGCACTCTTCCGGCGTGTTGGTGCAGGCAGAAAGCAACACAGCAGCACCTAAAAGTGCGGTGGTTTTTAACAATGTTTTCATAGAATCTCCTTAACCAACATTTAACGCATTACGTTGCTGCGATACAACAGCGATCTGTTTTTCCAAGGCTGCAATTTGTTTTTGATATTGGGCGATTTGAGAATCTAATTTTGCTACATTCATACCGCTACCACGCTCTTTTTGCGCTACATCTTTCCAATCTCTCTCGCTTTCTTTCATTTTTTTCAATTTGTCATTTAAGTAAGCAATGTTACTATCAATCTCTTTCAACTGACGTTTGGCTTCATCTTTTTGAATGCTGTTATCCTTTAATTTACGATTCAAATTAGCCAACGTTTTTTGGTTTTGGGTCAACACGGTTTTCGCTGAATTTGCCAGAGTTCTGGCTTCTTGAGTGTTTTTATTTAAATCTTTTAAATAAGCATTTAAACGCTCTTCTTTATTAGCATAATTGGTACGCTGTTGTTCCAAATAATAGTTACCGCCCATGAGGATACCACAACCAGCTACTGCAGCTACCGCAGAACATAGTGCTGCATTATTGGTTCCGCTTAATAAACAAGCCCCAACACCTGCCGCCGCACCGGCTGCACAGGCAGTTAATCCCGATTTACTAAAAAACTCAGCTTGATTGCCTGAGGTTAAACGGCTGTCTACATTAGAAGAACCGGAGTTGGACATACTTTCACAACCGGCCAAAGCCAATGTTGTGGATAAAGTCAAAACACCAACAATAGATTTTTTAGATTGAAAATTAAACATAGGGGCTTCCTTTTTTTACTTTGGTAAGGTGGGTCATTTTACTTGACGGCAGCGTTTTAACCAAGTATCACGGTCAACTTTTCCGTCTTTATTATATTGGGATAATTGTTCCCAATAAGATTGAATAAACTGTGCAGCATTATTTTTTTCACGATTTTGTAAACGTTGTTTGGTCACCTCTACTTGTTTCTCGATCATTGCCACATTATATAAAGTTGCATTATCAACTAAGGTATCGGCGTAATATTTTAAGGTAAACTTCAACGCATTCTCTGCTTTTAATTTTTTCTCACTGAGATTATTGATTTGCTCTTCGGTACACAAGCCTTCTTTCGGCGCACCATCACAGGTTTGTTTAATATTTTCTACCAAATTCAACGCATTTTGGTAGGTATTATCCAAATCAACCATATTACTACACAAGAAACCGCCCAAACGCAATGAAGCTTGAATAGCTGAATCTCGCTGTTCGTCACGAGCTTGGTTGGCTTGACGCAAAGTATCATTCAATTTTTTCAGTTCTTTTTCCAACTGTTCCTTGGCAATAGTTTGATTTTGCACATCTTGTGCCAATTTTTCCAATTGCCCAACCACATTAGAACCTGCGCCGTGTTTATCATCTTTGTTATCATCACGGCCTAGCTTAGCCCATTCTTCTTTCAAGTCTTTAATTCGTTGTGCAGAGGTCAGTACCGGCGCCACCATCGCCACACGAAAACCGATATCTTTGGCTTTATCCACATTACTGTTATTATATAAAGAACGCTCAATGCGATAAGCATTGGTTAAACTTTCTGCTGAATTTAAATAACTGCCACCACGTACGGTGACACCACCACTTTGCCCATGGTAATGATCTAAACGATTGAGTTTGAAAGCATCAAACATCATTTCTGCCGCATTACCCAAAGTGTCAAATAGGCCTAACGGATTGCCTTCCAACTGTCCAGTAAGCTGAATCTTACCATTCGCATTTTTGTTGCTCCACACATATTTCTCCGCACCATCTTTCATTGGAAAAAGCGGTTCACGAAATTCGGAGGAAGACACCGCAGCACCACCGCGCGCCGCATACTCCCATTCGGCATTAGTCGGCAAACGAACAAACCCTTTTGTGCCGTCCTCAGTTGGTAATTTATCTGCCGCATTTTTTAGCAACCATTCATTATATTTGCGGGTAAATTCCAGAGCATCAAACCAACTTACTTCTGTTATTGGTAAACGTCCTTTCATGTTGACTGATGGGCATTGTTCGTTCATTACCGATTGATATTGCAACTGTGACACTTCATATTTAGCCATTAAAAAATATCGCCCCTGAGACTTGTCGTCAAAACTGCCGGCAATAGCATTTGGGGTTGAATGTTCAGCAATTTGGTCGGCAGAATTGTCACTGCCCAGAAGGATGCTTTTTTCTTCCAAAGGTGAATGAGTTTCCGTTTTTACCATTCGAAAAACCATATTACCATCACAAGGCATGGGTAAAATTACATCCCCTTCCAAAGGTTTCGGATTATAGAATTTCTCTTCCCATGGAGTGCCATAAGCAGACTGCGCCACTAATTCCGTCAAAAGTGCGGTAACAAAAATAGCTATTTTTGTCCTACGCCGTGATTGTTGCATTTTTGGGGTTGTTCTAGACATCTCGTAAACTCTCTGCCGGTTGAATTTTCACCGCTTGTCGCGCGCCGATTCCGGCCACAATAGCAGCAAGGCATAACGCGATCGCAAAAGCGATGAATAAATGAATAAAATTCAAGCTACTGATAAAAATATCGTTGGATAAATTCTGACCTAATACGAAATTAAATACCTGACTGCCCGATAAGAACAAGAAATATGACAATACAAAAGCGAAACAGCTCAAACACAGAGCCTGCATAATTAAATATAACATCACCGCGCCGCTTTGAAAACCGAATAGACGTAGCAGTGCAATTTCTTTCCGCTTACGATCGATATTGGCTAAGAACGCACCTATCAGCGATAATACACAACCCAACACCGCTGTCGCTGCAATGACCATAAAAATCACGTTGAGCACACCGTCAATGGCTTTGACGTTTTCAATAGCTTTGGCTTCTGTTGAGGTTTCAATATTTTTCTGCCGTAATTTTAACGCCAAAGGCGCTACATCATCTAAGCTATTAGCATAAATGCGGGCGCGGGCGAAGTGTTCCCGCTGTTGCGGACGGTCAGGATCCTGTTGATTGGCAAAAATAGCGGTTTGGTAACCATCCCGAAAATCCTCCATTGCCAATAAGGTGTCCAACTGCACAAAGGCACCCGAACGGGCAAAACGGGTTTCAGGCACAATACCTTCCACCACCAATTCGCTAATGGCTTTTTCCACCTGATTATTTTGCGAACGTGTGACCACCAAATTGATTTTATCGCCTTGTTTTACATTTAATTTCTCTGCGGTTAAGGTACTTAATAGCACACCATTGGGTTTACTTAGTGCTTGTTCCGTTAAAGGATCGTTAACGGCTGTCGGAATCACTTCCACATCCTGTACAAATTTCTTACCACCATTTTGATTGGCAGACAAATCGGCAATAGTATTTAAAGAACGGGTCAACGGCGCCACAAAACGGGTTTCCGGCTGTTGTTGTAACCAATCAAACCAGTTCTTATCTAAATTGAGATTGCCGATAATTTTAATTTCAAGATTGCGCGGGTCATTAATTAACTGATGGCGTAACTGGGAAACTACGCCGAATTTCAAGCTGAAAAGCAACAATAACGGCGCAATTACCGCAATAAGAGACGCAATGATGCAAAAAGACACTTTGCGATCGTAATACAAATCCCGCAACGCTAATTTGCCTAGGAACATATAAGACAGATTAACTTGCTGCATGATGCGTTTCCTTCGGTAAAAACACCGCTTGCGCCGGTGTGGATAAATCTGCATACAGACTTGGCAAATGATTATTTTCCACCAAATCCCAATCATGGGTAACTAAAAGCGCCGTAATTTTTTGCTCTTCCGCCAATTTAATCATTAATGAAAATAAGGTTTGTGCATTATTCGGATCAAGCGCGGCGGTAGGCTCATCAGCCAATAACAGGCTTGGTTTGTGAATCACCGAACGAATAAAAGAAACCCGCTGCCGCTCTCCAATAGAAAGCAGACGCGGGTATTTAGTAAGCAACGATTGAATATTTAAGGCATCCGTTAAATACAAAAACCAGTCTTTATCCATGGCGCTATTTAACATTGAACAAGGCAATTCAATATTCTGTTGTACCGACAGAAAAGGCAACAAGCCTCCCGTTTGCAACATGAAACCTAACTTTCCTGCCCGTAGCTTAGAAAGTGCGGTCTGATTTTTTTGTAAAATTAACGGTTGCAAATCCATTACATCACCGGCATCACCTAATTGATAGCGAACCAAACGATCGGGCTGCAAAATTAACCCGATCATTTCCAATAAGGTACTTTTGCCACAACCACTGGCACCTTGAATGGCTAAAATCTCGCCATCTTGCAATTCAAGTTTAGGCAGCAACACATTGAATTGTTGGCTACCTTGGCCACGCCGAATCGCCATTTCTTCAATAAATAACACCGCACTTTTCCTGTTATGTAAATGAATAAATTATGGTAACGCCTCAAGCGGTACAGGATAAACGTAATCGCGCGGATCGCTGCCTTCCGATAAAGAAATCCAGCGGGATTGGTCCTCGTTAAACACGCGGTAATGACGTAACTTGCTGTTTAAGTCACGAATAAATTTTTCTTGCTCTAAGGCACTCATGCCTTTCCAAATTTGTTCGTCCAATCCGGTGACTTGGCTTTTATACGGAATGCCATCCAAATACTCCCCTAACAAGCCTAACTCGCCCAGTTTGGTGGAGTTTTCTTGTTTTAATTTATTCGGGTCTTGTCCCATTGCCGCGGCAACAGAACGTAATTGGGCAAACATCGAATCCGGTGAAATTAACCCTTCATTCGCGGCATCGGCAATTTTTTTCACCACATCACTTAAATCGCTTAATTGCGCTTTAGTCATCAATACGCGGGCTTCTGCCGTCGGAATGGTTGGTTTAAGGAAATCTTTATCGCTAATCCAGGCTTTAAATACCGGTGGGGCTTTGGCACCATTTTTATCACCTAAATAAGCCAACTGCATTGCTTTGCCCAATAATTCCGCATCCTGTTCAATTTCAGTTTTGGCTTTTTCTTGCTTAGGCTCATCAACGATCGTACCTGCAGCATTTTCCCCTTGGTATGCCAATTTCACTTGCGATGTCAAGGCACGAGCCAAAGCACCGACTTTTTCACCAAACTCATTCACATCACCGGCATTCACCGCATAATACAAGGGCTTGTTCAAGTAGTTATTGAAAGATAAATCGCTGTATTGGGTTTTCGCCTGTTCGTGATTTTTTACCCCAGCCGGAGTTTTTAAGTGCAAGGTATAAATCGCCACGCCACGATGTTGTGCTTCTAAGCGCAATTGTTTTGCATCCATTCCGGTGGAGGATAATGGATTATTACCGTCTAATGCCCCCGCATCGGTCACCAACACAATGTAGCGACCACCAAAATTGTTCCAGTTAATTTCATTTAATGCTTGTGAAATACCGGCAAATGAATCTTCGCTAAACTCTTTACTGGATACTTTCGCCTGTTTTAATTCAACCGCTTTTTGCAAGAAATCTTGCGTATCTTTCACCGTACTTGGGTCAACAAACATTTTAGAGACGTATTCCAATCCCGGTACTGCCTTGGTACTGGAACGGAACCCGACCAAACCAAATTTAACCTGTTTGCCTAAATTCTCTTTTTCAATTTGTTCGGAAACTTGTTTAATTACATCACGGGTACGATTGATATAAGGGTCCATGGAAATACTGGCATCCACCACAAACACCACAGCAGCACTAAATCCGGTCAACACTTGTGGATCAGATTTATTGGCGTTTGGATCTATTTTTGATTGTGTTTTCTGTTGAATCACCGGAGCCGTTTTACTCACAGACGCCACTTCCAAAATACGTTCATAGAAACCTTGTGAGTTCATGACTTCTTCACCTTGTAGAATTGGAAGAAGATAGAAATTCTTTTGAAAATCAATAAACTCTTTTGGCTCTTGCGCAACAATTTGTGGTGGTGTTTTATTATTGGCTAAGTCTGCACGAATTGGCTCCAAAATTTTCTTCGCATCATCGGCATTCACCACGGTTTCAATGTCCTCCTTGCTCTTAAAGAACAATAAAGGCTGGCGTTCAATCGGGTTGGTAAAAGCCAAAGTCATCTGCATATTCCATGCAACTGTACAATCCGCATCTAACCAACCGATGGTTTTACCAAAGCTGTCCGGCCCTACTTTTAACCATTCTTTACCATTCGCAGTTTGGCGCTGATACACATAAAAACGGGAAAAAGCAGGCTGTTTTTTACCTGCCGTTGCACCCGCGTTATCGACCAATTGGCAACTTGGCGTACTTAACACCCGTTGATAAAGTGTTTTCTTACCTTCCTGTTTTAACGGCTCATCCGCCAATGCGGCATTTGCCATAAATCCCATTAATAAAACAATTGAGGTGACTTTAAAAGACTTCATCATTTTTTCAATTCCGCTAAACGTTGTTTGGCCTCGGCTAAATTCGGGTTAGCCTCCAATGCGGTTTCATACCAATAAATGGCCGTGCCTTTGTCGGCTTTGAAACAACTGCTGTTGGCATTTTCTTCATATTCTTTCGCGTATGCCAAAGCAATGTCGGCATTTCCGCTCTGAGCCTGATTCGCATATAAACGCTGTGCGATAGCACATTTGTTTTCTGCTTTGGCCTGATTAATCACGGCCAAAATGCGCTGGCTGTCAGGTTTGGTTTTTAGACAATTTTGAATAAAGGCTAATTCATCATTTTTATTTTGACTTAAACTACATTCATCGGCGGACTGCGCTTTTTCTTCCGTTTTATTTTTATTCAAGAAGTAATAAGCTGCTACACCGGCAATGCCCAATAAAAGAAGCAATAAAATAATCAAACCAAGTTTGCTTTTCTTTTTCGGAGCCGGTTGAGGCGGAGGCACAACCTTCAGTTCTTCCACCACCGGTTCAATAATAATTTCTTCCTCCGGCGGCAATCTGATCTCGTCAATAATCGGTTCAGGCTCAGGATCGGGAATATTCACCAAAACTTGGTCATCTACATGATTCACGGTGTTATCAATAGAGCGCACATCATCTGCACGTGCTGTATTGCCGCTGGCAGAAGACGCTAACACGTCATTGGAAAGTTTTAACACACCCATATCTTTTGTATTGGCATCGCGTACCATCATACGATATTGCATGGTGCTGCTTTGTTGTACCAAGGCATCAATTAACCAAGGGCCAAGTATGCCGCTTAGCACGTTATCTTGTAAGGTTAATTGCTCACTGACTTTCAACCAAACGGGTTCAATATTCCAATGCTGTCCTTCGGCAAAATAGTAGGAGTCCTGACTCCTTTGCACACTGATTTCAATATTTTCAACGCCACCTTTCCAGTTACCTGCGATGAATTCCGCATATCCGGGACGTACAGCTTTCAATTCAATTCTTAACATAACTTATCCTTCGGTTTATTCCGCCACCGCTGAGTTTCTAAAGACATTTAAAATTTCACCTAAACGCGCATTTTGTACTGCGTCAATTTCACGTCCGGCACTGTGCCCTGCATTACTTTGAGCGAATTCCATAAAGGCAATAAACCAGTCAGCGAGATAATTTTTGGTGTAATCTCCGGTGTAATTACTCAATTTTGGTAAATTATTGATTTTTTCCACTTCAGCGATTTCAAAAATCTGCCCATCACGCACATGACTTGCCGGGCGCTCCGCCACAGGCATTTGATCAAATCCAAGCCAAGCAAGGAAATCGGCAATTTCAGTGGTCACGGAGAATACTTGACGTTCCACGATTTGATCACGCTTACTGGCGCCCACTTCGTTACGATTAATCACTTTGGTTAAGCGATTTAATAAATTAAGACGGTTTGCACCGGTAATCAATTCGCCCACAATGCCTTCAATACATTGTGCCGAGAACGGATAAAATCGTGTATTGCGCGGATCCATAGAAATACCCCGTAAATGTTCAATCCACGCTTTAAACACCGCTTGGGCAAAACGGGATTCCGGCAATTTCTCTTCCGAAACGTTGGGATTTTTGACCGCACTTTGTGGCTCATCAAACAAATCAAAGCCGTCATCGAAGCCAAAACCGGAAGCGAATGCATTGGATTTATTTGCCTCATCGGAATCTTTGGCAGAAGGCGATAACAAATCATCGTCATTGTCGGCAAAATATAAAGAATGAATGGTTTCTTCCGGTAATTGAAGGCTACGTAAAAACTCACCCACAATTAATGCGCTTTTTTGTAATTCGCCAATGACCAATTTAGCTAACTGTTGTTTACGCTGCACTTCTTCCGCACCATCGCTTTGATACCAACTGGCAAAACGGTTTTCGATGATATGTTGAATCGCATGATTTAACTGTTCTGCAATACGCTTTTGCTTCACTTGCGGCATCGCCACTGTTTTTAAATAATCGCTGATCCGTTGCATCCCGCCGTCATTTAATAACATCATGCCGTCCCAAGCCTCTTGAGGATTGGCAATGTGTTTTTGAATATCCGGATCGTCGGCAAATGTGCGACGTAACAAATCCAATTGCGCACTTTCATTTGGACGCACACGCAATTCCTGCCCGTCTTCCACATCTAGGAAAGAGACTTTAAAGCCCGGTTTACGCACTAAGAAGGTATTGTTAAACGGTCTGCCGTTCGACCAATCATTTAACCATGGATAATTACCAAAACGCTCCAAAATAGTTTGTTTCAACAACCCGCCGGACCCCCAACTGATTTTCAACATATTTTCATCTTTGGACAGATCAGCGCTAATTCGTTTATCAAACATGGTAATCGCCCATAACAAACCCGGTTTCCGTTGTGAGCGGGCCTCCGGCGTATCACCTTGAGTTTTATTAATCCAGCGTTCAAGCACAGGGCCTACGCTGTTAACATCGGATTGTTTATCGGATGGCGTACACACGATCAATAAATTCATTTCCTGGCTGTCAGTGTAACGCTCAAACAAATACGCCACTTTGCCGCGCAAAATTAACTGGGAAACCGGATTGCCTTCCTGAATTTCTTTAAGGCTTGAAATCGCCAAACGGCCGCGATAGCCCGGGAAGTCTAATAAATCCACACTTTCCACTGCCGGCACGCGGGTTGGGTTCATCAGCGGAAACACAAGTTCAGCCGTAAGTGCGGTCAATTGTGCGAGAGAAATTTTTACCGGTTCGCCAATATTGTCTTCCGAAAAATAAGGGCGCACCTCAAGTAATTCGTCTTTATCCGTATTCAATCGCTCTAACATATCCACGTTCATAATACTATCCGCTTGGGATAGCTCGCCGTTAACTTCTTTTACCACAGCACTTAGCGGCGCATAAACACGATCTGCATTGCCTAAAGCAGCCAAAGTTTGTGCAAATTGAACATAAATCGCACTTAAATCCGCTTCTTCTCCCCATAAAATAGAGAACAACTGGGCGCGATCATTAATGCTCAAATAAGGGGCAATTAAAGTAGCCTTCGCCCAATACCCCCCTTGCAACATGGCTAAGGATTTTCCGAAGCTTTCCGTGGCGTAATCTTGCAAATCCACCACATCATCTTCCGTTACACCGGCCACACGCTGCGCTGACATTTTTGCCGTCATACGTCTTAATAATGCATTGACGTTTTGTTGATCCAGTTTGTAATCAACTTTTTCCTTATCAAAATCGTTAAAGTAAGAATTTACCAACAGCTTGGCAATTTCAATTTCATGGAACAATCGAAGTTCAAGCGGATAGCCTTGAATACCACCTTTTGCCGTACGACTAAAACGGGTCACCAAACCAGTGGCTTCTTTACCGCCACCCGGTGGGTTAACGTGCTTAATAAAGTCTAATTTACGACCATCAAAAAGCGTTTCTAAATTGCCGTTAGCATCAGCCGCCAACGCTGAAATTAAAAAGGATTTACCTGCTTGGGATAGCCCAAAAAAGCCTGTTGTCATCGGACGCTCGGACACTGCACCAAGACGTTTTGCGGTATTACGCAAGCGGCGTAATTCCAAAATGAGTCCATCGGCTTCATTATTTAAACGGGCGACATTCGGGCGAACTTGACTAACCCAATCAATCGCTTGTTGGGAACCATCAAAAATATTTTGCCATGCTTGCGCTAATTGATTTTCTACACTCATCTTTTCACACATCCACTATCTAACCAATATTGAGTTTCGCCTAAACCCGCATCAACCATTGTATTTAAGGTCAATTTAATATCTTCATTACGGCGGCAGGAACGTCCATCAGAGGCGGAAACAGATTTAATGTAAAAATTCTCCGCACTTTCTTGGCTATTGCTTAAACTGCTCTTGTTTTTCACGCCAAGCACCACTTTTAAAACCGTACCATCAATGGCTAAACGTCGCTTAATTTCATCGTTTTCAATGGTCAACAAATAAATCGGTGACGCTACCCAACGTTCTACGTTTAGCTGACGGAAACCGATACGCATTGCACCACGTACTTCAAATTCCGTATCCGGGAAATCATAATCTTCATTATCTAAATCAATTTCAGAATAATATAAGTTACTGTCTTTAATCACATTGTTGTTATCCAACAAACCGATATAGCGAATAGTAGAATAAGAATGCATGGATGCCGCACGGAAATAGAAATTCGGCAAACGCATATTATTACTTAAGAAACACAGCATAGCGCCTACTGCCGCTGTAGTTTTTGGATCATCAATGCGTCCTTGTTTATGGAACGGGTACCAGTTACCGGTGCGATAATGATGCAACGGCATAATTCGTCCCACAGGCAATGGCAAGCGGCTACGAAAGAAACTTTGCACCCCTGGAAGACGGGAAGGACGGCCGGTTAACAATAACACGTCACATTGGTATAAATTGATAATTTCACATAAGGCATTAAAGGTTTTACAAATATCAAAATACCCACGAATGAATAACTTATGAATAGCGCCTAAATCCACATGAATCGGCAGGTCTAAGATATTGAAGTCTGGATTACCTAATTCACGGGCAATTGGTGTATTAATATAATTCAACACACTTTCTGTCGGCTCATCTACTTGAGCCAGTAGACTACGGAAAGTTGCACCGGCTAAGCTATTTTCTGTGCTAAACGGATCAAATTCTTCATATTCTTTTAAAATACGCAAACCGATCGGACTAAACACTTGCAAGGTCAGTTGTTGACGTAATAATGCATCTTGCACTTTTAAGGTTTGGGAGCCGATATATTGTGCCAAAATAGGTTCAGGATCGCGTAAACCCTCTTGTTTTAGGCCATTACTGAGCGCAGGAACAACAATATTGCGAATAATGTCCAACAAAATGTCATCCCCGGCCACCTTGAAACCATCTCGGAACAGTTGTTCCGGCTCGATATAAGCATTACTGCTATTGGTATTGCTGTTTTCGCCGTAATCCATTTTATATTTATTGATCACCAAATCCGTGGTGCCGCCGCCAATATCGACACTGGCAATAGTGATGGCGTTTTCTTTACCGTTTTTGTCGGGGCGCGCCAAGGCGGCGAAAAATTCTTCCGGGCGTCCGCCGTAATTGTTTTGCGTTTCGTTAAATAAATACACGATTTGCCCGCAAGTGGCTTCGTCCCATTGGATATGCACTTCCGGCAACATCGGCCAGTATTTTTCACGCCCTTCTTCGGTAGAGAAATCAACGTTATCGTCCGATTTATCCCATCCCAAGCTCTTCCAAACCAAGCCAATAGCTTGATACATAGCATTTTTAAAAATTTCCCGTTCAGGTTTCGGCATTGCAGGTGGAATGGTCAGAATAATAGAACGTAAGAAGCGCGGCGTACGGGAATGCTCTAATTTAGCACGTTGTGCCGGACTGTTAATTTGCATTAATGCGTGCATTAGCACCTCTGACAACATAAATGTCATCAAAGAACTACGGGAATATTTCGGTTGGAACACCGGCATTTTACGCTCGAATTCTTCTTCAACATCATCACGCAAAATATGTAAGGCTTCGCCGTATTCGTTGATTAATCCGGAAAGTGGCTCGGCAGTGGCGTAAGGCTCGTGATCAGTTTTTACATAAGCAGAATTGAAACGCCACATTTGTTCGTATTTGTCCAAATCCCACAAATAGCGTTTCGGGCTTGATAACCCGGTAGAACCTTCATTACCGTTACGACGACTTGCCAAACGCCCTGCTTCTTTACCTACACGTGCAATGGTTGGCCATTGGAAAGCATCACGACGTCCACTTTGTAGCGACCAATGATCTTTGCCAAAAAAGGCCTGCGCAAATTCAACACGACTTTCAAACGGCTCAGTGTAAACACGTTCCGGATTGGTTAAATCGCGCAACTCCAATTCATAACGTTTTTTCAGGCCGTCTTTTTCCTGCACGTGATCTTCGATCAAAATACCGCACGTGCGTGAATTGCCCACATCTAACACCATGTCCACCGGAATCGCTTTCACGATGTCATCGGTTTTATTGGAAACCACTTTAATTCTCGGCAACGCCACTTCGGCGCCCAAGATCGCCAAAATATTCAAATAATGCCCTTGATGCGCTTTGCGTTCCACTTCCTGTAGCAAATCTTCCGGGTGAATTTTCAGGCGTTTCGGCTCCGGCGCGAGTTCTTTAAATAATTCCAACAACCAGTTATTAACCCAGTTAAAATCCAAGAACCACGACATTTGATCCGATTGATGCGCCAAGCCGAATAACACGCCGGAACGCACGTCTTCACTGGTCGGCGCCAAATACGCGGTGTCTTGGCTGTTAGGGAAAATTTTGGTATCAAAGGCAAACGTCACGCGGTGGGTGTGCCCTTCCGGATCGGCGCCTTCCGCCAATTCGACGATTCGCACCCGCGCCCAGTTATACGGGCCTTCGTCAAAACGATCCGGCGGCACGGTTCTTAACACAGGAATCGGCAACCACACGCCGTCAAACAGTTTAAAGGATTGTTCGACGCTGATTTCCTGCTCGGTACGCACTAAAATGCCGGGACGGCTCGGATCGCAAAACCCCTCGCCGTTTTTATCGGCGATTAAACGGCGTAACGGCCCGTTCACCGCAGAAGAAACAAAATTGCCGTTGCCTTTCTCGCGCCATTCTTTGTCTTTCCAATTAATCGTCAAGGCAAAATCAATGAATTGCACGCCGCTATTCATGACTAACGAAAGTTCTTTACCAAAATTATGTAACTCGGGAAACATGTGCTATCTCTCTTTCATCTCGTTAAAACTTATTTCTTAATGGTAATCGGGAAGCGGTTATCGCCGTAAGAACCGTTACAATCCGCCGACGCGCTATTCGGTTTACAGTTGATTTCCGGCAGTTGATAAGTGGTGCCGTCGCTACAGCTCGCCACGTTTTTGTTGGAGATGGTTAACCCGCCGCCGCTTACGTTAGCGTTCACATCGCCCACACATTTCACGCCGTCGCCACGTTGCAACGTGACTTGACCTTTACCTTTGTCGTCAAAGTTATAGCTCAAGCGCATCGGTTTACCGGTGGTTTTATCTTGAATACCGCCGCCCGCATTCCACGCGCCGTTTAAGAAATCCACTTTGCCTTCTTGTAGGCTTTTTTCCGGAATTTGCAGTTTTTGCTGCGTGGTAGTATTGGCCGTCGGGTCATTGGCTTTCGGATCGCTCGCTTTTGGATCATTGGCTTTCGGGTCGTTAGCCTTTGGATCATTGGCTTTCGGATCATTCGGATTGACTTTGTTATCTTTATCGGCCGGCTGATTCGGCTCAACGCCGTTTTTGTCTTTGCCGTTCAAATTCGGATCGACCGGCGGCAATGCCTGCTCATTCGGATTCATCTCGTTTTTCGCTGCCTCGTCTTTGCCTAAGGCATTCGGATCCTGCGGGTTGGTTAACGCCGTTTTATTATCCACGTTAGCGTCGGTTTGCAAAGCGGTGTTGTCGGTTGCCGTGATGTTGTCGGTCGCATTTACTTCGGCGGCTTGCTCTAATTTGCTCACCAAACCGTTATCAGAAACCACCGCGCCGTTTGAATCAATCCATTGGCCATTTACATAGCGATACGATGCGCCATTGACATTAAAAATTCGCTCTTTTTTATCATCAACTACCGGGGCTTTTTTCTCTTCCAGTTTTTTATCTTCTGAAAGTGCGGTGGATTTTTTCTCTGTTTTTTGTACTTCATGCTTCGCTAGTGGATCTAATTCAATCTTCTTGCTAGAGGAATTAAAATAACCTAACCAATAACACAATAACAACGCAAGCAACAATAACAACGGCAGCAACCACCACAACCACGATAATTTTTTCTTCGGTGCAGCAGGCGCGGCTTCAGGAATCGGTGCGGCGGCCACCAACGGCGCGGCAGGTTTTAAACTTAAGAAAGGATCGCCGTGTAAATTAGTGTTCTTTTCAATAAAGCCCCAAAAGGTAATGACCGGGCGATTATTCACCAAATAGACGTGTTCGGGATTCGGAAAGCGCAAGGCTTTGAGGTTTTCGGCAGAATCGGGATTGTTCGGTTCCGCCCATAATAAGCGGGAAAATAGCAGTTGGTCGCCTTTTAAGTTGGCTTGTTTACTCATTTCCAAGCCTAAATCCGCCATGTTGCGTTCAAACACTTTTAATTCGCTCAAGGCTTGTTGGCGTTCTTGTTCCGTGGCGGACGACCAAGGAATGATCATATATTTACCGTCGGCGCGTTCCGATTCGAAAGGCACATACCAATCGATTTTGCTGCCTTGGTCATTGCGCTGCGGAATCGCCAAATAATCGGAAAACACGCGTCCGCGCTTTAACCGAATCGTATCGCGCAGTTGCGACGCCACGGAATAGACGGCCTGCCCGTCTTGCCCTAGCGCGGTGTAATCTTTAATATCGCCGGTTCTTAAAAGAGTGCTTAACATACACTTGTCCTCAAGTTGAAAATCGCTAAATTATCAAAGTGTTAACTATGCTGAATTTTACCCCAAAAATATATAAAAGCCTATTAACCAAGTAAAAATATCGGATATTAACTAGAAAACACCTAACGATCCGGATGGATTACAAGCAAAAAATACAACAAAAAATACTATTTCATAAATCTCATCCCCAAAGGGCGAAAGCCTATGTTACTCATTTTGCAATCAATGTACAGTATTATTGCTACCTCTTTCTATCAAGCCAAATTAATATTTCTTGGTATCTAATTCTTCTTACGTATCAAATAATGAATTGAGGTTGAGCGGTGCATCGCTTTGCACCAAAAAACAGGTAAATACCTCACTATTATGAACATCCTGACTTCGAAATAACTGCTACTTTCTTGCAGTTCAACTGTAAACAATTTATTACAAAACTCCTAATCTGCAAGAGTTTTCTTATAACACATAAAACAAACCAAAAGAAAAAGGACATATTGTGGTGTTGTTCGCATATCTGTTATATGGCACATTGCCGGCAATCAACCGGCAAATAACAACAAATCGGGAAATATTGAAACAACCTGCCATTCAATCTAAGCCAATAAAAAATTCGCGTGTTTTTACCGCACCTTAAAGAGCGATATAAATAGTAAAACGCCATGATGTTGTAGCGTGATGTTAACGTATGAGTATAAAGAGTTTGAAAATAAACATAAAACACCTTAAAGCAACAAATCATCAGAAGGTAAATATACTCAATCCTCCCCATAAATTTCAGAGAAAATTAACATTTTGTGAGTCATATCACATTCTTTATTTTACACAATGTAAAATTTACAATACAATCAGTGTAAATTTTTAAATACATAATAAGGAACATCTATGAATAAAACAGTGGGAAGTACGCTGCTTGTGGCTGGTACCATGATTGGCGCAGGCATGTTAGCCATGCCGTTAACCTCCGCCGGCATTGGCTTTGGCGCTACCTTATTTCTTCTGCTCGGGCTTTGGGCGCTTTTAACCTTCAGTGCGTTGCTGTTCGTTGAGCTTTACCAAACCGCACCAAGTGACGCCGGCATCGGCACGCTGGCAGAGCAATATTTCGGTCACGCGGGACGGATTGTTTCCACCGCCGTATTAATTGTCTTTTTGTACGCACTCATTGCCGCCTACATCAGCGGTGGCGGTTCTTTGTTGACCGATACGCTACCAATCATCGTTAATCGTGATACCACCGGCAAAGTCGCCGTATTGATTTTCACCCTTTTCTTTGGCGCGTTTATCATTATCGGTACGCACAGCGTAGATAAAATTAACCGTGTGTTGTTCTTTGTGATGATTGCCACATTCGTGATGGTGTTAAGTTTGATGTTGCCGGAAATTAAACTCGACAACTTGATGGCGATGCCCATTGATAATGCGCTGATCATTTCCGCCAGCCCGGTATTTTTCACCGCGTTTGGTTTCCACGGATCTATTCCAAGCTTAAACAAATACCTCGGCGGCAACGTCAAAGCCTTGCGTATATCCATTTTAGTGGGTTCCGGTATCACCTTATTCGCCTACATTTTATGGCAACTCTCCACCCATGGTTTGCTCACACAAAATGAGTTTCTACAAATCTTGCAACAAGATGCCACGCTGAACGGCTTAGTGACTGCCACGTTAACCATTACACAAAGCAGTATGATGGCAAATGCCGTAAAAATTTTCTCCACCTTGGCGTTAATCACCTCATTCTTGGGTGTAGGGCTTGGCTTACTAGAATGTATTGAAGACTTATTAAAACGTTCTTTTAATATTAATGCTGGGCGTTTTTCCTTGGGATTAATGACGTTCATCCCACCAATCGTCTTCGCCTTATTCTACCCACAAGGCTTCATTTTAGCGTTAGGCTATGCCGGTCAAATGTTTGCGTTCTACGCCGTCGTTCTTCCGGTTTCGCTGGTATGGAAAGCGCGCCGCATTCACCCGAATTTGCCATATAAGGTGTGGGGCGGTAAAGCCACGCTACTCATTGTTTTAGTCCTTGGCGTGGTCATTACCTCTATCCCATTCGCTATCCGCGCCGGCTATCTGCCGTTTGTCGTGGGTTAAAAACACCTAAAAAAAAGACCGCACTTTAACTTTTGAAATTAAAGTGCGGTCTGTTTTTTATCTTGTTTTCTCGATAAAACCAACAAAAAACGCTGAACTCAGTCAGCGTTTCTTTGAATTAAATAGTAAGGTTTACGATTTTTTAGCAAATTCACAGGGAGGATTAATTTGATTTTTCATTTTGCTACTGATTTCGCGGCGTTGTTTAGATAATTCGGCGTTGCGAATAATGTAGTCGTCAACACGATTTTCGTAATCATCCCGCATGCTTTCAATAATAGTACGTACATCTCGAATCGACATATCATCACGAATATATTGATCTAAGTTTTCTAGCAACAGCACCCGTTTTTGATTATCACGAATCTTACGATTGTTATCGTCCATATCGCGTAATAGTTTATTTTTCAAGCGATACATACGCACATACTCCAAAACATCCTGAAAAGACTTGTTGACGTTTTCCATTGATTTGCTCCCTTATAGTAAAAATGAATTGGCGATAATGTAGCCTTTTTTGTGGATTTCGTCAAAAAATTCCCCGTTTTAAAAGGGGATTATTTCCCCTCCCGATAAATTCAAAAAATTTCCGTAAAAATCATTGATTAGAAAACGGTGAGGTGATAAAACTGAAGTAAATTTTTCACTAAATCAGAGGAAATCCCATGGCAAACGTATTTAATTTCAGTGCCGGTCCGGCAATGATGCCTAAAGCAGTTTTAGAACAAGCACAACAAGAATTATTAAATTGGCAAGGCCAAGGCACCTCCGTCATGGAAGTGAGCCACCGCGGCAAATTGTTCATGGAATTAATCGCCCAATCCCAAGCGGATTTTCGTAAACTCTATAACATTCCTGAAAACTACCAAGTACTATTTTTACAAGGCGGCGCGCGCGGTCAATTTGCCGCCATTCCAATGAATTTATTGCGTGAAAACGGCAAAGCGTTGTATTTAAACAGCGGACACTGGTCTGCTACCGCAGCGAAAGAAGCCCGTTCTTTCGGTGAAATTGATGAAATCAACATTTTAGAAGCAGGCGATGAACTCAAAGTCAAATCTCTCGATTTTAGCGATATTGCCGAACAATACGATTACGTTCACTACTGCCCGAACGAAACCATTAGTGGCGTGGAAATTTTTGATGTGCCGAACGTCGGCAACGCCGTATTAGTGGGCGACTTATCCTCTACCATTCTTTCCCGCAAAATAGATATCAGCAAATTCGGTTTAATTTACGCCGGCGCGCAAAAAAACCTTGGCCCGGCAGGGATCACCATTGTTATCGTGCGTGATGATTTAATTGGCAAAGCACGCAAAGCCACACCATCGATTTGGAATTATGAAACACAGAAAAACAGCGATTCCATGATCAATACGCCACCAACGTTCGCGTGGTATTTATGTGCTTTAGTGTTCAAACATTTATTGTCTATCGGTGGTTTGCCGGAAATCGAACAACGTAACCTTGCCAAAGCTAAATTGCTTTACGATTATTTAGACGGTAGCGATTTCTACCAAAATAACGTGGCAAAAGCCAACCGCTCTTTAATGAACGTGACCTTCACCACGGGCAATGACGAATTGAATGCAAAATTCGTTGCAGAAGCCACCGCAGCAGGATTACAAGCGTTAAAAGGACACAAAGTGTTAGGCGGTATGCGCGCGTCTATTTATAACGCCATGCCGATTGAAGGGGTACAAGCATTGATCCAATTCATGCAAAAATTTGCCAAAGAAAACGCATAGCCCTCTTAAAAGTGCGGTCGAAACTTATCGTAAAAATCTACCGCACTTTTCTTTCCTTTCATTCTTACTCGGAGCATCTTATGCAATATCTTGATCGTGCCAATGCGGGCGTAAAAGCACTTTCACCTTACCAAGCCGGCAAGCCCATTGAAGAATTAGAACGTGAATTAGGCATTAAAAATATCATCAAACTCGCTTCGAACGAAAATCCGTTCGGTTTACCGCCCAGTGCTAAAAAAGCGATTCAGGCACAATTAGACAATCTTCATCTTTACCCTGATTCCAACGGATTTTATTTCAAACAAGCGGTAGCCAAAAAATTCGGCTTACAGCCTGAACAAATCACGCTTGGTAACGGCTCCAACGATTTAATCGAACTCATTGCGCATACTTTTGCTTCTGAGCAAGACGAAGTGATTTATTCCCAATATGGCTTCATTGTTTACCCATTAATTAGTCAAGCCTTGAATGCCAGACGGGTAGAAATTCCGGCGAAAAATTATGGCAACGATTTGCCTGCTTTTCTGAAAGCGATCACGCCCAACACCAAATTAATCTACATCGCTAATCCCAATAACCCAACGGGTAGTTTCTCAAGTGCGGTGGAAATTGCCGACTTTTTAGCCCAAGTGCCACCGCAAGTGATTGTCGCGTTGGATGAAGCCTATGTGGAATTTACCGAACCGAATGAACGCGTGGATTCTTTCGGCTTGTTGGCAAAATATCCGAACCTGATCGTGTGCCGCACCCTATCCAAAGCCTACGGCTTAGCCGGTTTGCGCATCGGTTACGCCATTTCCTCAACAGAAATTGCGGGCTTGTTAAATCGTGTACGCCAACCCTTTAACTGCAACAGTCTTGCCCTTGCCGCAGCAACTGCTGCCATTCAAGACGATGAATTTGTCGCCAAAGTGGCGGAAAATAATCGAATCGGCTTGCAATTATTGCAAAACTTCTTTGATGAAAAAGGCTTGCGTTATGTGCCGTCCAAGGGCAACTTCGTGATGTTGGATTTGCAGCAACCTGCCGCACCGATTTATCAAGCACTGTTACGCAAAGGCGTCATCGTACGTCCGCTTGCCGGTTACGGATTGCCGAACCATTTGCGTATCAGCATCGGCTTGCCGGAAGAAAATCAGCGTTTTTTAACCGAACTTAGCGACATTTTGGGCTTATAACGGACGATTTATGCAACACGCCACTTCCATTACCCTTAACCCTATCCACCATGTGGAAGGCACGATCAACCTACCCGGTTCGAAAAGCCTGTCCAACCGCGCCTTATTGTTGGCAGCATTAGCGCACGGCACGACTAACGTCACTAATTTGCTAGACAGCGACGATATCCGCCACATGCTTAACGCCTTAAAACACCTCGGCGTGCAATATTCGCTATCTGACGATAAATCCATCTGCGAGGTACAGGGCTTAGGTGGCGCCTTTCAATGGCATGACGGCTTAGCGTTATTTTTAGGCAATGCCGGCACCGCCATGCGTCCGTTGGCAGCAGCACTTTGTTTAGCGCGTGAAGGCGCTTCCCCACAAAATGAAGTGATATTAACCGGCGAACCGCGCATGAAAGAGCGCCCGATTCAGCACTTAGTAGATGCATTGTTGCAGGCAGGCGCAGACATTCGTTATTTAGAAAACGAGGGCTATCCGCCAATTGCCATTCGTAACACCGGTTTGCGTGGTGGCACGATTAAAATCGACGGCTCCATTTCATCACAATTTTTGACCGCACTTTTAATGGCAGCCCCCCTTGCAGAAGGCGACAGTGAAATTGAAATTATTGGTGAATTAGTTTCCAAACCCTACATCGACATCACCCTTAACATGATGAAAATCTTCGGCGTGGAAGTTGAAAATCAAAACTATCAACGTTTTCTCGTGAAAGGCAAACAATCTTACCAATCCCCCGGCACCTTTTTGGTGGAAGGTGATGCCTCCTCGGCGTCCTATTTCTTGGCGGCAGGTGCCATTAAAGGCAAAGTGAAAGTCACGGGCATCGGCAAAAACAGTATCCAAGGCGACCGTTTATTTGCGGATGTGTTAGAAAAAATGGGGGCAAAAATCACCTGGGGCGAGGATTTCATTGAAGCGGAACAAGCTCCGTTACACGGCGTGGATATGGACATGAACCATATTCCTGATGCGGCCATGACCATTGCCACGACCGCGTTGTTTGCCGAAGGGGAAACCGTGATTCGTAACATTTATAACTGGCGAGTGAAAGAAACCGATCGCCTAACCGCCATGGCAACCGAACTACGCAAAGTGGGCGCTGACGTGGAAGAAGGCGAGGATTTTATTCGTATTCAACCCTTAAAATTAACAGATTTTAAGGCCGCAGAAATCGAAACCTATAACGATCACCGCATAGCAATGTGTTTCGCCTTGGTGGCGTTATCCGACACGCCCATCACCATTTTGGATCCGGACTGTACGGCAAAAACGTTCCCAACGTTTTTTGAGGAATTTTTAGCCATCGCACACTAATTTCGCGGTAATAACAACAAAAAATGAAAAACGCATAAAAAACAAACCGCACTTTATATTTCATCGTATAAAGTGCGGTCTATTTTTAAGAAGATTTACGCTTCCGGCTGATAGCCCTCATCATTAAATGTCGGATTTTCGGCGCCTTGCTTTGCCAGTTGATCGCAAATTTCATTTTCACGATGTCCCGCGTGCCCTTTTACCCAGCGCCAATCCACATGATGCCGGGCAATAGCCTGATCTAACGCGATCCATAAGTCTTGATTTTTGACCGGTTTGCCACTACTCGCCTTCCAATTGTTTTTCTTCCAATTGAATATCCATTGTGTAATGCCATTTTTCATGTATTGACTATCGCTATATAAATGGATGTCGCAAGGTTCTTTCAAGCTATTTAACGCTTCCACCACAGCCAACAATTCCATGCGATTATTGGTCGTTAACAAGAAACCTTTGGACAACTGTTTTTCATGTTGTTTATAACGTAATAGGATGCCAATGCCACCCGGGCCGGGATTGCCAAGGCAAGATCCATCGGTAAAAATTTCAATTTGTTTGCGCATATTGACTACTAATTTATTTTAAATGGGGCGATAATACCCGAAATTTTTGCGGATAAAAAGTCAAGTTATGAGTATTCAAATTAATCCAAATCGCCAGATTGTACTGGATACGGAAACCACCGGTATGAACCAGCTGGGCGCCCATTATGAAGGTCATTGCATTATTGAAATCGGTGCGGTGGAAATGATCAATCGTCGCTACACCGGCAATAATTTTCACATTTACATCAAACCCAATCGCCCCGTTGACCCTGAAGCAATTAAAGTACACGGCATCACCGATGAAATGCTTGCGGATAAACCGGATTTCAGTCAAATTGCCAATGAATTTATTGAGTATATTAAAGGTGCAGAGTTGTTAATTCACAACGCCCCCTTCGACGTGGGATTCATGGATTATGAATTTGCCAAACTCAACTTACCGATAAAAACCAACGATATTTGCCAAGTGACTGATACGCTCACGATGGCGCGTCAAATGTATCCGGGCAAAAAAAATAACTTGGATGCACTATGTAGCCGTTTAGGCATTGATAACAGTAAACGAACCTTGCACGGCGCGTTACTGGATGCGGAAATTCTAGCAGACGTTTACCTTGCCATGACCGGCGGGCAAACCAGCCTTTTTGATGAAAACGAATCGGAGATTATTCAACAGGTTAACGAACAGCAAATACAAAGTGCGGTGGCTTTTTCACACAATTTACGCTTACTTACCCCCACTGAAGAGGAGCTGCAAGCGCATTTGGAATACCTCAAATTAATCAATAAAAAAAGCAAAGATAATTGCTTGTGGACGCGCCAATCTCAAGAAGAAACCTTGCACTAAACAAATCGTTCACCGATTAAACAAGTGAGCCCAAAAGAGAAAAAAAAAGTTGACGGAATGCTCCGTCGCCATTATTATGCACCTCACCTGTGCGGAGTGGTAGTTCAGCTGGTTAGAATACCTGCCTGTCACGCAGGGGGTCGCGGGTTCGAGTCCCGTCCATTCCGCCAATTTTATCTATTCTAATTCGGAGCGGTAGTTCAGCTGGTTAGAATACCTGCCTGTCACGCAGGGGGTCGCGGGTTCGAGTCCCGTCCGTTCCGCCACTTCTTTGAAGTTCATCAGTTACATTATTCCTCTCGTACTCATCTTTAAAAGTACATTCTCTTCGTCATATAAAGAATAAAATGATGCCAGAAATTTATTTTTTATTGTTCCTCACTACTTTTTGTCATGTGTAACGAGTTTCTATATCGCATAAGTAATGAACACTTTTTCACTAAACTACCTTTCTTAATTCTAGCAAATGCGCAACTATTCAAAACATAAAAATAAAGGCGCTTTCCCCAAGCGCCTCCTTTCTCTTCTAACTATCTTCCTTCTTTCGGAAATACCACAGTCAAAAACATTTTAAAATTTTCCAATGCATATAGCGCATGAGGAATGTCCGCCGGAAGGACAATACTTTCGCCGGCATTGACATCATAATCAGTGGTGTCAATCGTAATTCGGGCCTTGCCTTCCAGTATAGTAACTAAAGCATCACCACGTGATTTATGCGCACTGATTTCTTCGCCTTTCGGTAAACAAAACATAGTCAATCCCACCGCCGGATTTTGCGAGAAGGTTTTACTGATGACCTGTCCGTCCTGATATGTCAATAGATCATTAAGTTTTAGTACTGTGGCTTTTTCAATGTTTTTTAACATAGCATTTCTCCTTTTCAAGTTTCTAACAATAAAATCTACACATCACATACGGGTAAATTATTTCATTAACAACATAAAGATATCATCAAAAATGGCTGCACTTTTAGCCTATTTTCACCTCATCCAGTAAGGAAAAAGGACGATTCTGTTTACGTAATTCTTCTACTTCGTCCAATAGACGCATAATCAAACTTAGCGCAGGTACACTGGCATCAAAATCATGCCGCAAACGGCAAGCCTGACGCACGCGGGCCATTTGGAAACCGCTGAAAATCGCCTGCTCGGGTCGCCCATCCACTGAAATCACGCCTTCTTCAATCAGTTCCAGTAACCACTGACGATCATCAGAACAGACTTTCAACATTTCATTAAAGCTCAATTTGATATCAATATCTTGATTCATCATTTCAATTCCTTGTTCTATTTTATGCCTGTTTGCTGGCGAAATGTGTAGCAATTTGCTCCCATGCGGCACGGCCGGCGTCATCCTCAACCGGTGGCACCAAAATGCGAATATTCAAATATAAATCACCCGGTTCTTTAGCCGGAATACCTTTGCCTTTCAAACGAATGCTTTTGCCATTTTGGCTGTTAGCCGGCAAGTTGAGTTGCAGACGTCCGCCAAGGGTTACAACCTGAATTTTGCCACCCAATGCCGCCAGCCATGGGAATACATCGATAGTTTGACAAACGTCTTTTTTATTTTTCACATAAAGATCGGGGCGTTCATGGAAGCGAATTTTCAAATATAAATCACCGTTTTCTCCTCCATTAATGCCCGGCAAACCTTGGCGCGCCAAACGGATTTGTTGTCCTTCCGTAATACCTTTCGGAATTTTTACGTTTAATGTTTTGTTTTGTTGAGTAATTCTGCCATATTCATCAATAGTCGGCACATTTAGAGTCACAGAACGCTCAGTGCCGTCATAAGCGGCGGCAATATCAATACTGAGCTCAGCATGCTGATCTTCGCCTTTCATTGGCCCTGTTTGGCGAGTATGTGATTGTTGTCCTCGACGCCCAAAGGCAGAGAATAAATCTTCGAAATGAAAATCTCCTTGCCCGAATGGCTCATCATCACCGGAATGGAATTCATAATGACGGAAACCATTGGTGTCGCCGTAAGCCCCCTCAAATGGGTTGCCTCGCGTTTGGCTTGTACCGTCAAATGGATTAGCCAACATTTCATCATATTCTGTCCGTTTTTGTGTGTCTTTCAGTGTTTCATAAGCTTCATTCACTTCGGCAGTTTTCTGCACCGCATCAGGTTCTTTGCTAACATCCGGGTGATATTTGCGCACCAATTTGCGGTACGCTTTTTTTATTGTGTCGAGATCGGCGTTTTTATCTACGCCCAATATCTCGTAATAATTTCTTTTTGCCATAGTTATCCTTATTTCTTTAATTTTTAAATCATATTATTCGGTTTAATTTTTCGCTAAATTCTGAGCAGCTTAGGGTAACTTGATGAATCGTGAAGATGAACAGTACAAATTTTCGTCTATTTTAATATAATACCAACGCAAAAATTTTAAAGTGATTTTTAGAAATAAATTGTTTCGTCCAACCCTTGTCATTTCTCATCACTGCCAAAATCCGCTATAATGCCAGCCATTTTTCAAGTGCCGATATCAATGATCCCGTGGCACATTCATTTATAAGAGGTTTTTATGACAACTCCCGTAGTTGCCTTGGTGGGTCGTCCAAACGTGGGCAAATCCACCTTATTCAATCGCCTAACCCGTACCCGTGATGCTTTAGTCGCTGATTTTCCTGGTCTGACGCGCGACCGTAAATATGGCCAAGCGCATCTTGCCGGATATGATTTTATTGTCATTGACACCGGCGGTATCGACGGCACGGAAGAAGGCGTAGAAGAAAAAATGGCGGAGCAATCGTTGCTTGCCATTGAAGAAGCAGACATCGTTTTATTCTTAGTAGATGCCCGTGCCGGCTTAACGTCAGCGGATATCGGCATTGCAAACTATTTGCGCCAACGTCAAAACAAAACCACCGTGGTGGTTGCCAACAAAGTGGACGGCATTGACGCTGACTCCCACTGTGCCGAGTTTTATCAATTAGGCTTAGGTGAAATCGCCCAAATTGCGGCTTCTCAAGGCCGTGGTATCGCCAGCTTAATGGAACAAGTGCTTACCCCATTAGCAGAACAAATGGCAGAAGCAGAAAAAACAGAAGAAAGTGCGGTCGAAATCACAGATGTTTCTTCCGAGGTCGCTGAATTTGACGAATGGGACGAAGATTTCGATTTTTCAAACGAAGAAGACACCGCACTTTTAGATGAAGAACTGGCGCAAGAACAAACGCCGGATAACCAAAACATTAAAATCGCCATTGTGGGTCGCCCGAACGTCGGCAAATCCACTTTGACTAACCGCATTTTAGGTGAAGATCGCGTGGTGGTTTACGATATGCCAGGCACCACCCGCGACAGTATTTACATTCCAATGGAACGCGATGGACAAAATTACACGTTAATCGACACGGCGGGAGTACGCAAACGCGGTAAAGTGCATTTAGCGGTAGAAAAATTCTCCGTCATCAAAACGCTACAAGCCATTCAAGACGCCAATGTGGTGTTGCTCACCATTGATGCCCGGGAAAATATTTCCGACCAAGATTTATCACTGCTTGGCTTTATCTTAAATTCCGGCCGTTCCTTGGTTATCGTGGTGAATAAATGGGACGGATTGAATCAAGAGGTGAAAGATCGCGTGAAATCGGAACTTGATCGCCGTTTGGATTTTATTGACTTTGCCCGCGTACATTTTATTTCAGCCTTGCATGGCAGCGGTGTCGGCAATTTATTTGAATCTGTCAAAGAAGCTTATGAATGCGCCACGCAGAAAATGACCACATCCATGCTTACCCGCATTCTGCAAATTGCAGTGGATGAGCATCAGCCACCGATGGTTAGCGGTCGCCGCGTGAAACTGAAATATGCCCACCCGGGTGGCTACAATCCGCCAATCATTGTGATTCATGGTAACCAAGTGGATAAACTACCGGATTCTTACAAACGTTATTTATCCAACCATTTCCGCCGTAGTCTGAAAATTATCGGCTCGCCGATTCGTCTGCAATTCCAAGAGGGGAACAACCCATTTGCCGGCAAACGAAATAAACTCACGCCGAATCAATTACGTAAACGTAAACGTTTGATGAAGTTTATTAAGAAAGCAAAACGATAAACAAAAAGTGCGGTGAAAAATCACCGCACTTTTTTATCTTCTATTTATAGAATACGCCGTTAATGGATAGCCGTTGTGCGGCATAACCTTTGTAGTCACCTCTTTCGTCATATTCAATAGTTAAATAATCAAAAAAGACCACTACGTCACCTAGCACCACATAAGGTTTGGCGTCTTTTGTTAAGATGGCCAACTCATTTTTAGTGTATTTTTTGTGAATATCCAAATTGTGTCGGGCAAACAAATCACGCAAATAGGCATCAAGATTCCATGTAACGTATTCTCCACCCTCTTTTCGTTGTATTTTTAACAAAAAATCCGGCGGGTTATTGTTGCGCAAGAAATCTCCGCATTTGACATAAGCACCATTTAATTTGCCGTGCGAATCTAAAACCGCTTCCAATCCAATCTGACAATCCTCTTCTTTTGAATTAAGCTCACTAATGGTAAATCGACGATCTGCTACTTCGCCATTAAGCCACAGGAAACGGTTGTAATTCTGAATATCCATAAACTGCTCTTGTTTATTTTCAATCTCAAAATAAGGCACTAATTCCTCTTGATAACCATTTGATTCAGGCAACCATTCATAAAGCGATTTTTCTTTCGGTATACCATAATGCTGTTTAAATTCCTCAACCCATTGTTTATCTGCCCCTAATAACACAGCATAGGTTCTATTGCTAAATTCGTCAGACAATTTAGCATCATTTCCTCGAGTCGCTGTCCATTGTTTAATGTGCTCTTCAGTTAATTTGCCATTGCTATCTAATAATTGTTGAGTTTTTACAAAATTATCAAAACGAGCCAATTGATCTTGGTAAGCGATTTGGTTTGCGTCAATCACAAAAACATTACTTAATAACGCTAGCAACAGCACGCCGGCAAGAAGACGATATTGTCTGATTTTCGGCACGAGCAAAATGAAGTTCCATAATACAAGAATCATAGCCCCCATGAGTAAATACACGCGATCTTGGGTCAAGCCATAATACTGAATGCGAATAGACATGGCATACCACAACATCACCAACGGCAATAAATTGAGCCACGGCAACAGACGATAAAACTTCTGCCATTTTTCGTTATCCAACAGGATTTGCAAGGTATAAAGCACAATGCCAATCATCAAATAAGGAAATGCCACATTGGCGATCATGCCTTCCGGCATTTTACCTTGGATCAAAATCGACACTGCATAAGCGTAAATAATCAGAGTATAAATCACCAACGCAGGGGATAAAATCCAGTTTAGCAGAATCTTGCTTAATTCATTAAAACGCCCGCTAAAGAGATTTTCTCGTTGCGACAAACTTAAATATGCCAGTGGGAAAATCCACCACCACGTCACTAACCAAATCCGAGAATACATCGACAAGGCATACATATCCACATGGAATAATGCTTGAATGGCTGCTGCCAATCCGTTGCCTATTCCACCGATGATCAGCGCAAACAATGTGGCAATCACAGCATTGAGCATATTATTGAGCAAGATACTCATAAAAGTGCGGTTGTTTTTTGCCACGTTTTTACACAAGAAAATTACTAATACGGCAAGGTTTAAAATACCGAAACGCGCACTTTGTGTGAAATCGTTAAGATCAACCAATGTCGCCAACACTCCAAACGCGATAGGAATAAAAATACTCAAACGATAATATTTATTTCCATGGGTCAAATTAACCAACATAAACGCCATTGGCGCCCATAGCAAAAAGTCGGCATAACGCTCCATCATCGCCTTGGGTTCAGGGGCAAAAATCGGGATTGCACCACAAATTGCCACCAATAAAAGCTCAACCGGGTGTCGAACCAAGGCTTGTTTCGCAAGTTGAACAAATTGCAAGAGCCATTTTTTCATAAAATTTCCTTCTTTTTATTAGAGATTATTTCCGCTATTGGCTTTTCCATAGCGAATTAGAGATTATTTCCGCTATTGGCTTTTCCATAGCGAAAATGAATATAAATAAACAGCAGTAGCCCCATCGCTGCAAAGGCCGCTCCGGAAAAACCGATATTGGCTAAACCAAAATGTTGCATCACTTGATTACCAAACAACGCGCCTCCTCCTATACCAATATTGTATAGCCCCGAATAAATGGCCATGGCTACATCCGTCGCATCCGGTGCCAGTTGTAGTACTCGCACCTGCAAACTCAGTCCAATGCCCGAAATACCAACACCCCATACGAATGCCAGTAAATACATGGAAAATTCGCTATGACTGAATGGTAATAACAAAATCAAAGAAAATACTAAAATAGCCATAGACGTCAACAAGAATTTGGCCGGCGCAAAACGGTGAAAGCGGTTAAAGAGAAGGCTTGCGGTTACCCCTGACAACCCAAAAATCAATAAAATTGCGGTAGCCACACCATCACTCATTCCTCCAACGCGAATGATGAAGGGCTCAATATAACTATAAGCGGTAAAATGCGCTGAGATAATAAGTATAGTTAATGCATAGAATCCCACTAATAACGGGCGCTTAAATAAAGAAGGCACGCTACTTAGTGAACCGGCGTTGCGACTAGCCAAGTGCGGTAGGAATCGATAAAGCAATAAGAGGATACAAAACGCAAGAAAAGCAATAATGCCAAAGGCTTCTCGCCAACCTAAAAACTGTCCGATAACCCGTCCGAGCGGCAAACCTAACACCATCGCCAACGCACTGCCCATCGCCAATAGCCCGATGGCCTGTGCTTTTTTGTCTTTCGGCGCCACACGCACAGCCAAGGATGTGGTAATCGACCAGAAAATTGCGTGAGTAAACGCAATGCCGATACGGGAAAGCAACAACACCCAAAAATCCCACGCCAATACCGACAAAATATGGCTGGCAACAAAAATAATGAATAATTTAATTAACAGGCTACGCCGTTCTAATTTTGCCGTCATCAACATAAACGGCAACGACATGAGAGAGACAATCCAAGCATAAATGGTAATCATCAGCCCGGTTTGCGCCACGGGGATTTGAAAACTGTGAGCAATGTCTGAAAGTAAAGCCACCGGTAAAAACTCGGTGGTGTTAAATACAAAAGCGGCAAAAGCCAACAAAACGACGCGGAAAAATTTGAGGCGTCGAACAATTCTTAAAGCAACCATCGTTATTGTTTTAATTTACGTTTAATAAGATCTTTAATTTTACTGCGCAAGTTTTTATCAAATTGCACTTCATATTGCGGTGAATAGCAGCTATCAAAAAAACGAATTGGCAAAGTGAACTCCGCATATTTTTCATCAGTCGGATGCAGATTTAAATCAACGTTACATTGCATTGATTGCAAATCTACAACACCAGTTCCCTCTCCTAAAAGAGCGGTAGTTTTTAACGACATTTTTTCAATATCCAGTTGATGCCCATTGAGTCGGAAAAGGCTGGTTGCTTGGTCATATTTGGTGTTTAAGCTGACTTTCTCTTTAAGTTCTGCGTCATTCCAATTGATCGGTAAATACTGTCCTGCTAAGTCCAACAGATTCAAACCCAATAATTCGCCGTTTTTAGCATCGAAAAAGAATTCACCGTTAATGATTTGAGAATGGGCAAACTGCACGGCAATCTCTACATCGGCGGAACCGGTAATGGTTTTCGGGAAAGTCAGCCACGTCAACAAACGTTCAATAGGATAATTTTTAGCGGAAAAAGCGACCGCACTTTGTTCCGGCTCGCTTACATAATCCAAGTGCGCAGTACAAGGCAAATTCGGTAGGCAGCCGGAATCAATATCTGCAGTGAGATGTTTGGTGTATTGGGATAAATCCAACTCCGTTTTAACAAAGCCCACCTTCTCTTCATTTAAAACAACATGATCAAAATAGGCTGCAAGTTTTCTCTCATTACTGCGCTCAATTCCGCCTTTGATAAAGCGAAAATTAAAAATTCTATTGTTACCGTACAGTGGTTTTGCTAATTCCACCACAATCTGACTATCACCACTCAACGCGATATTGTCAGGAGTAATGTTATCAAGGGAAAAATCAGAGAAACGCATTTGAATATTTGCCGAGTTTTGCGCGTTTTCAGAGAGCTTAACATTTTGAATGTCGACTTCCTGCAATTTGACATCACCAAAAAACATTGCCGATAAGGGAAATTTGCCTGTCAGTTTTTCAATGCTAATTTGGTTGTGTTTAACACTTTCAAAAGCCAAATAAGGCTGCGGAAAAACGCCAATATTAAACTCTTGGAAAGTGGTTTCATGTTGCGCCAGTTTAGCGGTGACCTTGGTTTCCAACTTCTGAATTTGGACATAAAAAAATGCAAAGATCGCCAATATCACGACCAAAGTAATGATTGCGATCTTTTTCATTTATTTGTCCTCGTCAATACGGCTGGCAACAGCATTTTGCTGGTTTTTATATTTAGCATCTTTGCGACTGCTGTAAGGGCGTGCAGCTGGGCCACTTAACACTTCAAAACTCAATGCACCAATAATCATATTTGGGCGCAACGCCAACGGCAGCTTGCCGGAATTGTAAAATTCCAACACAATTTTGCCCTCCCAACCCGGGTCAATGCGATGTGCGGTCACATGCACCATTAAACCTAAACGCGCCAAAGAAGAACGTCCATCCAGCCAACCGATAATATTGGCCGGCAGTTTTACCGATTCCAAAGTGGTGGCAAGAGCAAGCACACCGGGGTGTAAAAAGAAGGCTTCATCATCACCGATAATAATTTCATCGCTCATCACCAATTCCAACTGCGCCGACACTTCTTCTTTCGGACCGCTTAAATCAATGTAAGGTGCGGAATGTTCACGGAACACACGGAAAGAATTACCCAAGCGGACATCAATAGTAGCGCCGTTAATCTTGTCATTTGACGGGCGCGGGTTAAGAGAAATCAAACCTTCGTCTAAATAACGTTCAATGTCAGTATCACACAATCTCATGATCCGTTCCTATTTTTTACTTAATAGCTGCATAATTTGGGCTTTTAACATATTGATGGCAATACGATTTTTACCACCACGCGGAATCACAATATCGGCGTGTTGTTTGGAAGGCTCGATAAATTGCAGGAACATCGGGCGCACGGTGGCACGATATTGATCAATGACGGATTGAAGGGTACGACCACGTTCTTCCATATCACGCTGTAAACGACGAATAAAGCAAATATCTAACGGCGTATCCACAAATACGGAAATATCTGCCAACTGGCGTACACGCTCGTCTGTGAGTAATAAAATCCCCTCTAAAATCACAATACGTTTTGGCGTGAAATGGGTCACCTCATCGGTTCGGGTATGCTCCACATAACTATACACGGGAATATCAACGGCGTTGCCGGCTTTTAAGGCTTTCAAATGGGCAATGAGCAAATCACGGTCCATAGAATTTGGGTGGTCATAATTGGTTTTGACCCGTTCAGACATCTCTAAGTGGCTTTGGTCTTTGTAATAACTATCTTCTGCAATAATACCGATTTCTTCACAGCCTAATTCATGACAAAGCTCTTTGTGCACCGTAGAGGCAATAGAACTTTTTCCTGAAGCCGAAGCGCCTGCAATGGCGATAATAATACAAGATGATGCTTGATGCTCTGACATACCGTTTCCCTTTCTCTCATTGAGTAAATAAATTAGCGAAATTATAAAGAAAAAAGCGTTTTTTTGACATAAATAGATCCATTTACAAACAATTTTTCTACAACTAATTTTTTACGCAACATATTCGCTCATAAAATTCTTCGTTTTGTGAGACTTCTCACATTAATTGAGGGGTATTTTATGTAACATGAAAATCTTGAAAGCACTTGCTTGAGCGCATTTCATATTACATTTTCATTTTATGAACAATAAAGAGGTACAACATGAAACTAAAATCACTTTCTCTTGCAATTTCAACCGCACTTTTAGCCGGTGGATTACTCGCATCACAAGCTGCAACGGCAAAAGGTCGTTTAGTCGTGTATTGTAGTGCGACGAACATTTTATGTGAAACCACCACCAAGGCATTCGGTGAAAAATATGATGTCAAAACCTCCTTTATTCGTAACGGCTCAGGCAGCACCTTTGCCAAAGTAGAAGCGGAAAAAAATAACCCGCAAGCAGACGTGTGGTTCGGCGGTACATTCGACCCACAAGCACAAGCGGCTGAATTAGGCTTAATCGAACCTTACAAATCTAAACACATTGATGAAATCGTAGAACGTTTCCGTGATCCGGCAAAAACCAAAGGCAACTATGTATCCGCCATTTACATGGGGATTTTAGGTTTCGGCGTGAACACAGAACGTCTGGAAAAATTAGGCATCAAAGAAGTGCCGAAATGCTGGAAAGACTTAACGGATCCACGTTTGAAAGGCGAAGTACAAATTGCTGACCCTCAAAGTGCCGGTACAGCCTATACTGCGCTTGCCACGTTCGTACAACTTTGGGGCGAAGACAAAGCCTTTGATTTCTTAAAAGCTTTACATCCAAACGTTTCCCAATACACCAAATCCGGCGTCACCCCATCCCGTAACGCGGCTCGCGGTGAAGCGGTTGTTGGTATCGGTTTCTTACACGATTACGCACTTGAAAAACGCAATGGCGCACCATTGGAACTCGTGGTGCCATGTGAAGGCACCGGCTATGAATTAGGTGGCGTGAGCATCTTAAAAGGTGCACGCAATATCGACAACGCGAAATTATTCGTGGATTGGGCGCTATCTAAAGAAGGTCAAGAATTGGCATGGAAACAAGGTGAATCTTTACAAATCTTAACTAACACAACGGCGGAACAATCTCCAACAGCATTTGATCCAAACAAATTGAACCTTATCAATTATGACTTTGAAAAATACGGCGCGGCCGAACAACGCAAAGCCTTAATTGAAAAATGGGTTCAAGACGTTAAATTAGCGAAATAACACGCTAAAGTGCGGTCGAAAATTCTTGTATTTTTCTCACCGCACTTTTCTTATATTGATGGCTCGTGTCATTACGACGCGAGCCTATCACTATCATCAGAACGCACATCAACAAAAGTGCGTTACCTCGAAATCAAAAACACAGGAGTGTTGAAATGAAACTCTCAAAAATTGCGTTAGCTCTTTCAGGCGTTGTACTCGGTGGGATGTTATTAAGTGGCAATGCTGCGGCAAAAGGTCGCTTGGTTATTTATTGCAGTGCGCAAAACACCATGTGCGAGCAAGAAGCCATGGCATTCGAGAAAAAATATGATGTAAAAACCAGTTTTATTCGTGGCGGCACGGGCACTATCTTAGCCAAAATCGATGCGGAAAAAGATAACCCTCAAGGTGACGTTTGGTATGGCGGTACAATGGATCCGCATTCCCAAGCGGGTGAAATGGGCTTGTTAGAACCGTATAAATCACCAAACCTGCCACAAATTGTTGAACAATTCCGTGATCCGGCTAAAACGAAAGGCAACTATTCCTCTGCTATCTATCTTGGTGTGTTAGGTTTTGGTGTGAACCCTGAACGTTTACAAAAACTCAATTTGCCAATACCAAAATGTTGGAAAGATTTAGCTGATCCTATGTATCGCAATGAAATTCAAGCGGCGGATCCGCAAAGTTCCGGTACAGGCTATACTCAATTAGCCACTTATATTCAGCTTTGGGGCGAAGAGGAAGCCTTCAAATACTTGAAAGCGTTAAACAAAAACGTTTCGCAATATACCAAATCCGGTAACACAGCAACTCGCAATACCGCCCGTGGCGAAACAGCAATCGGCATCGGCTTTTTACACGAATATTCGTTAGAAAAAGCCAAAGGTGCTCCGGTTGAATTAGTGGTACCTTGCGAAGGTACAGGCTATGAAATTGGTGGTGTCAGCGTGATCAAAGGCGCACGCAATCTTGAAAATGCCAAACTTTTCGTGGATTGGGCACTATCTAAAGAAGCGCAAGAATTAACATGGCAAAAAGGCGAAGCCTATTCCATTTTAACCAATACCACGGCACAACAATCGCCTTATGCGTTAGATTTTAAATCCGTTAACCTGATTAACTATGATTTTGACAAATACGGCGCCACCGATTTACGTAAACGCCTCATCACCAAATGGGTCGATGATGTCAAATTAGCCAAATAACCATAGTGAAATTAAAGAAGCAATGCGCTGTTGCATTGCTTCACTTTTCTACTAATGCGAGGTTGTATGAACGCAAATAAACTTCCAATAACACATTCTGCTCATTTTTGGATCATTTTATCCTTAATTGCATACTTGGTTTTACCTTCCCACGCTCTAGATTACGGCTTGTTCGACAGTACTGCCGACGAATTCTATGATGCCATGGGTTGGTCGTCTTTTAACATTACCGCCTTTTGGTTCTTGCCGGTAATTTTATACGGTTTATTGCCGTGGCTAAAATTACCAACCAATACGCAAGCCAAAGCGGAACTTTACTTATTAGCACTTGCTACGCTGTTTACTTTTATCAGCGCCAGCGTGCTGAAAATCAGCATGGGCTATTCGGTAATCGTTTTACTCATTGGTTTCACCGCACTTGCTACGCTCTCTTTTGCTAAGTTAAAGGTCATGCAAGGCGACAAATTTATTATCGCCTCCTTGCTTTGCATTATTTTGCTGATTTTCTTCTTCATCGTTTACCCAACATTGGCGATTTTTGTCTCCATGTTCTACGACGGGGACACCTTTGCACCACAACAAGTGATGCGTATTTTGACGCAAAGCTACATTGTGCGCGTCATCAGTAACTCCTTGTTTTTATCCGGCTTCGTGGGTATCGTTTCTACGGTGTTCGGTTTAGCCTTTGCTCTTTACACGACCCGTATCGCACGCCGAACTGCATTTATCGGTAAAATCTTCTCTATTTTGCCGATTGTTACGCCACCGTTTGTCGTCGGGTTAGGGGTTACCTTAATGCTGGGTCGCTCCGGTTATGTGACCGAGTTTTTATCCACCAATTTCGGTTTTACCAATCACAACTGGTTATACGGTTTTAACGGTATCGCCATTGCACAGATTTTGGCATTTGCGCCAATTTCCTTCATGATTTTAGATGGCGCATTAAAATCCGTGCATCCGTCTATTGAAGAAGCGTCTTACACGTTGCGTGCTAACCGTTATCAAACCTTCTATAACATCATTTTCCCGTTACTGCGCCCGGCCTTGGCTAACTCGTTCCTCATCGTGTTCATCCAATCGCTCGCAGACTTTAGTAACCCGTTGGTGTTGGGTGGTAGCTTCGACGTTATTGCAACGCAAATTTACTTCTACATTGCCGGTTCACAATTAGATTACGCCTCCGCCAGTACCCTTGGCTCCATGTTGTTAATCTTCTCCTTGGCGATTTTTATCATTCAATATTTATGGATTGGTAACCGCTCTTATGTGACCGTTTCCGGTAAATCTTATCGCGGCGATGTACAAGAACTCCCTGCCGGCTTGAAATACACGATTATTTTCATGCTCGGCTCTTGGGTTATCTTCAACTTGTCACTTTACGGCAGTATTTTCTACGGAAGCTTCACCGTCAACTGGGGTGTGGACTATACCTTAACCTTGAAGAACTACGCCATGCTGTTCGGACAAGGATTAAGTGACGGCGCGTGGCCTTCCTTAATTAATACCTTAATTTACGCCGGTATCGCCGCCCCACTCACTGCTATTTTTGGTTTATTAATTGCCTATATCGTAGTGCGTAAAGACTTCCAAGGGAAAAAATCCCTTGAGTTCTTAACCATGCTTTGTTTTGCCGTACCGGGCACCGTGGCGGGGGTCTCTTACATTCTTGCCTTTAACAATGCGCCAATGTACATCACCGGCACCAGTATTATCGTGGTGATTTCCATGGTGATGCGTGATTTGCCAATTGGTATGCGTGCGGCGATTGCAGGCTTGGGACAATTAGATAAATCGCTGGACGAAGCCTCCCTTTCTCTGAAAGGTAGCTCATGGAAAACCCTGTGGTATATCGTGTTACCATTATTAAAACCGGCCTTGCTTTCTGCACTTGTCACCAGTTTCGTGCGTGCCATGACAACAGTAAGTGCAATCATCTTCTTGGTGACTGCGGATACCCGTGTAGCAACCGCATACATCCTAAACCGTGTCGAAGACGGTGAGTATGGGATTGCCATTGCATACGGTTCTATCTTAATCGTGGTGATGATGGCGATTATTTTATTCTTCGACTGGATTGTCGGTGACACCCGCATTTCCCGTTCCAAAGCGAAAAAAATGAATTAAGTTGTAGGTAAAAAATATGAGTAATGATTTCTTGGTATTAAAAAATGTCACAAAAGCCTTTGGCAAATCTGTGGTAATTGATGATTTGGATTTAACCATTAAACGCGGCACCATGGTGACGTTGCTTGGTCCATCCGGTTGCGGTAAAACAACCATTTTGCGTTTAGTTGCCGGTCTTGAAAACCCAACCTCCGGACAAATTTTCATTGACGGAGAAGACGTGACCAAATCGTCTATTCAAAACCGTGATATTTGTATCGTGTTCCAATCCTACGCGTTATTCCCGCACATGAGTATCGGTGATAACGTCGGCTACGGCTTACGCATGCAAAACGTGAGCAAGGAAGAGCGTAAACAGCGCGTTAAAGAAGCCTTGGAATTGGTGGATTTGGCCGGGTTTGAAGATCGTTATGTGGATCAAATCTCCGGTGGTCAACAACAACGTGTGGCGCTTGCTCGTGCGCTTGTTCTCAAACCGAAAGTGTTACTGTTCGATGAACCGTTAAGTAACCTCGATGCTAACTTACGTCGTGCGATGCGGGAAAAAATCCGTGAATTACAACAAAGCCTAGGCATCACGTCTCTATACGTGACCCACGACCAAACAGAAGCCTTTGCGGTATCTGATGAAGTTATCGTGATGAATAAAGGGAAAATCATGCAAAAAGCACCGGCGAAAGATCTGTATCAACGCCCGAACTCCTTATTCTTGGCTAACTTCATGGGCGAATCCAGTATTTTCCCGGCGAAATTGCAAGGAAATACCGTTAACATTCATGGCTATGAACTTGCCTTAAACAATGCAGCCCAATTCAATTTACCGGACGGTGATTGTTTGGCAGGCGTTCGCCCGGAAGCCGTTTATCTGCATGAAACCGGCACAGAAGCGCAACGTTGCACAATTAAAAGTGCGGTGTACATGGGTAACCATTGGGAAGTTGTGGCGGTATGGCATGGTCAAGATTTGTTGATTAACTGCCGCCCGGAACAGTTCAACCCGGCATCGCAAGAAGCCTATGTACATCTTTCCGAGCAAGGCGTTTTCCTGTTAAAAAACCAATAAAAATCAAAAATAATTAAAATTTTAACCGCACTTTATATTCAAGAGAGTAAAGTGCGGTTATTATTTACGGCATTTTTAACGTTGGCGTTCCGTATCGTCATCGAAACAACCTTAACCTAAGCTTGAGAATCACATGAGTAAAAAAAGAAAAGCCACTTTAACCCTTGCTGCCATGATTATTACACTTGGTGGGGGCGCGCAGTTTTATACCAATCAGCAAGTGGATCAGGTTTTACAAAAATTCCCTTATTCTTTAGATAATCAACTCAGCCTCAATGTGACGGAAAGTGCCAAGAACTTTTTCAGTCGTGAGCTTACCTTTAGTTTAGAAAATAATGATGGTCAAAAAACCAATATTATTTCTACCAAACTGACGGCATTGCCTTTTTTCATTACGGCAGAATCGAAACTTTCCGAACAATTGGTGCGTCAATTAAACAAAGATCTCAATATCACCATTGATAAAAACACCATTAACAGCAAATTTTCACCGGTTGGCGATTATCTGCAATCAAACATACTTACCGACTTCCGTGATTTTACGAACAAAACGCAAGCGCTTTCAGTCAGTCTAGACTTTAATGCAGGCACAAAAAACGTAGCGCTTAATGCCAACTTAAGCGGCTTTAACTATGATAAAAACAGCAAATTAGAACAAATTGGTGCCCAGATTAAATTTGTGCCTGTTGGTGAAAACCAATACGACATTTCAACCCTTGAACTCAATGCTAAAAACGCCGAATGGGATTTGTTAAATGGCGAAAACACCAAAATCCAACTGAAAAATACCCGTTATCAATTCGGTGTCACAAAATCGGCTGATACAGACTTGCGCGATCTTTCCACCCAATTGAGTAGCGACACCTTACGCATTGCCAACAAAGAACGTACGACAGAAGAAAGCCAAACCGTGATTAACGGCATAACGCTGAATCTACAACAGCACGGTGTAACAAGTGCGGTGGATTTTGCCAATGAATTTAAGAAACAGCTAAACGGTGAGCAAAACATTAAACATGTAGCCAATTTTTTATCCGCCGTCCTCACGCAAAATCACACATTTAACGGAACCCTTTCCGTCAAATCCGTGGATGCGCCTAAAAATCAAAAGCCTTACTTTAATTTAAATGAGGCAAAACTCAATTTAACGATGGCAAATGCAGATCTCACTAAAGCCAATCTGGCTTTGCAATTAAATGTTGCCGACATCAAACAGACGCCGGAAGATCAAAACAAACAATGGGAAGCCAAAGGAGCTCAAATCGTCTATCAACTTGATGGCTATAACTTGGAAAACAAATTGGCATTTATTCCGCTCTATTTAGATGCCCTCTCCATCAAAAATGCCCCCAAAGAAGATAACAAGACCTTATTAAAGCTGAAGAAACAATGGGCAAACACAATGGCTGGAAGCAGCAATGCAGAAATCTCATTACAAGCATTTAATTACCAAAATGTCTCCTTGGAAACATTAGCGTTAAAACATCAAGGCTCAGAGGAAAACAACCAATATCGTGGAAATTCCACGCTTTCACTAAAAAAACTGGCGTTGTCTGAAGCACAAGCGCAAATGGAAGATCTTGCGTTCAATCTACCGCTCACCGTGAATAATGTTGCTCAATTTGCAGAAAATCAGTTTTGCTTTGGGTTGACTGCATCATTGTGTTCAGCTTATTTCACACCGGAAACCACACAAAAACTCCTTGGAAATCAATGGAAAGCCCTAGACTTAGCCAGTGATAACACAACCCTCACCTTCAATTTAAATACCTATCCAACCACAAAAGCCTATCCGGTGAGTATTCATCTTAAAGGCGCTTTAAAAACAACTAAAGATAAACAGTCCATCGCAGACATGTTCATCGAAAATATGCAAAGCACAACCAATATTGTTCTAAACAAAGGCCTCGCGGAGACTTCTGATGAAGAAAGTTTAAAAATCAAAAGAGCCTCACCATTTTGGCAAGCCTTATTGGCTGAGCTTAAACCGGAAGAACGACTATTTCCGATATTTATCGAAGAAGGCGATAACTATGTTCTGACATTAGAAAGGGACAATAACCGTTTTCTAATTAACGGAAAAACCGTAGAAGAACTTCTGAAGCAACACGAACTAATGATGGATTCTTCTCAGTCAGAAAGTAACGACTAAATACCCTCACAAGAAAGTGGGCTATATGCCCACTTTTTTCATTCGGTTTCGACTAAAAAACATTTTATTTTTCCACCGCACTTATCCTTTACAAAAAGCAAAATCGGCCTAAAATACCCGTCTTTACGATTTGCCTTGTGCAAATTCCTGACTTGACATCAGACCATAAGAGACAACTATGACAACCTCATTTAAACCCGAATTACTCTCCCCTGCCGGCTCCTTAAAAAATATGCGTTATGCCTTTGCTTATGGCGCAGACGCCGTGTATGCCGGTCAACCGCGTTACAGCTTGCGCGTACGCAATAATGAATTTAATCACGCTAATTTAAAAATCGGCATCGATGAAGCCCATGCGCTCGGCAAAAAGTTCTATGTCGTGGTGAACATTGCGCCGCACAATTCCAAGCTCAAAACTTTTATTAAAGATTTACAACCGGTGATCGACATGGGCCCGGATGCACTGATCATGTCCGATCCCGGTTTGATTATGCTGGTACGTGAACACTTCCCTGACATTGATATTCACCTTTCCGTGCAAGCCAATGCAGTGAACTGGGCAACTGTGAAATTCTGGAAACAAATGGGGTTGACCCGCGTGATTTTGTCGCGTGAGCTTTCTCTTGATGAAATCGCCGAAATCCGCCAACAAGTGCCGGATATTGAACTGGAAATTTTCGTACACGGCGCACTTTGCATGGCGTATTCCGGCCGCTGCCTCCTTTCCGGCTATATCAACAAACGAGATCCAAACCAAGGCACCTGCACGAATGCCTGTCGTTGGGAATACAAAATGGAAGAAGGAAAAGTAGATGACGTGGGCAATATCGTGCCGAAATTCGACCCGAGCCAACAGATTGAGGTGAAAAATGTCGCCCCAACCTTGGGTGAAGGCGCCGTGACCGATAAAGTTTTCCTTTACACCGAAGCGCAAAATCCTGATGAGCAAATGACCGCTTTTGAAGACGAACACGGCACTTACTTCATGAACTCGAAAGATTTACGCGCTGTACAACATGTGGAAAAACTCACCGCACTTGGGGTACATTCCTTAAAGATCGAAGGTCGTACCAAATCCTTCTATTACTGCGCCCGCACTGCTCAGGTATATCGCAAAGCCATTGACGATGCGGCCGCCGGTAAACCGTTTGATGAAAGCTTAATGGACACCTTAGAGTCCCTTGCCCACCGTGGTTATACCGAAGGTTTCCTACGTCGCCACACCCATGATGAATACCAAAATTATGACTACGGCTACTCCATTTCCGATCGCCAACAATTTGTCGGCGAATTCACCGGCAAACGTAATGAACTTGGCATGGCGGAAGTGGCTGTGAAGAATAAATTCTTACTTGGCGATGAAGTGGAAATGATGACACCGCAAGGCAATATCGTGTTTAAAATCAACAAAATGCTCAACCGTAAAAATGCCGAGGTCGATGCAGCCTTGGGCGACGGGCATTTTGTCTTTTTAGATGTGCCACAAGACATTCATTTGGACTATGCGTTGCTCATGCGAAATTTGGTTGATACCAACACTCGCAACCCGCATGAAAAGAAAAGTTAATTTATTGTTAAATAAATGTTGCATTATTAATTTGGAAGCATATAATGCAACTCGTACCCTAAAAAAATATGACTCCAAATACTTTTAGCCCTTACCCCCTTGAAAGGGCTTTTTTTTGCTTTGAAAAAGGCAAAACATAGATTAAAGGATGAATTAGCTCTTACAAAGAGCTTTCTCCTATATATTCACCAAAAGAAATTAGCGTGATTTCTTTTATTTCCTTGAGATTCTCCCCAATTCGCACTAGACTACCGCCCTCTTTTTCAAACCAGATTTTCCATTATGCGTGTTGCCGATTTTTATTTTGATTTACCTGATGAGTTGATTGCCCGTTATCCTAAAACAGAACGAACTGCCAGCCGTTTATTACAGTTGAATGGCGAAAACGGGGACATTTTCCACCGCACTTTTGCCGATGTGTTGGAGTTGATTCATCCGGGCGATTTGATGATCTTCAATAATACCCGTGTTATTCCTGCGCGGATGTTCGGGCGCAAAATCAGTGGCGGAAAAATTGAAGTCTTGGTGGAACGCGTATTAAGCGAATCTCGTTTTCTTGCCCATGTTCGCGCCTCTAAAGCGCCGAAAGAAGGGGCTGAATTGATTTTAGGGGAAGATAAATTAGGCGAAGGCAACGGTGTAAAAGCCCTGATGGTTGGTCGCCAAGGCAGTTTATTTGAAATTGAAATCGCCGAAAAACAGACCGCACTTTTTGACGTTTTACAACAAATCGGGCATATGCCTTTACCGCCTTATATTGATCGTCCTGACGAAGAAGCGGATCAAGAGCGTTATCAGACCGTCTATAACAAAGTGCCGGGGGCGGTTGCCGCACCGACAGCCGGTTTGCATTTTGATGATGAACTTCTAGCCAAACTCAAAGAGAAAGGCGTCAATTTCGCCTTTGTAACCTTGCATGTGGGCGCGGGAACCTTCCAACCAGTGCGAGTTGAAAACATTGAAGATCATGTCATGCACGCAGAATACGTGGAAGTGTCTCAAGAGGTTTGCGATGCCATTTTCGCCACCAAGAAAGCCGGCAAACGCGTGATTGCCGTGGGCACAACTTCCGTGCGTTCCATTGAAAGTGCAGCATTAGCGGCGGAAGAAAAACAACGTGATGTGTTAATTGAACCGTATTTTTCCGATACGTCTATTTTCATTTATCCGGGCAAAAAATTCCGCGTGGTGGATTGTTTAATTACTAACTTCCATTTGCCGGAAAGCACGTTGATTATGCTGGTTTCTGCGTTTGCCGGATTTAGCCATACGATGAATGCGTATAAAAGTGCGGTGGAAAATCGCTATCGTTTTTTCAGTTATGGCGATGCCATGTTTATCAGCAAAAATCCCCATGTGAAGGGAATGGAATAGAAATTGACTTATTTAGGTTCTCCACCTAAAATCCTACAACTTAAGCCTGTTACTCAGGCTTTTTTATTGACTAAAACCTTCGAACTGTTTATTCGTTGAGGAAATAAAATGAAGTATGAATTAGATAAAACCAGTGGCAACGCCCGTCGTGGTCGCTTGGTATTTGAACGACCACAAGGTACATTTACGGTTGAAACCCCAGCGTTTATGCCTGTCGGTACTTACGGCACAGTAAAAGGCATGACACCGGAAGAAGTACGCGCCACCGGCGCAGAAATTCTCCTTGGAAACACGTTCCATTTATGGCTTCGCCCGGGGCAAGAAATCATGCGTAAACACGGCGATTTGCACGATTTTATGCAATGGCATCGTCCTATCCTCACGGACTCCGGCGGTTTCCAAGTTTTCAGTCTAGGCAAGTTGCGCAAAATCACTGAAGAAGGCGTGAAATTCCAAAACCCAATCAACGGTGAACGCATTTTCTTATCACCGGAAAAATCCATGGAAATCCAATATGATTTGGGCTCTGACATTGTGATGATTTTCGATGAATGTACGCCTTACCCGGCAACGTTTGACTACGCTAAAAAATCCATGGAAATGTCTTTACGTTGGGCACAACGCAGCCGCAACCGTTTTGATGAATTAGGTAACAAAAACGCACTATTTGGTATTATCCAAGGTGGTACATTTGAAGAATTACGCAAAGTGTCCCTGGAAGGTTTGGTGAACATCGGTTTCGACGGTTATGCCGTGGGCGGTTTAGCCGTAGGCGAGCCGAAAGAAGATATGCACCGCATTTTGGAATACATTTGCCCGCAAATCCCTGCCGACAAACCACGCTATTTAATGGGCGTGGGCAAACCTGAAGACTTAGTGGAAGGCGTACGCCGCGGCATCGATATGTTCGACTGTGTCATGCCAACCCGTAATGCACGTAACGGTCATTTATTCGTCACTGATGGCATTGTGAAAATCCGCAACGCCAAATACAAAGACGATACCAGCCCGTTAGATCCGCACTGTGATTGCTATACCTGTAAGCATTACACCAAGGCTTATTTGTATCATTTGGATAAATGCGGTGAAATCCTCGGGGCGCGCTTAAACACCATCCACAACTTGCGTTATTACCAACGTTTAATGGCGGAAATCCGCCAAGCCATTGAAGAAGATCGCTTCGATGATTTTGTGGTGGACTTTTATGCGAGAATCGGCAAGCCTGTTCCGCCGTTACAACTTGCAGAAACAGAAAAATAATCAGCTAAAAATCATCCGTAAAAAGTGCGGTGAAAAATTTACGTGTTTTTTCCACCGCACTTTTACCTCTCACAGGAGTTTCTATGCAAATCCTTGAACCTCAAAAATTCGCCAGTTGGAATGAACCCATTGAAATGTTGTATGCCTGTCATAGCAAAGTGAAACGTTTTTGTCGTCAGCTAACTATTTTGCCCGATTATTTGGCAAAAAACGGTTGTAATCAGGCGGTGAAAAATGACGTTCAGCAAATTCTCAATTATTTCAATCAGTCAGCCCCGTTGCACCATGATGATGAGGAAAAAGATTTTTTCCCATTGTTGGTAAAATATGTGCCGGAAGCGCAAAAAGACATTGATGAATTAGAAAGACAGCACGTGACCTTACATGATAACTGGGCGAAATTATCTGAACAGTTGCAAGCCTTGTTGAATGGCGAACGGGAGAATGTCGATATGGCGTTGATCAACAATGTGGTCTCAGGTTACGACAAACATATCGCCTTGGAAGAGCCATTATTTGAGCTGGGTAAACAACATTTGTCAGAATCGGAATTACGCGAAATCGGTGACATAATGAGCGCTCGTCGTCGCGTACAAGCCTAAGCTATCGTTGATTTAAATTATGGAATATCAACTTGATACTCGTGAGTATCGTTGTCCTCTGCCGTTATTGATGACGAAAAATGCCGTCAACACATTAGCCCCAAATGATGTATTGACGGTGTGGCTTGCTGCGGAAAGTGACATCGAAGATTTTCGTTTATTTTGCGAAGCTCAGCAGTTATCTTTTACCGTAATAAGTCAATCTCAACGTACCATTAAAATCACCAAAATAAACAAGTAACCTCCCTATTTTCAGCCTTCAAAAGTGCGGTCGTTTTTGCCGTCATTTTTACAATATCATTTTCACATTTCAGCGAATTTATGGTATTTTAACAGCCGATTTTTATCAGTTTACGGACGCTCCATAGCGTCTTCTCTTTTCATTAACTAAAAGGAAATTTGAATGGAAGCTCAACAAGGCAGCCCAATGTCAATGTTATTTATTTTTATCATCTTCGGATTGATTTTCTATTTCATGATTTATCGTCCGCAAGCGAAAAGAAATAAAGAACACAAAAAATTAATGTCCGAATTAACCAAAGGCACCGAAGTATTAACCGCCGGCGGTATCATTGGTAAAATCACCAAAGTAGTTGAAAACAGCGACAGCATCGTTATCGCGTTAAACGACAGCACTGAAGTGACCATCAACCGCAACTACATCGCAGCGGTATTACCGAAAGGCACAATTAAAACCCTTTAATCTTACATTCCTCAAGGGAACAGGAAATCTATGTTAAATCGTTACCCTTTATGGAAGAATCTAATGGTGATCTTTTTGGTCGCCATTGGTATTTTATACGCTCTTCCAAATCTTTACGGTGAAGATCCTGCCGTACAAATCTCAGGAACTCGTGGCCAGGAAGCTAATTCCAGCGTGCTAAGCGAAGTTCAAACTGTCCTAAAAGAAAATAATCTGGCAACTAAATCCATCGTGTTAGAAAACGGCTCTATTCTTGTACGTTTTAACAATACCGATAACCAATTACTCGCCAAAGATAAGATCACTGAAAAATTAGGCAATAACTACTCTATCGCCCTAAACCTTGCACCGGCAACACCAAAATGGCTAAGCAGTATTGGCGGCAATCCGATGAAATGGGGTTTAGATTTGCGTGGTGGTGTACGCTTCCTGATGGAAGTGGATATGAACTCTGCGCTCACCAAACGTCAAGAGCAATTACAAGATTCCTTACGTACCGAATTGCGCAAAGAAAAATATCAATACAGCGCTATTAAGTCAGCGGAGAATTTTTCCACAATCGTAAGTTTGGTTAATCCGGAACAGTTATCTGATGTACAGCGTTATTTGCGCAAACAGCATCCGACCTTAGACATTCGTGCGATTTCTGATAATACCCTGTCTTTGGCGTTATCTGATGCGGCATTAAACGAAGCTCGCGAAAGTGCGATTGAACAAAACTTAAGTATTTTGCGTAAACGTGTCACCGAACTTGGTGTCGCAGAAGCCGTAATTCAACGCCAAGGTGCAGAACGTATCGTGGTTGAATTGCCGGGGGTGCAAGACACGGCTCGCGCGAAAGAAATTCTGGGTGCTACGGCGACCCTTGAATTCCGCTTAGTCAATGGTAATGCAAACTTAGAGGCAGCCGCTCGCGGCATGGTGACTTCTGATTCTGAAGTGAAATATGACAGAAACAATCGCCCTATCGTGCTATATAAACGTGCCGTATTAGGTGGTGAACACATTACGAACGCCAGTTCCGGTGTGGATCAAAATACCTCTAGACCGCAAGTGAGCGTCACCTTGGATAGCGAAGGCGGCGAAATCATGTCGCAAACTACCCGCGCCAACATCCAAAAACCAATGGCGACGTTGTATGTGGAATATAAAGACAGTGGCAAAAAAGACGAAAATGGCAAAACCATTTTACAAAAACACGAAGAAGTGATTAACGTTGCCACCATTCAAGGTCGTTTCGGTAGTCAATTCCAAATTACCGGTATAGACTCTCCGGCAGAAGCACAAAACCTTGCGGTGTTACTTCGTTCCGGTGCGTTAATTGCGCCGATTCAAATCGTGGAAGAACGCACCATTGGCCCATCTCTTGGTGCGCAAAACGTCGAACAAGGTTTGCAAGCAAGTTTTTGGGGCTTAATGATCGTCGTCGCCTTTATGGTCATTTACTATCGTAAATTCGGTCTTATTGCCAATGTCGCTTTGATCGCCAACATCGTTTTATTAGTCGGTTTAATGTCCTTATTACCGGGCGCCACACTCACTATGCCGGGGATTGCCGGTATCGTATTGGCGGTTGGGATGTCCGTGGACGCAAACGTATTGATCTTTGAGCGGATAAAAGAAGAAATTCGCAACGGTCGCCCTGTTCAGCAAGCTATTAGCGAAGGTTATAGCGGTGCATTCAGTTCTATCTTTGATGCGAACTTAACCACCATTTTGACTGCGGTAGCACTCTACGCTGTAGGGACGGGGCCGATCAAAGGCTTCGCAATCACCTTATCTTTAGGGATTGCTATCTCCATGTTTACCGCAATCACCGGAACACGCGCAATCGTGAATTTCTTATACGGCGGCAAACGAATTGATAAATTATCAATTTAACGGTGAGGAAATATATTGTGAATTTAGAAAATAGAAGTCAGCCAATTAAAGAAATTCAAGGCATTAAACTCCCTTTCCGTTTAGTGGAATTCATGAAATTTCGTCTATGGGGCTACCTTGCTTCCGTTGTGATTATCGCGGTTTCCTTATTCTTTGTATTTACCAAAGGTTTCAACTGGGGCTTAGATTTCACCGGTGGCGTGGTGGTTGATACCCACTTCTCTCAACCGGCAGATTTGGAAAAAATCCGTTCTACGTTAGTACAAAACGGCATTGAGAGTCCACTCGTGCAAACCACCGGCGGTGTGCGCGATGTGATGATTCGCCTACCGGCAACCGATGATGCGCAAATCGGCGATCACGTCAAAAAAATGCTGAACACATTGGATAGTGATATTCAAATTCGTTCCATTGAGTTTGTCGGACCTAACGTAGGTGAGGAATTAACCCAAGGGGCAATTTACGCCACCTTAGCCACCCTCATTATGCTCTTGCTTTATGTGGGCATGCGTTTTGAATGGCGTTTAGCAACCGGTGGTGTGCTTTCTTTAGCGCACGACGTGATTGTCACCCTCGGTGCCTTCTCTTACTTACAAATCGAAATGGATTTAACCTTTATTGCGGCGATCCTTTCCGTGGTAGGTTACTCGTTAAACGACAGTATCGTGGTATTCGACCGTGTGCGTGAAAACTTCCGTAAAATCAGACGGATTTCAGCCATCGACATCATCGATATTTCCTTAACCCAAACCCTATCCCGTACCATTATGACATCGCTCACCACGTTAATTGTCGTTATCGCCCTCTTCATCTTCGGCGGTCCGACAATTCACAGCTTCTCGCTAGCCTTGCTCATCGGGATCGGATTTGGTACCTATTCTTCCATCTTCATTGCGATTGCTATCGCCTATGACTTAGGTTTAACCCGTGAACACATGGTTCAACCTAAAGTGAATAAAGATGATATTGAAGAGTTACCATAAAAATCAATAAAACAAAAAAGGTCGTTTTTTAACGACCTTTTTTATTTTCCACACTTATCGCATTTCTATAATACATCAGAAAAAACCTTTTATTTTTCGACCGCTCTTTAAGCAATAAAAAAGCGGCGAAAGTCGCCGCTTAAAGATAAAAGCCTTAAATATTAGGCGTAAACCGGAAGACGTTTACAGATTGCCAATACTTTTTCTTTTGTCGCCGCAATCACTTGTTCTTCATTGTCTTTACCGAGTGCGTCTAACACATCACACATCCAGCCGGCAAGTTCACGACAGTCTTGCTCGTTAAAACCACGACGGGTGACGGAAGGTGTACCCACACGAATACCGGAAGTCACAAATGGTTTTTGTGGATCATTCGGTACCGAGTTTTTATTCACGGTAATGTTTGCTTTACCAAGTGCTGCATCCGCTGCTTTACCGGTTAAACCTTGTTGAACTAAATCCACCAAGAACAAGTGGTTTTCGGTACTGTTTGAAACCACTTTGTAACCTCGTTGTTTAAATACCTCCACCATGGCTTTCGCATTTTTCAAGACATTTTGTTGGTAGATTTTGTATTCCGGCTCTAATGCTTCTTTGAAGCACACTGCTTTTGCCGCAATAATGTGAACTAATGGACCACCTTGACCTGCCGGGAAAACAGCAGATTGAAGTTTTTTATACATCTCTTCATCGCCGCTGGCAGATAAAATTAAACCACCACGTGGACCACCTAAGGTTTTATGGGTTGTTGTTGTAACAACATGGGCATACGGAAGTGGATTCGGATATACGCCCGCCGCAATTAAACCGGCAACGTGAGCCATATCGACAAATAAATAAGCACCTACTTCATCTGCGATTTCACGCATTTTTTTCCAATCAACCACTTGAGAATAAGCAGAGAAACCGCCCACAATCATTTTTGGTTTCACTTCATGCGCTTGTTTACGCAAAGCATCGTAGTCAATCAAACCTTCATCGGTAATGCCATATTGCTCTGCATGATAAATTTTACCGGAGAAGCTCACAGAAGCACCGTGAGTTAAGTGGCCACCGTGTGCCAAGCTCATACCTAAAATGGTATCGCCCGGATTTAATAATGCCATATAAACGGCCGCATTCGCTTGTGAACCGGAGTGCGGTTGCACGTTCACATAATCTGCGCCAAATAATTCTTTCGCACGATCAATCGCCAACTGTTCCACAATGTCAGCGTACTCACAACCACCATAATAGCGTTTACCCGGATAGCCTTCCGCATATTTATTGGTGAATTGAGAACCTTGCGCTTGCATTACGCGCGGGCTGGCATAGTTTTCAGAAGCGATTAATTCAATATGTTCTTCTTGACGACGATTCTCATCTTGAATGGCTTGCCATAAAACCGGATCGTAATCAGCGATGTTCATGCTCTTTTTAAACATTGTGTTTTCCTCGTTATGTAATTTTGAGTGGTATAGTTTAACTGTTTATGGATTGAAATTTAATTAAAAGTTAAGTCCTAAATTTTCATCAAATCAATGAAAACTATTCATAAAAGTGCGGTCAAAAAATCCATTGGATTTTTAACGCCGCCTTTGCCGACAATCCCGTTTAGCGTTCGCAAGTACGCAGATGAACTTGCGAACAATTTTTCCGCTATTTTTTCTGCTCACGAGCCACGGCGCGGTAGCCGATATCACGGCGATAAAAACGACCATTCCATTGAATTTGTTCAGCCAGTTTTAGTGCTTTCTGTTGAGCCTCAAATACGCTTTCACCCAATGCCGTTGCACAAAGTACGCGACCGCCATTGGTAACTAACTTGCCCGCTTTCGCTTCTACGCCTGCCAAAAAAACTTTCTCATTTTTGACCGCATTTTGTGGCAAGCCGCTGATTTCAGCGCCTTTGCGATAATCCCCCGGATAACCTTCTGCTGCTAAGACAATACCTAAAGAAGCCTTCGGGTTCCATTGGGATTTCACTTCGTCCAAGTTGCCATCACAGGCTTTAAGACAAAGTTCCACCAAATCCGATTCCAAACGCAACATAATCGGTTGGGTTTCCGGATCACCGAAGCGGCAGTTAAATTCGATCACTTTTGGCTGGCCATTTGGCATGATCATCAAACCGGCATACAAGAAACCGGTGTAAACATTGCCCTCTGCCGCCATGCCGTTGACTGTCGGATAGATCACTTCACGCATCACGCGATCATGAATTTCCGGTGTCACTACTGGCGCAGGAGAATAAGCCCCCATGCCGCCGGTGTTCAAGCCCGTGTCTTTTTCACCCACACGTTTATGGTCTTGGCTGGTCGCCATAGGTTCGACGTTTTTGCCATCCACCATGACGATAAAGCTCGCCTCTTCGCCATCTAAAAATTCTTCAATGACCACTCGACTGCCTGCTTCACCAAAGGCATTGCCGGACAACATATCGCGCACCGCGTCTTCCGCTTCTTGCAACGTCATCGCCACAATCACGCCTTTGCCTGCCGCCAAGCCATCCGCTTTAACGACAATTGGTGCACCTTTTTCACGCAAATAAGACAATGCCGGTTCGACCTCAGTGAAGTTTTGATATTCTGCCGTTGGGATTTTATGACGGGCTAAGAAATCTTTAGTAAAAGCTTTTGAACCTTCCAATTGCGCTGCCGCTTGCGTTGGACCAAAAATTTTCAATCCCGCTGCACGAAACGCATCCACCACGCCAATCACAAGCGGTGCTTCAGGCCCCACGATCGTTAAACCAATGTGGTTATCTTGGGCAAATTTAACCAACGCAGGAACATCCGTTGCACTGATATTCACGTTCTCGACCTTTTGTTCTAACGCTGTTCCCGCATTGCCCGGTGCAACGAAAATTTTATCTGCTAATGGAGATTGCGCCGCTTTCCAAGCAAGGGCGTGTTCACGACCGCCATTTCCGATGATGAGGATATTCATGTTGTAGTCCTTGTGTCTTTTTGAATTTAATCCCCTCTTTAGCAAAGAGGGGTAGGGGAGATTTGGCAGAGGTTATTTCAACCTCATAGTACATTTAGCATCGTTTAAATCTCCCCCCCCAGCCCCCTCTTTACGAAAGAGGGGGGATAAGTAAAAAAGTAAGTCGCTCATTGAGCGAAGTAACGACATAAATTAATGACGGAAATGCCGCATTCCGGTCAATACCATCACCATATTATGTTCATCTGCCGCATCAATCACTTCCTGATCGCGCATTGAGCCGCCCGGATGAATGACACATTGAATGCCTACTTTCGCCGCCGCATCAATGCCATCACGGAATGGGAAGAACGCATCGGATGCCATCACACAACCGGCTACTTCCAAGCCTTCATCTTGCGCTTTAATCCCGGCAATTTTGGCCGAATACACGCGACTCATTTGACCTGCACCAATGCCAATGGTTTGGTTATCTTTGGCGTAAACAATGGCATTCGATTTCACAAATTTCGCCACTTTCCAGCAGAATAATAAATCTTTCAATTCTTGTTCGGTTGGTTGACGTTTACTGACCACTTTTAAGTCATCCAAGCCCACCATGCCTAAATCCGCCTCTTGCACCAACAAGCCGCCATTCACGCGTTTGAAATCTAAACGTTGGGTACGGGCTTGCCATTCTCCACATTCAAGCAAACGGACATTTTTCTTACGTTTCACCACTTCAACAGCTTCTGCAGACACTTTCGGTGCGATAATCACTTCCACAAATTGACGTTCTACAATTTCATTTGCCGTTTTTTCGTCTAATTCACGGTTAAACGCAATGATGCCACCAAAGGCTGAGGTTGGGTCTGTTTGATAGGCGCGATTGTAGGCGTCTAAAATGTCTTTGCCTAAGGCCACGCCGCACGGATTGGCGTGTTTCACAATCACGCAGGCCGGCTCATCAAATTCTTTTACACATTCAAGGGCTGCGTCGGTGTCGGCAATATTATTGTAAGACAAGGCTTTACCTTGCAGTTGGTTTGCCGTCGCCACACTCGCTTCTTTTACATTGAGATCCACATAAAACGCGGCATTTTGATGGGCATTTTCGCCGTAACGCATGGTTTGTTTACGCACGAAGTTCAAATTTAAAGTCCGTGGGAATTGACCGCACTTCGCCTCCGCATCTTCTTCAGCGGCAACATGATAAGGTTTCACCAACTGACCGAAATAGTTCGCGATCATGGAATCGTATTGCGCGGTGTGTTCAAATGCTTTGATAGCAAGATCAAAACGGGTTTCCAGGGTTAAGCTGTTTTGATGTTGATCCATTTCGGCAAGAATGGCATCAAAATCCTGATTGTTCACGACAATCGCCACATCTTTATGGTTTTTCGCGGCAGAGCGCACCATGGTTGGGCCGCCGATATCAATATTTTCCACGGCATCTTCTAACGTGCAATTTGGTTTTGCCACGGTTGCGGCGAAAGGATATAAATTCACCACCACCATATCAATGCCTTCAATGCCGTGTTGCTGCATGATCGCATCATCCGTACCACGACGACCTAAAATCCCACCGTGCACTTTCGGGTGTAAGGTTTTCACGCGACCGTCCATCATTTCCGGAAAACCGGTGTAATCGGACACTTCGGTTACCGGCAAGCCGTTTTGTTCTAACAGTTTTGCCGTACCGCCGGTGGAAAGCAGCTTAACACCGCGTTTTACGAGGCCTTGGGCAAATTCCACAATACCGGATTTATCGGACACGCTAAGCAATGCTTGGCGAATGGGACGAGTTGATTGCATGAATAATTTCCTTTGATTTATGAAGTAAATTTGAGGTGGCGTATTATAACGCAAACGTTTGCGTTTATGTAGAAATGCACGAAAAATTTGTAAAAAAGTGCGGTCGTTTTTAAAGGCATTTTTACATTTGAACAAAAGAAAAAGCACGAATCCGCTTTCACAAATTCGTGCTTTCTCAAGGTTGGCAAACTATGCTTTGGCTTGCGCCCGTTTCACTAAAATCGTGGAAAGGCTGAATGCCACAATAAAGGAAACGGCCATGCCAATGCTGTACATGGCAAGGCTGTCCGGTTTAATCGACGGAATCCCTAAGAAACCTGCCGCACCAAGGAATGGGTTACCCCCAAACTTACGAGTGGCGGAGAAACCAAGCAATACCGGCAAAAATACAAACGGTGCGTTCGCAATGGTGTTAATAACGCACTATTCACTTATCCGCGCACTGAATATACCTTAAATTTGTTATTTTTCGCCAATACCTCATGGCTGCCGAAATGTTGATCCATCCAGTCGGCATAAGGCAAAAAGGCATTCGCCACAATGCGCAATTCACCACCGGCTTTAAGATGCCATTTTGCTTGTTTAATCAATTCGTTAACGGCAGTATAAGCCGTATCAATGCCATCATGAAATGGTGGGTTGGAAATGATCAGGTCAAATTTTCCTTCCACATGAGAAAACACATCGCTTGCCAGCACCGTGCCTTGCAACTGATTTTCTCGCAACGTTCGCTGTGCCGATTCAAGCGCCATGGCGTGAATATCCGTCATTACAAGCTTGGTTTTCGGATGATGTTTTTGAATGTAACTGCCAATCACACCAGCGCCACAACCGATATCCAGTACATCGCCCGACACATTTTTTAACGTGGACAACAATAATGCAGTGCCGCCATCCAGTTCAGCGGCGCTGAAGACGCCAGGCAACGCATACACGGTGACATCGGCAAGTTGTGGGTGTTGGTAGGATTTCCAGAAGGAATTCAGCTCAAAGTGCGGTGGATTTTTTAACTGAAAATGATAAAGACTACAACGACGGGCAGAGTCGATTTTGTGAATATCGCCGAAGTCCGCAAGCCTATTTTCGGCGGAACGTACGCCGCTACGATTTTCGCCGACAATGAGTATTTCTTGTCCCACCGGGCTTTTGGCAAGCATTTGCATTAATTGGAAATGGCATTCCTGCTTGTTCTTCGTCCAATAAAACAGGATCAAATCGGCTTGGCGTTGAAATTCGAGGGAAAAATCCACCGCACTTTGTTGCTTTTGATTTTCTCGGTTGGCGTAATCAAAATACCAACTCCAAGCGCGGGCGTTAAAACCTTGGCGTCGTAAATGGGAAAGAAACTCATCGTTCACCGCGCCGGTAAGCAATAATGATTTCCCCGTTAAAAAATCTAAATGCCGCTCCAACACTTCGCTTTCTGCACAAATCACGCTATTAATCCTCTGCCTTATTGGTTAAAATGGGCGCCCATTATACTGGATTGAATTGATTTTAGATATGCAAGAAACGCGCCAACCTTACTCCCGTCGAGATGTATTACTGCAACAAATGGGCATTAGCCAATGGCAGTTAGTGCGCCCGGAAGCATTGAAAGGCGCAATGAATATCACTGTCGCCGAGCCTATTCGTTTGATTATCATCAGTCAGCAAAATCTATTGCAACAGCCTGTTGTGCAGGATGTGTTACGCAGCCTGAACCTGGATAGCGAGCAAGTATTAAACATCACCTTTGAACAGCTTGCTTATTTGCAAGTTAACCATAAAGTCAGTTATTGGTTGCTTTCTCAAAACACCTTGGAAAATGACCGCACTTTACCTCTCCCACAACCGTTAAATGTGTGGCAGTCTGGTGATCTTGAGGAATTTAAACAACATCCGCAGGCAAAACGCCAACTTTGGCAAACCATTCAGCAATCCCCTTCCATCAATGCCGAATAACAAGGATCTGTCGTGATAAGCATTTCGCCCATTGAAGCACAAGATTTTGACGCACTTTATGCCATTGAGCAGGCGGCTCACGCCGTGCCTTGGAGTTTAGGTACGCTGAAAAATAACCAAGGCGAGCGTTATCTCAATTTAAAGATCGCCGAAGGCCATCAGATTTACGGATTTGCCATTTGTCAGACGGTGTTAGATGAAGCCACCCTGTTTAATATTGCTATCGATCCGAAAAAACAAGGCTTGGGACTCGGACGACAGCTCTTAAACGAGCTCATCACCCAACTCAGACAAAAAGGCATTTTGACATTGTGGCTAGAAGTACGTGAATCCAATAAAAAAGCCCAAGCGCTTTATGATTCGCTGGGCTTTAATCAAGTGGATATCCGTAAAAACTATTACCCGACGCCTGATGGAAAACGGGAAAATGCCGTGGTCATGGCGGTCTATTTATAAGGTTATTTTTCCGTTTTAATCGCTTGCAACATCGGCACAAACCACGCTTTCACCTGCTGATTTATCCAATTCAAATCTAATTCCTGCGTTTGTACCAACACACGTTGCCAATATAAATCGCCACGGGAATGATCATCACCTTCAGCAATTTTTATTAACTGTGCTAAACACTTATCAACATCTACTTCATCTTCGTTAGCAATCTGTTTTCGGTATGCCTCAATGCCCTGTGTTGGAATCAACTGTAATTGTGCCTGCCCTGCTAAATAGCTTTCGACATAAATTTGCAGTTGCGCAAGGGCATCCTGCTGAGACACCACTTGAAAAATCTCGCGTTTGTCCTTGCCTTGGAAAAGGGATTCCGTCGGCTGTGGCTGCGTTGCACACAACAATAAATGATACAGCCACGCTTCAATACGATCTTTGTCTTTGACGGTGGCCATGCGCCAAGTCACACGCTGTAACGGGTCACCATATAAATGGGAGATATTGCCTGATAAGGTGATATTACCGAATGCTGTCGGCAAGGTCATTTGTACAAAACGGTTTTGTGGCGTTTGTTCCACATAATCGGCAATATATTGTTTAAATTCTCCCACTTCATCCAATAATTTATTGGCGTAGAGTGTCGCAAATTCACCTCTTGGCAATACGCCTTTCACCTTCAAATGATCAAAAAACGCGTCGATTTGGTATTCATCAACATCAACCAAATCCGCATGAATCAGGTATTTCTCTAAGCCATTATTCAAAACGAAATTTTCACTGTCGGCGATACTTTCTTCTTGCTCGGAAAAATTCACACCGAGCCGGCGCTCAAAGAAAAATTTCACCGGATTTTTTACAAATGCCACCAAACGAGAAAATTCAATCTCCGTTTCTTGCTCGAAATCCTCCTGCGCTATCGCTGGTTGAATAAAATCCGACAATGCTTGATTGGATTGTGAATTCACCAAAGGCAACCATTGTTGCGCAAAAGAAGGGCTAAAAGTGCGGTCGTTTTTTTCAAAGTTTTTTCGACTAAATGCCGTCATGCCGTGTTGTTGCACCAGCAATGCCCGCCAATCCTTGCCTTCATTCGGCAGATTTTCCACGATGTAATCCAACAATTGGCTCACCAATACGGAGGGCTCACGCTCTTGATTATCTGAAATAGAACGTCCGATGTAGCTGATATACAAATATTCCTGCGCAGACAGCAAAGCCTCAAGGAACAAGTAACGATCATCATCACGGCGCGCACGATCGCCTTTAATGCGGTGATACTGCATTAAGTCAAAACTATTTGGCGGCTGTTGACGTGGGTATTCACCGTCATTCATCCCGAGCAGGCAGACCACTTTAAATGGAATAGAACGCATCGGCAACAACGTGCAGAAATTCACTTTGCCGGCTAAAAAACGGTAGTGATTCGGGTTTTCTTCTAACGCACCAATCATGACATCTGCCACAACATCAACCGCCAAGCGCTCGTCAAAATGCACATCCTGTAACTGTTCTGCAAATTGCTGAATCACGTCTTTAATATAAAATAAGGTTTCTTCGGTTTCCGTAGTCACGGCAAAGAAACGATCCGTTAAGGTCAACAAATGTTGTTGCCATTGCGCCACGGAATAACGTTGTTGCAACGTTTTGAACCAATCTGACAATGCGGCAATAAATTCAGCCAACTGCCCTGCCAGCTGACCTTTTAAGCCGAAACTGTTGTCCAATCCAAGGCTGTCTTGCCAAATACCATTTTCTTCCCGTAAGGCATACCCCAACAACATGCGTTCTAAGCCGGCTTGCCAAGAATTGTAGTTGTTTTGAGTCTCACCATGAGGTTCTGCAGGTTGTTTCTCTAAACCAAAACGCACGCCGGCATTTTTCACCCAATCTCGAATTTGCGCCAAATCCTGCAATTCAATATTAAAGCGTTGGCGTATTGCCGGCACATCTAACAGCGCTAACACATCTTCTGCACTAAAAATGCTTTCTTTGAGCTGCAATAAAGAGAGGAACCCGGCAATAATCACATCATTTTCCGATAATTTGTTATCCGAAATCGAAAATGGAATGGCAGTTTGCGGCGTAGCATGTTGCCTGAAAACCGCGCGAATATAAGGCGTGTATTTATCAATATCCGCCACCATCACGATGATGTCTTTTGGAGTCAAATGGGGATTTTCTTGCAATAAATGCAGCAGATAATCCTGCAAGACTTCCACTTCCCGCATCGTGCTGTGGCAAGAATGGAAGGTTAAAGTGCGGTCATTTTCTTGATAGTTTAACGGCTCACTGCCACTCGGCATAAGGTGCAAAATCTGATGTTGAATTTGACTCAATAAATTCCGCGGTTCAATCTCCGCATAGGCAGAAATCTCATTCGGTTCCAACTGCGTTAATAAATAAGAAAAATCGCGTCCCAATTTTCCCCATGAAGCCAACAAAGGATTGCCGACTTGCAATTTTTCCTGTGCGTAAGTCACCTCCCATTGGCGCTCAGCCTGCGCAATTTGTTCTGCGGATAACAACGGTTTATTCGCTTGATTGAAATAATCGGTACGAGTACGCAATGCTAATTTTTCGACAAATGAGGGATCCACAATGTCTCCCCAATATTCCTGACAAGGATTATTGAAGAACAAATGCACATCACAATATGCGCTAATAGCTTGAAAAATTTCTAAATACGCTTTCGGCAAGGCCGGAATACCGAAAATGAAAAGGCGTTCCGGCAAAAAGAGCTGTCGATTTTCACGGAGTTTTTCTAACAATAATTGGTGTAAATGCGCTCGATGTTGCACCCAATCTAATCCGGTTTCCGTTTTGACCGCCTGCACCAACGCCCGCCATAGGCTCGCCTGCCATGCGATATTTTGTTCAATCTGTGCCGATAAACGATCGTGATTAAGATTTAATTGGGTTTCAATTTGATGACGAATCTCCGCATCACGATGTGTCTCCCAAGCAGCGATCCAGTTCGGGCGATAAACCAAATATTGATCGAATAAATCAGCGATTTTCCCAGCAAGTTGATAGAGTTTAAATTGCTCCGATTGCACAGAATGCGCCAGATAATGGCGTAAAGGATGGAAAGCCTCTTGCTGTAAATATTGAGGAATTAAGCGCATTAAACGCCACATCATGGCGTTTTTATTAAATTGATTGCTTTGCGCCACATCGGGCAAGTTTTCTGCATACAGCTGCCAAATAAAACTGGCGGGCATCGGAAACGCAAAATTTGCTGCAATGCCTTTTTGCTCTGCGATTTGTAACTGTAACCATTGTGCCATGCCCGGACTTTGTACCAGCACCGTTTCCGGCTGTAATGGGTTGCTCAGCGGTTGACGTTGAATTAATTCAACGAGAATGTCCTTTTGCACCTCAAGTTGATTCGAATGATAAACAGTAAACACGCCGCCTCCGGAAATTCGCTCAAATATAACTTGCGCTATTATAAACGAATTTCACCCCGAGGATATTTCACCGTAACCTGATTTTGCGTGCACGTAATATGAAAATGAATGTGATTTTGGTGAATACTGCTTTCGCAAGAGAGACCAAGAAACTGGCGTTGTCGTTGATTTTCGGCAAGTTGGAGGGCTTGAAAACGTTGATAAATTTCCACCGCACTTTTGCGTTGCACATTTCCCCATTGGTTAAACGTGAGGAAAAGCCCGCTGAATACAGATAAGGTCACCAACAAGGACACCAAGCTCATGCCTTTGTGATTAATTTTTGGGAACGACAAAATCATACCAACTCTTCTCTGCTAAGCGCCAACGACTGTATTGTTGCACGATCTGAGTAACCGTACTTTTGGAATAAGTCACTTTAATATTTTCATCTAACGTCAATCGCCCTTTGGTAATAATCGAACCACTAATTTTACCTTGTCCTCGAATGTGTAAATCGCCTTCGGCGACAATCACCGCATTCACGTTTTTGTTAATTTCCCATTCAGTTTCTTCTGCCGTGAACCAATACAATGCCACAGGCGACGATGAGCCTAACATGAGCGGAGGCGACGGCAATTGTGAACGAAAAAGCGCAAGCCCTTCTTCGGAAATAAACTGGTCAAACAATTTTTCATATTGGTTTCGCACCGGTTGTTTTTGAAATAACTTATCCCGTCGACACCACGCATAATGGCTTAAACCATCATCGAATGGATTGTTCTCCAACCGAAATGTCAAGAGAAAGGTATCGCCGTTTTCATTTAACGGAACTTGCTGACATTTCTCTTTTTTTGTCGCTTGGCTTAGCGTTTGCAATTTTATTTGCTGAGTCACATATACGTGTCGCTGAGCTGCAATAGAAGAATAAAGGCGGAATAAGTCATCGTTAAAAAGTAGCGTTAAAAGTAAAAATGAACTCAGCAAAAGCAACAAACTCAACGTCATCATGCCTCGATGGAGTTTTCTCATTCTTTAGCTCCATTTAATAAAGGCACAACGAGAGAGGTTTCATATTTAATCTTTTTATTCGTTTTGAAATGCCCTGCTAAACGTATTTCAACGCCCTGTTTTTCTGCTAACCAATCAAAGCTCAAATGGGAAATTTCATATACCTTATCGTCTAATAAATCCACCCAACCGCCATGATTACAAGCGGACTGCTGGGTATAGCGTTGACATTCCTCTCGATTGCAATTTTGTTTTACTGTGTTTTTGTAAGTTAAACGTGTTTCCAACATTTTTTGATGAAGTCGGTAACCAAATAATTCCCGTTCAATTTCCTTTGTAGCATTACGTTTATTTAAGATACAAGCATCCTCTTGATAACCAGTACCAATACACCCATTTGAATCCAAATCATAAAAAAACAGCACACAGCTGTTATTTCTCTCGCTATTCATTTGAGTGATAAAAACCGATGAGGGAATATTTCCCAGTTCAAATAACGCCAAATTATTTTTCGTCAATTTATCACTTACCGCACGAAAGCCGCTTCTTGCCAAATCTTTGCCTATTAATTGGATTACACGTTGTAACTCAGTTTGTAATTGCAAACGAAGTAACATTCCACGGTTCTGTTGCTGATGCTGGCTATAAAACTGCATAATAACAAGCAGTAAAAAACTTGAAAGCGCCACTGAAATCATAAGTGCAACAAGCGTTTGCCCACGAGAATACACTACGTCATAAAAAAACTTATTCTTCATCATTCACACATGCACTCAACGACTGGTTATCTTTTAATTTCAGACTACCCACATTAAAAAACGAAAATAAAGTACGCTGAGAATTCGCTTGTAGGACAAAACAAGCAGTAGAAGCCGTATTACGAATACCGCTTAAACGCGTAAGTTCTAGAGGATAATAACGTTTACTAATCAACATTGTGTCCGCAGCCGGATAATAAAAATGCGCAGAAACATACTGAGGACAACCTTGAGGAGCTAAACAGTCACATAGGTGATGATTTTTAATCTGCGCCGTTAAACACCAACGTTTACCTGACAGATCACGGCTTGCCATGATAAACCAGATATCGGAGGAGTTTTCTACACGAGCTTGAATTTGACGTAAAAACGCATAAAGTTTTTGCTGCTCTTTTTGCAAGACGTTCTGCTGTGAATGCTGCTGCCATGCGGGCAAAGCAAGCATCAACAATAGACTAAGAATGAAAAGCGCGATTAACATTTCCAGCAAAGTAAACCCTTTTTGCATAAACGTTCCTTTTTTTGAGCCGCACTTTAAGGGAATAAGAAAGGCTAAAACATGCAGATAGAGAAATTTTGCGAAGAAGATCGCAAAGTAAAATTAATTTGGAAGAAAATTGACAAAAAACACGTCACATTTACGACACACGCTCAAAATATGTCACATTTAAAAATTGCCTAAGTGTTTTTAATTGTATGATATATAAAGGGTTTTATTGGTGGGTCGTATAGGATTCGAACCTATGACCAATGGATTAAGAGTCCACTGCTCTACCAGACTAAGCTAACGACCCATATTTGGGAAATACAGCTTTAAATTGGTGGGTCGTGAAGGATTCGAACCTTCGACCAACGGATTAAAAGTCCGCTGCTCTACCGACTGAGCTAACGACCCTTGAGAAAGGGGTATTTTTTGAATGGTGGGTCGTGAAGGATTCGAACCTTCGACCAACGGATTAAAAGTCCGCTGCTCTACCGACTGAGCTAACGACCCAACAACGGTGGGTTATAATACTGGTTTTATTTCAATAATCAATAAAAAATTTTATTTTTTTATTTATTCGCTTGAATATGCATCAAAATAAAAATAATAAAATATGTATGCATCTAATTAAGAAGCACACAGTAAAACAAAAAATAAAAAACCGGGCTAATACCCGGTTTTTTATTTGAAATAGCAAAAATTAGTATGCTAATACAGCACGACGGTTTTTTGCGTAAGCTGCTTCGTCATGACCTAATACTGCTGGTTTTTCTTCACCGTAAGAAACAGTAGAGATTTGACCTGCTTGTACACCTTTAGCAGTTAAGAAACTTTGTACTGCGTGAGCACGACGTTCACCTAATGCCATGTTGTATTCTGGAGTACCGCGTTCATCAGTATTACCTTCAATACGTACATTAGTTGCTGGAGTTGCATTTAAGTATGCAGCGTGAGCATCTAAGATTTGAGCATATTCACCTTCAACATTGTATTTGTCGAAACCGAAATATACAGTGTTGTAGCGTTGTTGTAAGTCTTGAACAGAGTAACCACCAAAAGTTTGGCCGTTTGCGCTTTCATTTTTTGATGATCCACAAGCAGCTAATACAGCTACTGAACCAGCAACTAACAATGCTTTAGTAAATTTATTCATTGATTTCTCCTTGTTTATTTAGTTAAGTATGGTGACCAAGCTGGAAATTTAACTTGTCCATCATTCCCTGGTAAACGTGCCTTAAAGCGTCCGTCTGTGGACACTAATTGTAGCACCTTTCCCAGACCTTGGGTAGAGCTATAAATAATCATAATACCATTTGGTGAAATACTCGGACTTTCATCTAAGAAAGTTGAACTTAGTACCTCAGAACCACCTGAAACCAAATCTTGTTTCACAATGTTATTACTTCCATCGATCATTACTAACGTACTACCATCTGAGCTGATTTGACCACTACCACGTCCACCAACAAGAGATGCTCCGCCACCGGATGCACTCATGCGATAAACTTGCGGAGAGCCGCCTCTATCGGATGTGAACACAATTGACTGCCCATCAGGCGACCAAGAAGGCTCCGTGTTATTACCTGAACCACTGGTTAACTGAGAAACCTGTCCACTACCCAAATTTATTACATAAATATTCAATACGCCATCTTTTGAAGAGGCAAATGCTAATCTTGAACCATCTGGCGAGAAAGCCGGAGCACCGTTATGCCCTGGGAATGAAGCGATTACTTTACGTGCCATTGAGCTAAGATCTTGCAGAATAATTTGCGCTTTTTTATTTTCAAAAGAAACATACGCTAATTTTTTGCCATCAGGAGACCATGCCGGAGACATAAAAGGCTGAGAGCTCTTATTAATAATAAATTGGTTAAAACCATCATAGTCGGCTACGCGGACCTCATAAGGTTGTGAACCGCCATTTTTTTGCACGACATAAGCAATACGAGTCCGAAATGCACCACGAATCCCTGTTAGTTTCTCAAAGGTTTCATCACTCACAGTATGTGCACCATAACGAACCCATTTTTGAGTCACCGTATATTGGTTTTGAGACAAAATCGAACCCGCACTTCCCATGGTATCGACTAATTGGTAAGCAATATCAAAACCACCATTAGACGGAGTTACTTGTCCAACAATTACTGCCTCAATACCCAATGCAGACCATGCACTAGGGTTAACTTCTGCAGCTGTAGTCGGCTGCTGAGGCATTTTACTGACAGAAAGTGGATTAAATTTTCCGCTATTACGTAAGTCTGATGCAATGATATCTGCAATATCTGCCGGCGCACTGCCTGGACCATTCCACTTAAACGGAACAACAGCAATAGGTCGTGCAGAATCCATAACCTCATCAATAACGATGCGAACCTCTGCACGAGCTAGTGAAGTCAATCCTAATAGCATAATAAATAAGCTAAATACTCGAATAACTCTTTTCATTTTTTCTCCTATTGTTCAAAGTGCGGTGAAAAATTACCGCACTTTTCTTGGGTCAAACCCAAGAGTAAAGCTCTTAAACATTTCATACTCTTCCGGAGTAGGTGCTCTACGCATTTTTTTAGCTTGCTCAATCGCATTTAATGCAGCTGCACACAAATCATTAGGCCCGGATTTTTTCTCATACGATAAAATAGTTCCATCACTGGCAATTTCCATCTTAATATCGCAAACTTTACCTATAAAGCGTGTATCTCCACGGAAATAAGGTTTTATCGAAGAGTAAACAACGCCCGCATATGCAGAACCTGTTTTACCGCCATCGCCAGCCCCCATTGATGCTCCGGCACCTTGACTACCTTGTTTATTCGCATTTCCACCTTTGATTGCACTTCCGCCACCAAGATCACCGCCATTAAAGAAATCATCTAATGCATTTTGATCAGCCTTACGCTTCGCTGCATCCGCTTTTGCCTTAGCATCAGCTTTGGCTTTTGCCTCTGCTTTAGCTTTAGCATCTGCTTCTGCCTTAGCCTTGGCTTTAGCATCCGCTTCAGCTTTTGCTTTGGCTTCAGCGTCTGCTTTTGCCTTCGCTTCAGCTTCTGCTTTGGCTTTAGCTTCTTGTTTTGCTTTTTCTGCTGCTGCGGCTTTTGCTTTTGCCTCTTCTTCCGCTTGTTTAGCTGCAGCGGCTAAACGCTTAGCTTCTGCGTCAGCTTTCAATTTAGCGGCTTCTGCAGCTTGCTTAGCTTTCGCCTCTTCAGCTTCTTTTTGTTTCTCTAATGCCTCTAAACGAGCTTTTTCCTCTTGCTGTTTCTTTTGCTCAGCAAGTTGTTTTTGTTTTTCTTGCTCTTTTTTCTTCTCGAGCTCTTGTTGACGTTGCTGTTCTTCTTGTTTTTTATCTTCCAATTCTTGTTTCTTTTGTTTGTCAGCTTGGCCTTTTTTCTGCTGCTGAATTCGTCCCCACTCCTGAGCCGCAGAACCGGTATCCACCATCACAGCACCAATCACTTCGCCATCATCGCCTTCACCACCACCCATAATATCAATATTGTGGTACAAAGAACTGAGGATAAGCAAACCAAACAAAATCAAGTGCATTATGACCGAAATCACAACTGCATCAACATCACCTTTTTGTCGCTTTTTCTGCACAATGGTTACCTATCTCATTAAATTGGATTTGTCATTAACCCAACTGACTTAATTCCGGCGAGATGAAGCAAATTAAGTGCTTTAATCACTTCTTCATAAGGTACATCTTTCGCGCCACCAACTAAGAACATTGTATTGTTATCTTTATCAAACTCTTGTTTAGATAACTGGGTAACCATATCTTCAGTTAAATTTTCCGTACGATTTCCTCCAATTGAAATCGCATATTGACCAACACCGGAAACTTCTAAAATAACCGGCGTTCTGTCTTCTGCAGACACGTTTTGGCTTTGCACGGCATCCGGCAATTCAACCTCTACGCTCTGGCTAATGATTGGCGCAGTAGCCATAAAAATCAAAACCAATACTAAAAGCACGTCCAAAAACGGAACAATATTGATTTCAGATTTGATATCGCGGCGCTGACGACGATAAGACATATCAACCTTCTAAACTTATAATCGAAAAAACATCTAAAATAGTGACCGCACTTTTAACACAAAGTGCGGCTGAAAATATGATTAATTAACTATGGTGATTTTTACCAAAAACCTGGCGATGCAAGATTGTGGTAAATTCATCAATAAAATTACCATAATTTTGTTCAAGTTTATTCACGCGTAAACTTAAACGGTTATAAGCCATTACCGCCGGAATTGCCGCAAATAAGCCGATTGCTGTCGCAATTAGCGCTTCCGCAATCCCCGGCGCAACCATTTGTAATGTAGCTTGTTTTGCTCCACTCAAGGACATGAAAGCGTGCATGATTCCCCAAACCGTACCAAAAAGACCGATATATGGACTAATGGATGCTACGGTCGCTAAGAATGGAACGCGAGTTTCAATATCTTCAATTTCACGATTCATAGATAAATTCATTGCACGGGTACTACCTTTAATGATCGCCTCCGGTGCATCCGGGTTTGCTTGTTTCAAACGAGTAAACTCTTTAAAACCAACATAAAAAATCTGTTCACTACCTGTTAAGCCATCACGACGATTAGATAGCCCTTCATATAATTTATTTAAATCCTCACCGGACCAAAAACGGTCTTCAAATGCCATAGACTCTTTTAATGCCTTCGTTAATACTCGGCTACGTTGAATAATAATCGCCCAAGAAATAATAGAAAAACTCACTAAAATGAGAATTACTAATTGAACCACAATACTGGCTTTTAAAAAGAGATCTAAAAAGTTTAATTCTGAGGTCATTGCATACTCCGAAAACAACTCACTAATAGTTAATTGACTAGTGTTGCCTTGATTTGCGATGGAATTGCCACCGGTTTCATTTTACCAAGATCAACATAGGCTACCTTTACGGTAGCCCGACACAACGTTAATTCATTCCGTTTAATAATTTGAGAGAAAATAATGGACGCACCTTTTATTTCTGTGACAAGCGTTTCTATTTGTAGCAAGTCATCTAATTTTGCCGGAAAACAGTAATCAATATTCATTGATTTAACGACAAAAGCCCCTTTATTTTCTGCTAACAATTCTTGTTGGGAAAAATTAAATGTTCTTAAATATTCTGTCCTTGCCCGCTCAAAAAAATGTAAATAGCGTGCATGATAAACCACACCACCTGCATCTGTATCTTCGTAATAAACACGAGCAGAATAATGAAAAACGTTCTGTTCCAACTTTTCTTCTCCATTTAATGAAATTTAGAAAGCAGGAGGTCGGTTATTTTAGAGTGCTGCAAAATGATTAGCAAGCTTGAAATTGCACTTATTAAAAAATTAACTCTTTGATTTTAAGTTAATAGATTATGCAACAAACTTATAATTGCTGCGAGATAACCAATCCATGGCATAAAAATCAGACGCCATAGCGTTGCTCTGATCTCAAAGCCCAAACCATGAATCCATAAAATCCCAACGCTCCAGATCAAAATAAAAACATAATAAAATTCGACCGCTCTTAATTGCGTTGAAAATTGGTTAATGTTAAAAAAGAAAAACGCTGTTAAAGTCAGCGCTAAAATAAATGAAAGGGTTCGTAATGAACCCTTATTTACTAATTGATACAATGAATTAATCATTCAATTACTCGTCAAATTTACCTGAACGTTCTTTGTTCATTGTAATCTTTGCACTCACGCCTACAGCGAATAAAACGCCTACGACCCAAATTGCATATAACATATTATTCTCCCTAGTATAATGAGTTTTTATTCTCTTCAACAAAGCTTTCATCCAAACGACCAAACATTTTGTAGTATGACCAAATGGTGTAAAGCAATGAGATGGTGACGAATACTAATGCAAGGTAGAACATTAAGGTTAATGTTAATTCACTTGAAGTCGCATCCCACATTAACAAGCTTTGTGCTGGGTGAGTACTTGAAGGCATTACAAATGGGAACATTGATACTGCCGCAGTAATAATCACACCCGCCATTGTTAATACAGAGAAGAAGAAGGCAAAACCACAACGATTTGCTTTAGATGCAATCACATTCAATAATGCACCCACAACAGCCAATGCTGGGAATACCCATAAAGCTGGAGTCTCATTAAAGTTCTTAAACCATGCACCAACTTCAACAGCCACCTCTTTACCTACTGCAGGTGAAGATGGCGCAAAGTGATCTAACACGCTAGTAACAACATAACCTTCTTTGAAAGAAAGCCACACGCCCGCAAGTACAAAAGTAATTAATGTAACTAATGCACCCACTTGCGTAATTGCTCTTGCACGATCGCGTAGTGCTGCCGTAGTTTTCATTTGTAACCAGTTTGCGCCGTGCGTTACTAACATCGCAAGACTCAATACACCGCAAAGTAATGCGAATGGATTTAATAATGCAAAGAAAGAACCTGTGTAAGTTGCTTGTGAAAGATCATTCAATTCAAATGGTACACCTTGTAATAAATTACCAAATGCCACACCGAATACTAATGCAGGTACAAAACCACCGGCAAACAAGCCCCAATCCCACACAGCGCGCCATGTTGGATTATCAATTTTAGCACGATATTCAAAACCAATTGGACGGAAGAATAACGCAGCTAATACTAGGAATAAGGCAATATAGAAGCCTGAAAACGCTACAGAATAAACAATCGGCCATGCCGCGAAAATTGCACCGCCAGCAGTTAATAACCAAACTTGGTTACCATCCCAGTGTGGCGCAATAGAGTTAATCATAATACGTCTTTCTACTTCTTTCTTACCTGCGACGGGTAAAAGTGCGGTCACGCCCATATCGAATCCATCTGTTACAGAGAAACCGATAAGCAATACAACAACTAGCACCCACCAAATAATACGTAAAATTTCATAATCAAGCATAATCCATCTCCTGCTTATTTAGATGATTGCTCAAAATAGTATTTGCCGGTTTTCAATGCACTTGGACCTAAATGTGCATATTTAAACATCAAATACATTTCCGCAATGATGAAGAAGAAGTAAAGTACACAAATTAAACCGATAGAGAACCATAAGTCACCTACACTCAAGTTAGAGGCAGACACACCTACCGGTAATACTTCATAAATCGCCCATGGTTGACGACCAAATTCAGCTAAGAACCAACCAAATTCAATCGCTAAGATTGGCAATGGGATACCCCAAAGCAATGCTTTAAGTAATAAGCGAGAAGAAGTCACTTTGTTACGTAAATTTTGAACAAATGCACCAAAGGTCAGTAAAATAATTAAACCACCTGCAGCTAACATACCACGGAATGCCCAGAAGTTAGGACCTACGTTCGGAATAGTGTCGCGCGCTGCTTGTTTAATTTGTTCCTCTGTTGCATCAATAACTTTATCTGTGTAACGTTTTAATAATAAACCGAAACCTAAATCACCTTTAACTTCATCAAATTTTGCTTTAGTTTCAGGATTTACTTGGCCTGCTGATTTTTTCTCTGCTTTTAATTGTGTGAATAAATCATAGGCAACCATACCGTTACGAACACGACCTTCATTTTTCGCTTGAATATCTTTCAAACCAACAATTTCAGTCTCTAAAGAACGCGTTGCAATTAAACCACCTAAATAAGGGATTTCAATCGCAAAATCATTTTTCATTTCAGCGGTATTTGGAATCGCAACTGGATGGAATGGCGCTGGCGCAGAATGAGTATCAAACTCAGCTTCCATTGCTGCTAATTTCACAGGTTGTGCTTTACCGATATCATAACCTGATTCATCACCCATAATTAATACAGCTGATGCAGCGATAAAACCAAAGGTTGCCGCTACAGAGAATGAACGTTTAGCAAAACCGATATCGCGGCCTTTTAATAAATAGAATGCGCTGATACCTAATACAAACATTGCACCGGTTGTATAACCCGCTGTTAATGTGTGTAAGAATTTACTTTGTGCTATCGGATTCAACCATAAATCCAAGAAGCTGGTCATTTCCATACGAACGGTTTCAAAATTAAATTCAGAACCCACAGGAGACTGCATCCAACCGTTTGCCACCAAAATCCACATGGCAGAAAGATTTGAACCGAATGCCACACAATAGGTTGCTAATAAATGTTTTCCCTTGGTTAAACGATCCCAACCGAAGAAGAACAGACCAACAAAGGTGGATTCTAAGAAAAATGCGAGTAAGGCCTCGATCGCCAATGGCGCACCAAAAATATCACCCACATAGTGAGAATAGTAAGACCAGTTTGTACCAAATTGGAATTCCATAATGATACCGGTCGTTACGCCTAGGGCAAAGTTAATACCAAATAACTTACCCCAAAATTTTGTCATATCTTTATATACTTCTTTACCCGTTGCGACATAGATTGTTTCCATGATGACAAGCACAAAAGACAATCCAAGTGTCAGCGGTACAAAAATGAAGTGATACAGCGCGGTTAAAGCAAACTGTAATCTTGAGAGTTCAACAACGTCTAACATCTCGGCTCCTTGTAAAAGCTACAAGTTTTTAAATTCTATGATTACTTCGTAATCACCCCACAAACTCAAAATATCTTTTGAATTTTTCATGTAAGATTATCTTTATAATGACCGCTAGTTGCAGTTGTTTAAGTCGATTATTACACAGATAACCCAAATGAGTGGTACATTCTACTACTAAACATAGGGATAAAGAATAGTAGAAATGTTGCCTAGCTCACATTTTTCGAACTAAATCAACAATAACTAAAAATAAGCATTTCAAGCAAAATTGATCTGCGTCAAATTATATGTTTTCTAAACAAACTTGCAACATTTATCAAATCAAAATTCGCCAGATCACAAATTTAGAAAGAAATTCTGGACTTTTAACCAACATTTTGATAGTTTCCCTGCCAGTTTATTCATATTAGTTTTTACTTGAATGGTTCAAGGGTATTTCAAATGGCAACAAAAACAACACGAATTTTGACCGCACTTTGCATGGCTACCGCCGTGATGAGTTTTTCAAATGTAGTAAATGCCGCTGAAAATAGCGCAAAGAAATCATCAGAAATGCCACAGCAATGCAAGGATTTATTCAACGAAACTGAAAACCTGATTGCTGAAGCAGAAAAACAACCCGGCACACATACTCAAGTAAACAAGATTCGAAGCAAACTCAATCAAAGCAAACAGCAAATTCTTGAAATGGAATTGGCGACACAGATCAAAAGTTGCGATGTAGCATTAGCGAAACTCAACAGCATGAAACAACAGCAACAATAATCACAAGATAAAAATAAAAGGCTTATTGAAAATCAATAAGCCTTTTATTTTTTAGTCTTCTCGGGAAAGTTTTTCAATGCCAAAATGGCGATACGTCGTTGAGGTTGCTATTCTTCCTCGCGGTGTTCGTTGTAAGAATCCCTGCTGAATTAAATAAGGCTCCAACACATCTTCAATGGTATCCCGCTCCTCGCCAATGGCTGCCGCTAAATTGTCTAATCCCACCGGACCACCATCAAAGCGCTCTAACACAGCCGTCAGCAACTTCCTGTCCAAATAATCAAAACCGGCATCATCAATATCCAACATAGACAGCGCCGCTTTAGCAATCGTTTCGGTAATCACGCCGTTATTACGCACATCGGCATAATCTCGAACACGACGTAATAAGCGATTCGCAATTCGCGGTGTTCCGCGAGAACGGCGAGCTATCTCATAGGCTGCCGAATCATCAATTTTAAGCTGCAAACAGACCGCACTTCTTGACACAATAGACGTTAAATCCGGCACGGAATAAAACTCTAGACGTTGCACAATGCCAAAACGATCACGTAATGGGGAGGTTAAAGAACCCGCTCGAGTCGTCGCACCGATAAGCGTAAAAGGCGGTAAATCCAATTTAATTGAACGGGCAGCTGGGCCTTCGCCAATCATGATGTCCAGCTGATAATCTTCCATTGCCGGGTAAAGGACTTCTTCGATGGCGGGTGAAAGGCGATGAATTTCATCAATAAACAACACATCATGAGGTTCAAGATTTGTCAGCATTGCGGCTAAATCGCCTGCTTTTTCTAATACCGGACCGGATGTCGTGCGAATATTCACGCCCATTTCATTGGCGACAATATTAGCCAGTGTGGTTTTTCCCAATCCCGGCGGGCCAAAAATCAACAAATGATCCAATGCATCCTGACGTAATTGTGCCGCTTTGATGAAAATTTCCATTTGTTCGCAAACTTGTGGTTGTCCCACATAATCCGCTAGCAATTTTGGACGAATGGCACGATCAATGACATCTTCGTCTAATTTTACCGTGGCACTAATAATTCTGTCTGCTTCAATCATCTTGTCTATCTCAAATTACAGTGCGGCTTTTAAAGCTTCACGAATTAACTGTTCACTGGAAAGCGCCGGTTTAGACACTTTTTTCACCATTTTCTCTGCATCGACAGGCTTATAACCCAAAGCGATCAATGCTGCCACAGCCTCATTAGAAGGCTCGGCGGTTGCGATGGTTTCCATGCTAAGACTTGGCAAATGATCCGCTTGCATAAAGAAGTCGTTATTTTTTACGCCTTTAAATTTACCTTTGAGTTCAACCAAGAGTCTTTCTGCGGTTTTTTTACCAACACCGGGAATCTTCACTAATTTTGACAGTTCTTCACGTTCAATGGCATAAGCAAACTCATCCACCGACATAGCTGATAAAATCGCCAACGCCAATTTTGGCCCAACACCATTGGTTTTAATCAATTCACGAAATAAAGTGCGGTCTGTTTTTTGTGCAAATCCAAAGAGTAAATGAGCATCTTCACGAACGACCAAATGGGTAAATAAGCTGGTTTGTTTGCCAACTTCCGGAAGATGATAAAAACTTGTCATCGGCAACAACAATTCATAGCCGACACCTTGCACATCCAACAAAATTTCCGGCGGCTGTTTTTCCATTAAAATACCGGTGAGGTGACCAATCATAGCAATTCTCGTTAACTGTAAAAAATTGTGCGTAGCATAAAATAAAACTGGATAAATATCCAGTTAAATTTTTAAACGGAAACGGCCTCGACTATATCGAGTACGTAAAAGTGCGGTCAATTTTTCCTGCGTTTCATTTTGACCCGCGGCATCTGCCACATGGAAAGAGTGCTGTATGGAATGGGCATGCGTAATGGCGATCGCTAAAGCATCCGCCGCATCGGCTTGTGGCTTATCGGAAAGTTTAAGAATACGAGTCACCATATCCTGCACTTGAATTTTATCTGCCGAACCAATACCGACCACCGTTTGTTTGATTAGGCGTGCTGCATATTCAAACACCGGCAAATCATGATTCACCGCTGCAACAATCGCCGTGCCACGAGCTTGCCCGAGTTTCAGTGCTGAATCCGCATTTTTTGCCATAAACACTTGTTCAATCGCAAACATATCCGGTTGAAATTGCGTGATGATTTCAGTCACACCGGCATAAATACGTTTTAAACGGGTTGGCAAATCATCTACTTGAGTGCGAATGGCACCACTGCCAAGGTATTCCAATTGTCGCCCGGTTTGTCGGATAACGCCATAACCGGTCACGCGAGAACCGGGGTCAATGCCTAAAATAATTGTCATAATCAGGTATAAAACAAACGGCTAGAAGACCTAGCCGTTTTTATTTGAAGTGAAAGTTTATTGATTTGCTTTTGCGGTCGCTTTCGCGTTCACATCACAGTTTTTCACAATAATCTTGTCGGATTTTTTGCCTTTTTGTAAAAGATTTACCGGCACGACAGAATCAAATTTATCCAAGGTTAAACCGCTGTCCACATTCCATACATAGTTGCCGGAAGTAAATGCGGTAAAATCTTTTTGAGCGGCATCACGAGCAAAGTCTTTTGCAATCACTTTATTGCCTACCATCACCATTGCACCTGTTGGCTCTTGACCTTCAAATTGGTACACGGCAGTCACAGTTTTCTTGTTGCAAGAATACACCACGGTTTTATCCGTAATGCTAAGCGCAGGTCCTTTATCTTCCATCTTTGCCGTTGCATTAGAGCAAGCGCTCAAAATAGCAACCGTTGCAACAGCGGATAATACTTTAACAAATTTCATAAATGCTCCTTATAGCATTGCAGCGACTTCATCGCTGATTTCACCGTTGTGATAAACGTTTTGTACGTCATCACAGTCTTCCAACATATCAATTAAACGCAATAGTTTCGGTGCATTTTCCGCATCCAAATCTACGGTTGTTGATGGAATCATTGTCACTTCAGCGCTTTCAATTTTAAAACCGGCGGCTTCAATACCGTCACGCACCGCGCCTAATTCTTCCCAAGCGGTATAAATTTCGAAAGAACCGTCATCTTGTGGTTGAACATCATCTGCACCCGCTTCGATTGCCGCTTCCATTAACGCATCTTCATCCGCTTGGAGAACTAAAATCAATCCTTTTTTACTGAACAAATAACCAACAGAGCCTTCCGTGCCTAAGTTGCCGCCACATTTGGTAAAACTTGGACGAACTTGGGAAATGGTACGGTTGGCGTTATCGCTCAAACATTCCACCATGACAGCCGTACCGCCCGGACCATAACCTTCATAGATTTTGGTTTCCATATTAGTATCATCGCCACCACCGACACCACGCTCAATGGCACGGTTAATGGTATCGCGGGTCATGTTATTGCTTAAGGCTTTATCCACCGCTGCACGTAAACGCGGGTTAGCACTCACATCACCGCCACCGATTTTCGCGGCGGTCACCAATTCACGAATTAATTTAGTAAAAATTTTGCCACGCTGCGCATCTTGTGCCGCTTTACGGTGTTTAATATTTGCCCACTTACTATGGCCTGCCATGTTGTTTTCCTTCTATTTTGTCAAATCAAATAAATATTTTCTTATCGCTTCCGCGTTATTAGGGGATTTCGTCATTTGAATCGCTTGTGCCGGCGAAACCCATTGAAAAGCGAGATGTTCGGTTAATTCAGGAGTAAATTCCTGCTCCACAGCCAACAAAAACCAATGCTCTCGGCAGTGGGTAACATTCGGTGCGTATTTATAGCGGAAATGCGGAAAAATTTCAAACGCTACGCTTTCATGACAATCCAAAAGTGCGGTGCTTTTTGACGGCGTTTTTAACCGCACTTCTTCCCAAATTTCACGTACTGCTGCCTCATACGGCATTTCATGTTCTTCCAAAGAACCGGTGACCGATTGCCAGAAATCTGCATCGTCTCGGCGTTGTAGCATGAGCACTCTGCCACTCTCTTTGGCATAAATGACAACAAGGACAGATTGGTTGTTTTTGTATTTCAATTGGATATCCACGCAAATAAAAAGTTCGCCATGTATTTTCACGCAAAACAACGTAAAAAAGAACCGCACTTTAAAGAACCCCTTAAAGTGCGGTCGTTTTTAGAGAAATTTTTAGCCTAACCAGCCGGCTTGCTGTGCAATAAAGAGTGCAGCAAACGCGGTTAAGTAGAATAACCCGATAAAGGACAACCACAATAATCCGCCTTTCACGCTGTGTTTCGCTTTCATGGTTAAGGACAAGTTCAACCATGCGAAGACCGGCGCAGAAACAAAGGAGGCAATCATCGCGAATTTCAACATCGGACCAACGGCGTTATTAAAGTAGAAAATAATCGCCAAACCGGAAGCGGCGGCAAGCACCATGGCAATATTCAAGGTTCTTACCGTGCTTTCGCGTTTACCAAGCAATAAACGCAAGGATTCGACGTTGGTACGGGAATAGCCGTCGATAACGGTAATGGTTGTGCCGAACATACACATGAAGGCAATCACTGCAATCAATAAACGCGCCCATTCACCGATGGTACTGGCATACATATTGATTAATTGTGCAATATATTTACCGCCCACCATTTCTACGGTTTCAGGTGAACCGAATTGTACCAATGCGCCAAGCGCCAAGAATACGACCGCTAAAATCGCCGTGCCGATGTAACCAACGTTGAAGTCAAACAAGCCGTCTTGATAAGACACTTTGGTCAAGCGACGTTTTGCCACCACCCACATGGAGTTAATAGCAGAAATTTCAATTGGTGCCGGCATCCAGCCCATTAATGCGACCAAAAAGGCCAATTTGCTTAATTCCCACGGGGAAGGCGCAACGAAATCTGCAGGTGCGACACCTTGCATGCCATTACGCATAAACGCAATCACCACGGCACTGACTGTTGTCACGGTTAACGCGATCATGATGATTTTGGATAAGCTGTCTAATAAGCGGTATTTCCCTAACAGTAAAATACCAGTTGTGACACTGATCACCAATAAACTGAGGACCGGCATTGGCAATGGAATAGGGATCACAAAAGTTAAAATGGCTGCGGTTAACAAACCTACCGCGGCTGTGTTAATCACGGTGGCAAAAATATTTAATGCAAGGAATAGCCACAAATAAAATTTACCTTTTTGGCGGTAACCTTCCAACAAGGTATTGCCGGTATCTAAGGTATATTGCACACCGAAACGGAAGAAAGGATATTTGAATAAATTCGCAAGAATTACGATGCTCACTAACTCCCAGCCATAAATCGCACCCGCTTGGGTGGAAGCGATAATATGCGAACCACCAACGGCAGCCGATGCCATAACGATGCCCGGACCTAATGCAGCGAATTTAGTCGCCCATGTGGATTTTTCTACTGAATTTGAAACTTCACTCATAAAATTCTCTCTTATAAATTGACCATAAATGCGGGAAAGGACTCATTTATAATAGAATTTCACAACCCAGTAAAGAAAATAAAATTCTATTCAAAAAGAAATAAAAGAATAAAATTTTGATTTATTGAAAATTTTAGTTAATAACTTCAAACCAGAGAGATAAGGCAAGTTATCACACCAAAAAAGCAATTTATTTTAGTAGATAAAATTTTTTATCTAAAAAAGAAAGTGCGGTCAAAATCCATTGAGTTTTTGACCGCACTTTCTTTTTGGAAGCCATTAAAATAGACTTTTAGGTATCTACACATGCTTGTAATACAACATGGCAGATTTCATGTTTAATGAAAATACTCATTACTTTTCTTGTTATATAACACATATAAATATATGAAAAGCACTATAAAATGAGATAAAAGCAAATCAAATTGATCTTGAATTTCATTAAATGGATTATTTTTAGCTAATTCTAGAAAATCCATTAGCAGCCAGAAAAAAAATGCTATTCCCCTAACCATATATAATGTTCTAGCCCATTTTTTCCCTAAGAAAAAACCAATGGAAAGTACTAGCATTAAGACATAAGAACTAAAAACACCAAAGAAAAAAGAAAAGGGTCTTAAAAAGAAAAATCCGTCAATAATGTAATGTTCGCTTAAAACACTGGCTCCCCAATAAATAGCCAAAATAAAACTACAAATAGAAGCTATTGTTAGCAACAAGGGCCTTTTACCAATTTCATTAACATTAAGACTTTTATCACCAAAAAAACGACTAGCTTCTTTTGAAAAAAGAACTTTAATCGAAATTAAGAAAAAAATGAAAAGTATAACGAATACAACTGAAGATAACATTTCTGGTCGCATAAAAGTATACTGCATTAGATTATGCTCTAAACTAACCCCAATGCTAAAAAAAATCCCTGTCATGGTATACCCAGCATATAACCATTTTCCCCAATTATGCCCCCTCATTATAGAAAAGGCTGAAATAAACAGACATACTGGAAAAATAAAGTCTGCTAAAGAATAGTAACCATAAACTCTCCATACAGAAGAAGTTATTCCAGCAATTTGTGAATAAATAAGATTAATAAAAATTGCTGTTGCAATAACTAAAATTACCGTAGAAATATTTCTGATTTTGTATTCAATGTTCATATTTTCTCTCTAACAAAAAATGCGGTCGAAATTGACCGCACTCTATTATTCAAATTTCAAATTTACTCAGCTTTTACAACCTGAATACTCAGCTCAGCTAACGCCTGCGGATTCGCAAAACTTGGTGCTTCGGTCATTAAGCATGCCGCTGCCGTGGTTTTCGGGAACGCAATCACATCACGGATATTTTCGGTACCCGTTAAAAGCATGGTTAAACGGTCTAAACCGAACGCCAAACCTGCGTGTGGTGGTGTGCCGAATTTCAATGCATCCAACAAGAAGCCAAATTTTTCGCGCTGTTCTTGTTCGTTAATGCCAAGAATACGGAAGACGGTTTGTTGCATTTTCGGATCGAAAATACGCACAGAACCGCCACCCACTTCATAACCATTGATCACCATATCGTAAGCATTCGCCACGGCAGTTGTTGGTTCGGCTTCCAATTGTTCCGGTGTGAAATCACGCGGCGATGTGAATGGGTGATGCATTGCCGCCAAGTTGCCTTCGTCATCACGTTCAAACATTGGGAAATCAATGACCCAAAGCGGTTGCCATTCGTCTAAACGGGTTAAGCCGAGGTCACGGCCCAGTTTCAAACGCAATGCGCCCATGGCATCGGTGGTGGTTTGCCATTTGTCTGCGCCAAAGAACAAGATATCACCATTTTGTGCTTTCACTCGTTCTGCTAACGCTTTCCATACATCTTCAGTTAAGAATTTCGCAATCGGACTTTGAACACTTTCAAGACCGGCATTGATATCATTCACTTTCGCCCAAGCCAAACCTTTCGCGCCGTAGATACCAACAAATTGGGTGTATTCATCAATTTGTTTACGCGTAATTTCGCTGCCATTTGGTACGCGAATGACCGCCACACGACCGTTCGGATCATTGGCGGGGCCTTGGAACACTTTGAAATCTACCTCTTTAACGAGGTCTGCCACATCCACTAATTCAAGTGGGTTACGCAAATCCGGCTTATCGGAACCAAAACGATTCATCGCTTCGTGCCAAGTCATCACCGGGAATTTGCCTAAATCCACACCAATGATGTTTTGCCATAAACCATGCACCATACGTTCCATAATCTCACGCACTTCAGGCGCTGTCAGGAAAGAGGTTTCCACATCGATTTGGGTAAATTCCGGTTGACGATCCGCACGCAAATCTTCATCACGGAAACATTTCACGATTTGATAATAACGATCAAAACCGGACATCATGAGCAACTGTTTGAAAAGCTGTGGTGACTGTGGCAATGCATAGAATTTGCCTTTATGCACACGGCTTGGCACTAAATAGTCGCGCGCGCCTTCCGGTGTGGCTTTGGTTAGCATTGGGGTTTCAATATCTAAGAAACCGTTGTCATCCATAAAACGACGCACAAAGCTGGTGATTTTTGCACGAGTTTTCAAACGTTGTGCCATTTCCGGACGGCGTAAATCCAAATAACGGTATTTTAAGCGTTGTTCTTCTGTGTTGTTTTGGTTGAAGTCTAACGGCAACACATCGGAAGCATTGTAAATTTTCAATGCTTTTGCCAATACTTCCACTTCACCGGTCGCCATGTTTTTATTGATTTGGTTGTCCGGGCGAGCAATTACTTCACCTTTGATTTGAATACAAAATTCGTTACGCAAACCAGCAGCCGCGGTCAAGGCGTCTTGGTATTTCGGGTCGAAACACACTTGCACGATGCCATCACGATCGCGCATATCAATAAAGATCAACCCACCTAAATCGCGGCGGCGATGAACCCAACCGCTTAATGTTACTTCCTGACCGATATTTGCGCGGTTTAACGCACCGCAATAATGTGAACGCATCATTTTTTATTCCTTATTATATTCTGGATCATTAAAGAGAAATTAACCGTGCGATTATACGGAAATTGCCTGGGCTTTTGAATTGGAAAGCGAAATTTATTTGCGCCGTTAAAAACTTTCTCTAAAATAACCGCACTTTTTATTTCAAATCATTGCATCGCAAAAAACATGAAAGATACCCTATTCTCTGCACCCATTGAAAAATTGGGCGATTTTACCTTTGACGAAAGCGTTGCGGAAGTATTTCCTGACATGATCCAACGCTCTGTGCCGGGCTATTCCAACATCATCACAGCTATCGGCATGCTTGCCGAACGTTTTGTGACGGCAAACAGCAATGTTTATGATTTAGGTTGTTCCCGTGGGGCGGCGACCCTTTCCGCTCGTCGTCATATTAACCAACCGAATGTGAAAATTATCGGGGTGGACAATTCCCAACCGATGGTGGAACGTTGTCGCCAACACATTGCCGCCTACCACAGTGATATTCCGGTTGAGATTCTCTGTGACGACATTCGCCACATTGAGATCAAAAATGCATCGATGGTGATTTTGAATTTCACCCTGCAATTTCTACCGCCACAAGATCGCGTGGCGTTGTTGGAAAAAATTCATCAAGGATTAAATCCAAACGGCGTATTGGTGCTGTCAGAAAAATTCCGCTTTGAAGACGAGCAAACTAACGACTTACTAATTGATCTCCACCATCAATTTAAACGCGCTAACGGTTACAGCGAATTAGAAGTGAGCCAAAAACGCACCGCACTTGAAAATGTGATGCGCACAGACAGCATTGAAACCCATAAAGCGCGATTAAAAAATGTCGGCTTTTCTCATGTGGAGCTTTGGTTCCAATGCTTTAACTTCGGTTCCATGATTGCGATGAAATAAGCGCAAGCTCAAAATAAAAAAGAGCGATGGACGTAAAACGTTTTAAAAATCCACCGCACTTTTTTATTATCTATCGACGCTCTTATTCTCGTTTTTATAAAGGTTTTAAATCCTGATCCAACAAACGGGCAAGCAATAAAATACCGTCTTTAAAACGATATTCAGCATACTCTGCCTGAGCATAATATTGCCCTTTCCCCTCTGCAAAGAAATATTCCTGACTTGGCAATGCCGGCGACCAGCCTGTGTTATTAATCGGTAAATACAGGTTTGGTTCGCAGCCTGTGAAATCCGTCGGTTTAGTTTTTTCCACGCGACACAAGGTAGCAACACCCTGCTCATTTTGATGAATTAAGGCATAAATTCGTTTAGGCTGTGGTTTTCTTGTTATCTGCCAAGTGTCCTCTTCGTTGGTTTGTTCATCATTTAGCTGGTCAGGCTCATCATTAAGTTGCGCTGCAATATCCTGCAAAATGGCGTAATTCAACGACATGTAATCCCCTTGCATTAACGAACGTGGATCCACCGGCACAATTTTTAGCACAACCGGTTTGCCGGTCGCTAACACGTTTTCAAATTGCCATATCTTGTAATTTAACGGCAATAACATCAATAACGCGATAAGCAACGCCATTAACGGCTTGCATTTAGAAACACCGGAAAAATCCACCGCACTTTGTGTCGTCACTTTAGATTTCCTATGCAAGAAAAATACGACAAAGGAAAATAATGCGCCAAAGCATAAGAGTAAAAACGACTTATAAAGCAATGGGATAAAGAGCATGTAATAGTAAAGTGCCAAATTCGTGATGAGCGCCAATAAGGCGATAAAAAATAAAGTTCGGCTTGCCGAAACATAGGCAATCAACCACAGGGCAACAAAAAACAAAATAGACGGTTGAGCCACAAATCCAATCGTAAAGAGCATTAAAACAATGGCAATAAACCACTTTTCCGCCAGCGCAGATTTAAAAAAGAAGCTGATAATCCAATAAACACAGAAAGGTGTAAGACAAACAAAAAACGGCACCCACCATGAAAATGTCAACGTAGCTCGTGAAAAAATGCCATAGGTAATGACGCTGAAAAAGTCTGAGAACGTATCAATGGACGGTAACTCGTCGGCGACCTCGCTGAAATGATGAAACCAAGGAAAGAAGGTTTGGGATGCGGAATAGCTCCAAGAGCCAATACTAAAAAATAAAAGCCCCCAAGCAAGCGGTGTCACTGCCTCGCTCTGCTGATGTTTTATCATCCACAAGAACTGCCCTACAAAAACACAAACACAGCACAACATGGAAAGATAAGGCAAAGACAAGGCACCGGATGCAATGTCCTCCACGTAACTGAGGTGCCACATGCTTAAGATACTCACTACCGTTAAAGTTTGTAGCCAAACTTCTTTGCGAACGAAATAAAAAACACCGACCACACAAGAAAACAACAACGGCACAAAAATCTGCGTTGTTTCGCTAGGATCACGCTCCAAATGGTCAAACCATAAATAACCGCCAAGCAAGCCGTATCCCATCAAAAAACAAATACCAACCACCAGCGACATTTCATTACTCGCTTGCGGATAAGCTCGATGTAATCCCAATGCAGTAAGCAACATTGCAATTGCCAAGGCAAGTACAGCGAGCAACGGGTCAGATATATCAAGAATAAACGCCGCCCAAATAATGGCGGTGACCATACCGATGAGAATGGCAAAAATAAACAGAACGGACAATGCCCAAGGCATTTTCGTCTGTTGCGGATAACGGGCTTGATAAAGCTTGTACAGATATTTCATTGCTAAGATCGTCAACACAAAAATCAGCAAGCCACTTGAAAAAACAGAATCCGCAGAATTGATATGAGAAAAGAGCAACATGCTAAAGGCAACAATTATCCCCAATGCACTTGCAATTAAATTGGTGAAATCAAAACGATATTGCTTATAAAAATAAAATAATGCAGCAGAAGGCACACTCACGATCAAGAAATTTAGCACCGAAAACCAACCAAAATCGGTATCAAAAATCGTGCCATAGGCCATAAAACGAATGCCGAAGAGATGTATGATCACAAAACCAAGCAAGATTTTGGGTAAGATTCGCCAACGTTCATCATGCAATCGTCGTGTAAAAACCTCACTGAATACCAGGCCAACACCATTGAGAAATACGCCATAAACAGCAACATAGTCATAATTATCGATCTGAAGTAAATACAAAGCTAAATTTGCTGTGATAATCAGCAATAAGGCAGAAGCAACATTAGGCAACAAAAGTAACCATGGAATTTGGCACACCGACCAAATAGCAAACAATTCCCATGTATTCGCGCCCGTTTGATATGTTTGCCCAGCGAGTGCCAAGATAGCGCCAATCAGCACGGCAGCACTAAAGAATAAGGCAACCGAAACAAGTTTTAATTTCTCCGCTGCTAACTGACGACTTTCGCGCATAAAAAAATAACCGCCTGTCATCACGGAAAAAACGAACAACGTTTGCAATCCATAAATCTTCGTTAAATCGGAAAGATAATCCCAGTTAGCGGCAATGAATGTGACGACGCCGCTACTAAGAAAACCGACCGTTAACAAGAGAAACAATAAATTAAGATAACGTTCCCAAGATAAGTTGAATAACCCTGTTCTATTCATATTTTCGTTTCCTTTCAATCCCCGGTGAAAAGTTAAAGAATTTTAGTCAATTTTTAGGAGAAAAAGCAAAAGTGCGGTGAGATTTTGCGATATTTTCCTTCTCACGTTCATTCTTTCCTCATACCAATAGTGCTTCCGGTTTCCGTCTCTTTTAACAAAAACCAAATACATTTTAATCCATAAAACGCCATTAGAAATAATTTATTATTAATAATAATTATCATTTGCATAAATTGAGCAAATACGTTAGATTGCCACGCTGTAAATTTCACCTTTCATCAACCTTTAGAGGAGCATTTATGCGCAAACATTTTTCATTGCTTCCCCTCGCAATGTTAGTTACCACTGCAGTTTATGCAGAAAATTTAGAGATCATTAACGTGGTGTCTGAAAATACCGGTGCCAAAAGTAAAACCAATGTGATTACAACTGAATCGATTAATCGCAGCACGGAAACCGAATTAAAAGGTTTATTAAAAGACGAACCGGCAATTAACTTCGGTGGCGGTCGCGGCACATCACAGTGGTTTACCATTCGCGGGATGGGGCAAGATCAAGTGGATGTGAAAGTAGATGATGCTTATACCGACGCCCAACTTTTCCACCACCAAGGCCGTTTCATGTTTGACCCGGCACTATTCAAGAAAGTGAGCGTGCAAAAAGGGACTGGGTCAGCCAGTGCCGGCATTGGTGCAACCAGTGGTGCTATCGTGGCAGAAACTGTGAGCGCAAAAGATCTTCTGAAAGAAGGTCAAGACATTGGTTTTAAACTAAATGCCGGCGTCAGCTCAAACAAAGGCTGGAGCAAAGGCGCAACCGTTTATTCACGCGCCCAAGCGATGGATGTATTGCTTTCCGGCAATTGGGTAAATGAAAGCGACTATAAAGGCGGCCATAATTTCCGTAATTTGGAAGGTGGTACAAAAGTTCAAAACAGTTCATTACATCAACGTGGTTTACTCGCCAAAGTTGGGGTTGATATTACTGAAGATCAACGTATCGAATTAAGCCACCGTCAAGAGCGTCATTACGGCGTTCGCGCACTTCGTGAAGAGTTTGACTTTTCGCAAGATTGGTTAACCGCCAGAGAGCAAAACGGCCGTCCAACTCTAACAGGAGAACAGCGTGCAAACGGCTATACGTTAAGCCAAGAAGGGAATACTTGGTATGTTTTAGATCGCAATGGCAACAAAATTCCGAATACGGCAAATAACGCCCCTAGCTATCGCATCACCACGAACGATACCAGCAAAATTGAATGGACAGGTAAAAACATGGGCTTTATCAGCAATGCTAAGGCTAATGTATGGCGTAGTGTAATTAGCCGTGAAGAGCCAAGTGAACATTCCAGAACTCGTTTAATTGCCAATGGTGCCAACGTAAACTTGGACTCACCTATTGGTGAATCTCACTTAATCAAATACGGTATCAATTACCGCGATCAAGAAGGTAAGCCTAACTCACTTACCGTTCAAAACGGCGTCCAAATGAAGACCCAAAAGAAACGTGATGTGGGTATTTATACGGAAGGTATCTGGGGCTTAGGCGCGTTCACCTTAACCACCGGCTTACGTTATGATCATTTCTCATTCCGTGCAATGGACGGCTCAAAATCCAATAAAGGAAACCTAAACCCAAGTGTCGGCTTAATTTATGAAGTGAGCAATGATTTGAGTTTAAATACCAGCTTAAACTACGCTACCCGAAGTCCTCGTTTCTTTGAAGTCATGCTTTCTTCAGGATCGACTCGAGGAAAAACAGCAGTGTATTCCATTGCCAATAACATTAAACCGGAAAGATCGCGCAACGCGGAAGTGGGCTTTAACTATAAATTAGCCGACAGCCTTTCTTTGAACGGAAGTTATTTCTGGCAAACAATCCAAGATACGCACGCCTTTACTCAAATCAGACCGGGTTATTATGAAATCCAAAATGCAGGCAAATTAAGAAATCATGGTTATGAATTAGGTGCAGCCTATAAATACGAAGGCTTAACCTTGCGTGCAGGCGTGGCTTACAGTAAACCGGAATTAAACGGCAGAACCGTGGATAGCACAGTAACCGCCATTCCAATCGGTCGTACTTGGACCACCGGCGTGTCTTACCACTTCGAACAACCTGACGTTGAAATCGGTTGGAAAGGCCGCTTTGTACAACATACCAGCTACGATTCAACCACCCAAAACCGTGGCGGTGGTGCAACCACCACAAAACGCCCGGGCTATGGCGTCAACGATTTCTATATCACATGGAAACCGGTTGAAAGCGTAAATATCAACCTTGCGTTGAACAATGCATTCAACAAATACTATCGCAGCCACAGCCAACGCGCAGGCGTATCCACCTTGCCTGAGCCGGGTCGTGACGTTCGTTTAAGTGTAAACTACACATTCTAAAACTGAAAAGTGCGGTGAGATTTTACTGCGTTTTTTAAATTTATTTTGAAGGATTAAGTTCAATCGAGCTTAATCCTTTTTATTTTCCAAAGAAAACGCCATGATTCTGTGGCATAATTGCTGAGATTTTATTTAATGGAGAATATCATGCGAATTTTACATACCATGTTACGCGTCGGCGACTTACAACGTTCTATTCAGTTTTATCAAGATGTATTGGGCATGCGTTTATTGCGTACCAGTGAAAATCCGGAATACCAATATTCTCTGGCATTTTTAGGTTACGATGATGAAGACAAAGCGTCCGTATTGGAATTAACCTATAACTGGGGCGTAGAGAAATATGATTTAGGTAATGCTTACGGCCATATCGCTATTGGTGTAGATGATATTTATGCGACCTGTGAAGCGGTGCGCAAGGCGGGCGGGAATGTTACTCGCGAACCGGGCCCGGTAAAAGGTGGTAAAACTGTGATTGCTTTCGTGGAAGATCCGGACGGTTACAAAATTGAATTCATCGAAAATCAAAGCGCACAAGCCGGCTTAGGCAACTAAGTTACCCTCTAAAGTGCGGTAAAAAATTCAAGTGTTTTTTAACGTGGATTATAAACGATAATCCACGTTTTATTTTTAGGATGAGTTATGTCTGAAGCCCAAGAAACAATTAATTACAACTTATTAAAACACAGATTTCGCGGTTATTTACCGGTGGTAATCGATGTGGAAACCGCCGGCTTAAACGCCAAAACCGATGCACTATTAGAATTGGCAGCCATTACCCTAAAAATGGACGACGCCGGCAACTTAGTGCCGGACCAAAAATGTCATTTTCACATTCACCCCTTTGAAGGCGCCAATATCGATCCTGAGTCCATCAAATTTAACGGTATCGACATCGACAACCCATTACGTGGAGCCGTGAGTGAAAATATCGCTATTAGCGAGATGTTTAAAATGGTACGTAAGGCACAAAAAGACGCTGACTGCCAACGTTCAATCATCGTCGCACATAATGCGTCATTCGATCATGGATTTGTGATGGCAGCGGCGCAACGTATGAATGCCAAGCGCAACCCATTCCATCCGTTTTCCACTTTTGACACCGCCACATTAAGCGGTTTTATGTTCGGACAAACCGTATTAGTAAAAGCCTGCCAAGCGGCCAAAATTCCTTTTGACAGCCAACAAGCTCATTCTGCGTTATATGATACGGAACGCACAGCAGAGCTGTTTTGTTATATGGTGAATCATTTAAAACACTTGGGCGGATTTCCGCATGTCATAGCGGAAAATTAAAAAACATCAAAAATATCGACCGCACTTTACATTTTTTTGAAAAAACACTTGCGATAAAAAATATTTTCCAGTAGTTTAAAAAGCAATTCACATAGGAGATTCCAAAATGCGCTTTATTCGTCGTCACCATCATCACCACGTAACTGAATGATCTTTCAGGTATTTGGTGTGCTTGGAAGATGACTTCCGAGCAGGTACGAATAAAACGCTATCCTTTAAAGCCCCTCGGAAGTTGACTTTCGAGGGGTTTGTTTTTTACAGCAAAAATAAATTCCTCAGAAATTAGCCGATGATTTTATTAGACAAATTTTATTTCTCTAGTAAATTATCAATAACTTAACTCATAAGGACAAAAAAATGCTAACCAATCCAGTTGTTATTTCCATCGCAGTCTTGCTGATTCTCAGCTTGTTGCGAATTAACGTGGTCGTTGCCTTGGTTATTTCTGCCCTCACCGCAGGTTTAATCGGCGATTTAGGCCTAACAAAAACCATTGAAGCCTTTACCGGCGGCCTTGGTGGCGGTGCTGAAGTGGCAATGAACTATGCCATGCTCGGTGCCTTTGCCATTGCCATCTCCAAATCCGGCATCACTGATTTACTTGCCTATAAAGTGATTACCCGCATGAACAAAACCCCCTCTGCTAATGGGATTGCCATGTTCAAATATGCCTTATTGGGGATTTTGGTCTTGTTCTCGATTTCATCTCAAAACCTGTTACCGGTGCACATTGCATTTATTCCAATTGTTGTTCCACCACTACTTGCTGTGTTCAACAAACTGAAAATTGACCGTCGCGCCGTAGCTTGCGTCCTCACTTTCGGTTTAACCGCCACCTATATGTTATTACCGGTGGGTTTCGGTAAAATCTTTATCGAAAGCGTTTTGGTGAAAAATATTAATAATGTCGGTGCTTCATTAGGCTTACAAACAACGGTAGGTGAAGTCTCCCTCGCTATGATGATTCCGGTAACCGGGATGATTTTAGGTTTATTGACTGCCGTATTTATCACTTATCGCAAACCGCGTGAATATGCCGTCACCACAGCAGAACCAACAACGCAAGACATTGAGCAGCACATTGCTAACATTACACCAAAACAAATCACCGCAAGCCTTGTTGCGATTGTGGCGACCTTCACCACACAATTAGTCACAAGCTCTACGATCATCGGTGGTTTAGTCGGTTTAGTCATTTTTGCCGTGTTCGGTATCTTTAAGCTAAAAGAAAGTAACGATATTTTCCAACAAGGCTTACGCCTAATGGCCATGATCGGTTTCGTGATGATCGCTGCTTCCGGTTTCGCCAATGTGATTAACACAACTACCGGTGTAACTGACTTAGTGCAAACCTTAGGGCAAGGCTTACAAAGTAAAGGACTTGCAGCGTTCTTAATGTTATTCGTCGGCTTGTTGATCACCATGGGGATCGGTTCTTCCTTCTCTACCGTGCCAATCATCACCTCGATTTATGTACCGCTTTGTTTATCTTTCGGCTTCTCCCCACTTGCTACAGTGTCTATCGTGGGCGTTGCGGCAGCATTAGGTGATGCGGGCTCACCGGCTTCCGACTCAACCTTAGGACCAACATCCGGTTTGAATATGGACGGTAAACACGACCACATTTGGGATTCTGTTGTACCTACCTTCATTCACTATAACATTCCGTTGTTAGCCTTTGGCTGGCTTGCAGCAATGACTCTCTAATCCTAAAAGTGCGGTCGGAAAAACACATAAATTTTCCACCGCACTTTTGCTTCCTTATGTCTATGAACAACATTTCCACGCAACGCTTAAAACAAAGCCTTCAACATTTCTTTGCACGTTATGCCACGCAAAAAGAAGAGATTGTTTATGCAAAATTTTCACCCAATCTGTTTACGGAAAATTGGCAAAAAACGGCATTTTATTTTGAGCAAATAGAGCTCACTCTCGTGCAGCTTGAACAGATTGAAAGCGATAACATTGAAGTCTGGCAGTTTTATACGCAAAAACTATCCGCACAATGCACCGCACTTTCTGATGCCTTAATGCGTCAACAGCAAAATGCTCAGCTCTTTCCGGTTAAAGATAAAGAAGAAAATAAACCGCAAAATAAACGTCAGCATCCCGTACACAGTTTGCCACCACGCGAACGCTTGGCAAAATATTATGAATATTTAGCGTCTTTTAATGAAAAAATTCAGCACGAGCAAGACAGTTTAAGTGAAGCGCAGAGAGAGGGACTTCCATTTAACCGATTAAAACTGGAACAACTAGAACAACGTCGCGCCCGTTGCTTGGAAGCCATCGAAATGTTAGAGGAATATTTAATTTTCCTCGAAAAGCAAAAATAGTCGTAATAAAAAACCTCGCAAACATCGCGAGGTTTTTTCATTCCGCTCAAATAAATTAGCCAGTGTAACGGCCTACACCCAGTTCATCTTCTTTACGGGTGCGGTTAATTACCATTTGTGGCGATTGCAACACACGCAAGCCCATTTGGTCTTCGGTGCGTACCACTTCACCACGTAGGGAGTTTGTGAATACATCGGTGATTTTAATATCAACAAATTTTCCGATCATTTCCGGCGACCCCTGGAAATTCACAATACGGTTGGTTTCCGTACGACCGGTTAATTCCATAATATCTTTCTTCGATGGGCCTTCTACCAACACGCGTTGCTCCGTACCTAACATCGCGCGACTGAATTGAGCCGCTTGATTGTTGATGCGTTGTTGCAACAAATACAAACGTTGTTTTTTCTCGTCTTCAGTCACATCATCTGGGTAATCTGCCGCCGGTGTACCAGGACGGGCAGAATAAATAAAGCTGAAACTCATGTCGAAATTCACTTGAGCAATCAAATTCATAGTCTGCTCGAAATCTTCATTGGTTTCACCCGGGAACCCCACGATGAAATCAGAGCTGATTTGAATATTCGGACGTACCGCTTTTAGTTTGCGAATAATGGATTTGTATTCAAGCGCTGTATGTCCGCGTTTCATCATGGTTAAAACGCGGTCTGAACCGGATTGCACCGGCAAATGAAGGAAACTCACCAGCTCCGGTGTATCACGATACACGTCGATAATATCATCGGTGAATTCGATCGGATGACTCGTGGTAAAACGTAAACGGTCAATACCGTCAATGGCAGCGACTAAACGCAATAATTCCGCAAAGGTACAAATTTCACCGTCAAACGTCGGGCCACGATAAGCATTCACGTTTTGACCAAGCAAGTTCACTTCACGCACGCCCTGTGCGGCTAACTGTGCAATTTCAAATAAAATATCATCTACCGGGCGGCTTACTTCCTCACCACGGGTATAAGGCACCACACAATAAGTACAATATTTATTACAGCCTTCCATAATAGAAACGAATGCGGTTGGTCCCTCTGCACGAGGCTCCGGCAAACAGTCAAATTTTTCAATTTCCGGGAAACTAATATCTACAACGGAGCTTTTCCCGCCACGAATTTGGTTGATCATTTCAGGCAAACGATGCAATGTTTGCGGCCCGAAAACAATGTCCACATAAGGCGCTCGGGTGCGAATGTGTTCGCCTTCCTGCGATGCCACACAGCCGCCCACGCCAATCAATAAATTAGGGTTATTTTTCTTTAATTCTTTCCAACGCCCTAATTGATGAAAGACTTTTTCCTGTGCTTTTTCACGAATGGAACAGGTATTTAATAATAAAACATCCGCTTCTTCCGGCACCTCGGTAAGTTCCAAACCGTGTGTGCTGTGTAATAAATCCGCCATCTTAGATGAATCGTACTCGTTCATCTGACAGCCCCAAGTTTTAATATGTAGTTTTTGCGTCATACTGGCTAAAATTTACTCTAATGGTTCATAAAAATTGACTGGCTATTCTACCGAGTTGCGCTTTTTCTCGCTAGTAAAAAAGCAGATTTTCTCAAGAATTTTACCTGTTGTAGGTAGAAATAATGCTTTACCAAAACATGTCAAAAAAAGGAAAAGAGCGGTCTGAATTTGTCTTAAACGACATAAAATTGCAGAGAAAAGAAGAAAGGAAAAGGCAGATAAAACACCGTAGACAAGTAAGCTTAACCTGAAATTTATCTGCCATTCATCAATACATGGAATGACTTACTGATTGGGGGAATAATAAAGTTTACCGATTTCAATCTTTTGGCGACCGGTTTGTTCGCGCCACTTATTGCTGTCACGCAACGAATAAACACAACCGCAATATTCTTGCTGATAAAAACGCTCGCGTTTACTGATTTCAATCATACGTTGTGAGCCTCCTTCTTTGCGCCAGTTATAATCCCAATAAATCACATCGTCATATTTTTCTGCCGCACGATGACCGCAACCGTTAATTTGCTCCATGTCTTTCCAGCGAGAAATGCCAAGGCAACTGGTGAATACCGGGAAACCGTGCTCATGAGCATATTCAGCCGCTTTTTCAAAACGCATATCAAAACACATGGTACAACGAATGCCGCGTTCCGGCTCCCATTCCATGCCTTTGGCACGGTCAAACCATTCTTGACGATCATAGTCGGCATCAATAAATGGAATACCAAATTTTTGCGCAAAACGAATATTTTCTTCTTTGCGAATCAAATATTCTTTTAACGGGTGAATGTTCGGGTTGTAGAAATAAATCGTAAATTCAATACCGGACGCCAAAATGGCTTCCATCACCTCACCCGAGCAAGGCGCACAACAGGAGTGCAAAAGCAGTTTATTGTGCCCTTCAGGCAATTCCAATTTTTCACGAATAAAAGGTGCATTTGGATCTTTGCGTGGTTTTTGTTTGCGTGTTTTATGTTGAAAACCGACCGCACTTTGAGATTGTTGTTCTGTCATGACTATTTAGCTTGAAGAATTTCGATACATTTATAAACAAATATTGTTGAACCTTTTGGATTATAAAGTGAAAACACAAAAAACTTTGGCGTATCGGCAGACTTTACTTCAAGTACAGTCTTTGTATTCGCCTTATTTGTATATTCCCACATCTGTGAATTATCGGTTCGAACGAGTTTTTCGTTGGGCGGTAGCAAACCGCTTTCCATGTGATGCTTATCAATTTGGTTGAAAAACGTCACCATTTTAGATGCGCCATTTGGTTCTGCGCAGGAAAAATCGGCTGATAAAACTGACTGGTTAAAAAAGCACAACAAACATGTTAGGAGTCGCTTTTTCATTAATATGCTCTATCCACGGATAAATACGCTAAGGAAATCAACGCTTGTTTATACTCGCTTTCCGGCAGAATCTGAATCGCATCAACGGCTTTTTGTGCTTCTTGTTTAGCGCGATCCATCGCGTAATCAAGGGATTTATGTTCTGCCATAATAGCTAACACCTCATCAATGGCCTCACGTTTCCCACCTTGTTCGATGGCTTCGCGAATTAACGCAGCCTGTTGTTCATTGCCGTGGTGCATCGCATGTAATAAAGGAAGGGTCGGTTTGCCTTCGGCTAAATCATCGCCCACATTTTTCCCTAAGGCCTTGGCATTCGCGCTGTAATCCAACACGTCATCCACTAACTGGAATGCTGTGCCGAGATAACGACCGTAATTCTGTAATGCTTTTTCCTGCTCGTCATCCGCATCGGCAATGATTGCGGCAGCTTGCGCCGCCACCTCAAATAAACGAGCGGTTTTGCTGTAAATCACCCGCATATAATTTTCTTCACTGGTTTGCGGATCGTTCACATTCATTAATTGTTGCACTTCGCCTTCTGCCAACACATTGGTGGCATCCGCCATAATGCGCAAAATTTTTAAAGATTCCAGCTGAGCAACCAATTGGAACGCACGGGTATAAATGAAATCCCCCACCAACACGCTTGCGGCATTACCAAATTCTGCATTTGCCGTAGCACGCCCACGACGCATATCCGATTCATCCACAACATCATCATGCAACAAAGACGCTGTATGAATAAATTCGACAAAGGTGGCACACGTAATAGCTTTTTGCCCTTCAAAACCTAAGGCTCTTGCTGCCAACACGGTAATTAAGGGACGAATGCGCTTGCCACCGCCTTGCACAATGTAGAATCCTAATTGATTAATCAGCACCACATCTGAGTTAAGTTGGGCTAAAATCGATTCGTTCACTTTTTGCATATCCGCTTGGCTTAATGCCTGGATTGCATTCATATCCATAAAATTTGTTGTATTCATTTCTATAATTAGGCCACTTAAAATTAGGGGAAGTAGATGAAATTGAAAACGAAAGTACAGTTGATTCTACCCGATTTTTCCCCCTTTCTGAAATTAAACTACCTAAATTGCCAATTTTTTTATTTTATCGTAAATAAGTTCTTGCTATCCCCTAAATTTTTACGTAGAATTTGCGCCCTATTTATATGAATTTTATGTGCGAAATGAAACAACATTAGAGCACAATTATAGCGGAGTATTTATGTACGCAGTTTTCCAAAGTGGCGGTAAACAACACCGAGTAAGCGAAGGTCAAGTCGTTCGTTTAGAAAAACTTGAACTTGCAACTGGCGCAACAGTTGAATTCGATTCAGTGTTGATGGTCGTTAATGGTGAAGATGTTAAAATCGGTGCCCCAGTAGTTGCTGGTGCAAAAGTAGTGGCTGAAGTAGTTGCACAAGGTCGTGGCGATAAAATTAAAATCGTTAAATTCCGTCGTCGCAAACACAGCCGTAAACAACAAGGTCATCGTCAGTGGTTCACAGAAGTGAAAATCACTGGGATTCAAGCATAATTTCAGAGGAGATCAAGTAGATGGCAACTAAAAAAGCTGGTGGTTCAACTCGTAACGGTCGTGATTCTGAAGCTAAACGTCTTGGTGTTAAACGTTTCGGTGGTGAATCTGTATTAGCAGGTAGCATCATCGTTCGTCAACGTGGTACTAAATTCCACGCGGGCAACAACGTTGGAATGGGACGTGACCACACCTTATTCGCGACAGCCGATGGTAAAGTAAAATTTGAAGTAAAAGGCGAGAAAAGCCGTAAATACGTAAGTATTGTTACTGAATAATTTTATAAAAAGAATAAAACGCCCTGCTCAATGCAGGGCTTTTTTATAGGTAAAATCATGAAACAACAACCTATGTTAGGTTTTCTTTTTGCCCTGATCACCGCCATGGCGTGGGGCTCTTTGCCTATTGCATTAAAGCAAGTTGTTTCCACTATGAATGTGGAAACCATTGTTTGGTATCGCTTTATCGTTGCCAGTGTTGTTATCCTCTTACTCCTTGGTTACAAAAAAGCATTGCCCAACATATCAAAACTGGGTTATTACAGTACGTTAGTTATGCTTGGCGTACTCGGATTAGCCGGTAATTTTTTCTTATTTAATAACTCACTCAATTATATTGAGCCTTCCGTTGCACAAATTTTTATCCATTTGTCCTCTTTTGGTATGCTCATTTGCGGTGTTGTGATTTTTAAAGAAAAATTAGGGTTACACCAAAAAATCGGTTTGATCTTATTAACCATCGGCTTAGGTTTCTTTTTTAATGATCGCTTAGAAATCTTCACAGGGTTAAATATCTACTCCACCGGTGTTTTTCTCAGCATTAGCGCGTCTTTAATATGGGTTGCTTACGGCATGGCACAAAAACTCATGCTAAGAAAATTCAGCTCACAACAAATTTTGCTGATGATCTATTTTGGTTGCGCCCTTGTCTTTACGCCTTTTGCTAAATTTTCACAAGTACAAGGCTTAACGCCTATCAGCCTTGGTTGCTTAATTTACTGTTGTTTAAATACGCTATTTGGTTATGGTGCTTATGCTGAAGCATTAAATCGTTGGGAAGTGTCAAAAGTCAGCGTGGTCATTACCTTGGTTCCGTTGTTTACTATTTTATTTGCGCACCTTGCCCACTATATCGACCCAACAGATTTTGCCGCCCCTGAACTAAATACTATTAGCTATATCGGTGCGTTTATTGTAGTATGCGGGGCAATTTTATCCGCCATCGGGCACAAGTTATTCCCTGCTCGCCCAAAAGTGCGGTAGTAATTTTCAGTATTTTGGAGAAGTTGAATGAAATTTATTGATGAAGCTTTGATTCGTGTCGAAGCCGGTGACGGGGGCAACGGCTGTGCCAGTTTCCGTCGTGAAAAATATATTCCCAAAGGCGGTCCGGATGGGGGCGATGGTGGTGACGGTGGTGATGTTTATTTAATCGCTGACGAAAACCTCAACACGCTTATCGATTACCGTTTTGAAAAACGCTTTGCCGCTGAACGCGGGGAAAACGGACGCAGTGCAAACTGTACCGGACATCGAGGTAAAGACATTACTTTACGTGTACCGGTGGGAACGCGCGCTATTGATAACGACACTCAAGAAATTATCGGTGATTTAACCAAAAATGGCATGAGATTATTAGTTGCTAAAGGTGGTTATCATGGATTAGGTAATACTCGTTTCAAATCCTCCATTAACCGCGCTCCACGCCAAAAAACCATGGGAACACCGGGTGAAAAACGCGATTTACTATTAGAATTAATGTTGCTCGCCGATGTTGGGATGCTCGGTTTACCAAATGCCGGCAAATCTACTTTTATCCGCGCCGTTTCTGCAGCTAAACCGAAAGTCGCTGATTATCCGTTTACCACTTTAGTGCCAAGTCTCGGTGTGGTGAAAGTAGATGACAATCGCAGTTTTGTTATCGCGGATATTCCCGGGTTAATTGAGGGGGCATCAGAAGGTGCCGGATTAGGTATTCGTTTCTTGAAACACTTAGAACGTTGTCGCGTATTAATTCACTTAGTGGATATCAATCCGATTGACGATTCTGATCCTGCAGATAACGTAGCAATTATCGAATCTGAACTTTTCCAATACAGTGAATCCTTAGCGGATAAACCACGTTGGCTGGTGTTCAACAAAATCGATACGATGAGCGACGAAGAAGCTCATGAACGTGCAGAAGAAATTGCGAAACGCTTAGGCTGGGAAGAAGATTATTATTTGATCTCTGCTGCGGCTGGCAAAAATGTACCTCAATTGTGTCGCGACATCATGGACTTCCTAGAAGCGCATCCACGTGAAACGGAAGAAACACCGGTAGAAAATGAAGAAGTGAAATTCAAATGGGAAGATTACCATCAAGAGCAATTAGAAAATGCTGATTTTGATGATGAAGATGATGACGACTGGGATGACTGGTCAGAAGAAGATGAGGAAGGCGTAGAAATCATCTACAAGCCTTAATCAGATATAAAAAAGTGCGGTCAAAAAACACGTAGATTTT
>NZ_GL622200.1:1458407-1478536 GCF_000185305.1 Aggregatibacter segnis ATCC 33393
CCGCACTTTTTTTATGAATTACCGCAGAAAAAACTAGCCTTTTCGTGCATTTTTCATGATTCGCTCTTTTGCCACTTTCCACTCGCGCTCTTTAATATCTTCCCGCTTATCCTGTTGTTTCTTACCCTTCGCCAAACCAATTTTGACTTTTGCCCATGCACCTTTCCAATATAAAGAAAGGGCAATTAACGTAAATCCATCACGATTTGCTTTGCCGAATAAAGAATCCAATTCACGTTGTTTCAGCAATAATTTACGGGTTCGAGTTGGGTCACACACCACATGGGTTGATGCGACACTTAAAGGTTGAATGCTCGCGCCAAATAAAAAAGCTTCACCATTTTTAAAAATAACATAACTATCACTTAAATTTGCTTTGCCGGCGCGCATAGATTTCACTTCCCAGCCTTGCAATTCAAGACCTGCCTCAATTTCACCTTCAATAAAATAATCGTGTCTCGCGCGCTTATTTAATGCGATCGTATTAGAACCGGGTTTTACTTTTTTCTTGGTCATATATTATTGGAAATTAAACATAAATTGGCGCACATTCTACCGAATCCACGCAAAGATAGCAAAAGCACACAATAAGGATAATTTGTCTCCCGTTTGGCAATAAAGGCGACTTGTTAATTTTTAATACTCTTAAGGAGTGAAATGTATCCGGTCATTTCCTTTACGTAGAAATGGCAAAAAAACCACCGCACTTTTTTCTTTGGGAATAAAAAAAATCAGCGCCCAATGCGCTGATTCCCTTTATTCTAACTCTCCACAAAAGCGATAACCTTCTCCGTGAATGGTCGTGATAATTTCCGGGGTATCAGGATGATCTTCAAAATGTTTTCGAATACGGCGAATCGTAACATCCACCGTGCGATCTTGTGGCTTAAGTTCGCGTCCTGTCATTTTTTTCAATAATTCTTCACGGGTTTGAATTTTTCCCGGATTTTCGCAGAAATGCAACATAGCACGAAATTCACTGCGCGGTAGCTTACGCTCTTCGCCTTCCGGCGTAACCAAAGTACGGCTATTTAAATCTAATGTCCAACCATTAAATTTATATTGTTCAATTTGATGAGCACGCTGATTTTCCTGCATTGTGCGCTGTAATAAATTGCGTGCACGAATCGTTAATTCACGTGGATTAAACGGTTTAGTAATGTAATCATCCGCCCCAATTTCCAAGCCGAGAATTTTATCCACTTCATTATCCCGACCGGTTAAAAACATCAGCGCGATGTCTGCATTCTCACGCAATTCGCGGGCAAGCATTAAACCATTTTTCCCCGGCAAATTAATATCCATAATGACCAAATTAATGTCTTCTGTTTCTAGAATTCGGTGCATTTGGGAACCGTCAGCCGCTTCAAAAACATCATATCCTTCGGCTTCAAAAATACTTTTTAATGTATTTCTGGTAATCGTTTCATCTTCAACAATTAAAATTTGTGGCGTTTGCATTAGCAAATCCTTCATTTTCTTAGTTATTACTTCGGTATTCAGTTATTCGACAACACATAACCTGAATTTTATAATTGCAACATTATTGTAACAACAAAAACAATTAAATGAGAATTTATTCGCCTTTGATTTTATGATCTATATCATAAAATCAACAGGATTCGACAAATAAAAAATCCTTCAATAAACAATGTTATTGAAGGACTCGCTAAAGTTACACACAAAGCTAAAGTACGAGAGAAATCAACGTTTTTTCTTACCACCCTGACGCGCTTTAAAACGCGGGTTTTCTTTACAAATCACATATACGACACCATGACGACGCACGACTTTACAACCAGGATGGCGAGTTTTTGCTGTTTTTAATGAAGATAAAACTTGCATAAACATTCCTTATTTCGATTTGAAAATGCCGAACTTGCCATAACGATTAGCAAAATCGCTTGCACGCCCTTCATTGGCAACTTGTCTAACTTTACCGGTATAAAATGGATGTGATGCCGAGGACGTATCACACATAAATACCGGATATTCTTTGCCATCTTCCCACTTCATGGTGTTTGTGGTTCTGGCACAAGAGCGAATCAAAAAGCCTTGCTTAGCATTGGAATCATAAAAAAGAACGGTACGATAATTTTCCGGATGAATCCCTTTTTTCATTTTACACAACCTTATTTCTTGATGAAAAATAACAATGCGCGCCATGTTACACAAAAAACGCCACCCAAGCAAACTTATTTTAATTAAAAAAATAAGGAGGTAGAAAAAAGTGTTGAATCAAGCTTTACATAAGCAAAAATAACTTAGAAAAACACTCAAGATGCCTAATTAATTTTTATAAAAAACAATGTTATTTTCGACCGCACTTTAATAAAAACCTAATAAGTTCTTATTTCAGGTGCTTGATAGGATTTAATAAACTGTTCTATTTCAAGAAGATCTGTACTGAATAACAATTTGTCAAAATGTGTTTGACTCAAGAATCCCTCACTTACCATGCTTTGATACATGTTTCTGAGCGGTTCATAAAAACCATTTTGGTTAAATAAAATACAAGGATGCGGATTTTGTCCAATACGCGACCAAGAATACACTTCACAGATTTCTTCTAGTGTTCCCGGTCCACCAGGCAACGCAATACAAGCATCAGCAAATGCCAACATCTTTGCTTTCCGTTCCGCCATAGAATTGACCACGATAATTTCTGTACAGCCACTGTGCGCAACTTCCCTTTCTCGTAAAAATGCGGGAATCACGCCTATCACTTCCCCACCATGAGATAATACGGTATCTGCCAACAATCCCATGAGTCCTGCTTTGCCACCACCATAAATCAATCGATGATGATGTTGTGCAAGCCATTTACCCAACTCAATTGTTGCCTGCTGATATGCCGGTACATTTCCCAATGCCGCACCACAATAAACGGTGATATTCATTTTATTCCCTCAATAATATGACTTCGTATAAAGTCGGCTCGCTGTGAATTTATTTCACAAAAAACGCGACCAGACCATAAGGTGCGATATTTTACAGCAATTTGTTTTCTGTAGTGCTAGAATGTGCCCCATTTTATGGAAAATCATCACTGTATCTTATGAAAAAATATCTTCTTCTCGCGTTCTGTTTACTCACAACATTGAGCCTACAAGCTGCGGATCTCTTCAATAATAAACCGAAATTTTTACCGGTGGATCAAGCATTTCAGCTACATGCAGAACAGCAGCATGAAAATATTTTGTTGAATTGGCAAATTATCGACAATTACTATCTTTACCAAGACAAGCTGGAATTTTCACTTAACGGTCAGCCAATTGACGTTCAACCGCAATTTTTAACTACAGCGGAACAGTATCAAGATCCTTATTTCGGCACAGTAAATATTTTCAAGCGCCAACTCGCCCTTAAGTTACCGCTGCCAAATAAAGGTGCGCAAGATCTTTTAGACGTTACCTACCAAGGTTGTACCCAAGGCTTTTGTTATCCGCCGGAAACCAAACAGTTTGTACTCGGTGAAATTCCACAAGTGGCTATGACCGCGCAACTGAAAGCGGATGAATTGCAAAGTGCGGTAGGAAATTCAGATGTTTTATCATCACATCAAAATCAACTTGCTGACAGCCTATTTCAGAGCAAGTATGCCATGTTGTGGTTTTTTGTCCTCGGTATCGGGTTGGCTTTTACCCCTTGCGTCCTCCCGATGCTACCGTTGTTATCAGCCATCGTGATTGGTAGCCGCACAGAAAAAAGTAGCACATGGCGAGCTTTGGCGTTAAGTTTCGTGTATGTGCAAGGCATGGCATTAACTTATACTTTATTGGGTTTATTGGTCGTACTCATCGGTTTACCGTTCCAAGTGGCGTTACAAAGCCCTTATGTTTTAATTGGATTGTCGCTGGTTTTCACCTTGCTGGCGCTTTCAATGTTTGGTGTATTTACCTTACAACTGCCCTCCTCCCTGCAAACTAAACTGACTCAGCTCAGTCAACAACAAAAGAGCGGTGCCTTTTTCGGTGTATTTGCCATGGGCGCAATCGCCGGTTTAGTGGCTTCGCCTTGCACCTCAGCCCCGCTATCAGGCGCATTGCTGTATGTAGCGCAATCAGGGGATTTTGTGATCGGTGCGTTAACTTTGTATTTATTAGCCCTCGGCATGGGTTTACCGCTCATTCTAATTACCGTCTTCGGCAACAAAATCCTACCAAAATCCGGCGCTTGGATGGAAAACGTAAAAACCGCATTTGGTTTTGTCATGTTAGCGTTACCGGTGTTTTTACTTTCCCGTATTCTTCCTGCCGTTTGGGAACCTCGTTTATGGGCATTACTCGGCGTAAGTTTCTTTGTCTGGCTAGCCATGCAAATGCGTACCTACGGCATCGGATTATTCTTCCGTATTGTATTCCTCATCGCAGCCATGGCACTCGCTCAGCCGTTACAAACATGGTTATGGCAAAATAATACGCAATCCAAAGAGAACCAAAGTGCGGTTCAAAATTCACTTGAATTTCAACAAGTGCACAGCTACGACGAGCTTCAACAAGCATTAGCACAAAATCCCAAAGCCATGGCAATGATCGATCTCTATGCAGATTGGTGTATTGCCTGCAAAGAGTTTGATCATAAAACCTTTGCCGATTCAAAGGTGCAGGCGGCGTTAAAAGACGTTTTATTGTTAAGAATCGATATGACGAATAACAGCGAAAATAACCGCACTTTAATGAAACAGTTATCGGTAACCGGTTTGCCGACATTGATTTTCTTTAATGCCGAAGGCAAAGAAATCGGAGCCCAGCGCATTACCGGTTTTATGGAAAGTGAGACATTTTTGCAAACACTCCAAGCGGCTAAAAACAGCATTCATTAACGATTAAGAAAAAATCCTTTTCTTTTTTAGTCATTTTTTTCTTCGAGATTAATTGTTAGCATATGCAACCTCAATCTTGATTACTTCTATTTAAGGAAAGGAAAAATGTTTTTAAACAAATACAGCAACTACTTTTTAGGTTTATTACGTATCGTTTCAGGCTATGCTTTTGTGTTGCACGCAACAGCAAAATTCTGGGAATTCCCTGTTTCCATGACTGGCGGCAATGGCGCTGTGGAATTGGCTTCATTAATGGGCGTAGGCGGCATCATTGAACTTATATTCGGTATTCTCTTAATTTTAGGTTTATTTACTCGCGTCTCCGCTTTCTTACTAAGTGGCCAAATGGCGGTCGCTTACTTCATGTTCCATGCGCCTAAAGGTTTCTTATTTCCATTGGCCAATGGCGGTGAAACCGCATTTTTATACTGCTTTATCTTCTTATATTTTGTATTTGCCGGCGCCGGTGCATTCGCATTAGATAACAAAATCAGTAAAAAATAATCTCTCCGATGGAGATAAAAAGGATGAGGACGCACCTCATCCTTTTTTCTATATCAAATGAAACAATAAAAAACCGCACTTGAGGTTTACTTCAAGTGCGGTCATTTTTATCGGCGTTTTTTCGCAAGGAAATTATTTACCGCTCCATGCTTTAATAGCATCTAAACGGGCTTTCACTTGGCTTTGGGAATCACCTTTGAAATAATCTTTAGCTAAACCGCCTTCCCAACCACCGTAGTTCGGGTTAGGTAACACAATGTAAGTTTTACCGAATTTCGCTTGGTTTTTCGCCACAAAATCACGACGATCTGCATTTAATTTACCGTGTGTTGCATCACCGAAATCATCTAAGTTATCACCGACATAAAGTACGATGTCATAACCTTGGCTTTCGATTTCAGCAAAACGAGCAGATTTGGCAGATTTATCTTTTTTGAGGTAAAGAGAAGATTCATCAACACCCGTAAAACCTAAACGTTTCATGTCATCAATGGTGCCAGCTTTTTCATTTTTGTCTTTACGATTAGACACATAGAACATTTTGCCTTTGTGTGAATTAACGTAATTATTAAATTCTACCGCACCGGCAATAGCGCCTGATTCTCTCGCATCAACCCAACGAGTCCAATCTTTGCCATCAAATGGTTTGTTATTTTGGATTTGCCAACCTGCATATGGGCTGTTATCAATCATAGTTTCATCCAAATCCACTACAACCGCTTTTTTCTTGCCTTTTTTCACTTTTGCGTGATCAAAGGCGACTTTTGCCGTATTAAAAGCTTGATACGCCAATGCATTGTATTCACCGGATTCTTGCATCCAGTTAATGCCTAACACTGCTTGTTGCTGTAATTGAGCGTCGCCTTGTGTCGCCTGATGAGTACAACCGGCTAATACAAACGCAGAAACCACGGCAAGTGCGGTCATTTTTAATGTTTTTTTCATGAAATTCTCCTTTGGGTTTGATAAATCGCTAAAAACAATAGCACCCCTATTTTGAATCAGGGGACTATTTTATTCAATAGCCATAAAAACAAAAAAGGCATGTTTAACACATGCCTTTTATTGATATGTTTATTTCGCTAAACATTGGCTATAGCTGTCTGCGGTAAACTGCAAGAAAGCCGCATAAGGGTTGCCTTCCGCTTTGACGCTATCGCCCATCGGGTCAAGGCGTCCGACTTTTACTTGTGTCGCTTTGCTTAAACTTTCAATCACTTTTGGTGTGAACTGAGGTTCAGCAAATAAGCAACTGACTTTGTGTTCAGCAATTTCTTCTTTAATTTTTGCTAAGGTTTTTGCTCCCGGCGCCACCAACGGATTAATGGTGAAATAACCGGTTTGATTTAAACCATAGGCTTGATTGAAATAGCCATAAGCATCGTGGAAGACATAGAAGCCTTTGTCTTTTACGTTTTCTAATTGCGCTTTAATTTTCACACTGGTTTCAGCCAAAGTGCGGTCAAATTCCTCGACGTTTTTTTCAATCAGTGCTTTTTTCTCCGGATATTGTTTTACCAGTTTTGCGGCAATACGTTGTGCCACAACTTTACTGATATCCGGTGAATACCATACATGCCAGTTAATCGAAGCATCATCGTCATGATGATGTTCATGTCCTTCATGTGCATGTTCATGTCCAGCGTGCTCGTGTTTATGATCGTGATCGCCGTGTGCATGTTTGTGGTCATGCCCTTCGTGCGCATGATGATGACCTTCATGGCCGTGTTCATGGGCATCGCCTTCACCGTGATGATGGTGATGCTCGCCTTTCATGAGGAAAGGTTCAATCGCGGCAATGTCTTTAATGGTTAAGACTTTTTTATAATCTAGATCATCAATAGATTTATCCAAAAATAGATCTACGTCTTCGCCAATCCAAACCACCATTTCAGCAGATTTTAATTTTTGTGCATCGGAGGGTTTCAAATTGTAATCGTGTGGAGAAGCGCCTGTCGGCACTAATACATCCACATCTGTTACCCCATTTGCAATCGCGCTAGCAATAAACCCAAGCGGTTTAATGGAAGTGACAATCGTAGCGGAAGCCACTGCAGAGAAAGAAAGAATCGCTGCGGCAATCGCCGTTTTTTTCAAACCTTGTACTAATTGAGTCATTGTATTTCCTTCTATGATGAGATAGGTAAGTTGAACAAAACGCAGCTAGGTTACTCTTTTTTTATTTAGATGACTATCTTTTTTTATAAAAAAAAATAAGTCAATCCTTTTTCTGTAATAACTTATCAATGACACGAGAAACTGCAAAAAAACCAAACGTCGCCGTAATCATCGTTGCTGCACCAAACCCATTGGCACAATTCATGGTGGCAGACGCAGAGCAGTTTTCCCCCATTTGAGGAAAAATCAGTGGTTGGGTAGAAAAGACCGCCTCGATAGAAAATTTACGTTTTGGATTTTGCGTGAAATGATAATCCTTGCGTAAAACCGACCGCACTTTTGCCAGCAGTGGATCTTGAATGGTGCGGCTTAAATCGGCAATTTGAATTTGACTGGGATCTGTTTGCCCACCGGCGCCCCCCACGGTGATAACTTTGATTTTATGGCGTTTACAGTAGACAATTAACGCCGCTTTTGTTTTGACATTATCAATAGCATCAATGACATAATCGTAGCCTGCATGAAGATATTGGGATAAATTCTCCGCAGAAATAAAATCATCAATCACATTGACATCGCATTCGGGATTGATCAATTTTACTCGTTGTTGCATGACCTCTGTTTTGAGCTGACCAATATTGCCCGTCAAGGCATGAATTTGGCGGTTAATATTCGTCACACAAATATCATCCATATCAATCATCGTGATTTTTCCCACGCCTGAGCGAGCAAGCGCTTCCACCGCCCAAGAGCCCACGCCACCGATACCAATAACACAAATATGTGCTTGACATAAACGGGCTAAAGCCTCGGTACCATATAAACGACCGATACCGCCGAAACGTTGTTCGTAATTATCCACGCGTGCCATTAGTGCAACACCCAAACGCGACCATAATGTTTTGACAAGCCGGCAATATGACCCGCCTGCTCACCGATACCACGATATAAATCGAAATGGTGTCCGTTTACCGCACCGCCCACATCTAATGCCACCATCAAATGCAGTTTATGTTCTCCCGTCCAGTTGCCGCTATTGTCCATTTGCGGCACTTCGACCAACAAGACACTACCCAACGGAATCACACCACGGTCAGAAGCCACCGAAGCCATTGGCACTAACGGCACACCTGCCGCGCCTTTCACTTTGCCGTGCGGATCATTTTTAAAGAAGACATAAGACGGATTACGCTCGAGTAAACCTTGAACTCGTGACGGATTTGCATTCGCCCAATCACGAATCGCCTGAATAGACATTTTTTCTTTCGGAATCTCGCCATCTTCCACCAATAAGCGCCCCACGGCGGCATACGGGTAACCATTTTGGCCGGCATACGCAAAATAATTCAAATTGCCTTCACCAAAATCGACATAACCACTGCCCTGCACGCCAAGCAAGAAGTTATCAATCATAGAATCACTATACGCCAGTTCTAATCCTTTGCCTTTCAATGCGCCGGCATAAATTTCAGCCCGGGAAAAACGTTTTTGTGTCGGAAGCGCATAAATCGGTTGGTTATATTTACCTTGCTGTGTGCGGCGAGCATGAATCACCGGGGAATAATAGCCCGTCATTAACACGTTTTGATAGCCGTCAAAGCCTTTCATCACTTGCGAATGAATCCCAAAATTATTTAATTCGTTGACGTTTGCCCCGGCGAGTACCCAGGCAGTAACCTTGTCGTAAATTGGTGCAAAGTTACTGCTTAATTTGCCGGAATAACTATGAATATTGGATAACTGCGCTAAAAAATCACCTTGGTTTATGACCGCACTTTTGTTCTCAACTTGATTGACCGGCACCAAAATCGCTTGTTGATAACTTCTGCCCTGATAAACCGCACCAAATTTCTGTGGGTCAATGTCGGATGCCCCCGAATTACGCGACGTTTTGCCGCCATTGGAGGAACAAGAAGCCAAAAGTACAATGGCGGATAATGTTAAAAATGTAGACCAAAAAGTTTGATTAAGGCGCATACAAAGTCCTAAATGAAAATAAACAAAATAAATGAAGGGCGAATTTTACACCAATTTATGCTGAATGAATATGCGCCTCGGGTGGGCGATAACAATAAAGTGCGGTAGATTTTCGACATATTTTTTCACATTTAGCCCGACGGAAAAGAGATTTCATGTTTAAAAAAACAACATATCGGCTATTTTTATAACAAACACACATTATTTTTATGTTTAAACTTGCAATTCATTTTTAAACAGGTATATTTAGCGCCCTCGAACGCGGGGTGGAGCAGCTTGGTAGCTCGTCGGGCTCATAACCCGAAGGTCGTCGGTTCAAATCCGGCCCCCGCAACCAGATTCTAAAAGAAAGGCATTCGTTTTTACGAATGCCTTTTTTCTTATCGCTTAAACCGATTTCTTTTGTAATGCGTCTAACAGTTTCTGATGGATGCCACCAAAGCTGCCGTTGGACATTACCAAAATATGATCCGTTGGTTTGGCTTCAGCTGCAATGAGATGAACAAAGTCATCCAAATTATCGCTGTCATACGCCGGCTGAGTTAAATGCGCCGCGATTTCCGCCACTTTCCACGGAATGGTGTCCGGTTGAAATAAAAATACCGCATCCGCTTTTTCTAAGGCTGGCGCGATTTCCTCTTTATGTACGCCCATTTTCATGGTGTTAGAACGCGGTTCCAACACTGCCAAAATACGTTCATTTTGCCCTACTTTATCGCGAAGTGCGGTCAATGTAGCTTGTATTTCTGTAGGATGATGGGCGAAATCATCGTAAACCGTCACGCCCTGAACATTACCCTTCACTTCCAAGCGGCGTTTTGCGTTAATAAATACCCCCAGCGCCGCACAGGCATTTTCAATACTCACGCCCGCATGATGCGCCGCCGCAATCGCCATTAAGCCGTTCCGCATATTGTGCTCGCCTACAATATTCCAATGTACTTCAGCCACTTTTTCACCGTTATGGAACACGGCAAATTCAGTGCAATCGTGTTTAATGCGCTCCGCATACCATTCCTGATCGTGACCGACATATTGGCATTCAGACCAACAGCCCATTGATAAAGTTTGTTGCACGCTTTCTTCGTTTGCAAAAGACAGAATTCGCCCATTGTTTGGAATGGTGCGAATCATGTGGTGGAACTGGCGTTGAATGGCTTTCAAGTCATCAAAAATATCCGCGTGATCAAAACCAATATTATTAATAATCAACGTGCGCGGGTTGTAATGCACAAATTTAGAACGCTTGTCAAAAAATGCCGTGTCATATTCATCCGCTTCAATCACGAAATACGGGCTCTTACCTAAACGCGCGGAAATCCCGAAATTGCCTGCAATACCACCGATTAAAAAGCCCGGTTGCAAACCATTTTGTTCCAAAATCCACGTCAGCATCCCGGTGGTAGTGGTTTTTCCATGGGTGCCTGACACGGCCAGAACCCAACGATCACGTAATAAATGATCATGTAACCACTGTGGCCCGGAGGTATAAGGCAGGTTATTTGCCAACATATATTCAATACAAGGATTGCCGCGTTTCATGGCATTGCCCACAATCACCATATCCGGTGCCGGTTGCAGTTGGCTTGGGTCAAAGTGCGGTATGATTTCAATGTTGTTTTCCGCAAGGAACGTACTCATCGGCGGGTAAACGTTGGTGTCAGAGCCGGTGACGTGGTAGCCCATTTGTTTGGCGATCATGGCAATACCGCCCATAAACGTGCCGCAAATACCTAAAATATGAACATGTTTGGTTGTCATTTGGAGTCCTTATGCATTCCAATTTCTGATGTAAACGCGAAAAATGTGTTGTGAATCACAGAAATAGGAATCTTTTTAATCATCTGAAAATGAGGATGTTATAATAAGCCAAGTTACGATTTGAGTAAATTTATTCATCAAATAAGGAAAAAGTATGAAAACGTTAGGCGAATTTATTGTAGAAAAACAAGCGGAATACCCAAATGCTAAAGGGGAATTAAGTGGCATTTTGTCCTCCATTCGCTTAGTGGCAAAAGTGATTCACCGTGATATCAACAAAGCCGGCTTAACTAACAATATTATCGGTAATTCCGGTGTAGAAAATGTGCAAGGCGAAGCGCAGATGAAATTAGACTTATTCGCTCATAACACGATGAAACAAGCCCTTATGAGCCGCGAAGAAGTGGCCGGTTTTGCTTCCGAAGAAGAGGAAAATTTCATTGCCTTTGATACGGAGCGTGGTCGCAACGCGAAATACGTCATTTTAACCGACCCATTGGACGGTTCCTCCAATATTGATGTTAACGTTGCCGTCGGTACCATTTTCTCCATTTATCGCCGCATTTCACCGGTAGGCACGCCAGTCACCTTAGAAGACTTCATGCAACCGGGCAATCGCCAAGTGGCTGCAGGTTATATCGTGTATGGCTCCTCCACCATGTTGGTTTATACCACGGGGAATGGTGTAAACGGCTTTACTTACGACCCATCACTCGGTGTGTTCTGCCTATCTCATGAAAACATTCAAATTCCAAAAACCGGTAAAATTTATTCCATTAACGAAGGGCAATACCTCAAATTCCCGGTGGGCGTGAAAAAATACCTGAAATATTGCCAAGAAGAAGATAAAGAAACTCAACGTCCTTATACTTCTCGTTATATCGGTTCTTTGGTGTCCGACTTCCACCGCAACATGCTTAAAGGCGGCATCTATATTTATCCAAGCGCAACAAACTACCCGAACGGCAAATTGCGTTTACTCTATGAAGGCAACCCAATGGCATTCTTAGCAGAACAAGCCGGCGGCGTGGCAAGTGACGGTTATAATCGCATTTTGGATATTCAACCGACAGCGTTACATCAACGCGTTCCGCTTTTCATCGGTTCCAGAGAAATGGTGAAAAAAGCCGAACAATTAATGCGTGATTTTAAAGAGTAATCAATTAAGTGCGGTCAGAAAAATAACGCATTTAGATAGACTTTCATAAAAAAACCTCCTCAATATTGAGAAGGTTTTTTCTTACCTAAATAACGCATTACATCAAATACGCAAAACTCGCCCATAGCGGCAAACTGGCCGTCATAAGTAAAAGAATAAGAAGACTGTTATAAGACAACGCCCATTTTTTGAAAACATGGATTGCCAACATAGCCGCCATCACTAAATGCAACAAGAGATAAAGCAATAAAGCAAATTCGTTGCTAAAAACCACCGCACTTTGTTGAGAAAGAATGAATAAATTCGCACATACAAACAGCGCATTCAGTGCCAGAAAGGCAATCGCTGCCAACATCAACAACGCAATAAATCCTTTCAGACGATTGCGGGAAATCACTAAAGCTAAATTCGCCAAAATAATCCCTAACAGGATTTGGGCTACAGGATTAAATTGAATGAAGTTTTCTTCATCAACCAGCATCAAGCAATAACCAATGACACCCAACATACCGATGAAACCGGCTATTTTTAAGAAGAAATGACGTAATTTAACCTCAAACGGTTGCTTCCATGTGATGATAGTCATTGCCAAGCCACAAAGGCAAACCAAGTCCATGAGTAGATTGTGATAGCTTGTCCCTAAACTGAACAGCAGCCACACCACCCAAAATAGTCCAAAATAAAGGTTTACCCGCCCTAAACGGGAACGTTGCCCATTGCAAATTTCACCTTTAATAAAGGCAAGCAAACAAATCAGCTGTGCAGTTAATACACCAAGCGCCAAATGCGACATCACATTGGGCTGCGGCTGCAACCAAAAGGCAAAAAGATCAATAACGAGTAACAAAAAAATGGGGAAGAAAGACGAAAGTGCGGTTAAAAATTTAGGTTGTTCTTCGGACATACGATTTCCTTGTGATAAACAAAGACAAAAATTGCCGTGCATTATGCAAGAATTCCCCAAAACGGTCAAAAGCTAGGACAAAAGTGCGGTTGAAAAACACAACGTTTTTTCAATTCTCACAAGGCAAAATAAAGTTATGATCTAAAACATGGTATTTTGCCCTTTCTCTCTCTAAAATAACGCAAAAATTCACCGCACTTTAAGGAACCTTATGCTGCTCAGCATTCTCTATATCATTGGTATTACCGCGGAAGCCATTACCGGCGCCCTTGCCGCAGGTCGAGAGAAAATGGATATTTTCGGCGTCGTTATTATTGCCAGCATGACCGCTATCGGTGGGGGCTCTGTGCGCGATGTGCTCTTAGGGCATTATCCGCTTGGGTGGGTAAAACATCCTGAATATTTTATTATCGTAGCCTCGGCTGCGGTGTTAACGGTGTTTATCGCGCCTTTTATTCGCCATTTCATGCGTTATTTTCACACCATTTTCTTGGTGCTGGATGCCGTCGGACTTATTGTGTTTTCCATTATTGGTGCCCAAATCGCGTTAGATATGGGGCACGGCACGACAATAGCCGTAATTGCCGCCATTATTACCGGCGCATTCGGTGGGGTGTTGCGTGATTTATTGTGTAATCGTATTCCACTCGTGTTCCAGAAAGAGCTATACGCCAGCGTGGCGTTATTGGCGACAGCTATTTACATCGGTCTACAACATCTACAGGTAGATCAAAACATCGTCATTATCATTACCTTGATTGTCGGCTTTATTACCCGCTTAATGGCAATTTACTTTGAATGGGGCCTGCCGATTTTCGATTATCAGGAACAAGATATTTCAACGCATCATAAAGACGACAAATTACCGCAAAAAACGAAATAGGAGAAAAGATGTCCGTCAATTTAATTGAAATGGGAAAACAGGCGAAAGAGGCTGCTTTCGTACTTTCCCAACTTTCCCAACCCGAAAAAAATCAAGCCTTAGCGTTTATCGCCGAGCAATTAGAACAAGAACAAGCTCGTATCTTAGCCGCCAATGCACAGGACATTGAAGCCGCCAAACAAAACGGTTTATCCGACGCCATTATTGATCGTTTATTGTTAACGCCTGAGCGTTTACAGGGCATCGCTAATGACGTGCGCCATGTGATTTCTTTGTCGGATCCCGTTGGGCAACTTATTGACGGCGGTGTGTTAGATAGTGGCGTCAAAATTGAACGTGTTCGCGTGCCTTTAGGAGTTATCGGCACGATCTACGAAGCGCGTCCGAATGTGACAATTGATGTGGCAAGTCTCTGCTTAAAAACCGGCAACGCCGTCATTCTACGCGGCGGCAAAGAAACACAACATTCTAATAAAATCTTAGTGGACGTGGTGCAAACCGCCTTAGCGCGTGCCGGCTTACCTAAAGCGACGGTTCAAGCCATTACTGATCCCGATCGTGCGCTGGTCATGGAATTGCTGAAATTAGACCAATATGTCGACATGATCATCCCTCGTGGCGGTGCAGCATTGCATCAATTGGCAAAAGAACATTCAACCATTCCGGTGATTGTCGGTGGTATCGGCGTTTGCCATATGTTCATTGAGGAAACTGCCGATTTGGAAAAAGCACTGCCGGTGATTTTGAATGCAAAAACACAACGCCCAAGCACCTGTAACACCTTGGAAACGCTGTTGGTACAACGTAGCATTGCAAATGACTTTTTACCTAAACTGGCAGAAACGTTGAAAGAGAAAAACGTAAAATTACACGCAGATCCGACCGCACTTTTCTTATTGCAAAAAGCCGGTGCCAATGTGGTGCCATTAGTGGAAGCCGAGCTGAAACAAGAATGGCTGTCATTGGATTTAAATGTGGTTGTCGTGGAAGATTTAGCACAAGCCGTCGCACATATTCGTCAATATGGCAGTCAACACTCCGACAGTATTTTGACCTCTTCGCAAAAGCAGGCACAGCAATTTATTGCGCAAGTGGATTCAGCGGCGGTTTATGTCAATGCCAGCACCCGTTTTACTGACGGCGGACAATTTGGTCTAGGAGCAGAAGTGGCGGTAAGCACACAAAAATTACACGCTCGCGGCCCAATGGGATTAGAGGCACTCACCACCTATAAATGGGTGTGCGTAGGCGATTATTCGATCCGTTCTTAAAAAAAAGGGCATTTTTTAAATATTATTTAAAAATTAAAATTAATTGTTTGACAAAACTCCGGTAAATCAGTATTTGTAGAGTAAACACACAAATCATACTTATTTATCGGAGTTTTTTATGTCTTATCTTTCAGTCGCTAAATTCGGTGGCACCAGTGTCGCCAACTACCCCGCCATGCAATCTTGCGCCAACATCGTGATCGCCGATCCCAATACTCGCGTTGTTGTTCTCTCAGCTTCCGCCGGTATCACCAACTTATTGGTCGCCTTAGCAAACGGTTGTGAAGAAGCGGAACGCAATAAATTGCTGAATGAAGTGCGTCAAATTCAAGAAAACATTTTGACAGAATTAAAAGACGACTGTCGCGTACGCCCCAAAATAGAGGCCTTATTAGCCAATATCACCTCATTGGCGGAAGCCGCTAATTTAGCCACTTCCTTGGCATTAACCGATGAATTAATCAGCCACGGTGAAATGATGTCTTCCTTGATTTTTGTGGAAGTGTTGCGTGAATTACAAATTGAAGCCACTTGGTTGGATGTGCGTACCATTGTTGCCACAAACAGCCATTTCGGCAAAGCCACACCAAACGATGAACAAACGCGCCAAAACTGCAATAACCTATTGAAACCGTTAATCGAACGCGGTGAGTTAGTCATTACCCAAGGTTTTATCGGCCGTGATGAACAAGGTAAAACGACCACCTTAGGACGTGGCGGAAGCGACTACTCTGCCGCTTTACTCGCTGAAGTGCTCAATGCGCAAGATGTGTTAATTTGGACCGATGTTGCCGGCATTTACACCACCGATCCTCGCATCGTGTCAAACGCACAACGCATTGATACCATGAGTTTTTCCGAAGCTGCCGAAATGGCAACCTTCGGTGCCAAAGTATTGCACCCGGCAACCTTACTCCCTGCAGTGCGTAGCAATATTCCGGTCTATGTTGGTTCCAGTAAAGCACCACAAGACGGAGGCACTTGGGTGACCCGCAATCCGCAACCTCGCCCGACATTCCGTGCAATTGCCTTGCGTCGTGACCAAACCTTGCTCACACTCTCCAGCTTAAATATGCTGTATGCACAAGGTTTTTTAGCGAATATTTTCACGATTTTAGCCAAACACAAAATCTCCGTAGACACCATCACAACATCTGAAGTGAGCGTTGCCTTAACCTTGGATAAAATGGGTTCAGCCTCTTCCGGCACCGGCTTACTCTCTCAGGAGTTAATAGACGAATTAAGCCAATTCTGTACGGTGAAAGTGGATACCGGCTTATCTTTGGTCGCCTTAATCGGCAATGAACTGCACACGGCTTCCGGTGTTGCCAAACGTATTTTTGAAACGTTGGATGCGTACAATATCCGCATGATCAGCTACGGCGCCAGCACTAACAATATTTGCTTGTTGGCAGATAGCGATAAAGCCGATGACATTGTTCGTTTGCTACATAAGGCATTATTTGAATAAAAACAGTTGAAAAACAGACCGCACTTTTAAGTATCAATAAAAACTTAAAGTGCGGTTTTTTTTTTAGGAATTTTTTTACAACAATTAGAACGGTAACAAATTTCGGGCACAAAAAAAGCCGCTTTCGCGACTGTTTCTTACTGTTATTTTCTCTACCATAAAATGGTGCCCGAGGCCAGACTTGAACTGGCACGCCTCGAAAGGCGAGGGATTTTAAATCCCTTGTGTCTACCGATTCCACCACTCGGGCTGAGTGATTCACTAACTGCGTTGGATGGTTATGGAGGCGTGTCCCGGAGTCGAACCGAGCTACATGGATTTGCAATCCAGTGCATAACCGCTTTGCTAACACGCCGTTAGTTTGGAGCGGGAAACGAGGCTCGAACTCGCGACCCCGACCTTGGCAAGGTCGTGCTCTACCAACTGAGCTATTCCCGCATCTGCTGTTAGTGCGCTGCATTTTACTGACTTCTCTAAAACTGTCAACAAACAATTTCAGAAATCAGTGAGTTTGTTGAAAAAAACTGCAAAATATTAAAATTTAACGGCATTTCATTTTAATTTTTGTAATCAAGGTGTTAGAAATCTCCTTTTATCAAAAAGAACTTTATGCCAAAATGAAATCCGCTTTTTCTTAAAGTGCGGTGCAAAATTTTTTTATTTTCTCGGAGAGATTTATGACACAAAAATATGCAATTGAGACCTTATTAGCCCAAGCGGGAAATCGCACTGACGAACGTACAGGCGCTGTTTCCACCCCGATTTTTCTTTCTACCGCCTACGGCCATCACGGCATTGGTGAAAGCACCGGATTTGACTATACCCGAACCAAAAATCCAACGCGTGCCGTACTCGAAGAAACCATTGCCCAGTTAGAAAAAGGTGAACGCGGATTTGCCTGCTCTTCCGGCATGGCGGCTATTCAATTATTGATGTCGTTATTTACCGCACCGGATGAATGGATTGTTTCCAGTGATGTCTATGGCGGTACTTATCGCTTATTGGATTTTTGCTATAAAAACACCCACGGTGTTAAACCGGTTTATGTGAACACGGCTTCCGTACAAGCTATTGAAGCCGCAATTACCCCGAATACAAAAGCGATTTTTATTGAAACCCCCTCCAATCCATTAATGGAAGAATGCGATGTGGATGCCATTGCACAGGTTGCCAAACGCCACAATTTATTACTGATCGTTGATAATACATTTTTAACACCGATGCTGTTCCGCCCGATGGAACATGGTGCGGATATTGTGGTTCACAGCGGCACAAAATACCTTGCAGGACATAATGACGTTTTAGTCGGTTTAATCGTAGCCAAAGGAAAAGAACTTTGCGATCGACTGTTTTATATTCAGAACGGTGCCGGCCCTGTGTTATCACCGTTTGACTCTTGGCTAACCATTCGTGGTATGAAAACCTTGGCTCTGCGCATGCAACGTCATCAAGAAAATGCGACCGCCGTTGCCGACTTTTTACGTCAACAGCCACAAGTAAAAGATGTGTTGTACCCAAACAAAGGCGGCATGTTGTCTTTTCGCTTGCAAAATGAAACCTGGGTAAATACGTTCTTAAAAGCAATTAAACTCATCACCTTTGCCGAAAGCCTTGGTGGCACAGAAAGTTTCATCACCTATCCAGCGACCCAAACACACATGGATATTCCGGAAGCAGAGCGCATTGCACGTGGGATTACGAATGATCTGTTACGTTTTTCCGTTGGCTTAGAAAATATAGAAGATATCAAAGCAGATTTAACACAGGCATTCGCACAATTTAAATAAACTTAACGTATTGGGAGGGCAAAATGAAAGTTGCAGTATATAGTACGAAAAGTTACGACCGAAAATATTTAGAGTTAATTAACGCTAAGTATGGTTTAGAGTTGGAATTTTACGATTTTATGCTCAGTGAACGCACAGCCAAAATGGCGGAACACTGTGAAGCCGTATGTATTTTCGTGAATGATGACGGCAGCCGAAAAGTGTTGGAAAAACTCTCCGCACTTGGGGTAAAAATTATTGCCTTACGTTGCGCCGGGTTTAACAACGTGGACTTGAAAGCCGCACAAGAACTTGGCTTAACGGTCGTTCGCGTGCCGGCATATTCCCCGGAAGCCGTGGCAGAACATACTGTTGGGTTGATGATGACATTAAATCGCCGCATCCATCGTGCTTACCAGCGCACTCGTGAAGCCAACTTTTCTCTGGAAGGTTTGATTGGTTTTAACATGCATGGGCGAACCGTTGGCGTGGTCGGTACTGGGAAAATCGGCCTTGCCGTCATTCGCATTCTCAAAGGTTTTGGCATGCAGATTTTGGCCTACGATCCGTTTAAAAATCCACTAGCAGAGGAGTTAGGCGCGGAATATGTCACCTTGGATGAACTTTATCATCGCGCTCATGTGATTACATTACATTGCCCGGCGACACCGGAAAACTACCATCTGCTCAACCGTGACGCCTTCGCCAAAATGAAAGATGGCGTGATGATCATCAACACCAGTCGTGGCACGCTCATTGACACGCAAGCAGCTATTGATGCGTTAAAACAACGAAAAATCGGCGCTTTGGGCATGGATGTTTATGAAAATGAACGGGATTTATTCTTTGAAGATAAATCGAACGAAGTAATTCAAGATGATGTTTTCCGTCGTTTATCTTCCTGTCACAACGTATTGTTGACGGGACACCAAGCGTTTTTAACGGAAGAAGCGCTCACTAGCATTGCTGATGTCACCTTATCGAACATTTACACCATCGGAAAAGACAAGCCTTGTAATAATGTAGTTTTGCCTTCTTAGCTTTTAGCGATTAAACTAATACATGTTATTCCCTATGCGCTATGTTATTATGCGCGAGTTTTAAATAACAATACATTAACAAATTAAGGAAAGAATATGAGTGAAGTATTACATTCCAGCGATGCGACTTTCGTTGCAGACGTATTAAATTCAGACGTGCCGGTATTATTAGATTTCTGGGCACCATGGTGTGGCCCTTGCAAAATGATTGCCCCAATCCTTGACGATTTGGCCGCTGAATTTGATGGTAAAGTAAAAATTGTGAAAATCAATATCGATGACAACCAAGCTACCCCAATGCAATTCGGTGTGCGCAGCATCCCAACATTACTCTTGTTTAAAGACGGTAAACCGGTTGCCACTCAAGTGGGTGCATTACCAAAAAATCAATTGGCTGCATTTATCAACCAAAATATTTAATTTAAACATAAAAACGCCAAGCTTTTGCTT
>NZ_GL622200.1:1478586-1662279 GCF_000185305.1 Aggregatibacter segnis ATCC 33393
CTTTTGCTTGGCGTTTTTGTTTTCTGTCGTACAAAGTGCGGTCGTTTTTTTCAGTATTTTCAAAATACACGGAAAATCCACCGTACTTTACTTCATCTCACGCAACCGTTTTAAGATCCCTTTCATTTTCTCATCCAACTGTGCCGTTAAACGTAAGGTTTCACCACTGTGCGGATGTTCAAAACGAATAGAATAAGCATGCAAGAATAAACGATTCAAACCCAATTCTGCCATTTGTTGATCGAATACTTTGTCGCCATATTTGCTATCTAAAGCAATAGGATGTCCGGCATATTGCGTATGCACGCGGATTTGATGGGTTCGCCCCGTGACTGGCGAAGCTTTCACCAACGTAGCATTTACGTAACGCTCTTCCACAGAAAAACGGGTTTCTGACGGTTTACCTTGTTCACTGACTTTCACAATGCGCTCGCCGCTCGACAACTCATTTTTCAACAGCGGTGCCTGCACCACTTTACAGTGTGATTGCCACTGCCCACGCACAAGCGCTAAATACTCTTTTTGAATCGTTTTTTCACGCAACTGTTCATGCAAATGACGCAATGCAGAGCGCTTTTTCGCTACCAATAAAATCCCCGAAGTATCGCGATCCAAACGATGAACCAATTCCAAGAAACGCGCCTCCGGACGAAGTGCGCGTAATGCCTCAATCACCCCAAAATCAAGTCCACTGCCCCCATGTACGGCAATGCCGGAAGGCTTATTAAGCACCAATAAGTAATTGTCTTCAAAAATAATGTGTTGTTCTAGTTGGGCAACTTTGGTGAGTTTATGAGAAACGGTTTCCTGTGCTTTTTCTGCCACACGCACCGGCGGAATTCGCACCACATCCTCGGCTTGTAATTTATACTCCGGCTTACTTCTGCCTTTATTCACCCGCACTTCGCCTTTGCGTACAATACGATAAATCAGACTTTTAGGCACGCCTTTTAAGCGCGCAAGGAGAAAATTATCCAATCGCTGACCGGCTTCATCATCGCTTATAGTGAGAAATTGCACGTTCGGGTTAACTATTTTTTCATTCATCTTGTGTTTATTACGATCTTTTACATAAAAATTGACGCGCATCATAGCATATTGCGTTATGAGTTTGAATGTCGCAAAGAATCTTCTCATAAGGGCGAAACGCCTTGCTAAAAATCCCTATTCAAGCGATAATAACGCGCCTTTTTGAGTGATAAAAAAGGCTTTAAAATAAACAGGTTATCATTGATAGAATACAATGCAGCATTCGGCATAAGACGTTGTTATTGCAATGATTTTTAACCATCAATATGAGCGACAGCTTGCAAGCCATTTTTTAACCGGTTTTGTTTTTATTCACATATCAAGATGATATGAGTGTGAATAAGGTTGCCAATGCACCCAGCAGATGACAGTCGGGAAGACGGACATTCTGCGACAGACACGAGGTCGGCGACTAAGCAAAGTGCGGTCATTTTTGATGACGTATTTTTAGGGCATAAACCCCTTTCGATAAAAGAGAAAACGAATGAAAAGAATGTTAATTAACGCAACTCAAAAAGAAGAGTTGCGCGTTGCGTTAGTCGATGGACAACGCTTATTCGACCTGGACATTGAAAGTCCTGGTCACGAACAGAAAAAAGCCAATATTTACAAAGGAAAAATCACTCGCGTTGAGCCGAGTTTAGAAGCCGCTTTTGTGGATTATGGCGCAGAACGTCACGGTTTTTTACCGTTAAAAGAAATTGCACGTGAATATTTCCCGGCGGATTATGTCTATCAAGGTCGCCCAAATATTCGTGATATTATTTCTGAAGGACAAGAAGTTATTGTTCAAGTGAACAAAGAAGAGCGCGGCAATAAAGGTGCTGCGTTGACAACCTTTGTTTCCTTAGCGGGAAGTTATTTGGTGATCATGCCAAACAACCCCCGTGCGGGGGGCATTTCTCGTCGCATTGAGGGTGATGAGCGTTTGGAATTAAAAGATGCCTTGAGTTCTTTGGATGTGCCTGAAGGTGTCGGTTTAATCGTGCGTACCGCCGGTGTAGGTAAATCACCGGAAGAATTGCAATGGGACTTAAAAGTGCTATTGCACCATTGGGAGGCGATCAAACAAGCCTCAGAAAGCCGCCCTGCGCCGTTCTTAATTCACCAAGAAAGTGATGTTATCGTGCGTGCGATTCGCGACTATTTGCGTCGTGATATCGGCGAAATTCTGATTGATAGCCCGAAAGTCTATGAAAAAGCGAAAGCACACATCAAATTAGTGCGTCCGGATTTCATTAATCGAGTGAAATTGTATCAAGGCGAAGTTCCGCTGTTCAGTCATTATCAAATCGAATCCCAAATTGAATCCGCTTTCCAACGTGAAGTGCGTTTACCTTCCGGTGGCTCTATCGTCATTGACGCCACTGAAGCCTTAACCGCCATTGATATTAACTCCGCACGTTCTACCCGTGGTGGCGATATCGAAGAAACCGCATTAAACACTAACCTTGAAGCCGCAGATGAAATTGCGCGTCAACTTCGTTTACGCGACTTGGGTGGTTTGATCGTTATCGACTTCATCGACATGACACCGGTTCGCCATCAACGTGAAGTGGAAAACCGCATTCGCGATGCCGTACGTCAAGATCGCGCGCGTATTCAAATTAGTCGTATTTCCCGCTTCGGTTTGTTGGAAATGTCACGCCAACGTTTGAGTCCGTCATTAGGTGAATCCTCTCATCACGTCTGCCCGCGTTGCCAAGGGACCGGTAAAATCCGTGATAACGAATCACTTTCACTGTCTATCTTGCGTTTATTGGAAGAAGAAGCATTAAAAGAAAATACCAAACAGGTTCACACCATCGTTCCGGTACAAATCGCTTCTTACTTATTAAACGAAAAACGTAAAGCCATTCATAGCATCGAAAAACGCCATGATGTCGATATTATCGTGGTACCAAACGAAGCGATGGAAACCCCGAATTTCAGCGTGTTCCGTGTTCGTGATGGCGAAGAAGTGAATGAGTTAAGCTACAATTTAGCAAAATTACATCAAGATCAAGATGAAACCTTTGCCGCTGAGGAATCGTTGGTTTCTCGTAATATTGAAGCGACACCGGCAGAAACACCGGCGGTGGAAAGTGCGGCGGTTTCTTTGGCCATTACAATGCCTGCACCGGAGCCGGTTGAACGTAAAGTGCCGAAAGCACCTTCTTTGTTAAGCCGTTTATTCGCCGCGTTAAAAGGTTTATTTGCTTCTGAGCCAAAACAGGAAGAGAAAAATAAAAAATCTCGTTCGAATAACAGAAACGGTAATAACCGTAATCGCCGCAATCAAGATCGTCGCAACAATCGTCGTGTTCGTAACGAAAACGTGGAAAACATTATTGAAGAACAAAGTGCGGATAAATCTGAAGTGAGAAATCGTCACCAAGATCGCAACGCTAAACGTAATCGTAAACCTGAGGTGATTGAAGAAATCATTAAACCTGAATCTTCTACCCCGGTTACCGAAGAAAAGGCTGAACCTGCACAACGTCGTCAACGTCGCGACTTACGCAAAAAAGTCCGTGTTTATGAGGAAACAAATGAGCTTCCGGTTTCTCAAACAGAAAACATTTCCTTTGCTGAAAATACACATGTTGTGCGCGATGCCGAAGAAGCTGTTACGTCAGCAGAAGTAGTTGAAATGCCAAACGAAACTGAACGCAGTCGTGATAATTCCCGTCAACGTCGTTTACCACGCCATTTACGCGTGAATAATCAACGCCGTCGTCGCAACCAACAGGAAAAATCACCAATGCCATTATTTGCTGCGGTCGCTTCTCCTGAGTTAGCCAGCGGTAAAGTTTGGATCGATATGATGCAAGTAAATCAACCAAAAGAAACACCGTTCTTATCTGTTGATGAATTGCTTGAACAACAAAATCAATCAACTGCAGAAACCGAGAAAAGCATTACGGTTCCGGCATTAGATATGATTGTTGAGAAATCAAAAAATGAAGTTCAGCCGTTAACTGAATTTATTACCCAACCGGCAAATGAGTCTGTTGAGAAAAAAATTCAGGCGTCTTTAGAACGTTTAAACAATAACGTGACGTCAGAACCAACTGCGGCAATCGCAGAACAGCTTGAACCGAAAGCCGAGCATGATGTGAAATTTATGGCCGAAATTGACCGCACTTATGTGTTCAATGGCCGTGTTGGAACTTTCTCTGCGGTAGCTCATACTAAAGCGGAAGCGACATTAGCGAAATCCTCGGATGAGCCAATCACAATATATCCGGTGCAAGAATGGCAAGAATCCCGCTATTATTTCTACGGGAAAGGCGCTGCAGGACATCATACGGCAATCAGCCATGTCTACGCAGAACCAACAAAAGCCGAGTCTGAAAACTAGTCGTTTGAAAATAAAGCAGTTAAATAGAATCTTTTATTTAACTGCTTGACTTGATATAGCAAAGTCCGTATTATTCACCTCGCTCAAAACACGGAGGAATGGTCGAGTGGTTGAAGGCACCGGTCTTGAAAACCGGCGAGGGTTTACGCCCTCCTAGGGTTCGAATCCCTATTCCTCCGCCATATTCAGAAAAGGCGCTAAGTGAAAACTTAGCGCCTTTTTACATGTCTTTTACTTAGCATTTATCTCGCGTTAGATTTACTTCTTAAATTGGCAAAACTCAACCTTCGCTTTGCCAATAATAAGAACTCATCGAGATGAATTTATCACCCTTCTTTCTTAATTAATTCTTTGACCAAATCCGTCACAAATTCTAACCGCACTTTGTAATCCGTTAAATCTTTGGTAAAGCGAAATTTATGTGGGCCGTCAAAACGATAAACCGCTGGATTGCTTTGAATTAGCTGTAAAAAGATCATCGGGTCTAAATCAGCACTTGGGGCAAATTCGATGAATCCGCCTTGCGCGTAGGCATCCAAGCGAATGACATTGAGCGGTTTTAAATCCAGTCGTAATTGGGCAATTTGTAACATATTCCGCGTGGCTTGTGGCAAGGTTCCGAAACGGTCGATAAGCTCCACTTTTAATTCATCCAATGCTTCGGTGTTTTCCGCACCGGCAATGCGTTTATAAAAAGACAAACGCATATTCACATCGCCCAAATAATCTTCCGGCAATAGCGATGGCATCCGTAAATCAATCTCAGTTTGTTGTTGCGTCAGTTCGTCCAATGACGGCTCGCGCCCTTCTTTTAAGGCTTTCACCGCACGTTCCAATAATTCCATGTAAAGAGAAAAACCGATACTTTCAATTTGTCCGCTCTGCTCGTTGCCTAGCAATTCCCCTGCGCCGCGAATTTCTAAATCGTGGGTGGCTAAAATAAAGCCGGCACCGAGGTTATCTAGGCTTTCCAGGGCTTCCAAGCGTTTTTTCGCATCCTTCGTCATCAGTTTTGGTGGCGGTGTGAGCAAATAAGCATAGGCTTGATGGTGAGAACGCCCAACCCGTCCGCGCAACTGATGCAACTGTGCCAGACCGAAATTGTCGGCACGCTCGATAATAATGGTATTGGCCGTCGGCACATCGATACCGGTTTCAATAATCGTAGAACACACCAACACGTTATAACGTTGATGATAAAAATCCGACATCACGCGTTCCAATTCACGTTCGCGCATTTGCCCATGTCCCACAATCACGCGCGCTTCCGGTACAAGTGCGGTCAGTTTTTCTGCTGTATTTTCAATGCTCGCTACATCGTTATGCAAATAATACACCTGCCCACCACGCAAAATTTCACGCAAAATGGCTTCACGAATCACCAACTCATCCGTTTGACGCACAAACGTTTTAATGGTTAAACGGCGTGCCGGTGGCGTAGAAATAATGGAAAGATCGCGAATGCCATTCATCGCCATATTTAACGTACGTGGAATCGGTGTTGCGGTCAGGGTGAGAATATCAATGTTCGCGCGCAGCTGTTTCATTTTTTCTTTTTGGCGCACGCCAAAACGGTGTTCTTCGTCAATAATCAACAAACCCAGATCATGGAATTGCACATCACCTTGAATAATTTTATGGGTGCCAATCAGAATATCCACTTTACCGTCGGCTAAATCCTGAATCACCTGTTTCTGCTCTTTCGCCGTTTTAAAGCGGGACAACATTTCCACGTTCACCGGCAAATTGGCGAAGCGGTCTTTGAAATTATCGAAATGTTGTTGCGCCAACAAGGTGGTCGGCACCAACACTGCAACCTGTTTGTGGTTCATCACCGCTAAAAAGGCGGCACGCATCGCCACTTCCGTTTTACCAAAACCCACATCTCCACATACCAAACGGTCCATGGCTTTCGGCAATGTCATGTCGGAAATCACAGCATTAATTGCCATAAGTTGGTCATGGGTTTCTTCAAATGGGAACGTGGCGGTGAATTGTTGGAATTCCTCACGATCATATTGGAACGCAAAGCCTTTTTGCGCTTCACGTTGCGCATACACATCCAATAACTCTGCTGCCACATCACGAATTTTCTCCGCCGCTTTACTGCGCGCTCTGCCCCAGGCTTCGGAGCCTAACTTGTGCAACGGCGCGGTCTCATCGGCACCGCCCACATAACGGCTGATTAAATGTAACGATGCCACCGGCACATACAATTTTGAGTCGTTGGCATAATTGAGCAACAAATATTCCGCTTTAATGCCACCGTTTTCTAAACTCACTAAACCGCCGTAGCGCCCCACGCCATGATCCAAATGCACGACCGGCTGACCGATTTGCAATTCGGCAAGGTTACGAATCAAGGTATCAGGGTTCACCGTGCGGGATTTATCCCACTGCCGTTGTTGCACGCGTTCGCCAAGCAATTCCGCTTCACAAATAATGGCAAGCGGCACATCCTGCTCAATAATAAAACCATGCTCCAACGGGCTAACCATTAAAGCAAATTTTTCTTCTGTCGCTTGTGCCAAGCTATGAATCTGTTTTGGTTTCAGTTTTAGCGGAGAAAGCAGGCTTAACAAGGTTTCACGGCGACCTTCCGTTTCCACCATAAATAAAATATTGCCTTTAAAATGCTCAATAAATTGGCGTAACTGATGTAACGGTTCTTTTTGTTGCGATTGAATGGTCAGTGGCGGTAAGGGCGTAATGGCCAAATTTTTCTGCCGTGCGGACGACCGCACTTTTTCCGTTTTTAACGCAATGGCAGGGTAATTTTTTAACTGACGATTCACTTCGTCAATGCGCAACCAAAGTTTATCGGGCGACAATAACGGACGCATCGGATCGACGCGGCGGCTCTCAAAACGCTGTTCTGCATCCGCGTAAAAACGTTCGCCCTGCGTTTGATTCTGCTCACCGGTAATAAACAACGTATTCGCCGGGAAATAATCAAATAAGGTCGCCATTTTTTCAAAGAATAAAGGCTGCCAATATTCAATCCCTGCCGCCAACGTGCCTTTGCTGATTTGTTGATAAATATGTTCCGGATCCCGTCGAATTTCACCAAACGCTGCGCGGAATTGGCTACGAAAAAATTCAATACCTTGGTTATCGGTTGGAAATTCGTGCGCTGGTAATAAATTGATTTGATCGATTTCCTGCAACGTGCGTTGTGTATCCACGTCAAAAATGCGAATGGAATCAATTTCATCATCAAAGAAATCTAAGCGAAAAGGCACCGCACTTCCCATTGGGAAAAGATCCAACAAGGCACCACGCACTGCATATTCACCATGCTCCAACACTTGCTCCACCGCGCGATAACCCGATTTTTCCAATTGCAAACGAAGTGTTTCAATGACAAAACGGTCTCCTTTGTTAATCAGTAACACCCGATGTTGTAAATAAGAGGGCGGGCAAACGCGTTGCATTAAGGTGGCAATCGGCAAAATGAAAATGCCTTGTTTGCGTTGTTGTAAGTGAAATAAAGCACTCAAGCGTGCTGAAATAATATCTTGATGAGGCGAAAAACTGTCGTAAGGCAAGGTTTCCCAATCGGGAAAAAAGGTGACATTAAGTGGGCTCAGTTGCGCTAATTCTTTTTCTAAACGCACCGCACTTCGGGTGTCGTTCGTCACCACGACGGTTAGCCCATTAAACTGCGCCGCAATTTCACTCACGGCAAGGCTATCCGCGCCGGGCAGAATATTGGCTAAAATTTTATGATCTTGTGCTTGGGTTGGAATTTCGATGTGAAAAAATGGAGTTTGCATAAAACGACAATATATTAAAAAAATTGTCGCTAGTTTAGCTCAAACAGGAGGGATTTCCAATAAAAGTCTGTATAAAAAAACAGTGTCATGCTTAGGGGAATTCCTCCCCCAGGCATGCAAATCTTAGTGAGCGCTTTCCTCTTTCTGTTCTTTTTTGTCTTTCGGTTCGGCATCTTCGTCAAACTTCACCACCGGCACGCAGCCACGGCAAGTGCCTTGATCGATACCGGCTTCTTTACAGAAATCAGAATAGGCTTCCCACGCGCGTTTCACCCAACTTTTTTTACCTTCTTCGCTCATTTTTGTCTCCTTGGTTTTGCGTTTTTCTTTTAAATTGTTAAGAGATTGTTATCATAAAAGGACGGCATTTTTTTGCAACCATTTCTTCACTTCCAAGCGACAATTTTCTAACCACGTTTTTTTATTTGGTCTTTTTTCCGGCTGTTTGCAATAATCCGCGAACAACGGGAAAGGCAATTCGCCTGCCGATTTCATTAAACGCCGAATGGACGGCAAGGCAGAAGATAACGGCAGGAAAAAATCGGCAAAATCGGTTAATAATTGCCAATCTGAGCTATCCAGCGTCCAATCTATTTCTGTTCGAGCAAACTGTGTCGCCAACGGATGTAAAGAAAGAGGCAAATTGCGTTGAAACTGTTTTTCCGCCCGTTGCACGAATACTCGCCCTTTCTCACTCAAGGGACACAACCCCACCACCGAATAACAGCCGCTGCTGGCTTCTTTGCTTTCGCTAAAATGCACCAAAACAAAACCGCACTTTTGCCAGAATGCGAGCAGTTCCGGCGTGTAACCAAAACTGACGGAAAGAAAATCCACTGCGCCCTGTTGTTTTATCTGTTGTTGTTTCACCTGCGCAATTAAACGTTGTCCAAGCCCCTGTTGTTGCCAGTTGGGTTGCACGGTGATACGGGAAATGCGCAGAGAGCGCAATTCACACGCCTCTTCCCACCCGGCTTGGAAACACAGCATTTGCGCCACTAAATTGCCACGCGGGCGACGTTCTCCACGTCGAATTTGGCGAATTAACGTGTTGTCCGCCAACCCGCCTTCCGGCACCGCCCATACGCAACCAAGCAAGGAATCCTGTACTTGCGCGAGGTAAAATTGCTGCTGTGGTGCATCCAATAAACGGCGTAAATCCAAAGGCGAGGTTCGATAATGCGCCAAGGTCAGTAAGCCGTAAACAGATTCAATTTGATCATGAGGAATTCGTTCACAATGAGAAATTTGGATCTGCTCCGCAAGCACAGAATCATAAGGCGGTTGTGGCAGACGATCTTCGCAATCGCACAGCAACAGGTCGTCAATAAACGCTTCCAGTTTGTCATCTGCCTGCCAACGTAACGGCGTAAACAGTTCCAAATGACGCAAAGTGCGGTCGGTTTTCGCCATGAATTTTAATAAGAAGCCTCTGCCCGTGCCTTCGTAGCTGTGAATGGTGGTCGTCAACACAACACGTTTAAAAGCCTTAGTTAGACGAAATAAGATGTCTAGCGGAATCATCGCTGCTTCGTCCACAAACAACCAATGATCGGCAAATTGCTGTGGCGTTTCGCTGAGGTTTTGACTGAGTTCATCTGGCGGCATAAAGATGATTTCCGCCCCGGCAAATTCATTGAAAATATTGACCGCACTTTTATTCGGTGCAGTGAGAATCACCGGCTGGTTTTGTGCCACTTGCTGTTTGGCAAAGAGCCCCGCCAACGCCGATTTTCCGCGCCCACGTTTTGCCGTGATGATCAGGATCTCCTCATCGGCTTCCGCCATTTGTTGCAATAAACGGGCTTGTTCTAAGGTTGGCTGACAATGTGTTGAACGATCTTTTTGAGGCGTCGGCAAGGCAAGCGTTAACGGCGTATTTTGATAAATAGGAAAACCGTATTTTGCGATTTTTTCCCGTAAAAAGGCGATAAAGTGCGGTGTGTTTATGGCATGTTTTTCGCCCGACCAACGCAGGCTGTCGCTGTCGGGTTGATTAGCTAAATGCGACCAATAATTTAACAAAAATAATAGCAGGCCGCCGTCCTGCAACGTACCTGCCGCAATGGCGAGGGCATCCAAGTGAATGCCTTGTCGTGCGTCGTAAATGATGGCAGGCAATTCACTGCCGAGCAGATTTTTCGTTTTATTAAAAGGGAAATAGGATGGGGTGGCAAAGTGCGGCGAAACATCGCCAATCCAGACCGCACTTTTAAGTAAAAGGTTGTGATTTAATTGGTAGGCAAGAAAATCATCCTCGCCCACTAAAATGAGGAGTTCTCGGCTCATTTCTCGCTCAAATACGGATCTGCAAAGCCCAGCCCCGTCATGATTTGGGCTTCCAGGCTTTCCATTTCTTCCGCTTCATCATCTTCAATGTGATCATAACCAAGCAAATGCAAACTGCCGTGCACCACCATGTGCGCCCAATGCGCCATGACGGGTTTGTCTTGTTCCTGCGCTTCACGCTCTACCACTTGGCGGCAAATCACCAAATCGCCGAGTAACGGCAGTTCCACTTCATCAGGGCATTCAAAAGGGAAAGACAACACATTGGTCGGGCGATCTTTGCCGCGATAATTCAGATTTAATTCATGGCTTTCCGCTTCATCCACAATGCGCACCGTCATTTCCACTTCGTCACTCTGCGGTTGTACCGCGGCTGTCGCCCATTGTTCGATTTGTTCTGCGGTTGGCAAGCCGCTTTCTTGTTCACAAGCAATTTGTAAATCAATGATCATCTTACCCATGTTGCTCTCCTAAATTCATTGTCATTTCTGGCCGCACTTTTTCTTCTCTCTCAGTTTATTCTTCGCGCTCGGCTTTTTCTTGGCGCTCCGTTTTTTCTTCACGTTCTGCTTTACGTTGCTCCGCCAATTCGCGGCGACGGATTTCTTCCTGCGCATCCCAAGCGTCATACGCTTGCACCACTTTCGCCACCACCGGATGGCGCACAATGTCTTTGCTGTCGAAGTAATTAAAACTTAATTCTTCCACGCCGGACAACACTTCAATGGCATGTCGCAAACCGGATTTTTGTGAACGAGGCAAGTCGATTTGCGTAATGTCGCCGGTAATCACCGCTTTCGAATTAAAGCCAATACGGGTCAAAAACATTTTCATTTGTTCCACGGTGGTATTTTGACTTTCGTCCAAAATAATAAAACTGTCGTTTAAAGTTCGGCCGCGCATATATGCCAACGGCGCAATCTCAATGACATTGCGCTCCATGAGTTTTTGCACGCGCTCAAAACCTAGCATTTCAAACAATGCATCATAGAGCGGTCGCAAATACGGCTCGATTTTTTGCCCTAAATCACCCGGTAAGAAACCCAGTTTTTCACCGGCTTCCACCGCAGGGCGGGTCAATAATATGCGACGAATTTCCTGCCGTTCTAAGGCTTCTACCGCGGCGGCGACCGCTAAAAAGGTTTTTCCCGTCCCGGCAGGCCCAACACCGAAACTGATGTCATAACGCAAAATATTGTGCAAATACTGAATTTGATTTGGCCCGCGCGGTTTAATTAAGCCTCGTTTGGTTTTAATCGTTGTGCTGTACACCTTGCTTTCGGAACGGGTTGGTTCGGCATCTTGTTCTAAAATACGGCTTTCCACCAACGCGATGTGCACATCTTCCAAATCTAACTCTTTTATCTGCCCACGGACCGGCGCGGTTTGCGCATATAAATCGCGAATTAAATCCACCGCACTTTGCAGAATATGCTGAACATGCGCCGATGGATTTTCCTCTTGCGGTTGTAATGTAAAAGTAAAACCTCGGCGGGCAATGGAAAGATTGAAATATTTTTCGACTAAAGAAAGGTGTTCGTCCCCTGCGCCACACAACGAACGCAAACGCTCGTTATCCTGCGGTTCCAACGTGAAGGTTTGAGTAACTTGTTCGGTCAAAATTCAGCCTCAATAAATGCACAAAAAGTGAGGTACAATATAGCATAAATTGCATTGAAACGTGTGTCTTTTGCCATAACCGAAAGTATCAAATGTGGCAAAAAACGGTTGTAAAACTAACCGCACTTCAAGCAAACAAAAAGGCGAATCCTCAGATTCGCCTTTTACGCTATAGGGCTATGATTTCAGCTCCGGGAAGAGCATGTTCAGTACGTTTTGTGTCACCCGACGGGATTGTCCTGCGTACGGGAAGATGTGCATCATCATCATTGGATTAAAGTTGGCTTCAATGACGCCCCAAGATTGCAGGTGCGGCTCAGCCGGTTTTGTTAAATCGGGAATAATTAAATCCACACCACACACCGCAGCGCCCATGGCTTTGGTGATACCAACCGCCAAGGCTTTGTAGCTTGGATGCATTTGGTCGGTCATATCAATGGAATCGCCACCGGTACTGATGTTGGAATTGGCACGTAACTGCACCAGCTGATCTTTCGTCGGCACGCTGTCCACGGTTAAGCCCTGCTCTTTTAACTGTAACTGTTCGATGTCGCCTAACGCAATTTTCTTCAATGGCGTACGGCTGCCATCGCCACGCAACGGATGATCATTTTTCTGTGCCACTAATTCCGCCACCGTATGCACGCCGTCGCCAATCACATTCGCCGGCACGCGTAACAACACAGCAAGCGTTTCATCACCTAGTACGAAGAAACGGTATTCCGTACCGGTGAGGTAATCTTCTACCATCACTTCTTTGTCTTCACGGAAAGCAATTTCAATGGCTTTGGCAAAATCTTCACGATCATGCACGCCCTGTTGGAAAATGCTGATACCCAAACCGTAATTGGTGGATTTCGGTTTAATCACCACGGCGCGCCCTGCAAATAAAGCGTAATTGTCCACGGCTTGTTCTACGCTGGTAAATTCCACACTTTGCGGCACATTAAAGCCAGCTTTCGCCAAGACTTTTTTGGTCACCACTTTATTTTCCATAATGAGCGGTGAAATGTAGCTGTCATGGGAAGTCATGTTGCCGTTTTTGACATATTCCAAGTGGTCGCCGAATTGCAGGCTTAAAAACTGATCGCGCTCGTCTAAAATCTCCATTTTTAAGCCTTTTTGAATGGCATCAAACATCAGCGCTTGGGTGGAAAGCTCCATGTTGTCGAAAGCTGACAACGCATAAAAACGTTCAAAGGCTTGTTTTTTGTAACGAATCGCCAGTTCTGCGCCCAGTTTTTGATAACCGCCATGTGCTTCGATGGCATTGACTAAGCGCGCACCAAGCGTTTGGCTTGGATCAGCAAACTGTGCCAGTTTCTCTTTGACGATCTCGCCCATCTCTGCGTCGGCGTGAATTTCCGCCAACATCGTCAATAATTGCTGTAAAACACGCTCCCCTTCCGCTTGGAAAGCCGTTGCCGAGAGCGGATTTTCCCATGCCACTTGGGCTAATTTTTCTTTACCTAATTCCACCGCACTTGCTAAGGATTCTTCATCTAGCCACGCCATCAACAAAATAAAATAATGCACAAATTTGGCATCATTTAAGGCGATACCATAAGCCTCAAACGGGTTTAAGTCGAACAGGCGGAATTCCAAATATTGAATGCCGTTTTGTAGCAATTCACGCGCCTGTTTCGCGCCACGCAAACGCACGTTGGAATAAAATTCTTTTTCGGCAATAAGCTGTCCGCTACTCACCGCATGTTCCAAGGTTGTCACATAATCGTTCAAGCTGTCATAAGACACTTTCACACTTGGGTCATTCACATAACCATATTGGCCAGAACGTAAACTACGGACATATTGCCCCGCTTTCAATGGCGTACCGTGGCGAAAATAATTGGCGTCAACCGTTGGCGTGGCCGCTAATAAATAGACGAGGATCCATTGATAACGCAAGAAATTTCGGGCAATTTTCAAATATAAATCGTTCTGAAAATCCACCGCACTTTGGTAGTCATTTTGTCGTGCAAACAGCTGTTGAATGAACGCCGGCTCAAGCTGGAAGTTGTAGTGAATACCACTCACCATTTGCTTGCTTTTACCGTAAGATTTCACTAAATGCTCGCGGTACGCCACATCGACCGGATTATCCAGTTGTGCCACTTTAATTTGATCCTCCGGTGGCAAGCCGGCCGGCATACTCAACGGAAAGACATATTCATCTTCCGGTAAAGAGCGTAACACCACTTCGTGAATGGCAGATAACCAACGCAACGTATCTTCAATTTTTTTATTAGGTGGGGTGATTAACTCAAGCTGACTTTCCGCAAAATCCGTTTGGATATAAGGATGATAAGAACGATTACCAAAGCATTTTGGGTGCTCCGTCACCACAACCGCCCCGTCCGCATGCACGCGTTGGCTTTCTTTTTCAATGCCAAATGACCCTTGCTGGAACAACAACTCCAAGTGATTTTCTTTTATAACCTGCTGAATATTCATAAAATTTCCTTTATTTGCGTAACGCCCAATTCTCTCGAGCCTTACTGCATCAATACCTTTTCAAAAATCGCCACATTATTAAAATTAATCCCCTTAAATGCAAATAAAAAAATCGCATCCCCCATAAGGAATGGTTATAACTTAATGTATTGAAACGAAAATACTTCATTTTAGGAAATAAAGGTTCTAAAATTTCCACCCTTAGAAAAGCACATGAAAAACACCTGAGGCACATAAAATGAGTCAATTCAAAAAACACAATCTCATCAATAATGACATCACTTTTGCGTTGTTATTATTGATTTTTTCCTTTCTTTCCCACATTGCTTTGGGCATTTTGGATAATTATCGGACTAATCTGGTGAGCATTTTTGCATTAGGTTTGCTGCTTTTCACCTTACGGAAACACAGCAAGATCTTATTTTTAATTGGCTTTCTTTTTATTTTCGCCCTCTCTCTCGGCTATCTTCCTTCCGGCTTATTATATGGTCCGGTGTCGATTGGGGTAATTGCCTCGGTTTATGAAACCAATTTCAGTGAAACTATCGGTTTTTTTAAAGCGATTCCGCTCTCTATTTATATTTTTACCTTTTTCTATCTTCTTTTATTTATCGTTATCTTATTGATTCAACGACATAAAACCTCAAATAAATCTCAGAAGAAAATCTATGCTACCGTTTACCTTGCTCTTCTCGCCTTTTCACTTTATAAGCCCATTGCAAAAGAAGTAAAAAATACGGATCCCGAGAAAGAATTCAAGCTCTCCGAATTTTTTAAAGCCTCAAAATTTTATCCGGTGAGTTTTCTTTCCAACGCTATCAAAGTGAATAACACCTATTTAACGCAACGGGCATTATTAAATGATGCCTTGACCAAAACACCGGAGTGGCAAATCCTTTCCGTGGAGCCAAAATATCAAAACTATGTCTTAGTGATCGGCGAAAGTATGCGACGGGATTACACCTCTTTATACGGCTACCCACAAAAAACCACGCCGTTTTTAGAACAAGTGAACGGCTTAATTTTCAATTTATATGTGGCTGCTGGCCCAAATACGCAACCGTCTTTACAGCGCACGCTGTATCGTTCCATTAATAACAATGAAGAAACGGTTTACACCGATAACATTATTTCACTCGCCAAACTTGCCCATTACAAAACTTATTGGTTGTCTAACCAAGGCAAAGTGGGCGAATGGGACACCATGGCATCACGTATCGGCATTCAAGCAGATGAATCGTTCTTTACCAAAAAAGGCGGGTATGATTCGGACAATATCTCGGACACGGCATTATTGGAGCCATTAAAACAACTTTTGGCGAAAGATAAAGATCAAACCAAATTAATCGTTTTACATTTAATTGGTTCGCACGCGACCTTTTGCGCCCATTTAAATGGCGAAGAACCGAAATTCCATTTAATTAGCCGAGAAATGTCTTGTTATTTAGATACGTTAAAACAAACGGACAGTTTATTGTCTGAAGTGAATCAAATTCTAAAAGACCAAGGACAAAGCTATTCCGTCATTTATTTCTCAGATCATGGCTTGGCGCATTTAGGCGCAGGAAAAAATCTGTCTATGCTAAATAACAAAGAATACAAACAAAGTTACGAAGTGCCGTTTATTCGTTTTTCCAGTGACGATACCAAAAGAACCCTCGTTAAAAACCCGCAAAGCGCCTTTAATTTTATTCACGGTTTTGCCCAATGGTTAGGCATTAAAGAAAGTCATTTAAGCCAAGAAGATTTTTTCAACCCGAAACCGCAAACAATCAAAGTCTTTAACTGGCGAGCCTTGGTGGACTATCAGTCGTTAAAAGAGGATCCGGCAAAACAAGAACCGTAATAACAGGTTCCAACGCCTAAAAGTGCGGTCATTTTTTCAAACGAATGACCGCATTTTTATTTTTGCCAGAATAGTCATTCAGCAAACCCAATTTTTCAGGTAAAATAGCCGCCGTTTTTTATGAAAGAATTTTGTTCTTGCGGCGCCATTGGCTCGTCCAATATCAAAAAACTCCGTTTTTTCTGACCGCACTTTTCACCCTATCCTGACTAAATTGAGGAACATATGAGTGTAATTCCTATGGTCGTTGACCAAACTTCCCGTGGCGAACGCGCCTATGACATTTATTCTCGCTTACTGAAAGATCGCGTGATTTTCCTAAGCGGTGAAGTGGAAGACAACATGGCCAATCTGATTGTGGCACAATTGCTTTTCCTAGAATCAGAAGATCCCGATAAAGACATCAATTTATATATCAATTCACCGGGCGGTTCCGTGACTGCCGGTATGGCAATTTACGACACCATGCAATTCATCAAGCCCGATGTGCGCACCTTGTGCGTTGGACAAGCCTGTTCCATGGGTGCCTTTTTATTAGCCGGTGGCGCACCGGGCAAACGTGGTGCCTTGCCACATGCTCGCGTGATGATCCACCAACCCTTAGGCGGTTTCCGCGGACAAGCATCGGATATTCAAATTCATGCGCAAGAAATCTTGAAAATCAAAGGTACGTTAAACGAACGCCTGGCATTCCACACCGGACAACCCATTGAAACCATCGAGAAAGACACTGATCGCGACAACTTTATGTCTGCAGAAGAAGCCAAAAACTACGGCTTAATCGATGAAGTGTTTACCAAACGTTAAGAGATAAACATGGCAAAAGATAAAGAATTACATTGTTCTTTCTGTGGCAAAGAACAAGACGAAGTCAATAAACTCATCGCTGGCACCTCCGGTTACATTTGTAATGAATGTATCGAATTGTGTCACGATATGTTGCTCAATGAAGAGCATGGCGAAGAAGCCGAAAGCGAAGAGGCAGAAGCGCAAAAAGAACAGGAATTACCCACACCGCACAAAATCCGCGCCCATTTAGACGATTATGTTATCGGCCAAGATTACGCGAAAAAAGTGTTGGCAGTGGCGGTGTATAACCACTACAAACGCCTGCGTACCAAACATCAAACCAATGATGTGGAATTAGGTAAAAGTAACATTTTGCTTATCGGCCCGACCGGTAGCGGTAAAACCCTGTTGGCAGAGACCATGGCGCGTATGTTAAACGTGCCTTTCGCCATGGCGGATGCCACCACCTTGACGGAAGCCGGTTACGTGGGCGAAGACGTAGAAAACGTGTTACAAAAATTACTACAAAACTGTGATTACGACATCGAACGTGCGGAACAAGGCATTATTTATATAGATGAAATCGACAAAATCACCCGCAAATCGGAGAATCCATCCATCACCCGCGATGTTTCCGGCGAGGGCGTACAACAAGCCTTGTTAAAACTCATTGAAGGCACGGTTGCGTCCATTCCACCACAAGGCGGGCGCAAGCACCCACAACAGGAAATGTTGCGTATCGATACCTCCAAAATTCTGTTTATTTGCGGCGGTGCTTTTGCCGGCTTAGATAAAGTCATTGAAAAACGCACCAGCGTTGCCACTGCGATTGGTTTCGGCGCCGAAATCAAGAGCGAAAAAGACAAAGCTACATTAACGGATTTGTTCAAACAGGTAGAACCGGACGATTTAATGAAATACGGCTTAATCCCGGAATTTATCGGACGTCTGCCAGTGGTTGCGCCGTTAAGCGAATTAGATGAAGAAGCCCTCGTGCGCATTCTGACCGAACCGAAAAACGCCTTGTGTAAACAATATCAAGCGTTATTTGGGTTAGAAGACGTGGAACTGGAATTTACCAAAGACGCCTTAATCGCCATGGCGAAAAAAGCCCTCGCCCGTAAAACCGGTGCCCGCGGCTTACGCTCCATCATCGAAGGCGTCTTGCTCGACACCATGTACGACTTACCTTCTTTAGAAGGGTTAGAAAAAGTGGTGGTCAACGAAAGCGTCATCAACGACAACCAATCTCCAGAATTGATTTATTCCAACAAATAAAAAAAAGTGCGGTTAATTTTAACCGCACTTTTCTTTGCCACGACTATTCAATTTTTACTTTCTTTAAGCGTAACGCATTGCTTAACACAGAAATCGAACTCATCGCCATCGCCGCCCCGGCAACCACCGGGCTGAGCAACCCCAAGGCGGCTAGCGGAATGCCTAACACATTATAAATAAACGCAAAAAACAAATTTTGTTTAATGTTTTTCAAGGTCGCGCGGGAAATCAATAAAGCATCCACCAACTGATTGACCGAATGCTGCATTAGGGTTGCCGACGCACTGTGTTGCGCCACATCCGCGCCATCGTGCATGGCGAAACTCACATTCGCCGCAGCCAATGCCGGCGCGTCATTCACCCCATCCCCCACCATGGCGACCACGTTGCCATTTTCTTGTAGAAGTTTAACCGCACTTGCTTTATCGCGTGGCGACATATTGCCCTGCGCATGTTGAATCCCAAGCTGATCGGCAATGTATTGCACCACGTTCGGATTATCGCCACTCATGATATACACATCGATATTATGCGCCTGCAAACGCTGAATTGCCTTTTGACTGTCCGCCTTTAAGGCGTCTGCTAAGGCAAATGCGGCGATAGGTTGGTCATTTACAGCGACCGCCACAATGCTGGCGATCTGCCACACCGGATCAAGATTGGTTGGTAACGTCAAACCGCAATAGGCAGGTTTCCCCACTTTCACTGTGCCGATATGTTCAATCTCCCCTTGAATCCCCTGCCCCACATCTACCTGAATATGTTGTACCGCAGGCAACGCCACATTTTTTGCCATCGCGGCTTGCACAAGGGCTTTTGCCAACGGATGCGTCGCGTTCTGTTCAATAGCGGCCGCCAACGCATAAATTTCATCTTCAGAATAGACCGCACCTTGCGCCTGCCAAAAAGCAACCACTTGCGGTTTGCCTTCTGTGAGCGTGCCGGTTTTATCCAACACCACCGCGTTCACATGGGCGGATTCTTCCATGGCGGCGGCATCTTTAAACCAAATGCCCTGTTTCACGGCTTTGCCCATGCCCACCATGATCGCCGCAGGCGTTGCTAAGCCCAAGGCACAAGGGCAGGCAATCACCAATACCGCAACCCCATGAATCAACGCCGTGACAACATCTTGTTGAAGCCACCAAGTAAGTAAAAACGTCAGCAAGGAAATGCCTATTACCGTTGGCACAAACACTGCCGCCACTTTGTCGGCAAAACGGGCAATGGGTGCTTTGCTACCTTGCGCTTCAGAAAGGGCATTCATCATATCGCCGAGCAACGTTTGGCTACCAAGCTGTTGCGAGCGATAAACCAAACTGCCGTCCGTCACCATCGCCCCTGCCAACACTTGGCTTCCCAATTTCTTCATTTCCGGCACGGATTCACCGGTTAAATGGCTTTCATCACACCAACCCGCCCCCTCTTCCACCACGCCATCGGCGGCAATGCGTTCGCCTTGGTTGGCGCGTAACCGTTCGCCCACTTGGATTTGATTTAACGGCACGGTTTGCCATTCGCCGTAGCGTTGCACGTGCACTTGTTTTGGTGTCAGCTGCAATAATAAACCTAGGCTATTTAGGCTGTGCTTTTTGGTACGATCTTCTAAGAATTTTCCCAAACTCACAAACCCCAACACCATGACGGAGGCTTCAAAATAAATATTCGCCGAGCCGTGTGCATGGCTCATATGCGGCAGATAAAACAGCATAAAGACGGAATAAAAATAAATGGTGAGCGTGCCAAGACTGACCAATACATCCATATTCGCCAAACCGCCTTTAATACTGCCCCAAGCACTTTTGTAGAAGGGAATCGCCAAGCCGAATTGCACAATCGTGGCTAATGCCATTTGCCACATCGGCGGTAACATCCAATCATGTCGCCCCAGCATCATGCCGAACATACCGATTAAAAACGGCACGTTAATTAGCCACAATAAAATCAACCGCCACGAAATGTTTCGCTCTTGCGGCAATTCTGCCTGTTCTTGCTTTAATTGTGCCGTGAAACCGGTCTTTTGAATAATTTGGATCAGCTGTTCAACGGAAGTTTGCTTTTCATCAAAAGTGATCTGCGCTTCTTCACTGGCGAAATTCACGCCCGCCTGCTGCACAAAATCCTTTTTATTCAATACCTTTTCAATCCGACTGGCGCACGACTGGCACGTCATACCCCCAATTTGAATGGAGACTTTTTGCATAACATCCTCTTTATTATGTCCTTTCACAGAAAAGTGCGGTGGGTTTTGGAAATATTTTTTATCATCGATCTTAAAGACGGCTAGCGCAAGCGTCCACGCTTGTGCTTATTCATAGCGCACGTCAGAAGACTTAGAGCGCGCGCGTCTCCCGACGCGTGCTTACAACAAAGCAATAATCAAAAGACGGTATCAGGAGACGCCGCCATCAATTAAATACGCAATAAACAAAACTTACACCACTTCCGCATCAAACCCGGCATATTCCACGGCTTCCACCAACGCGGCAGGCTGCACTTTATTTGCATCAAAACTCACGACCGCTTGCGCTTTTTCCAAACTGACGTCTGCTTGCGCCACACCGTCCAATTCGCTCAATACGCGAGTCACGCTTTTCACACAACCACCACAGGTCATGCCATCAATTTTTAAGGTTACGTTTTGCATCATTTGCTCCTTTGTTAAGTTAAACCTTGCCGATTTTTGTCGGTGAGATTACTATAAACCTTAACGTTAGGTTAAGGTCAAACACTTTTTATGAATATCAGTCAAGCAGCCAAACTCACCGGCTTATCTGCTAAACAAATCCGCGATTATGAAAAACGCGGCTTACTCAAAGCCGGCACACGCACCCTTTCAGGTTATCGCTACTATGAAGAAAACGATCTTGCCCGTTTACGCTTTATCCGCCACTCACGAGACGTGGGCTTTTCCCTGCAACAAATCGCTCAATTACTTGAATTACAAGATAACCCGCATCGCAACAGCCGTGAAGTGAAACAACTTACGGCAAAACATATCGAAACCCTCAATGCACAAATTCATGCACTACAAAAAATGGTGGCTGAACTTCAACTCTGGCATGACAACTGCCAAGGCAACGACTGCCCGGAATGTTCGATTTTGACGGGACTCAGTGAATAGACATGTGAAAAAAGTGCGGTGAAAATTTAAAATATTTTCGCATCAGAAATACACTTCAAAAAGTTCGCAGATTAATCTTCCTGATGATTTACTAAGGTTTCAATTTGCACGATTTCCGCCACATCTACTGTACCCGCTTTAATCCGCCATTTCACATTCAAGTCATACAACGAAATGCCGTAAAGGCGGTCAGTAGTTTTACCTTGTTGATAGGCGGGGCGGGGATCTTGTTGGATCACCTCAGTAATAAAACGTTGTAAGTGCGGTCGATTTTTGCTGTGTTTTTTGACCGCACTTTCCGCTTCTGCAGTAAATTCTACGTGCAGCAACGGTTTCGGTTCGCTTTGGGCAAAGCCGGAAATCGCGTCAGGTTCACTGTCAGCGTAGGCCAGATAAGGTTTGATGTCGAAAATAGGCGTGCCGTCCACTAAATCCACGGCGCCGAGATGTAACAACACCTTGCCGTTTTTACATTCTACTTGGCGCAATTCCACTTTGGATAAACCAATGGGATTTGGGCGATGTGTCGAGCGCGAGGCAAACACGCCAACCCGTTGATTGCCACCTAAACGGGGTGGGCGCACGGTAGGATGCCATTTGCCTTGCGGAATTTGATCAAATTGAAAAATTAGCCAAAGGTGGCTGAATTGTTCTAAACCGCGGACGCTTTCCGCTTGGTTATAGGGCGGCAACAATTCGACAATACCCGTGCCATCCTGCACCAAATTAGGTTGACGCGGTACGGAAAACTTTTCTTTGTAAGGCGTGTAAATCACAGCCACGGGCTGCAATGTGAGAGAATCGGACATATTTTCCTTAAAACAGTTAAAATCTGCAAAATAACCTTGTAGAATGACGCCTATTTTAGCTAAAAGTGCGGTAAAAAATCGCCTTATTTTTCGTTATTCGAGTAGCCATTATGACAAAAAATACAATAAAAATGTGGATTGAAACAGCGCGTCCCAAAACCCTACCGTTAGCCTTGGCAACCATTTTAACCGGTTCAGCGCTCGCCTATTGGGCAGGCAGCTTCCATTGGGGAATCACGGTGTTATGTTTACTCACCACGTTATTTCTGCAAATTCTTTCCAACTTCGCCAATGATTACGGTGATCACCAAAAAGGCTCCGACACGGCAGAACGTATCGGGCCATTACGCGGCATTCAACAAGGCGCGATTTCTGCGGCACAACTGAAAAAAGGGCTTTATGTGATGATCGCCTTGAGTTTCCTTTGTGGTGCTCTCTTAATCGGTATTGCTTACCAAAATGTCAGTGATTTAATTGCGTTTTCCATGCTCGGCGTCTTGGCCATTGTGGCAGCTATCACCTATACCGTGGGCAGCAAGCCTTACGGCTATTTGGGCTTAGGCGATATTTCCGTATTAATTTTCTTTGGGTTATTGGGCATCGGCGGCACCTATTATCTGCAAGTACATGATATCTCTGCCATTATTTTGCTTCCTGCCATTGCCAGCGGTTTACTTGCGACAGCGGTTTTAAATATCAATAACTTGCGTGATATTGAACAAGATCGCAAAGCAGGCAAAAACACCCTTGCCGTACGCTTAGGGCCACATAATGGGCGGATTTATCATTGCTTGCTGCTTTCTATCGCCGCCTTGTTTTATCTTTTGTTTGCCCTCATGAATTTGCGTAATCCGGTGAGTTTCGCCTTTTTACTCACTTATCCGCTCTTGTTCAAACATGCCCGTTTTGTTTTCTCTCATAAAGAGCCGGTGGCTTTACGCCCGATGCTGGCGCAAATGTCGCTGATTGCGTTACTTATCAATGGGCTATTTAGTTTTGGCTTGCTTCTAGGCTGAAACGGACTATACTAGCTCGCAGTATTCATCTTAAAAAAATAGGGTCTTTTATGTACATTGATACTTCTGAACTTTGCGATATTTATCTCGATCAAGTCGATGTTGTCGAACCTGTTTTCTCAAGTTTCGGCGGGCTAAGTTCTTTTTATGGCAAAGTCACCACCGTAAAATGTTTTGAAAATAACGGGTTAATAGCTGAAATTTTAGAAGAAAACGGTCAAGGACGCGTATTAGTCGTTGATGGCGGCGGCGCAGTACGCCGTGCATTAATTGATGCGGAACTCGCACAATTAGCCGCAGATAATCACTGGGAAGGCATCATCCTTTATGGTGCGGTTCGTCAAATTCAACAACTGGAAAATATCGACATCGGCATTCATGCGTTAGCCCCAATTCCGGTAGGCGCAGATGAAAACAACCACGGCGAAACCGATATTCCGGTCAACTTTGGTGGCGTAACTTTCTTCCCGGAAGACTTTGTGTATGCAGATCTCACCGGCATTATTCTGTCACAAGAAGCCTTAGACCTCGCAGATTTCGAGCAAGACTAATTCTAGCTGCGTCATTATTCTTCTAAAAGTGCGGTGAAAATATAGAAAATTTTCACCGCACTTTTTTTGCGCGATGTCACAAATCCATAAAAAACTAATTGCTTTTTGTTAACAAAGTGTTAGTTTCCTTAGCATATTGCCTATTTTTGGTAATATGTTGATCTTTGATTTTATTGACAGGAATTAAAATTATGAAAGACACAACTCAAAATCAAAGTAAGAATTATAGGAGTGCAATTATCTTTATCTTTGCCGTCGTTCTATTTTTTGTCTTACTCAATACACTACCTTTTGATAAAAACGCCAATAGTGGGTTGGCATTATTAGCTTTAGTGGCCATTTTATGGTTAACAGAAGCCTTACACGTCACCATCACAGCATTAATTGTTCCACTTCTCGCTATTTTCTTGGGATTAGTGAAAACAAGTACTGCGCTAGCTACCTTTGCCGATCCGAATATCTTCTTATTCTTTGGTGGCTTTGCTTTAGCGACAGCACTTCATATTCAACAGTTAGATAAAATGATCGCCAACAAAATTATGGCTTTGGCAAAAGGCAATTTATTTGTCGCGATCATGTATTTATTCTCCGTTACCGCATTTTTGTCCATGTGGGTAAGTAACACAGCGACAGCGGCCATGATGCTCCCCCTTGCCATGGGCGTACTAAGCCGGCTAGATCGTAATTCAGAACATAATACCTATGTGTTTGTGCTTTTAGGAATTGCGTATAGCGCCAGTATCGGTGGTATGGGAACCTTAGTGGGAAGCCCGCCAAACAACATCGTTGCAACGCAATTGCACCTCACCTTCGCTGATTGGTTATGGTATGGCTTGCCTATCATGATTATTTTAATGCCAATCATGATCGGAACACTTTATATTGTCTTCAAACCAAAACTCAATATTCGTTTTGACCAACAATTTGAAGCCATTCCAATGAATAAACAACGTTGGATTACCTTAGCGATTTTCGTCTTTATTGCATTGAGCTGGGTTTTCAGTAGCCAAATCAACCCGATTCTTGCAGGCGCATTAGGATTAGAGGGGAAAATTGCCAGTTTCGATAGCGTTATTGCTTTATCTGCCGCGGTTATCCTTTGTGTTGCTGGCGTAACAAACTGGAAGCAAATTCAAGACAACACCGATTGGGGCGTATTAATGCTCTTCGGTGGCGGCTTAACCTTAAGTGCGGTATTAAAAAATTCCGGTGCAAGCAAAATTTTGGCTGACGGCATCGTATTCCTGATTGAAGGTGGTCACTTCTATCTCATCGGTTTATTGGTTTCTGCGTTCATTATTTTCTTAACGGAATTCACCTCCAACACTGCCAGTGCGGCATTGTTAGTGCCGATTTTCATTTCTATCGCACAATCTCTTGGTATGCCGGAAATCGGTTTAGCCTTAATCATCGGTTTAGGTGCTTCCTGTGCCTTCATGTTGCCGGTGGCAACACCACCGAATGCCATTGTGTTCGGTACCGGCGAAGTGAAACAAAGTGAAATGGTAAGAGCCGGTATTCTGTTGAATATCGTGTGTATCTTTGTTATCGCGACCTTCGGTTACTTCTTCTGGCTAAATTAATTCACCCATAAAAAACAGCCCCTTAATAAATCGCTTATTAAGGGGCTGAATTATTTCACATCAGGTTAATCTTCCAACACAATTTCCTTCAAATACTGGAAAATTTCACGGTAAGCTTTTGCCGGTTTATTTTGTTCTTTTTCCTTACTCGCGGTACGAATCAAATTTCGCAGATGTTGTCGGTCAGCATGTGGATAATCCGTTAGAAAATCCGTTAATGCATCATCGCCTTTTGCCACTAACGCATCACGTAATAACTCCAATTTATGCAACATTGCTTGTTGTTTCTGATGTTTGTTTTCCAATTTTTCCAACGCAGCCTGAATGGGCTCAACATCCATCCCGCGCAATAATTTACCGATATATTGCAGTTGGCGGCGACGTGCTTCTTTTTGCAGACGTTGCGCTAAATTTACCGCTTCCAATAAAGCGTCTTCCAAAGGAATTTTATCTAATTTTGCCTTTGTCAGCTCAACCAGTTTTTCACCCAGTTTTTTTAATGCTTCCGCATCCCGTTTAATTTCACTTTTGCTGACCCAAATAATTTCTTCTTGCTCTTCGTCCTGCCAGTCAAAATCTTCTTTTTTACGTTTTGCCATCTTCTTTTCCATCGTTCTACTTAAAAGTGCGGTGCATTTTAGCACAGAATCCGTGGTTCGCCTTAAAAAGAAAAATACGCTAAAATTGGCGAAATTTCATTATTGAGAAAAGCACAATGCCACAAAAAACACTTGAAAATGCCACCGCACTTTTGCGTCAACAAGAACAACAACTGCGCGATGCGGTCAGCCTTGCCATTGAAATTGCCCAAAAAGCAGGTGCAACCGCCGAAGTGGGGGTGACCAAATCTAGCGGACTCTCCGTCTCCACCCGTTTACAGGAAATTGAAAACGTTGAATTTAACAACGATGGCGCACTAGGTATTTCCGTCTATGTAGGACAGCAAAAAGGCAATGCTTCCACCTCCGATTTAACACCGGAAGCCATTAAAAACACCGTAGAGGCGGCTCTTGCTATTGCCAAATACACTTCACCAGATGATTGTGCAGGCTTAGCCGATAAAGAATTGATGGCATTTGATGCGCCGGATTTGGATTTGTATCACGCTGCTGAAATTGATGTTGATAAAGCGGTGCAACTTGCTTTGGATACCGAAAAAGCCGCATTAGAACACGATGAACGCATCGTGAACAGTGAGGGCGCGTCTTTCAATGCCCATACCGGTGTGCGTGTTTATGGCAACAGCCACGGCATGTTGCAAAGTTATTTATCTAGCCGCTACTCGCTTTCCTGCTCCGTCATTGCCGAACATCAAGAGCAGTTAGAACGGGATTATGAATACACGGTAGCACGCAATATCAATCAATTAGCGCCACCTCATTGGGTCGGTGAAAATGCAGCGCAAAAAGCGATTGCTCGCTTACAACCCCAAAAACTTGCCACACAAGAAGCGCCCGTCATTTTCTTAAACGATGTCGCAACGGGCTTAATCAGCCATTTAGCAGCCGCCATCAGCGGTGGCAGCTTATACCGCAAAGCTAGTTTTTTGTTGGATCACTTAGGGAAACAAGTATTGCCTGACTGGTTTGAGATTGCCGAAAGACCGCATCTGATCGGTCAATTAGCGTCGACCCCATTTGATAGTGAAGGGGTTAGAACGCAGGACATGGAGATTATTCGCAGCGGGATTTTACAAACTTATTTGCTTACCAGTTACAGCGGACGCAAGCTCGACATGCAAAGCACAGGACACGCTGGCGGCATTCACAATTGGCTGATCAAACCAAATTCATCAGGAAAACTAACCGCACTTTTACGCCAAATGAATCGCGGTTTACTCGTAACAGAAGTGATGGGGCAAGGTGTGAATTTGGTTACTGGTGATTATTCACGAGGTGCAGCCGGTTTTTGGGTGGAAAACGGTGAAATTCAATATCCGGTTGCAGAAATCACCATCGCAGGACAATTACCGGACATATTACGTAATATTGTTGCCGTGGCCGATGATATTGAACATCGCTCCAATATCCAGACGGGTTCCATTTTATTAGAAAAAATGAAAATTTCCGGAAATTAAAATAAATGAGAATAATTCTTATTGACAATAATAAAAACTCTGCTAACATAAGCCGCATCTGTTAAGTATTGCAATGAAGATGAATGGTTGTTATTGGAAGTCTGCATAGCACGCCAAACAGGTAGAGTAGAAAGTAAATTCGTTAGGGTACTTAAAAAGACTGAAGTTTAAACTTCAGTCTTTTTTTTGTTAGAATAGCGCCCTCATCATCTGCCAAAGGTAACCTTAAAATGAAAAAACACCACGTCGATATTCTTATTTCCGAACAAGAAGTTCGTTCCCGTATTGCTGAACTCGGCAAAGAAATCACCGCATTCTATCAACAAAAAAAAGTTAATCGCCTCGTAGTAATAGGCTTGTTGCGTGGTTCCTTTATGTTTATGGCGGATTTAGTACGCGAATTACATTTGCCGGTAGAAATCGAATTTATGACCACATCAAGCTATGGTAGCAGCATGACAACGAACCACGATGTACGCATTACAAAAGATATTGAAAGCGATATCCGTGGTAAAGACGTGCTAATCGTAGAAGATATTATTGATACCGGCTACACACTAGAAAAAGTGCGTGAGATTCTTAATTTACGCGATCCTGCCTCGTTGACAATTTGTACTTTATTGGACAAACCATCCCGTCGTGAAGTGAATGTACCGGTAGACTGGGTTGGCTTCACCATCCCTGATGAATTCGTGGTGGGCTATGGCATTGACTACGCACAACAACATCGCAACCTTGGTTATATCGGCAAAGTCATTTTGGAAGAATAAGAAAAACGGCTTATCACATGATAAGCCGTCAATTTATCTCAAAAAACGACCGCACTTTATGTGCGGTCTTCTTTCTTATTTTCTAAACTCACGTTTCTCTTTAAAAGTGCGGTGAGATTTTTCTTTAAATTTACGATCGCCTTTGAAACCTTTGTCTTCAAAACGACCGCCACGGCGTTTTCCGCCAAAATTATCACCGCCACGCTCGCCTTTGGCTTCACCGATAAAAGACATACGCATTTGCTTATTCAACACTCGCGTTTTCGCAAATTGTTGTAACAATTCTTTCGGCATACCTTGTGGCAATTCAATGGTGGAATAATCATCATACAACTTGATGTGACCGATGTAGCGACTATTAATATCACCTTCATTCGCAATAGCGCCAACAATATGACGAACTTCCACACCGTCTCCGCGCCCCACTTCAATACGATATAAATCCATTGGTTGTGGACTGCCATAGCCTTTACGTTCACCACGACGTTCTGCTGAACGAGGATTCTCACGACGGTCACTGCGCTCATTACGATCACGACGTGCTTTTTTATCCACCACCGGATCTGGTGGAAGAATCAGTTTTTGCTTGCCTTGTAGCAACATCATCATAGCGGCGGCAATATCTTCTTGTGATTGGTCGGCAGTAAACATATCTTCCAACAATTCACGATAAAGCTCTAAATCATGGTGTTCCAACTGCGTGGTAATTTTATCTTTGAATTTTTTACGACGACAGGCTTGTAAGACTTCATGGTTCGGCAATTCCACCTCTTCAATATTTTTCTTGATAAGGTGTTCAACATTGCGCAACAAACGACGCTCACGCGGTTCCACGAATAATAACGCACGACCGGAACGTCCTGCACGACCGGTACGACCAATACGATGCACATAAGATTCTGCATCCAGTGGAATATCGTAGTTCACTACAAGACTGATACGCTCAATATCAATACCACGCGCCGCGACGTCTGTCGCCACTACGATATCTAAGCTACCACTACGCAAACGATCTAAGGTTTGTTCACGTAATTGTTGTGTCATATCGCCATTCAATGCTGCCGCACGGAAACCGTGTTTTTCCAACAATTCCGTTACGTCTAATGTGCCGGTTTTAGTGCGGGTGAAAATAATCGCCGCATCAAAATCTTCCACTTCCAAGAAACGCAACAAGGCATCATTTTTGCGGACGCCATGAACATACCAACAACTTTGCGCAATATCCGGTGCACTTTGTTGGGTCGCTTTAATTTTGACTTCTTGCGGATCTTTCATAAAGCGTTTGGTGATTCGGCGAATCGGCTCCGGCATAGTGGCAGAGAAAAGTGCGGTTTGGTGATGTTCCGGTAATTCGGCCATCACGGTTTCCACATCATCAATAAAGCCCATGCGCAACATTTCATCCGCTTCGTCTAACACAATGGCTTTAAGTTCAGCAAGGCTTAAGGTGCCACGACGTAGGTGGTCCAAAATACGTCCCGGTGTCCCCACCACAACTTGCGCTCCTTGTTTTAACGCACGTAATTGGATGTCATAACGTTGACCACCGTACAAAGTCACAATATTGATACCTTTGGCATATTTCACGAATTGCTCACATGCATCTGCAACTTGAATAGCTAATTCACGGGTCGGCGCCATCACTAATAATTGTGGGTGTTTTTCGGTCGGATCGATTTGCGCCAAAATAGGCAAAGAGAAAGCCGCTGTTTTCCCACTACCGGTTTGTGCCATGCCCAGTACATCACGGCCTTCTAATAAGTGCGGTATGCAAATTTGTTGAATTGGAGATGGTGTTTCAAAGCCAAGATCGGAAACCGCATTAAGGATGAATTCAGGCAAGCCTAAATCCTTGAAAGTCATTTTAGTTTCAGTCATTAAAAATACTCGAATGTATAAAAGGAAAGCTCAATAGACGCTTTCAGGTTAATCACAATGTGTCGTTTTACGTCTTACAACGCATCGCCGGTTGAGCCATGCTCACCGTTATTCTGCTTGAGTCTGTTGTCCTAATTTCGATAGCTCAAACACCGCAAAACGATACTCCACAAAGTTATACACCTGATTTGCAACAGCCAGTTTGAATAAGGTCTCTGCCTCATCAATCTGTCCCATATTGAGTTTTTGTTTTGCTAGATAAAAGTAGGTTTCAGTCAGAACTTCTGCGTATTGCGTAGCGGTTTTTGTTGCAAACTGCTGTGCTTTAGCCTGTAGATCCTGAACTGATAATTTGCCCAAATAATATTGGACAATGTAGGTACCCCAATAATCCTGAGAAAGCCCAACAGCACGTTGAGCCAGATTTTTTTGTGCCTCGGCCGGTTTGAATTTTAATTCATTCAAATACAGCCATAAAACACGGTAAGGATCTGATTTATTGCGTTGATAAAATGCCAAGAAATCCTGCTCGGCGAGGTTATACCGTCCCACATAATAGAAGTCTAATGCTCGATTAAGGAAGGTATATTCATAGTCAGGATCAAGGCTGAAAACAGTATTAAAGGCCTCTAATGCGCCGTCATAGTCTTCATCAAGTAATAAATAAAGCCCTAGATAGTTATACACTGCCGCCATTTTAGGTTGCAATGCAAGAGCTTGAGTAAAGTCATAACGCGCTAAAGCCCAAAGCCCCAAACTATCGTAAAGCACTCCCCGTTCAAAATGGAGAGAAGCACGTTCTTCATTACTCATTTTTCCAACGAGCAATACCTGACTAATCCGAACAATCATTACTTCCTGTTCAAAATGCTGGCTTGGATTTTGATCAGCTAGTACCACTTTATTTTTAGACACAAAACTATTGTTCAAGCCGACACAGCCCGACAATAAAAAAGTAAAAAATAAAATGGGTAAAAACACCGCGAAATTAAACAACCCATTACGTTGTGTCATTTCTTTGTAAGCCTTAAAGCAGAGGTATTGCTTATTGAAAAAGAAATGTTACGGGACATTCCGTCCCGTAACATTAATCCTAAATTTAATTATTCCTGTTCAATAACGTCATCAAAGGATTCTTGAACAGTGTCTTGTTTAGGCGCAAGTTCTTTCATGGTTAAACGGATACGACCTTGACGATCGATTTCCACTACTTTAACCATCACTTCTTGCCCTACTTGTAGATAATCACTGACTTTTTCCACACGTTCTTCGGCAATTTGAGAAATGTGAACCAAGCCTTCCTTATTACCTACGATAGAAACGAATGCACCGAAATCGGCTAAACGAGTCACTTTACCTTTGTAAATGGCACCCGCTTCTACTTCAGCAGTGATGTCTTCGATACGTGCCATCACATCTTGTACGGCATTCTTATCTACCGCAGCGATTTTCACTGTACCGTCATCATCAATATCAATTGAAGTACCGGTTTCTTCGGTCAATGCACGAATCACTGCACCACCCTTACCGATCACATCTTTGATTTTCTTCGGATCAATTTTCATGGTGTAGATACGTGGTGCAAAATCAGAAATATCGGCACGCGGCGCCGGAATAGCTTGCTCCATCACACCAAGAATATGCATACGTGCGCTTTTCGCTTGGTTTAATGCAATTTGCATGATTTCAGCAGTGATACCTTCAATTTTGATATCCATTTGAAGTGCGGTCACACCTTGACGAGTACCCGCCACTTTAAAGTCCATATCACCTAAGTGGTCTTCATCACCAAGAATATCGGAAAGCACAACAAATTTGTCATCTTCTTTCACCAAGCCCATCGCGATACCTGCGACAGCCGCTTTAATCGGCACACCGGCATCCATTAACGCAAGAGAAGCACCACACACGGAAGCCATGGAAGAAGAACCGTTGGATTCGGTGATTTCTGATACTACACGTACCACATACGGGAATTCGGCTAAGGTTGGCATCACTGCTGCCACACCACGTTTCGCCAAACGACCGTGACCAATTTCACGACGTTTTGGTGAACCAATCATACCGGTTTCACCCACGGAATACGGAGGGAAGTTATAGTGGAACAAGAAGTGATCTTGACGCTCACCGGTTAATTCATCAATGATTTGCGCATCGCGTTCAGTCCCTAAAGTAGCAACAGCCAACGCTTGAGTTTCACCACGAGTAAAGATTGCAGAACCGTGGGTACGCGGTAATACACCAGTGCAAATATCTAATGCGCGCACAGTATCAACGGTACGACCATCAATACGCGGTTCACCTGCGATAATACGTCCACGCACGATTTGGCTTTCAAGTGCGGTGAAAATATCAATAATTTTTCCTTCGCTGACTTCTTCATCTTCCGCGGTAATTTGTGCAACAACGTCAGCTTTAATCGCATCAATTTGCTCATAACGCGCTTGTTTTTCAGTGATACGATACGCATCGCCTAAACGCGCTTCAGCTAACGCTTTCACTTTATTGATTAAATCAGTGTTTGGTTCAGGTGCAACCCAATCCCAACGTGGTTTACCGGCTTCAACAACCAATTCTTTAATGGCTTCAATCACCACTTGTTGTTGCTGGTGACCATAAACCACCGCCGCCAACATTTGTTCTTCAGTGAGAATATCTGCTTCGGATTCCACCATTAATACGGCTTTGTCAGTACCTGCAACCACTAAATCCAAACGGCTTTGTTTTTGTTCGTTAATGGTTGGGTTTAATACGAATTGATCGTTGATGAAACCGACACGCGCCGCACCGATTGGGCCATTAAATGGCACACCGGATAAAGACAACGCAGCAGACGCACCGATCATGGCGACTAAATCCGGGCTGATTTGTGGGTTTACAGAAACAACCGTCGCAACCACTTGGATTTCATTAAAGAAACCTTCTGGGAATAACGGACGAATCGGACGGTCGATTAAACGGGCAATTAAGGTTTCACCTTCAGATGGACGACCCTCGCGTTTGAAGAAACCGCCCGGAATACGACCAGCGGCATAAGTACGCTCTTGATAGTTAACGGTTAATGGGAAGAAATCTTGCCCTTCTTTCACATCTTTTTTGGCAACTACGGCAACGAATACGGTTGTATCGTCCATGCTTGCCATGACGGCAGCGGTGGCTTGACGTGCAATAGCGCCGGTTTCTAAAGTTACGGTATGTTGACCGTATTTAAACTGCTTAACAATTGGATCCACAATGTTTTCCTTCTTAAATAAATATTCACAATGTTTTATTTTCCAATTTGCGACTAGCAAAAATAATCTTAAAACCGACCGCACTTTTTTGACGTCCACGCGGAAAATCACTTTTGTTAGCCGCACGCTAATTCAGAAAATAAAACGCGGGCATTATACAGGGCTTTTGCCTTGATGGGTAACTTTTTTGCGCAATTGCGATTTATGACTACCTGAAAAATAAGGTTAATGATAAAATCACTCCAGTTTCTAAAACAAAAAAGGAGAAAATATGTTAATTGGAGATTTAACCCGCGCGGATTTTAAACTTGGCTTACCGAAAGTCATTGCCGAAACCTGTGAGTATTTAAAAGGTTTAGACTTAGAAAAATTAGAGGTTGGTCGTCATGACATCACTGACCAAATTTATATGAACGTGATGGAACCTGAACTGGCAGAAGCCGCAAGTAAAAAAGCAGAACTGCACCACAAATATTTAGACGTTCAAGTATTAATTCGTGGCGTAGAAAACATCGAAGTCGGCGCAACCTATCCTGACTTAAACAAATACGAAGCTTATCACGAAGATGACGACTACCAACTTACCCAAGAAATCGACAACAAAAGCACGATTACATTAGTGCCAAATATGTTTGCCGTGTTCTATCCTTATGAACCGCATAAACCTTGTTGTAACGTGAATGGTCAATCCGCCAAAATCAAAAAACTCGTGGTAAAAGTACCGGTAGAGTTAATTAAATAAACCTCGCTGAATCACACTCAAGACTGAAATAGGGAATCGACATGATTCCCTATTTTTCATTCAAAACGCAGAAAAACGCCACCACACTTTTATGCGCTAAATTTGATAATCCTCTTTGAGCAAATGACGATAAGCGTAAAGATAAGAAGCCCCGACAAATGCCGCCCCACCTGTCACATTACCCAAGAAGACAGGAAGCATATTTAAGAAAAATTCTCCCCATGTTACATTTGCTCCGGCAAAAATCCCTGCCGGAATAATAAACATATTTGCCACAAAATGCTGTAGCCCAATCAACACAAAAATCATCACAGGGAACCACATGGCAAGAATACGTCCAGATGTTTGCTTTGCACCAAAATAAAACCAAATCCCCATACACACCATCCAGTTACAGGCAATCGCTGAAACAAAGGCGCGCAAGAAATCCATATTCACTTTCGCTTCTGCAATAGCAATGGTTTTACTCGCTGCCGCACCTTCAGCTAACCCGACATAATGTCCAAGAAAAAACGCCATAAATAATGCGCCGGCAAGGTTACCTAAACTCACAATTACCCAGTTACGTAATAATTTCTTAAAGCTTACCTGTTTGCTCAATCGCCCCAAAGCCATCATCATCATGTTCCCTGTGGCCAATTCGCCGCCTCCGATAAGAATACAAATTAAGCAAATAGGAAAGACAGCCGCCCCCAATAAGGTTGCCAAGCCTGCCCATTCCGCCGGTATGCCACTGACGACTTTTAAATATGCCATATAACCGAAACTCACATAACCGCCCCCTAGAAAGCTAAGAATGGCCAAGGTTTTTACGCTGCCAAGTGATTTTGCATAACTTTTGTCGATGACATCTTGCAAGATTTCATGGGGATAAAGATCACGCTGTTGCATATTTTTCTCCTTGTTTATTAATACGTTGCTAATGCTTAAAATCTAACAAAGGGAGTTTTAAAAAGAAAAGAATTAGTGACTATATTTAAAAATCATCAGTTATAACAAAAGTAAGGCATAAAAAAGGCAGCCCACAAGAGCTGCCTTACATATAAAAAGAACCTTAAGCAAAAGGCTGCAATTCCGGATTAATCGGTGTATCTGCAAGATTATTTGCATAATTACATAACGTCGCTAAACTTACCCCTAACACCACATCAAGGGCATTCTCCTTTGTGTAACCTGCATCATAAAAGGCTTGCTGTTGCGCTTGGGTCAATTTTGCTTTTTGCAAGATGACTGTCAGTGTAAAACGGGCAAGAGCATCCAGTTTAGCATCTTGTTGAATGCGCGCAGTCGAACGAATTTGGTTAACCAGGGCCTCTTCAAGTTTCAATAGTTTTAAGGCAATTTTAGTATGCCCTGCCACACAGAAACCGCAACCATTGACCACTGCTGCCGTAATTTGAACCACTTCTCTCTCTACTGCAGTTAAACTGTTCCGTCCATTAATTCCACCCACCGTACGGTAGGTTTCTAGCGCTGTCGGTGCATTCGCAAGAACGCCGATTAAATTTGGAATAAATCCGTTAACATTTTGTACAGCTTTTAGGGCTTCTTTTGCGGCTTCCGGTGCGGTTTCGATGGTATGAATGGGAAATTGTGACATATAAAACTCCTATAAATAAAACGGGTGACTAATTGGTCATCAATATTACGTAGAATTCTGGATATTGAAAAAGAAATAAAGGTTATGCTGTAGATTAAAAAGTTATAAAGTGCGGTCAAAAAATGCGTCAAATTTTCATGTTGTTCTTGAGCGGATTTTTTGATGATGTGGATAACCCTGTGAATAGTGGGCTGAAAACAGGAAATAAACTGTCATTTATTTTCCTGCCAAACCAATTCCTACTCAATTTTTTGCTGGCTTGTTTAAATTTTTCTCATAAATTTTCACCGATTTATACCTCATCCGTTTTTTGCGATTTTTTCAACAAGTTATGTAGAACAAATGCGCACGTTTTCTTTTTTCTATTTCGGGTTTTACGATTTTTCCTCCTCCTGTGAGTTATTCAGTATTTCTGTGGATAAAATTGTGTTTCAACCACAGAATAACTAAAAATAACCTTGAGAAATTCAATTCACTAAATAACCATAAATAAATTTATCCTTATTTATCAATAAAATAATAAAAAACAAACGGCATTTCCCTGTTAATGAAAAATGCCGTCTTATGCTGTCTATTTATTGTTCAATTCAAATTTTCTGCAAATACCGTTGCCAATCGAAATATTGTCCCGGATCGATTTTCCGTCCCGGTGACACATCACAATGCCCCACAATACGCTCTTTGGTAATATGCGGATATGTCCGCATAATTTCCTGCGTAAGTGCTTGTAATGCCAAATATTGTGCATCAGTAAACGGCTGTTCATTACTACCTTCCAACTCGATACCAATGGCAAAATCATTGCATTTATCCCGCCCTTCAAAACAAGATAAACCGGCATGCCAAGCACGATCAGCAAAATTCACATATTGAGTAATTCGTCCTGTACGCTCAATTAAACAATGCGCTGACACCCGCAATGGACTGATTTCTTGAAAATAAGGATGTGCCTGCGGATCTAGTTTTCCTTGAAAAAAATCATCAATATACCCGCCGCCAAATTGCTCCGGTGGCAAACTGATATAATGGATAATCAGCAAGGAAATATCTTGTGGCTCAGGGCGTTGATCAAAATGCGGTGACAACACTCTCCTTTCGTTGACTAACCATCCGTCTTTAATGTGTAACTGTTTTTCCATCATAAGATTTTTATTTTGCGATCAAGATCCCGGAAAAGTGCGGTGTCATTTCACGCAGTTTTTCCGCTAAGCCAAAATACCTCCGCTTCAAATCAATCATATTATTTTTCATTGAACAAGGTATTTTTTATGACAATTCAATCCGTTTTTATCTCTCTGAAATCCGTTAAAAAAGGGTTTACATTAATCGAATTGATGATTGTGATTGCGATCGTCGCAATTCTCGCAACCGTCGCCGTGCCATCTTACCAAAATTACACGAAAAAAGCGGCTATTTCTGAGTTGTTACAGGCTTCTGCGCCGCTTCGTGCCGAAGTGGAACTGTGTATTTATAACACCGGCAAAACCGACAACTGCAGCGGAGGACAAAATGGCATTCAAGCCGATGTTACCGATGCCACAAAACAAAAATACGTAAAATCCACGGCGGTAAAAAGTGGCGCTATCACTGTAACCGGGAAAAGCAGTCTCGAAAATATTAGCTACACCCTCAGCGCCTCCGGCACCGCTGCCACGGGGGTAAGCTGGACGGCTTCCTGCGGTAATAATGCAGAGATTTTCCCAGCTGGCTTTTGCTCTTAAGTGCTAATCCAATAGGGCAATAAAGGGGATGCAACATCTGATGGAACGGCATTATTCGGTCATCAATCAACAGGGCGAAGAATTTTGTATTACGCCTGAGCTTTGGCTTAGAAATCAGCAACAACAAACCGCCCTCTTACGTTATTTGGCGTTACCGTTAAAAGAAGATGTCCAAACGCTGTGGCTAGGATTGGATTCGTTAACCAATCTTGCCGCTTGTGAAACCTTTTCCTTTCTCAGTGGAAAGCACATTGAGCCTGTGTTATTGCCTAGCCATGTACTCAAAAGCGCACTACAGGATTTAACAAAATCTGAAAAAGTCGAGGAAAATCAACCGCTCTTTTATTCAACTGAACTACAAGAACAGCCTGATACCCAGCAAATTGATGAGCCGATCATTCAACAACTCAATCAGATTTTTGAAAACGCTACACAGAAAAAAGCATCCGATATTCATTTGGAACCGCAAGCCGACGGATTACAAGTGCGTTTTCGTATTGATGGCGTATTGCAAGTACAAGAACAAATCTCACGTTCTTTGGCAAACCGCTTAATTTCCCGTCTGAAATTATTGGCGAAATTGGATATTAGCGAGACACGTTTACCACAAGATGGCCGCTTTCAGTTTAAAACCACCTTTTCTGATATTTTAGATTTTCGCCTTTCGACCCTTGCGACCCAATTTGGCGAAAAAGCCGTGTTGCGTTTACAGCAAAATCGCCCCGTTCAGTTGGAATTCAGTGAATTGGGCATGACCGAATCGCAGCAACAACTTTTCCGTCATGCATTAAGCCAACCCCAAGGATTGATTTTAGTAACCGGACCGACCGGTAGCGGCAAAAGTATTTCTTTGTATACGGCATTACAGTATTTAAATACACCGGAAAAACACATCATGACGGCAGAGGATCCCATTGAAATTCAGTTGCCAGGCATTATTCAAACTCAAGTAAATAATCCTATTGGCTTGGATTTCAGCCGTCTCCTTCGCACCTTCTTACGCCAAGATCCCGACATCATTATGCTAGGTGAAATTCGTGATGAAGAAAGTGCTGCCATGGCACTACGCGCCGCACAAACAGGACACTTAGTCCTTTCTACCTTACACACCAATGATGCTCCTTCCGCCATTTCCCGCTTGCAACAGTTGGGTATTCAGCGCCATGAAATCGACAGCAGTTTGCTGCTCGTTATTGCGCAACGATTGGTGCGTAAACGTTGTCTAAAGTGCGGTGGAAATCCCAACCATTTTTGCGACTGTCATCAAGGTTACAAAGGGCGTGTCGGGGTATATCAATTCCTACAACCTCAACTACACCATCCGCAAGGCTATGAAATGGATTTCGATGATTTACGTCAAAGCGCCTTAGAAAAAATCAAAAACGGCATAACTGATTTGGCTGAAATTCAGCGAGTATTAGGGCAGCCCCATGACTAAATTAAAATTATTTCGCTGGCGAGCCATCAATCGGTTACAACAAAAACAAAAAGGACTCATCGTAGCAGAAAGCGAAGCAAAGGCACGGCAGCAGTTAATGGCGCGAGGTTTGCAAAGCATTGCCTTGCAACAAAACTGGCAACTGAGCAATAAGCCGAAAAATGCCGAGATCTGTGCCTTACTTTCACAGCTCGCGACATTATTACAAGCCTCGGTCCCCTTAAAACATAGTCTGCAAATTCTGTTGCAAAACTGCACCAATATCGCACTGAATCAATGGCTCCGTCTCTTATTACGAGACATTGAAAGGGGTTTAGCCTTTTCTCAAGCCTTAGAGCAGCAAGGGTTATACCTTACCTATCAAGAACGCCAACTTATTCAAGTAGGTGAAATGACCGGCAAACTTGCTGCAGTTTGTCATGAAATAGCCCAACATAAACAACAAGCACTGGCGTTGCAGCGTAAAATGCAAAAGATCTTGCTTTACCCTGTGTTGGTACTGGGTATTTCATTAACATTGACCGTCCTGCTATTGTTATTCATCGTGCCACAGTTTGCCGCAATGTATGACAACAACAGCGCCCAACTCCCCGCCTTTACACAACTTCTGCTTACACTCTCTCAAGGGTTACAAAATTATTGGTTGGCTCTACTCATCGTTGTTGTACTCACCGTCATACTCATTCGCTTTCAGCTGAAACACTCGCCCTGGCTTCATCGACAAAAAACGCGCCTAATCAATAGTATTCCGTTTCTTAATCACATCATTCAGCTTTCCCGTTTAGTGAGTTTCAGCCGTAGTTTATTTCTGATGTTACAGGCTGGCATTCCACTTAATCAGGCGCTTCAATCTTTCTTGCCGAAACAACAAAGTTGGCAAACTAAACCTCAATTACAAGGTGATTTAGTATTAATTGCAGAGGTGCAATCGACACTCCATTGGATTCAACAAGGCTACCCGTTTTCCGCCAGCGTGAGTGGACAAATTTTTCCCCCTGCAGCGCAACAAATGCTACAAGTAGGAGAACAAAGCGGACAATTACCCAAGATGCTGCAATTTATCGCCAACGATCATCAACAACAGCTAGATCACCAAATCGATCTGTTGTCACAAATGCTTGAACCTTTATTAATGGTGATTATCGGCGGACTTATCGGTTTAATTATGCTCGGCATGTACCTACCGATTTTCAACATAGGTTCGCTAGTACAATGATGTGGCTATTCTTTCTGCTTGCTGGTGTTGCCTGTGGCGGGTTGGTACATAATTATGTAGTGCACTTTGCCCGCAAATTAAGTCATGAGGTTTACATCGCATACATTGAAATTTACCCGGAAAATCCACCGCACTTTATGCCGGAAAAATCCGTTCTCAAGCCACTCCAAAGACAAGCTTCCGCACTGATTTACGGCATTCTGTTCGCACTGTTGTTTTTACTTTGCTATGCCACCAATGACGAGCCGTCAAAGGGACTTTGCCTTGCGCTTTATATCACCATTTTGAGCGCAATTTCTTTGGTGGATTGGCACTATCGTCTGATCTCGCCCACATTGTGCCAAGCCTTACTTGCCCTCGGCTTAGGAGCGGCATATTGGCAAATCGGAGCATTATCCCTTGAACAAAGCCTACAAAGTGCGGTCCTCTTTGGAGGCGTTTTTTATGCTATCTATCATGCTGCCAAAGGGTACTACCGACAAGAAGCATTAGGACGAGGCGACTACTGGCTGGCTCTCGGGTTAGGGGCTTTTATGCCGGCACAGCAACTCCCCGCCTTTTTATTCCTCGCCTGCCTTTTCGGCTTAATCTACACGACCTACGCCAAGTATCGAAACCGTACACTCAACGCGGTTCCATTCGGCCCGTTTCTCTCCCTTTCGGGGATCGTCTGTTTATTGCTTAATTGAACACATGAACGTATGATCGCGCCATTGTTGATAATACAAAGGACATAACATGACATATGTGGTTGGGCTAACCGGCGGAATCGGTAGCGGCAAAAGCACCATCGCCGAATTATTCGCTGAACTTGGTGTACCGGTCATTGATGCCGATCTCGTTGCTCGCCAAGTGGTAGAAAAAGGCTCGCCGTTATTGGCAGAAATCGCGGCCCATTTCGGGCCGGAGATTTTACTTGAAGACGGCGCGCTCAATCGTGCCGCCTTGCGAGAAAAGATCTTTGCCAATGAAACGCAGAAACACTGGTTGAATCAATTATTACACCCCGCCATCCGTCATGAAATGTTGCGACAACTCGCCGCACAACAGGCGCCTTATTGCATTTTCATGGTGCCGTTATTAATTGAGAATAATTTGACCGCACTTTGCCAACGGGTGTTGGTAGTGGATGTGAGCGAACAAACCCAAATGACGCGTGCAAGTAAACGCGATAACAATCAATTAGCGTTAATCAAAAATATCATGCAATCGCAAGTCAGCCGATCGGAACGCCTACAACACGCCGATGATGTCATCAATAACGATGTGGATTTAAGCGAAAGCCTGCCGCAGTTAAAACAAAAAGTGCTAGACTTGCACCACCTTTATTTACAACTCGCGGAGAAATTCAATGAGCAATGATATCTTTACTGTTCCTTGCCCTATTTGCCATAAACAGGTTGAATGGTCGGAACAAAGCCCTTACCGCCCTTTTTGTAGCAAGCGTTGCCAGCTTATTGATTTAGGTGAATGGGCGGCAGAAGAAAAAGCAATTCCATGCGAAACGGCCGATTTTGCAGCTAGCGGACTATTAAATGAAGACAATGACTGGGTAAACCACTCATGAAAATTCAGCACGAGAAAAACGCCGAGCAAGGAACATTTTTTGTGTTAGACGAAAAACAACAACCTGTTGCCAAACTCACTTATTTTTTCATTGACGACCACACCATCAATGCCAATCACACTTATGTGTCGGAAACATTACGTGGGCAAGGCGTTGCAGATAAGTTATATCAAGCCTTAATCACCTTTATTCAAGAAAATCAGCTCAAACTGGTGCCTACCTGCAGTTATATTGCAAAAAAATGGCAACGCCACCAACAACATGATTGAGATCCTAAAATTATATTGCTAGAATTTATCGCACTTTATGTGCAAACATAAATTGTTCGGATGAAGGTAGCTGGAGAGCGGGGAATCGACCCCACGCCGACGAGGTAAAATCTTTCAGGCGCGATGGCAGGGACTGTTACTGGACGAACCCTTGGAGAGATCCAAGGTACTTTTCAAGTTCGACTTGAAAGTACTCATGGACGCCGAAGGCGCAAAAAAGCGGAATGTTCACTGCTTTTCAAACGCTCAGGCAAAAGGACAGGGGCAGAAGATTTCGGTTAATATAACGTACTCAATTTATTGAGTTATTTCCTATTTTATCTATCCGTAAAATTCTTTCCGCCTCCTTGTAATCAGGTTATTTACGAGGAACTATCAATGACATTCGAAAATATTTTATCTGCAATAGACTCTTTTATATGGGGTCCACCTCTACTCATTTTATTATCCGGTACCGGATTATATTTAACCCTTCGCTTAGGCTTTATTCAAATCGTTCAATTGCCTCGTGCCTTGCGCTATTTGTTTAAACGCGATTCGGGTTTACAACAAAAAGGGGATGTTTCTTCTTTTGCCGCCTTGTGTACCGCACTTGCTGCCACCATCGGTACAGGGAACATTGTGGGCGTTGCAACAGCAGTACAAGCAGGCGGCCCGGGTGCCATCTTCTGGATGTGGTTAGTTGCATTGCTTGGCATGGCAACCAAATACGCAGAATGTTTGTTAGCCGTTAAATATCGTGTACGTGACAAAAACGGTTTTATGGCTGGTGGTCCGATGTATTACATCGAACGTGGTCTTGGTTTGGGGTGGTTAGCAAAACTCTTTGCCCTATTTGGCGTACTGGTTGCGTTCTTTGGTATCGGCACGTTCCCACAAATCAATGCCATCACCCATGCGATGCAAGATACTTTTAGCATTCCCGTCAGTATCACCGCCGCAATCATCACCCTGTTAGTAGGCTTAATTATTCTTGGTGGAGTAAAACGTATCGCGTTGGTGTCATCCTACATCGTGCCATTTATGGCTGTCTTTTATGTTGCGACATCCATCATTATCATTCTGTTAAATTTAGACAAAATTCCGACCGCACTTCAGTTAATCATTCACAGTGCATTTAATCCGGAAGCCGCATTGGGCGGTGCATTAGGTTTTACCGTGATGAAAGCCATCCAATCCGGTGTAGCTCGCGGGATTTTCTCCAACGAATCCGGTTTAGGGAGTGCTCCGATTGCTGCGGCTGCCGCACAAACCAAAGAGCCTGTACGCCAAGGCCTGATTTCCATGACGGGTACATTCTTAGATACGATTATCGTCTGTACTATGACGGGGATTGTTTTAGTCCTAACCGGTGCGTGGCAAACGCCAGGCATGGAAGGTGCTGTCGTGACCAACTATGCATTCTCTCAAGGTTTAGGCTCTTCTATTGGCGCAACGATTGTCACCATTGGACTCCTCTTTTTCGCCTTTACGACTATTCTTGGCTGGTGCTATTACGGTGAACGTTGCTTTGTTTATTTGGTGGGAATCCGAGGTATTAAACTCTACCGTATCGCATTTATCGCATTAGTCGGCTGTGGTGCATTTATTCATTTAAATCTCATTTGGATTTTAGCGGATATCGTCAACGGCTTAATGGCGATTCCAAACTTAATTGCCTTAATCGGCTTGCGCAAAGTGGTTATTGAAGAAACGAAAGACTATTTTTCACGCCTCAATGCCAATCAGTTTGATCAAGACGAAATGACCCAATAATAAAAAAGAAAGCGGATATTAAATATAATATCCGCTTTCTTTAACTTGCCCATCATAGCAACTTATCTCCGCAAAAAAAGCATCTTTTCCCAATTTTCAGACCTGGATCATATTTTTAAACTTTTCTTTTTAAACAACCTAAAAAGCGCTTGAAAATTAAAGGCAAGGTTACTATGTTGTAACTAAGGATTTCAACTGGGTCTCAGACCCCATTCACATAAGAGGTAAATGCTATGACATTAAATATTACCAGTAAACAAATGGATATCACCCCTGCAATCCGTGCTCACGTTGAAGAACGACTTGTCAAACTGAATAAATGGCATACCCAACTGATCAATCCTCACTTTATTTTAAACAAAACGCCTAAAGGCTTTTCCGTTGATGCCTCTATCGGTACCCCATTTGGTAACCTCATTGCCAGCGCTGAGGCAGAAGATATGTATAAAGCGATCAACGACGTTGAAGAAAAACTTGAGAAACAGCTCAATAAATTACAACACAAAGGCGAAGCCCGTCGGGCTGATGAACGTTTGAAAGATTCGTTTAACGAATAAAAAAACACCTGTAAAAATGACCGCACTTTTAAAAGAGTGCGGTTTTTTTGATTATCAATAATCAAATTTTAGGAGAAAGAATGAAAATCTTAAAATTCAGTACGCTCGCCTGCTCGATCATGACATTAATCGCCTGCGCTCACGCCAATACCCCAGGAAAAAATAGCGATGGCTGGAATGCGTTTGAAGATATTTCTACCGGTGTATATGAACGTCACTACGTTGATTTAGACAGTCAAATCAAATCGATTTCTTTTGAGAAAATTGCCGGCGCATCCGATAGCGATATGAAAAAGCCCGTCTTAAAAGCACGGCGAGGAAGCAAAATTCTTGGTGAAATTTATCAACAAGAATTCAGTGGCAACAGGCTGATTCCGGTGATGTATTTACACAATGGAAAATCAATGAATCCAAGTAACGAACAAGATCTGAAGAAATTAGCCAATGCTAAAAAATTTGAATATTATGAATTTGGTCAAGGACGTTTAAGCCATGCTGTTTTTACAGCGAAGAACGGTATTTGTCAGGATTTCAAAACACAACAAGGCGTGCATTTCAACATGTCTAGCAATTATTATGATCTAGAGAAAAACACCTCCTCTGTTGATAATTACCTCACGTATCAACTCAACGGAATGTATGCAAAAGGCACGTTTAGCATTGATGAATACTCTGCGGGTGTCATCAGTGAAGACAAGGCCTTTGTGGAAAAATACACCGACTCCATCAAACAAAATGGCGATAAATTGCCTAACGCTAACGCTGCTGAAAAAGGTCGTATGATTGAACAGGTGATTTGCCGCTAGTTTTTCCTCTTATAAAAGTGCGGAGGATCATCCAACATAATTTATGCTGAAAATCCACCGCACTTTTTACTTTCCACTAAACAAATCATTTCTAAATGACACGCTTATTGCTAGAATACGCAGCGTTTTTTCGTAATGTATCAAGCTATAAAGGTTTAACCATGTTAAAGAAATTTATTTTTTCGGGTGTCATTTTATTCCTTACCGGTTGCTCATTATTTGGCACCAAGCAGGATCCAATTCCCGGTGAATATGCCGGTGCAGATTATTTGTTATCCGATGAGAATGCACAACGTTGGGTATTTGCCAGCAAACAAGCGGAACAATGTATCTATCCAAATTTAACCCGTATTTTGCAACAGCACTTTCCAAAAGAAGATGCTTACATTCATTCACAATATATTTTCTTCTACCCATTAGAAAGCGTCATTGGCGAGAAGTATGTAAAAATTATTCAAGACGATGAAAAATCCATGAATTACGCCACTTACCAATATAAGAAATTTAGACAGGATAAAGTGGAAGACATGGATAAAGCACAATGTGAGCTGTTAAGAAAAAATGCAGCCGATGATTTAGAAGTGGTAAAAGGCCAATATAAAAACGGCATGATCGAAGTTCAGAAAAATCCTGATGGGACGACAAAATCCGCTGATGGCGTGGCAACTAACCAAAATAAATTCTTCTTCGATATCATTAAATGGGGCTCAGCTCTGTTGCTCTAATCAACATAAACAAAAATACCGATGGAAAACCATCGGTATTTTTATACCTGAAAAATGCAGTCAAAACCGACCGCACTTTGTCTCTATTTCCCGATACAAAACGAACTAAAAATATTCGTGAGCAAATCATCAGAGGTAAACTGGCCGGTAATTTCACTTAAGGCATCTTGCACCATACGCAACTCTTCCGCCAACAATTCACCGGCATGGAATTGGGTTAATTGAATGTGTCCTGTCTGTAAGTGTTGTGCTGCCTGTTCTAAGGCTTCCAAGTGGCGACGGCGTGCTAAGAAGCCCCCTTCGATACCCGTTTGATACCCCATCGCTTGTTTTAAATGCTCACGCAATAAATCCACGCCTTGCTGAGTTTTTGCGGACAAATTGACGACCGTATAACCGTCTTGCTCATATAAACGTTCCGTTTCACCGGTTAAATCCGCTTTGTTGCGAATAATGGTAACCGGAATATTGTTCGGTAATTTTGCCAGAAATTCCGACCGCACTTTAGCTAAATCTTGCTCGCTATCACTGCTGTCTAACATCAATAAAATCCGATCTGCCTGTTCAATTTCATTCCACGCACGAGAAATACCAATGCGCTCCACCTCATCTGTCGCATCACGTAACCCGGCAGTATCAATAATATGTAATGGCATGCCATCTAAGTGGATATGCTCGCGCAACACATCCCGCGTAGTACCGGCAATATCAGTGACTATGGCCGCTTCACGTCCGGCAAGGGCATTCAATAAACTGGATTTCCCGGCATTAGGGCGACCGGCAATGACCACTTTCATCCCTTCACGCAAAATAGAACCTTGTTTCGCTTCGGCACGCACCTGATCCAACTGCGCAATAATGCCATTCAAATGTCCTTCAATTTTGCCATCGGCAAGAAAATCGATTTCTTCATCAGGAAAATCAATCGCCGCCTCGACATAAGTACGTAAATAAATAACCGAATCCACAAGCTGATTCACTTTATTGGAAAACTCGCCTTGCAGCGATTTTAGGGCTGAACGTGCGGCCTGTTCGGAGCTGGCATCAATTAAATCGGCAATCGCTTCCGCTTGGGCTAAATCCAATTTATCGTTCAAAAATGCCTGCTCAGAAAACTCGCCCGGACGCGCGAGTCGAATGCCATCAATAAGCAAAATCCGTTTTAGCAATAAATCTAATACGACCTGTCCGCCATGCCCTTGAAGTTCAAGCACGTCTTCACCGGTAAAGGAATTTGGCCCTTTAAAATACAATGTAATCCCTTGATCTAACACGGTGCCATCAGCATCTTTAAAGGGCAAATAATCTGCCATACGTGGTTTGGGGCATTTTCCTAATACCGCATGTGCCACATCAGCGGCCTTGGGGCCTGATACACGTAAAATTCCAATACCACCTCGCCCCGGGGCTGTGGCTTGAGCTACGATTGTTTCTTTCATAAGTCTGCTCTCAAAACGTTTAATTCTTTCTTTATAAGGTCGCTTGTTTCCCCTAATTGGAGCGTTGACAGAACCAACAGTCAAAAAGCGTTGCGTTTTGTAACCGTACTTTATGACGCAAAAGTGCGGTCATTTTTTTGTGCATTTTTTAATTAAAATAAAAGGCACAATACGTGCCTTTTAATTCTCTAGATTTCACTATTTTTTATGACGGGTATGTAACCCTTTTTTCTCTAAACCACGATAAATCAGTTGTTGTTGGATAATCGTGATTAAGTTAGACACTAACCAGTAAAGCACTAGACCTGCCGGGAACCAAAGGAAGAACACCATGAAGATTAACGGCATGAAGTTCATGATCTTTTGTTGCATCGGATCGGCAACCGGTGTCGGAGACATTTTTTGCAACAGGAACATGGAAGCGCCCATTAAAATTGGCAGGATGTAATACGGATCTTGCGCAGACAAGTCTTGAATCCAACCAAAGAACGGTGCGTGACGTAATTCAACGGCTTCCATAAACGTCCAATACAAAGCAATGAAAATTGGCATTTGTAACAAGAGCGGTAAACAACCACCTAATGGGTTTACTTTCTCATCTTTGTAGAGTTTCATCATTTCTTGGCTCATACGCTGACGATCTTCACCGAAACGTTCGCGCATTTCTTGCAATTTTGGTTGCAACATACGCATTTTAGCCATTGAGGTATATTGTGCTTTTGTGAGCGGATATAAAATCGCTTTAACCACTAAGGTAACACAGATGATCGCCACACCCCAGTTGTGAACTAATTGTTGAATGAATGTCAGCAACCAGAATAATGGTTTTGCAATAAACCACGCCCAACCGTAGTCCACAGTGAGATCTAAATGATCTGCCACTTGCGCCATTTCATTTTGTAATTTCGGGCCGGTCCATAATTTGCTGGTTAATTTCTCGGTTGTATTCGGCTGAATCGCAACAACCGGACCACGATACCCAATTGAACCGATGTTGTTGGCTTTATCTGTCAAAGTATAAAGTTGGTTATCGGCATCTTGGTTAGGAATCCAAGCAGAAACGAAATAATGTTGTAACACCGCAACCCAACCGGCTTTAGTATTCACTGATAAATTGGCATTTTCCATATCACTGAAACTGTATTTTTTATAATTAGTTTCGGAAGAAGAATAAGCACCACCGGTATAAGTTGGCATCGCCACACTACCGGAGCTATCAACTAAAGTATGTCTTAACTGACCATAAGGCTCAACCTCAATCGTTTTATCGCTTTGGTTACTAATTTCGTAATTGACCGCAATGTCATATTCACCGCGTTTCAAGACAAAAATTTTACGATAAGTCACACCCTCTTTTTGATAAACCAAAGGAACAATTAATTCGTTTTGGCCATCGGCTAATTTGAAGTTTTCACCCTCTACTTGATAATCAGCACGACCTGCTTTCGTATCAATACCATCTTTACCGATTAAACCGCTTTGAGCGATATACACATGTTCCGGTGTATTTTGTAACAATACAAATGGCATGTTGGAATCTAGTTCAGCATCATATTTCAACAATTCAGAACTAATAACATCACCACCTAAGGTATTAATTTTCAAACGGAATACATCATTTTCTAAGGTAATCACTTTACCTTTTACTTGGGTATCCGTTGCGATGACCGTATTGTTCCCAGAAGAAGCAGGAACATCTGATGTGGATGTTACAGTTTGCTCAGTTGCCACAGGTTTTGGCGTGTGATAATCAAGTTGCCATTGCTGATAAACAATAAAAGACATAAAGAGTAGTGCAATGACCAATAGGCCGCGTCTTGAATCCATTATTTATTCTCTGTTTTGTTATTATTGATCTTGGGTGGAACGGGATCGTACCCACCCGCGTTTAAAGGATGACATTTTAATATACGTTTAACCGTAAGCCAACCACCTTTTACCACTCCATGCGTTTTTACAGCATCAATACCATAGCAAGAACAAGTTGGTGTGAAACGACAGCGGGGGCCAATTAATGGACTGATAACGATTTGATAAAAACGAATTAATCCAATAAGGATTTTTGCGCCAAACGAATGTGTCTTTGCCATAATTTATCCAGCGTTTGCCATAAAGTGCGGTTATCTAAGCGGCCGATTCCCTGTTTTGCTACAACAACAAAATCATAATTCGGTAAGTCATGCTGTGCTAAACGAAAAGATTCACGGCATAACCGTTTAATACGATTACGATCATGGGCTCGTTTGAGATGTTTTTTCGCCACAGTTAAACCTAAGCGGGGATGCTCAAGGTGATTTTTACGGGCAAGAATAGTGATTTCAGGTGAACTGGCGCGGGACGGCTGTTGGAAGACGTATTTAAAATGTTCGGGAGTTAACAAACGTAACTCCCTAGGAAAGTTTAGCTTAACCACATTAATATGCGATTAGGCAGATAAACTTTTACGACCTTTAGCACGACGACGAGCTAAAACTTGACGGCCATTTTTAGTTGCCATACGAGCACGGAAACCGTGAGTACGGCTACGTTTTAATACAGAAGGTTGAAATGTGCGTTTCATTATAATGTACCTAAGTCAAATAGTTTCAGTAACTGTTTCTACTTTAAACGTTGGGAAACGTTTAAATAAACAAAGATTATCAAAAAATAAGGAACGGAATTGTAATCATAAATTCGGCGTTCGTCAAATGAGATTAGGGAAAAAACACGGCAACTCGTTCATTTTTCCATCACTCACAGCATTTAAAAGCGAGGCGATTATACGGTTTTAGGCAAAAATGGCAAGCAACCTTTTTTGCTTTTTTTAGAGCCAGATAGCAGATCTTTTTCCTCCGTTATTGTAAAATAGTCACCTATCCAACCACACTTTATTGCCGAAAATTCGGCCATTCAATAAGTAATACCTATATAAAACAATAAGATAAAAGGTTGGCAAGGTAATCGAAGGAAAACTATAAACCAATTAACAAGGGATATATTCACGTGGAAAACCAGCCGAATTCTCTGTGGCAAAATTGCCTGTTGCAACTACAAGATAAAATTCCTACGGACGATTTCAAAATCTGGCTCTATCCGTTGCAAGCTGAGACTAGCGCAAGCAATATCTTACTTTATGCATCAAATGCTTTTGTGCAAAAATGGGTGATTGATAACTATCTTCCTTTAATTACTGACATTGCTCGTCAAACCAGTGCAAATCCTAATCTTAGCGTATCAGTTATTGAAGGCATTAAACCCACCGCACCAAAAGTAGAGAAACCTACGAAAAAACAAAGTGCGGTCGGTTTTTCGGAAGAAAAAAGCACAAATAAAACACCTTACCATTCCAATCTAAATACCAAATTAGTTTTCGAAAATTTCGTTGAGGGTAAATCCAACCAACTGGCGCGCGCTGTAGCGCAAAAGGTCGCAGATAATCCTGGTGAACAAACCGCTAATCCGCTCTTTTTATATGGCGGTACAGGCTTAGGTAAAACCCACTTATTGCATGCTATCGGCAACGGTATTATTGCCAACAATCCGGAGGCGCGCGTGGTGTATATTCATTCTGAGCGCTTCGTTCAACAGGTTGTGGCTTATATTCGCGATAACAAAATGGAAGAATTTAAAAAGTTCTACCGCTCTTTAGATGCATTGTTAGTGGATGATATTCAATTTTTCAGCGACAAAGAAAAAACTCAAGAGGAATTTTTCCATATTTTCAATACTTTATTTGAACGTGGACGCCAAATCATTCTCACGTCCGACCGCTATCCACGCGAAATTGAAAAAATTGAAGAACGTCTAAAATCGCGCTTTGGTTGGGGGCTCACGACAGCTATTGAGCCGCCGGATCTTGAAACCCGTGTCGCCATTTTAATGAAAAAAGCGGAAGAAAATAACGTGGATTTACCTCATGATGTGGCGTTTTTCATCGGTCAAAAATTACGCACCAATGTACGTGAATTAGAAGGCGCCTTAAACCGAGTGAAAGCCATGCAGGAGTTTAAAGGCGAACCGATCACCATTGATTTTGTGCGTGAAACGTTAAAAGACATGTTGGCATTACAAGATAAACTGGTGACCGTAGACAATATTCAAAAAGTAGTCGCTGAATATTACCGCATTAAAGTATCCGATTTAAAATCCAAAAATCGCTCTCGCTCAGTGGCTCGCCCACGCCAAGTGGCAATGGCGCTGGCAAAAGAATTAACCAACCGCAGCCTACCGGAAATTGGCAAATCCTTCGGCGACCGCGATCACACCACTGTTTTACACGCCTGTCGTACGATTGCCGGTTTCCGCGACACCGATCCGAATATTCAAGAAGATTGGGCTAACTTAATCCGAACTTTATCCGTATAGGAGTCACCAGATGCAATTTATTATTTCCCGAGAAAATTTATTGAAGCCGTTGCAACAAGTGTGTGGCGTATTAAATAGCCGTCCGAATATTCCGGTGTTAAATAACGTTTTATTGCAAATTGAGAATAATCAATTAAGCATTACCGGTACGGATTTAGAAGTGGAACTTTCAACCCAAACGCCATTACTTCATGCGGAACAAGACGGCAAATTTACAATTCCGGCAAAAAAATTCTTAGATATTTGCCGTAGTTTGCCAGACAATGCGGAAATTACCGTTACATTTGAGGAAGATCGCGCTATTGTCCGCTCTGATCGCAGTAAATTTAATTTATCCACCTTACCGGCAGAAGACTATCCAAATCTCACAGATTGGCAATCAGAAGTGGATTTCACCCTTGAGCAAGCGACACTACGCCGTTTAATTGAAGCCACTCAATTCTCCATGGCAAATCAAGACGCGCGCTATTTCTTAAATGGTATGAAATTTGAAACGGAAGGTAATTTATTACGCACCGTCGCAACCGATGGCCACCGTTTAGCGGTTTGTACTATTCCATTAGAACAAGATTTACAGACTCATTCAGTGATTTTACCGCGTAAAGGTGTGTTAGAACTGGCACGTTTGTTGGAGCCAAGCGAGCAACCGGCGCGTTTGCAAATCGGCACAAATAACCTACGTATTCAATTAAACAATATTACATTCACATCAAAACTCATTGACGGTCGTTTCCCTGATTATCGTCGTGTGTTGCCACGCAACGCGACCCGCATCGTTGAGGCCGGTTGGGAAACCTTAAAACAAGCCTTTGTACGCGCAGCGATTTTATCTAACGAACGTTTCCGTAGCGTACGCTTACAACTCAGTGAAAACCAACTTAAAATCACCGCAACCAACCCGGAACAAGAGGTGGCCGAGGAAATCATTGATGTGTCTTACAGCGGAGAAGAAATGGAAGTGGGCTTTAACGTCAGCTATATTCTCGACGTTTTGAATGCATTGAAATGCAACCAAGTGCGTATGCGCTTAACCGATGCCTCTTCCAGCTGCTTAATTGAAGATTGTGAAGACGCCAGCGCAGAATATGTGATTATGCCGATGCGCTTATAATGTATGGCGATTTCACGTTTAACCGTTGAAAATTTTCGTAATTTACAAGCCGTGGATCTGGAATTGGATCACGGCTTTAACTTTTTGGTCGGCAACAACGGCAGTGGCAAAACCAGCTTACTGGAAGCCATTTTCTATTTAGGCCACGGGCGCTCTTTTAAAAGTGCGGTCAGTAATCGGATTATTTCTTACGATCAACCGCACTTTACCCTCTTCGGGCAAATTCAAGAACAGCAACATCAATGGTCGGTAGGTTTACAAAAGCTACGTCAAGGCAACACGCTCGTGAAAATCAACGGCGAAGACGGCAATAAAATTTCCGACCTCGCACACCTGTTACCCATGCAAATTATTACGCCGGAAGGTTTAAATTTACTCAATGGCGGCCCAAGCTATCGTCGCGCCTTTCTGGATTGGGGCTTATTCCATCATCACGTGAGTTTTTATACTCTGTGGGCGAGTTTAAGTCGTTTACTCAAACAACGAAATGCCGCCTTACAGCAAGTTTCCAGTTATCAACAAATGAAAATTTGGGATGTGGAATTGGTAAAACTTGCCGAGCAGGTAAGTCTGCTCAGAGCCGAATATGCGCAAGCCCTACAACCTGAAATTGAACAAACCTGCCGTTTATTCCTACCGGAACTAGACATTAGTGTGAGCTTTCATCAAGGCTGGGAAAAAGAACAAAACTATGCCGAATTATTGGCGCGTAATTTTGAACGAGATCGTGCATTAGGCTATACGGTTTCCGGTCCGCAAAAAGCTGATTTTCGCTTTAAAGCCAATGGATTGCCGGTGGAAGATATTTTATCGCGCGGTCAGTTGAAATTATTAATGTGCGCATTACGTTTGGCTCAAGGTGAACATTTGATGCAACAAAAACAGCGCCATTGTATTTTCCTTATTGACGACTTTGCCTCTGAGCTAGATCAAACTAAGCGTAGTCTTCTTGCCCAACGCTTACAAAACAGTGGCTCCCAAGTTTTTGTCACCGCCATTACACAAAACCAGCTCAAAGAAATGCAACCGAAAAAGCACCGCACTTTTAAGATCGAGTCAGGCAAAATTGAATTGTTATAAAAGAAATTAGCCTCCAGTTTGGGAGGCTAATCTCAAGAGAGTAGATCACTTCTGACTACAAACTGCAATAAAATGCAATTTACGTTCAGGGTCATTAAAAGTGCTAAACATTTTCTTAAACTGCTCACGATTTTCTGCTTTAAAAGCATTTTTTATGATTTTTAATGTACCTAACACGCCTTCGTCATAAATCATGCCTCTTGGCGACAACAGTGTCATCTCACCGGAAAAAGTTTCGATATTACGAAAACCACTGTCTAAAAACACTTGTTTCCAACCGTCTTTGGTTAATGGCGTGACCGTCACATTGATGGCATTACGCATATTTTCCAAAATGGTTTTATGGTCATCCCCCACTAACATCACATCATGAGTCAGCAAAAAGCCACCCGGTTTCAATACGCGAAAATATTCAGCAACCGCCTTCATTTTAGCCTCAACAGGCAGCATGGTGAGCATGGCCTCATTAATCACAATATCAAACGTATTGTCTTCAAAAGGTAATTTCATCGCATTGGCGCGTTGCACATGAATTTTGTCCTGCAAGTTATTCGCTGCAATATTGGCCTTGGCTTTTTCCAATGCATTCTCATCTAAATCAACACCTTCAATCCGGCAGCCATATTGCTTCACCAATCCAATGGCGGTGGTACACATATTACAGGCCACTTCGAGGACTTTTTTATCTTTATTAAAATCACCGCTTGCAATCAACCAATCGGTGGCTTTACGACCGCCCGGGCGCAAACGGGTTTTACCTAAACGTGCCAAAAAATTATGACCGACTTCTTCTTTAGCCATCTGATTTCTCCCAAATAAAATAGCAATGATGCCTATTATAAATAAATCTCATTTCGATTAAAGAAAAAAGATAAAAAATTCAAATGTCGTTGATAGTCAATAACATTCTAAAAATGCTCGATTTATGCCTTATTTTAGTTAGAATATAAAAGATTTTTAACATAAAAGGAGTAAACCAATGAAATTTAAAACTCTCTTAGCCGTAAGTATCAGCACAATCTGTGCTGCAAGCATGGCGAACGCCCATGAACACAAACACGATCATATGGCGCCTGCCGGTGCTTCTATTGAAGTAAAAGTACAACAACTTGACCCGGTTAACGGTAATAAAGATGTGGGTACTGTTACCATTACCGAATCCAACTACGGTTTGGTCTTTACACCAAACTTAAACGGATTAGAAGCAGGCTTACATGGCTTCCATATTCACCAAAACCCAAGCTGTGACCCGAAAGAAAAAGACGGTAAATTAACTGCCGGGCTTGCCGCTGGCGGTCACTGGGATCCGAAAGACACTAAAAAACACGGTTTCCCATGGCAAGATGATGCGCACTTAGGCGATTTACCGGCATTAACCGTATTACATGATGGCACAGCGACTAACCCTGTTCTTGCACCACGTATCAAACACCTTGATGACGTTCGTGGTCATTCTATCATGATCCACGTGGGTGGCGACAACCACTCTGACCACCCTGCTCCACTTGGTGGTGGCGGTGCACGTATGGCCTGCGGTGTAATCAAATAATTAATAATGAAAACAAAAAGGCTGACAAATGTCAGCCTTTCTTTTTATAAAAGTGCGGTTAAAAAATCCGATATTTCTCGCTAATCAAATCTATTTACCCTTATCCTCTCTTGTTTTAGAATAAGCACCCTTTGAATCTCGTTATAAAATGAAGGAAAGTAAACTATGGAAGAATCTCAACAACTAGAAAAACTCCCCCAAGTGGTCACCGGAATATTAAAAATCGTTTTAAGCTCTGCGTTAATTGCGTTAGCCTTTGTACTTATTATCGCCCTCGTCAAAATTACGTATTCTTTGGCAATGATGGTCTTAAATACCTCAACCATTGTGCCTTATAACGTTGCTGAACAAGCGGTCATGTTTTTCCTCTATTTCGGTTTTATCGGTCTTATCGTGCAATATTTCAAAAGCGGTTACCATTTCCCTCTGCGTTATTTTATTTACGCCGGTATCACTGCCATGTTGCGTTTAATCATCGTAAATCACGAAAGTTCGGTAGATACCCTTCTCTTCGCCTGCGCCATTTTAATTATGGTAATCGCGTTATGCTTAGTCCTCTATTCCAATAAATTAAGAAATATCTAAAATAAAAGTGCGGTCAAAAAACAATTTAATTTTCTACCGCACTTTAAAGATAAAAAGGTGAGCCCGTTGCTCACCTTTTTTCATTATTCTTCCATATAACCCAAACTTCGCAAGGCGCGTTCATCATCCGCCCAGCCGGATTTCACTTTCACCCAAAGTTCCAAATGGACTTTATTATCAAATAAACGCTCCATGTCTAAACGGGCTTCGGTACCGATTTTTTTCAATTTTTCGCCTTTGTGACCGATAACGATTTTTTTCTGTCCGTCACGCTCAACCAAAATTAAGGCATTGATTTCATAAGTTCCGCGCTCATTCACCTTAAATTGCTCAATTTCTACGGTGACGGAATAAGGTAATTCTTCTCCCATAAAGCGCATTAATTTTTCACGAATAATTTCCGATGCCATGAAACGTTGAGAACGATCGGTCACATAATCTTCCGGGAAATGATGCCCCCCCGGGCGTAAAGACTTACGCACGATGTTCTCAATCACCTCTAAATTATTCCCTTTTTCAGCAGAAATCGGCACGATATCGGTAAACGTAAATTTACTGCTGATTTCCGTAATAAACGGCAATAAATCGTCTTTATTTTTAATGTTATCGATTTTATTAATCGCAAGCACAACCGGCACTTTCGTTTTACGCAGTTTATTCAGCACCATTTCATCGTCATCATTCCAATGAGTGCCATCCACCACAAAAATGACTAAATCCACATCGGTGATCGCACTGCTGGCTGCACGGTTCATTAAGCGGTTGATGGCCCGTTTTTCCTCAATGTGTAGCCCCGGGGTATCTACGTAAATTTCTTGATACGGGCCTTCGGTTTTAATGCCCACAATACGATGACGGGTCGTTTGCGCTTTGCGCGACGTGATAGAAATTTTTTGTCCGAGAATTTTATTCAGTAAGGTGGATTTCCCTACGTTCGGACGACCTACAATGGCAATAAAGCCACAATACGTTTCAAGTTGTTCTGTCATTTGATATTTAACTCTTGAAGAATTTGTTCTGCCGCAGCTTGTTCCGCTTTACGACGGCTGGAACCTTTACCGATAAAAGTGCGGTCGTTATCTGAAATGGAACATTCCACGATAAATAATTGGTTATGGGCTTCCCCTTGAATACTCACCACATTGTAAGTGGGTAATGGCTGGCGATTACCCTGTAAATATTCCTGTAAACGGGTTTTGGCATCTTTTTGATTGTCGCCCGGTTTAATATTTTCGAGGAGGGTTTGATACCAACGATTCACGATCTGTGTCGCATGAGTTAGGCTACTATCCAGTGAAATAGCCCCGATAATCGCTTCAACACAATCCGCCAAAATAGATTCACGGCGAAAACCACCACTTTTTAATTCGCCTTGCCCAAGGGATAAATAATCCCCCAGTTGAAAATCGCGGGCAAGAATGGCTAAGGTCGGCTCACGCACCAAGGTCGCACGCATACGGCTCAACTCGCCCTCATTGCATTTGGGGAACAGGTGAAACAAGGCTTCCGCGATGGTTAAATTCAAAATGGCATCGCCTAGAAACTCTAAGCGTTCATTGTGATTATGTCCCGCACTACGATGAGTCAGTGCTTGCTTAAGCAAGGCGACATCTTGGAAATGATAGTCAATCTTTCGTTGTAAACGATCTAAGTTATCTTCTCGCATATTATTGAATTTTCTGGAACAAGCGCTCGGTGCGAACGCCGGTTGGCCATTCATCCTGTTCTTTCTTTAAACTCAGCCAAATATAGGTTGCTTTACCCACAATATTTTGTGATGGCACAAATCCCCAGAAACGGCTGTCTTCGCTGTTGTTACGATTGTCACCCATAACAAAATAGTGGTCTTCCGGCACAACCCATTCCGTCACATAATTTTCTTGTTTACTAAAGGCTTTATAACGATACCCTTCGTTAATCGGCTGTGGATACCAGTGAATGGCGTGCGCCACATCGCCCGTTTCAACGGTTTCTAACGGCGCCGGGCCATATTGTACTTTGCCACTGTGATCTCGCCCTAAAATGAAACGGAAATTCTCATTAGGTTCAGGTTGGGTATAGCTGAATTCTTTGATATCGCAATCTGCCAAACACTCTTTACCGTCTTTAGCGTAAACCAGGGTTAAATGACGATTGGCTTCATTATAAATCACACGATCGCCCGGCTTGCCGACAATGCGTTTTATATAGTCTGTGCTTGGTGATTCCGGTGCTTTGAACACAATCACATCACCACGTTGCGGCTCGCCCATTTTCACAAGGGTATTTTGGAAAATCGGATCTTTAATACCGTAATCAAATTTGTTCACCACGATGAAGTCGCCAATGCGTAACGTTGGCTCCATGGAAGAAGACGGAATTTGGAACGGCTCAAAAATAAACGAACGCACAATTAACACAAAAGCCAACACAGGAAACAGAGAAGCAACAAATTCGGAACTTTCGGAAATCGGTTCAATGTTGTTTTTTTCTTCATCACTGAGGCTTTTGCCACTGCGTTGCTCTAAGCGAGAGATTTGTCTGGCGCGCTTCGGCAACACCCCAAAACGTAAATAACACCAGACGGCACCTGAAAGTGCGGTGAAAATAATCAGTAAAATAGAAAACGTATTCGGCAACTGAAAATGATCCAACACTTTCCATAAACCGTATCCAATCGCGATTAAAATAATCGTAAATAAGTTCGACATTGCTACTTCCTTATTTATCTTTTCCTACATGTAAGATGGCTAAGAACGCTTCCTGCGGCACTTCCACGTTACCGAGCTGTTTCATCCGTTTCTTACCTTCTTTTTGTTTTTGCAATAATTTCTTCTTACGGCTGACGTCACCACCATAGCATTTTGCCAACACGTTTTTACGCAATTGTTTCACGGTGGAGCGGGCAATAATGTGGTTACCAATCGCAGCTTGAATCGCGATATCAAATTGTTGACGTGGAATGAGTTCACGCATTTTTTCTACCAATTCACGACCGCGATACGGTGCATTGTCTTTATGTACAATTAACGCTAACGCATCTACACGATCACCGTTAATCATAATATCCACGCGAACCATATCCGCTGCTTGGAAACGTTTGAAACCGTAATCTAAAGAAGCATAACCACGAGAAGTGGATTTGAGGCGGTCAAAGAAATCCAACACCACTTCGCCCATCGGAATTTCGTAAGTCAACGCCACTTGATTACCGTGGTACACCATGTGCGTTTGCACCCCACGTTTTTCCACACACAATGTAATCACGTTACCCAAATAGGCTTGTGGCAACAACATGTTACATTCCGCAATGGGTTCACGAATTTCAGCAATATTGTTTAACGGCGGCAGTTTTGACGGACTGTCCACATAGACTACCTCACCATTGGTTAATTCCACTTCATAGACCACGGTTGGTGCCGTCGTGATTAAATCTAAATCGTACTCACGCTCTAAACGTTCTTGAATAATCTCCATGTGCAACAGCCCAAGGAAACCACAGCGGAAACCGAAGCCAAGTGCGGTGGAATTTTCCGGTTCATAGAACAAGGAGGCGTCATTTAAACTTAATTTACCAAGCGCATCACGGAATGCTTCATAATCATCAGAGCTGACCGGGAATAAGCCGGCGTAAACCTGCGGTTTAACTTTCTTAAAGCCCGGTAAAACGGAACTTGCCGGATTATTGTGTAGCGTTAAGGTATCTCCTACCGGTGCGCCTAAAATATCTTTAATGGCACAAACGACCCAACCAACTTCACCGCAATTTAATACAGTGGTATCCACTTGTTTCGGCGTAAAAATCCCCAAACGATCGACGTTATATGATTGGCCGGTGGACATCACTTTGATTTTGTCGCCTTTGCGTAACGTGCCGTTTTTAATACGAACCAAAGACACCACGCCCAAATAATTATCAAACCACGAGTCAATAATCAATGCCTGTAATGGCGCATTTGGGTCACCTTCCGGTGCCGGAATTTTGGCAACAATTTCTTCTAATACGTCTTCAATGCCCACGCCCGTTTTAGCCGAACAACGCACGGCTTCCATGGCATCAATTCCCACAATATCTTCAATTTCTTCCGCAACACGTTCAGGATCGGCCGCCGGCAAGTCAATTTTGTTTAAAATCGGCACCACTTCCAAGTTCATTTCGATAGCGGTGTAACAGTTTGCCAACGTTTGTGCTTCTACACCTTGTCCGGCATCGACTACCAATAATGCCCCTTCACAAGCCGCAAGAGAGCGAGATACTTCATAAGAAAAGTCAACGTGTCCCGGTGTGTCGATAAAATTCAGTTGATAGGTTTCGCCATCTTTGGCTTTGTAGTTCAGCGTTACGCTTTGTGCCTTGATGGTAATCCCGCGTTCGCGCTCCAAATCCATAGAATCGAGCACTTGCTCTTCCATTTCACGATCTGAAAGTCCCCCACAGGTTTGAATTAAACGATCAGATAAGGTGGATTTACCGTGGTCAATATGGGCAATAATAGAAAAGTTGCGAATATTCTTCATAAATCAGTCAGTTTTCTCATTCAAAAGTCATTAAATTTAACTGGCGGATTGTACCCGAAAAGCGTGGAAATCGCTAGAAAAGAAAAGGGAAGTGCGGTCAGTAATTCAAACAACATTTGATCGTTATGCGGTATTGGCGGCAAGATGATATACACCACACCATACATCGCTTTCTCGCTTAATTTTGGGGAAGCAAATAAACGCTTGCTTTCCGCCGGAAATTGCGTGATTTTCGGAAAAAATTTTGCCAAATTCGGGGGGATATTCCGTGAGCTGCGTTAAAACCGTCTTTCGTCCAGCAATTCTTCCAACTCGGTGATCGTGCGAGTTACCACTTGCAAAGACGTCGCCAAACGCTGCACAGTCTCACGAAAATTGAAGGTTTCGCAGGCGACGCAAAAAGAGCGCAGAGTATCCGGTTCATTTATATTATTCCTTTTTTCAGAATAGTTTATTCGCATTTTATGCATTTTAACTCATGATAGTCAGCGTATAATACAAGTAAATCATCAAAGAGCGGTTAGAATTAACGAGCTCTGGGAAAAACTCGGCAACGGTGAAATCGGCAAACCGATTATTCATCAAGTATTTGATTTTAAAGACGTAGCAAAAGCCCATATAGAAATGGACAAAGGCACGCATATTGGGAAAGTGATGTTGGATTTCACTTTGCTCAATCAATAAGGAGAAACACCATGAAACTTTCTATTCTCAATCTTGCCCCTGTTCGTGAAGGACAAACTTATTTGCAAGCGGTCGATTCGATGGTGAATCTTGCAAAACACGCGGAGCGCATTGGCATTGAACGCTATTGGATTGCTGAGCATCATAATATGAAAAATTTGGTGAGTTCAGCGACCGCACTTTTAATTCAGCATACGCTAGCCAATACGAAGACCTTGCGCGTGGGCTCAGGTGGCGTGATGTTACCGAATCATTCGCCTTATGTGGTGGCTGAGCAATATGGCACACTGGAGACGCTTTATCCAAACCGTGTTGAACTCGGTTTAGGCCGTGCACCAGGAACGGATATGCAAACGGCTGCAGCACTTCGTCGTGGACGAAACAGTCTGGATTTCCCTGCGGAAATCGCGGAACTTCGAGGTTACTTTAAAGATAGCAATCCTGTTTCAGCTTACCCTTCCGCAGGCTTGGATATACCGTTTTATATTTTAGGATCCAGCACCGAAAGTGCCTATCTTGCGGCAGAGCTTGGCTTGCCTTATGCCTTTGCTTCACACTTTGCACCACGCATGATGGAAATGGCTGTGGAGATTTATCGCAAAAACTTCAAACCCTCTACCTATCTTACTGAGCCTTATGTCATCTTAGGTGTGAACGCGATTGTTGCCGAAACCGATAATGAAGCGAGACAACTGGCGACAACACAAACACTATTTTTCTTAAATGTGGTCACTAACGTGCAACAAAATTTACAACCGCCTTTGGCATCAGAGGAAGATGTTTGGAAAGCTCAAATGCACGCTCAAAAGAAACCGCACTTTGGTCCAGTCGATTTCGAGGAAATCCCGATTTACAACCAAGAACGTGCCGTAGTAGAACAAATGACCGCTTGTTCGCTTATTGGTAGTCCTGAAAGCGTAGAATTTCAACTCAAGCAATTACGCGAACGGGTGCATTTTGATGAAATTATGGCAGTGAGCTATATTTTTGATGAGCAAAAACAAGCCCAATCTTACACGATGTTGAAAGCGATTGTGGATAAGCAATCGTGAAACAAAAATGGCGAGATTATCTCGCCATTTTTTATGTCTGAACTATTTTTGCTAACAAGATCTCTTTCAGCCTGTTATACACCCATATCACCCGCTCGGCAACAATCGTTTGATATGGTCGGTATAAATAAAGCTGCCATTTTTGCTTTTCAATTTCGGGGAAGAGTTCCACCAATCGACCATTTTCTAAATAGGGATCACAAACACTGTTGATAAGATAAGAACAAGTGCGACCAGCGAGAGCTGATTGCAATTCGCTTTGCACGTCAGAGGCGAAGAATATCGCTCTGTTGGGCATAAAACGTTGTTCAGCGTTGATTTGCCATTGCCAAATACGTTTCAGTTTGGGGTCAATCAAACCACTCAGTGGATAATTTTGGGCTAAATCTTGTAAATCTTTAGGGAAATCCAATCGCTTGAGTAAGGCGGGCGAGGCGACAATTTTTTCCGAAAAAGTGCAGATATGCTGCGCCACCCAATCCAACTCAGGTTCTTGGCAAATTCGCAAGCCAATGTCAATTTGGTCATCTACACTTTTGAGCTTATCAATGCCCACCCGCCAATCAATCGCAATGTCGGGGTAGGGCTCAAGTGCGGTCAATAATTCAAACAGAATTTCATCGTTGTAAGGCATCGGCGGCAGGGTAATCCGAACTACACCTTGCATTGCTTTTTCTTTTACATTGTTTTTAGCAAATAGCTGTTCGCCTTTCGCCAAATATTGCGTCGCTTTCGGTAAAAATTGCTCGCCAAATTCGGTGAGTTTGATGTTTCGAGTGTTACGCTTGAACAGGCTTTCGCCTAATAACGTTTCGAGATCGGCAATCATTCTCGTGACTACTTGGGGCGAAACGGCAAGGCGTTGAGCGGTTTCACGGAAATTAAGGGTTTCCGCAGCGGAGCAAAAATAACGAAGAGCTTCTAATTTATTCATCATTATTCCTTTTTTCAGAATAGTTTATTCTTATTCTATTAATTTTCAAATTGAAAGACTAGGATATAATGCCTCCATTACAACAAACAATCTTTTTTAAACATTCTTTTAACATTAGTAGAAAAAAATGGCAGATTTAAAAAGCCCAGTAGCAGACCGTGCAGAACATAACGCATTTTTCCCATCAGAATACTCATTAAGCCAATATGTGGCGAAAAAAACGGATTTCGACGGTTTTAAATTCGACAAACCTTACACAGGTGGCAAATACAAAATTTTAATGGTGGCTTCTGACGAACGCTATTTAGAAATGAAAAACGGCAAATTATTTTCAACGGGTAACCACCCTGTGGAAACGATGTTGCCAATGTTGCATATTCACCACGCTGGTTTTGAAATTGAAGTGGCAACCCTTTCAGGTAACTCGGTAAAATTTGAAATGTGGGCGATGCCAACCGAAGATGAAGCGGTGATGGGCTTATACGAAACTTACTTGCCGAAATTCAAAAATCCACATAAATTAGCGGATATTTTGGCGGAAGTCACAGCGGAAGATTCACCATATTTAGGTGTGTTGATCCCGGGTGGTCACGCAGCATTACACGGTCTTCCGTTCAGTAACGATGTGAAAGCGGTGTTAAATTGGGCGTTTGCAAATGATAAATATATCATCAGCTTATGTCATGGTCCTGCGGCATTCTTAGCAGCAAGCGTAGGCGAAAAACCTGAAGATTTCCCATTCAAAGGTTATGAAATCTGTGTGTTCCCAGATGCATTAGACGAAGGCTCAAACGTGGATATCGGCTACATTCCGGGTAAATTACAATGGTTATTGGCTGAACGCTTAGAATCTTTAGGCGTGAAAGTATTGAACGAAGGCATTACAGGTCAAGTGAACAAAGACCGCAACGTGCTCACCGGCGACAGCCCACTTGCGTCTAACAATTTAGGCATTTTAGCTGCCGAGGAGTTGTTAAAAGCCGTCGCTTAATCGCCCTTCTCCTTCTTGAAATAACATAAAGTGCGGTCGAAAAACACCATGAATTTCGACCGCACTTTTTACGTTTGTGCAAGCTTATCTGCCACTTACATTAAAAACCAAGCTGCCTTTGTAGTCCAAATAGGTCGGACGGATTTCGATACTTTGCTTATCCTGCAACATCTCATCGGTGTGCCGTATAAGTCTCATCGTTGGCGTAGATTTCAAAGAACACCCAACGACTCGGTTGTTCTTTCACCGTAGCGACATGCATCGCCGACACACCCGGCTCCACTTTCAGGGATTGCGTCATTTCCGGCAACACCATGGCTTTAAATTTCTCATTTTCCGACGGCTTCACGTTCACAATGACCAAATTGGGACGGGTTTCATTCGTTTGTTGCACTTGGATTGTAAATTCAAGGGTTAAAAAGAGCTGTGGAAAAAAACAACATTTTTTACTTTAACACGTTCACACCTGTTTTGCGTCTTTGGTTTGTGGGGGGGGGCGGCATAACTATGGCATACTAGCCAACAGGTGCGCCAGTAACTAATAGATCATCTTCAGGAATAGAAAATGTATCATGGTTTAATGCTATTGATTTTTTCTTAAACATAAGGTTTCATATCCATAATTATTTTACAAACTGCAAGTTCCCCAAAAGTGAGCAACTATGCCTAACCATGGGTAATTTATTACCCACGGATTAAACGTAAGTTTCGTTTCTGACAGTACCCTATACTTTCCGTTTATTTTCACTGCCCAAGTGGTCATATTGAATGATCGGAAAACATGGGGGAAAAAAGCAAAACCCCCGAATTTATCGGGGGTTCTTTTTACTTAATATGAAATTACAAACTTTCAGTGAAAGTACGGGTAATAACATCGCGTTGTTGTTCAGGGGTTAACGAGTTAAAGCGCACGGCATAACCGGAAACACGGATAGTTAATTGCGGATATTTTTCAGGGTGTTTTACCGCATCTTCTAATGTTTCACGACGTAATACGTTCACGTTTAAGTGTTGACCGCCTTCTACTTTAACAGTTGGTGCAACATTTACCGGTAATTCACGGTATTCGATTTGACCTAATTCACTTACTGCTACGATTTGATCTTCTGCGTAATCACCTTTTGCACATAAACAACGTGCTTCACCTTTTTCGCTATCTAACAACCAGAAAGAGTTTAAAAGATTGTCATTAGCCGCTTGGGTAATTTGGATACCTTTAATCATAAAATGCCTCCTAAATTTGGCTTTTCTGTATATTAATTGAACTGCGCGGATTTTATCAAAAATTTTGAAGTTTTCAAATTAATTTGACTTTAATTTGATATAGAACCGAAGTCTTTTTTTAATTCATTTTCAATATTTGACACATATCAAAGATAATCCATTCTAGGTATACGTAATTTAACAAAACAAGCCCTATATAATTACATCTTGATAACAAACAAATCACGCTTATTGCTATGAATTTCACGATGGCTTCATTATAATTCCCGCTACGCAAAATTAGATGGGAACCCCATGATGAAAACCTGGACAGATGTCATTGGGCAGGAAAAACAACAGCCTTATTTTCAACAAGTGTTGCAACGTGTACATGCAGAACGGGAACTGGGGAAAATTATTTACCCGCCGGCACCGGACGTGTTCAATGCCTTTAAATTAACAGAATTCGAACAGGTCAAAGTGGTGATTTTAGGGCAAGATCCTTACCACGGGCCAAATCAAGCGCACGGCTTATCCTTTTCCGTTAAACCCGGTGTCAAACCACCACCGTCCTTGTTAAATATGTATAAAGAATTGTCCAATGACATCGAAGGCTTTCAGATGCCAAATCATGGCTATTTAGTGGAATGGGCGCAACAAGGCGTGTTGTTGCTTAACTCGGTATTAACCGTAGAACAAGGTTTGGCCCATTCCCACGCGAATTGGGGTTGGGAAATCTTTACGGATAAAGTCATTGAAGCCTTAAATCAACATCGCGAAAATCTGGTCTTTCTATTATGGGGTAGCCCGGCACAGAAAAAAGGGCAATTTATTGATCGCCAAAAACATTGTGTTTTAACCAGCGTGCATCCATCACCGCTGTCTGCTCATCGCGGATTTTTCGGTTGCCACCATTTTTCAAAAGCCAACGCCTATTTACAACAACATGGTATTGCCCCGATTAATTGGCAATTAAGCGCGCTTTAGCGTTGTTATCAGAACCATTACAGGAATTTTTATGTTAGCGATTATTTCTCCCGCAAAAACATTAGATTTTGAGAATGCAGTGCCCAAAAAACTTCCGCATTTTCAACCGAACTTTTTAGCGCAAAGCCAGCAGCTGATCGATATTTGTCGTGAACTGACACCGGCAGACATCGGTTCATTAATGTTAATCAGCGATAAACTCGCCGGACTCAATGCCGCCCGTTTTGCCGAATGGCAACAAAACCATAACGAACACAATGCCAAAGCAGCGGTTTATGCGTTCAAAGGCGATGTTTACACGGGATTAGACATTGAATCTCTCAACGAAGAAGATGTGTTATTTGCCCAGCAACACTTGCGTATTTTATCCGGCTTATATGGCTTATTAACGCCACTCGATTTAATCCAGCCATACCGTTTGGAAATGGGGACAAAACTCGCTAACCCGAAAGGCAAGGATTTATATGCGTTCTGGCATAATGTCATTACGCCTGTATTGCAACAAGCGATCGATCAGCAAAACGGTACACTCATTAACTTGGCATCTGATGAATATTACAAATCGGTGCAAGAACACAAGCTCAAAGCTAACATCATTAAACCGGTATTTTTAGATAACAAAAATGGGAAGTATAAAGTGATTAGCTTCTATGCTAAAAAAGCACGCGGCTTAATGTGTCGTTACCTCATTCAAAATCGCATTAGCGACGTAGAACAGCTCAAGGAATTCGACCTTGGCGGCTACTGGTTTGACAGCGCGGCATCGACTAAAACGGAATTTGTCTTTAAACGGGATTTGGCGGAATAAACATGATGAAAAAAACACTTGTTATTTTGACCGCACTTTTCCTAACAGCATGCGTTTCCAACTCACAATTAGACGTGCCACAAAGAATTCAACACAACGATAAAACCTATCAACTGGCTACCCAACAGGATTTGGGCAGTGTTGCTCGTTATGTTTATCTATTGCCGGGCGAAACACCGAAAGAATGGCAAAGTGCGGTGGAGATTTTGCTCGATCGCAACTTTCAAAACCGTACCTTGCAACAACGGATTGATTTGCGCAAGCGGGTTTATACCAACACCGGCGTGAAAAATTTTCAGCTTTATAGTCAAGACGAAACGTTATACGCCTATGTGATTTATGAGCCATCCGAACAAAACAAAGATTGGCAAATCGACATGGCGAAAGGCAAGGAATTGCCATTTTGTGGTTTTGTGCAATATCAGTATTCCTTAAAAATTCCGAAAAATTACAAACTCGGCAACATGAACAGCAAACGTGTAGTCAACCATTTGAAAAAATATTTGGTTGAAAAAGAAATGAAACAACTGAGCAAAGCAAATTGGCTGTTGGGGTGTAAAGCGTAATGCCTGCCTCTGAATATTCCGCTCAAGTCAAAAAGGCGGCGCATTTTTCCATTATCACCGCCTTAGTGTTGATTATCGTGAAAGGCATCGCTTGGTGGCAAACAGGCTCGGTGAGTATGCTCGCCTCTATCACCGATTCCATGTTGGATTTATTGGCTTCGTTCATGAGCATGCTGATTTTGCGTTTCGCTTTAATGCCTGCGGATCACAATCACTCTTTTGGACACGGTAAGGCAGAATCCCTAGCGTCTTTGGTGCAAAGCGCGTTTATCTCCGGTTCGGCGATTTTCCTGTTACTGCAAGGCATACACCGTTTTAATTCCCCGCAAGCCTTGAACAATACAATACTTGGTATGTTGGTCACTGTATTTTCCATTTTTGCGACACTATTATTAGTGTGGTACCAAGGACGCGTAATTGAACAAACAGATAGCCCGGCAATTAAAGCGGATCGACTGCATTATCAAACAGATTTGCTCATGAACTTTGCCATTTTGATTTCCTTAGGCTTGAGTGTACACGGTATGTTATGGGCAGATGCGGTTTTTGCGATTTTAATCTCCCTTTATATTTTATTAAATGCGGCCAAAATGCTGTTTAGTTCAACGCAGTTATTGCTTGATCAAATGTTACCGCCAGAGGAAATTGAACAAATTAACGCGGTACTTAACCAAGAAATCGCCCAAGATCCGCGCATTCTCGGATTTCATGCGTTACGCACCCGTCGTTCCGGCGCGATTCGTTTTATTCAATTTCATCTTGAATTGGCGGATGAACTGTCTTTTATCGAAGCGCATGACATCACCGAACATTTGGAAACACGGTTAAAAATAACGTTCCCGCACAGCGATATTGTGATCCATCCGGAACCCACATTTGTTGTACAACAAGAAATGCAGCACATAAAAAAAATGCTATAATTCGAGCACGTTTAACCTAAACAACCGATTTTTAAATTAAAACTTTATGTAAGGGATAACTTATGATTAAAAAAATTGCAGTACTAACAAGTGGTGGTGACGCACCGGGCATGAACGCGGCAATTCGCGCAGTGGTTCGCGCAGGGTTGTCTGAAGGGTTGGAAGTTTATGGTATCTATGACGGCTATTATGGCTTATACCACAACAACATTAAGCAATTAACCCGCTACAGTGTATCCGACATCATCAACCGTGGTGGTACCTGTTTAGGTTCCGCTCGCTTCCCGGAATTTAAAGATCCTGAAGTGCGGGCAAAATGTGCCGACATTTTACGTTCTCACGGCATTGATGCTCTCGTCGTTATCGGCGGGGATGGTTCCTACATGGGGGCGAAATTATTGACCGAAGAACACGGTTTCCCATGCGTTGGTATTCCTGGCACAATCGATAACGACGTTGCCGGCACCGACTATACCATCGGCTACCAAACCGCATTACAAACTGCGGTTGAAGCTATAGACCGTTTACGTGACACCTCCAGTTCCCACCAACGTATTTCAATCGTAGAAATCATGGGCCGCCACTGCAGCGATCTCACTATTTCTGCAGGGATTGCCGGCGGATGCGAATACATTGTGGCCTCTGAAGTGGAATTTAACCGCGAAGAACTGATTCGCCAAATTGAACGTAGCATCATCAAAGGCAAACGTCATGCAATTATTGCGATCACCGAATTAATCTGCGACGTAAACGAATTAGCGAAAGAAATCGAAGATCGCGTTCATCATGAAACCCGCGCTACCATTTTAGGCCATATCCAACGTGGTGGTACACCATGTGCATTTGACCGTATCCTCGGTTCCCGCATGGGGGTCTATGCTATCGACTTATTGCTTCAAGGCAAAGGCGGTTATTGTGTAGGGATTCAAAATGAACAGCTGGTTCACCACGATATTATCGATGCTATCAATAATATGCGCCGTGAATTCAAGGCAGATTGGTTAAAGATGTTTAAACGTTTAGACTAAATACTATTATTTTTAGCCAAAACAAAAGTGCGGTTAAAAAACACAATGGATTTTGACCGCACTTTTTGTTTATTTCGTTAGAACTGCCAATCAAATTTCATCATGACAGTACGCGGGCGTCCGTAGAAATTATTCATCCCGCGGGTACGATTATAGTTATTTTCAAAGTAAGTTTTATCCGCTAAATTCGTTCCAATCAAACTGAGTTTGGCGTGGTGATTAAACTCGTACTGAATATTGGCATCAAACAGAGTATAACCTGCTTGTTTAATGCCATATAAGCTACTCGTCGGGCTCTGTGCAGAGATACCGGCCCCAATCGTCCATTTGCTACTTGGAATTCGATAACTGGTGGCAAGTCGAAACATCTGAACAGGTGTAAAATTACTAAAGTTGTAAGGATCTTTAGCGCCTTTTGCCCGTTCATTATTAATCTCTTCCGCATTTTTATATTTACTTTTATTGTAAGTGTAGCCTGCAAAAAGTTGCCAATTTTCTGTTATATTCCCAGCCAACTCTAATTCAAACCCCTTGCTAACAACGCGTCCGATTGGTTTTGCGATGGTCTGGAATGACCCGACAGCGCCATTTTTTCCCGGTATATATCCAAAATCAACAACAGTACGATTTTTTTGCTCAACAGAAAATAAAGCCAAAGAGCTATTTAACTGATTATCAAAGAAGGAACCTTTCCAACCGATTTCATAGTTTGTGCCAATTAACGGAGGTAAAACCGTTTTACTGGTAATATCTACGTTGTCTTGTTGTTTAAAAATCTTAGTATAACTTGCATAAAGGCTCTGCTCATTCGTCAAATCATAAGTAATACCAACATACGGTGTAAAATGATGCCCCTTCATTTTGGCAGTATAGTGCTCATTATCCTTATCAATATTTGATTGCGATTGATAGCGCGTCGCTGGCTCACCATTATAAACCGGCGTTTCTTTGCGTTGTGAGGTCTCAAAATGGGTAAACTGCACACCACCTAATAAATGGAAGCGTTCCGTTGCATTAAAACGAGTGCTCAAAATAACTGCATGTGTTTCATTTTTATTGAAATATTTAGCATAGTTATAGCGAGCTAAAACATGGTCATCCGGCTCCTTTAACATCTTATAAACAATTTCATTTGGATTTCCGTAAGCACCATTTTTATACTTAATGTTACCGTTACTATCACGTTCCGGAATTTTTTGCCCATTTTTATCTAATTCATACAAAATATTACCGTCTTTATCGACTTTAATTTTATAAGCATGTTGGCAATCTGGTGTATAAAGCATATGGTCACCTTTTTCATCATGCTTGTCCCAATCCGGTTCAGGAAGATTTTTATCGGTTGGAGAATAATAATTTCCTTGCTCATTAGGAACACAACGACCGGCTAAATGCTGATGCACTTGACCAACCTCATCAATAGTACTTATACGATAACGTTTCTGAAAAATTTCAACAAAATCTGATTGAATATTTTCATGGTTATAAGCATAACCTACATAAAAATCATGGTCTCGTTCAAAAAGATTATAGTGCCCGGTTAAATTCAATTTAATCCCGTATTGTTCGTCCTTTTTAATATGTCGAATTGGTGCGAATGTAAATTTTCGGTTAGTTGTACCCTTATTGTTATAAGCTCTATTGTAGAGATAGTTTGAAAAACGATTTTCTGCATCGTTAGTAATACCTGCTTCTTGTAATTTTTTATCAATATATTCTTGTTTATCTTTATCAATACCAGGATCAGCCCAATCATTACATAAAAAATCAAGACCTATATCATTCATGCATTGATCAAACCCTTTCTTACGAGCTGCAAGCCGATCGTTTCTATATTGATTAAAGTCGCCTTGGTTAAATTGATTTTGAGCATAATCTGCCTTACGTTGCTCATATTCTTTCTTTGCTTGGTCACGATATTCTTTTAATTTTTTAAGTGCTTGGTCTTTTGGCTCAAAAGGAATAATTTCACCTTTCTCGGTTAGAAATCCTTGCGCGTCAGAACCGGACAAACCGGCAGCATGTTCATCTTTGATAAAAAATTGCCCAACTTTTGCATCTGAATTATTTTTTGTATAGGACGCCTCAATACTAAACTCCCAATCGTTATCAAAAACAAATTTGGTATTAGCAAATAAGTTATATTTATCACCCTTCAAACGAGACCAACTCTGTCCTAAATAGGTATTTCGAGGAAGTTTTACTGGATTATTACATGCCGGGCGGGAGGCAAAAGGAGCAACTTGGGGATTTTCACAAGGTAATATCACGCCAGAAAAATCCGGCACTTCATTAATTTTCTGATACATACCGCCTAAGGTTAACACGCCAACATTGCCTAAATCCACGTCAGCGACACCATAAATTAGCCCTTTTTTACCATGCACATTATCTTTAAAAGACTTTGCTTTTTCCCCTACACCAACTAAACGGGCACGAATACTATTATCTTGATTTACACCTCCGGAAACGTCCAGTACCGTACGGGTACTACCTCGGTGATCGACCGTTATTTCGCCTAGGTGTTGGAATTTGTCTGTAGGCCGTTTTCGAATCAAATTAATTGTGCCGCCAGGCTCAGAGTTAGACTGGGTCAATCCTGTCGCGCCACGCACAACTTCAATATGATCATAAATCGCTAGATCCGTGCTAGGAGAAACGTCTATTTTGGCGGTATAACCTGAACGCCCACCTACATTAGTCGTAATACCATCTTCACCAATTTGATCTACATAAAAACCACGGGAAAGAAAACGAGTTTGTAACCCTGAATCACGTACAACATTAACACCAGTGGTATTCTTCATTGCTTCTTCAAGAGTATGAATAGCTTTGTCATCTAATTGCTTTTTGGTAATCACACTAACAGATTGTGGCGTATCCTTACCGGAAACTTTTAGTCCAGTAGCTGTTTTCATCGACTTAATTGTATAGCCACGACTACCCTCAGTGGTATTAGTATCAGTTTCTTCAATAACATTAATCTGCTCTAAACTGTCCTCCGTATACGCGGTTTGGCAAGTACAAAATAAAGAAATAGAAAGTAGGCTAAGGCGGAAATAAGATGGGGGTGAAAGACGAGATTGATGCATTTTTGGCTCCTAAATAAGAATTGTTTTTATTTAATGATAACAATTATTATTCTTATAGAAAAGAAAAAAGATAACCAAATGACTATTCATAAAATATCTTTTTATACAAAAGGACAGTATGGCCTATAGAGCAAAAATATAGCTAAAAGCACCTGCAAGCTTCACTTGTGAGCCTAAAAACGGTTTATTTTTTCAGTAACACTAATAGCTAAATCAACAAAACATTACGTTAAGGCGTCAATCTCAACAACACTAACACCTCATAATGCGACGTATGTGGGAACATATCGAACAGTTGGATTTTTTCCATTTGATAATGGGTAAGGGATTGCAAGTCTTTGCCCATGGTTTCGGCATTGCAACTGGAATACAAAATAAAGTGCGGTCGCATTTCATTGAGAAATTCAGCAAGCGATTGACCAATGCCGCGACGAGGGGGATTGACGATAACCAGATCGGGTTTGTCTGCTTGAGCCAAGGCAAAATTTGCCGCATCTAAAGATTGAAAATGAACTTGCTTCTCCAATCCGAGTTGCTGTGCCGATAGTTTCGCGGCGGCAATGGCAGAAGCGGAGATTTCAATGCCGGTGAGGTGAATTTGTTGCTCCGTGTTCTGCATTTGCAAGGCTTTCAAGCAATGTAACCCGAAACCGCCCACACCACAGAACAAATCCCAAAGTTGACGAATGGGCAGGTCTTTTATCCATTGTTGTGCCGTGCCGTATAACCCTTCAGCAACCTGCGGGTTAGTTTGAAAGAACCCCTGCGGACGAATAAAAAGCGGAATCTGATTAAACCTTTCGGGTAAGGTGTGTTGTTCCGTCAGGAAAATCTCTTTTTCACCCTCGAGAATTGCGGCATTTTGCGGCTGGATATTCACGCTAATGACGGCAAGTTGCGGCAATTTTTGACGCAATCCCGCCAGTTCACGTTGAATCAACGGCAATTTGGCTTCCGAACGTAACACAAAGCGCAACATGAGTTGGTGGCTGTGTTGGCTTTCTGTCAATAAAAGATGTTTCAATTCGCCTTTTTGCTTTGCCACGTTATACGGCACAAGGCCTGCGCGTGCGATGAAATCTTTAAGAAGAGGAAAGATAGCTTGAAAACGTTGTGGATAAAGTGGGCAATCGCATAAATCCACCGCACTTTGTGGCGCCAACGGGTTCGGCAAGATCCCGAGGATTGGGCGTTCAACTGCGCCACTGACGACCATTTTGGCTTTGTTGCGAAACCCTTCTTGGGCAGATTGAAAAGGGGCAAACCAAATCAAATGAGACGTTTCTAAACCCTGCAACTGCTGTTGCAAATGTGCCGTTTTCTGTTCCAGTTGAACGGCATAGGGCAATTCCAACCATTGACAAGAACGACAATCGCCTCGTTGATAATGTTCACATTGCATCATATTAATTTTTCGCTGCCAGCCATTGCTGTTGAAGTGCAGTTAGTTTTTGACGATTTTCCAACCAACGGGGGGCACATTCCAGTTCCGGCCAAGTCAGTTTTTTGCGTTTGAATAGGCTTTGTAGGCGCTTTTGGCGCAACAAAAAGTGCGGTTGTTTTTCTGAGAGTTTTAAATTGTCTAAAACTTGGATAACACCGTCCCGTTCATTACAAAGGAGCAACAAATCGCAACCTGCGTTAAGCGCCTGTTCGCTACGCGCCACAAAATCGCCCATGAATCCTGCCCCTTTCATGCCAAGATCGTCAGAGAAAATGGCTCCGTTGAAATTCAGTTGAGCACGCAAGATGTCTTGTAACCAATATTTAGAGCCACTCGCCGGTTGGTTGTCACATTGCGAATAAATCACATGGGCCGGCATAATGGCTTGTAGCAGATTTTGTTCGATAAGTTGCTGGAACGGCTGAATATCGTGACTGAAAATAGTTTCCTGACTGCGATCATCATAAGGCGTCTCTAAATGAGAATCAGCAATCACATGACCATGTCCCGGAAAGTGTTTTCCCGTTGCAGCCATGCCAGCTTGATGCATACCGCGAATAAAATTGCTGGCTAAATTCACCGCACTTTTTATTTCACAACCAAAACTGCGATCGCCGATGGCTTTACATTGATGTCCAAGATCCAACACCGGCGCAAAGCTCAAATCGATATCAAGTGCGGTCATCTCTGCCGCCATTTGCCAGCCGGCTTCAAATGCCATCTTCCGTTGTTCAATAGGATCTTCAATCAGTGCGGAAAACGCCTGCATTGCAGGAAGTTGGGTGAAGCCGTCACGAAAACGCTGTACTCGCCCACCTTCTTGATCCACTGTAATCAACAAGGGCTTTTTCACCTTTTGTCGCACAGATTGAATCAACGCTTGTAATTGCGCACGGTCGTGAAAATTACGAGTAAAAAGAATCAATCCCGCCACGAGAGGGTGTTCCAATAATTCGATTTCTTCTTTTTCCAGCTCGTAACCGGCTAAGTCAATGAGTAGTGTAGACATTTTAGTTTAAGCGGAGATATAAGCGGTAATTGACGCTATTCGCCGTTGGTCGAGCCAATGTGAGCGGTTGTTTTTGCAGCGGTTGCAATGCCAACCTATGCCAAATAGCAGGCTCTTCAGCCGTCACGGTCACCCCGTGTTTGTCATACCAAAACAGACGGTAAGCCAAGTTGACCGGCTGTTCGGTTTTATTTTTGACCCAAGCACTGTCACGATCAACACTCGCTTCCAGCCTTTCTGCTGCTGGGGCTTCAATGTTTAAAATCGGGCTTTGCGTATTTAATAACGTCGGTGCCTTTGCGCTACATCCCGCTAAAAGTGCGGTCACAAAAAAAAGGGAAATAGACTTTTTCATTATTTATCCAACATTTTACCTAAAGGCTCACCGCCAACGAGATGCATATGTAAATGGAACACTTCTTGTCCGCCGTGTTTGTTACAGTTGACAATCAAACGATAACCGTCTTGCGCAATGCCTTCTTGTGCAGCAAGTTTAGCCGCAACCGTGAACAGACGACCTAAGGTCACTTCATCTTGTTCGGTCACATCGTTTACAGTTGGAATGAGCTTGTTTGGAATGATTAAAATATGGGTTTTGGCTTGTGGTGCAATATCGCGAAATGCGGTGACAAGTTCATCTTGATAAACGATATTCGCAGGAATTTCTTTGCGGATAATTTTGCTGAAAATAGTTTCTGCTGCCATGATTTTCTCCTTAAAAAATATTGCGTTTTGTGACCGCACTTTTTAACAGAAAACCACTAAAATAGCAATTTATCAGACCATCTTTGATGTCATCGAGAAAGGCTGTTTACTACACCGATCTAATTATTGACAAAGAACAAAATTCTCGCATTAAAAAGGAGAAATATTTTTACTTTGCGGGGGAAAGAAAATATAATTAACAAAGCTTATAAATTTTCAAATTTTTTTAAGTTTCTAGGTCTTTTTTTGTAATACAACGTTGCGAACGGCGGTATTTACTGGGTCAAATTATAAAAAAGGAATTCTGAAATGAATACCGAAACGTCCAAAACAACGTGTATGGTCTCTCCGGCAGAAATAAGCCAAATTGGCGAAGACGTCGGCGTTTATAAGGCCACTAAGAAACAGATTTTATCCTTTTTCTCTGCAATTCCGGCGGGCGCGTTTATCGCTTTAGCATTTGTTTTCTACACCACAACACAAACAGGAAATGTCGGTGCTTCGTGGGGATTAACCAAGTTGGTTGGCGGAATTGTATTCTCTCTTGGCGTGATTATGGTCGTGGTTTGCGGCTCTGAATTATTCACCTCATCAACCATGACAACTGTCGCCCGTGTAAGCGGACGAATTAGTAGTTTTCAAATGCTGCGAAATTGGATAGTGGTTTATTTCGGCAATTTCGTTGGCGCACTTTTTATTGTCTTTCTTATTTGGTTTGCAGGTCAAACAATGGCAGCCAATGGGCAGTGGGGACTCACTATTTTAACGACTGCTCAACATAAAATTCACCACACATGGTTTGAAGCTTTTTGTTTGGGGATCTTGTGTAATGTGATGGTGTGTATTGCCATTTGGATGACCTACGCAGGAAAAACATTAACAGATAAAGCATTTATTATGATTTTACCTATTGCTTTGTTTGTTGCCTCAGGATTCGAGCACAGTGTAGCGAATATGTTTATGATCCCAATGGGAATTATGACCGCACACTTTAGCGCCCCGGAATTTTGGCAAGCAATTAATATCGATCCTCAACAGTTCGCGGATTTAGATCTTTATCATTTTGTGGTGAAGAATTTAATTCCGGTGACATTGGGGAACATTGTTGGCGGTGGTTGTTGTATTGGATTGGCCTTATGGTCAATCAACCGACCTCATTAATCGGTTCACAAAAGGAAGGAAACCTAAGTCGTTCGTTTCCTTCCTAAACAGGTTTATTTTTATCAATAATCTAAAAGAGGAATGTTATGACTCAATTAACAGAAGCTCAACAAAAGGCTTGGGAAGGTTTTGTCGGTGGTGATTGGCAAAATGAAGTCAACGTGCGTGACTTTATCCAAAAAAACTATACACCGTATGAAGGAGATGAATCTTTCTTAGCCGATGCAACCCCTGCAACAACTGCGTTGTGGGATAAAGTCATGGAAGGAATCAAAATCGAAAACAAAACGCACGAGCCGTTAGATTTTGACACAGACAACCCATCAACCATCACTTCTCACAAACCTGGCTATATCAACAAAGAATTAGAAAAAATCGTTGGTCTTCAAACTGATGCCCCGTTAAAACGGGCCATTATGCCATACGGTGGTATCAAAATGGTTAAAGGCTCTTGTGAAGTTTATGGTCGTCAATTAGATCCTGAAGTAGAACATATTTTCACTGAATATCGTAAAACCCATAACCAAGGTGTGTTCGATGTATATACACCGGATATCCTTCGTTGCCGTAAATCAGGCGTGTTAACCGGTTTACCGGATGCTTACGGTCGTGGTCGTATTATCGGTGACTATCGTCGTTTAGCCGTTTACGGTATCGACTATTTAATGGCCGATAAGAAAAAACAATTCGACTCACTCCAAGCAAGACTAGAACGTGGTGAAGACATTCAAGCGACTATTCAGTTACGTGAAGAAATTGCTGAACAACATCGCGCATTAGGCAAAATGAAAGAAATGGCAGCCTCTTATGGTTTCGATATTTCTAACCCGGCGACTAACGCACAAGAAGCTGTTCAATGGACTTACTTTGCTTACTTAGCAGCGGTGAAATCACAAAACGGTGCGGCAATGTCTTTCGGTCGTATTTCTTCCTTCTTAGATATTTATATCGAACGTGATTTGAAAAACGGCAAAATCACCGAACAAGAAGCACAAGAATTAATCGACCACTTAGTCATGAAACTTCGTATGGTACGTTTCTTACGTACTCCTGAATACGATCAATTGTTCTCCGGTGACCCAATGTGGGCAACCGAAACCCTTGGTGGTATGGGCTTAGACGGTCGTACATTAGTGACCAAAAATAGCTTCCGTATTTTACATACCCTTTACACTATGGGCCCATCTCCGGAACCAAACTTAACTATCCTTTGGTCTGAAAAATTACCTGAAGCATTCAAACGTTACTGTGCCAAAGTGTCTATTGATACTTCCTCAGTACAGTATGAAAACGATGACTTAATGCGTCCGGATTTCAACAGTGATGACTATGCGATTGCTTGTTGTGTATCACCAATGGTAGTGGGTAAACAAATGCAATTCTTCGGTGCCCGTGCGAACTTGGCAAAAACCTTGCTATACGCAATCAACGGCGGTATCGATGAGAAAAACGGTATGCAAGTCGGTCCGAAAACCGAACCAATCAAAGATGAAGTGCTTGATTTCGACACCGTAATGACCCGCATGGACAGTTTCATGGATTGGTTGGCAACACAATATGTGACCGCCTTGAACATCATCCACTTCATGCATGACAAATATGCTTATGAAGCCGCATTAATGGCATTCCATGATCGTGATGTCTATCGCACTATGGCTTGCGGTATCGCAGGACTTTCCGTTGCAGCCGACTCTTTAGCTGCAATCAAATACGCGAAAGTCAAACCAATTCGTGGCGATATCAAAGATAAAGAGGGCAAGGTTGTGGCATCTAATGTCGCTATTGACTTTGAAATCGAAGGTGAATATCCGCAATTTGGTAACAACGACCCTCGCGTAGATGACATCGCCTGTGACTTAGTTGAACGTTTCATGAAGAAAATTCAAACCCACAAAACTTATCGCAACGCAACTCCGACACAGTCTGTACTTACTATCACTTCTAACGTGGTATATGGTAAGAAAACCGGTAATACACCGGACGGTCGTCGTTCTGGCGCACCATTCGGACCGGGTGCAAACCCAATGCACGGTCGTGACCAAAAAGGTGCGGTAGCGTCTTTAACTTCTGTGGCTAAATTACCATTTGCTTACGCGAAAGACGGTATTTCTTATACCTTCTCTATCGTACCAAATGCCTTAGGTAAAGAATACGAAGCACAAAAACGCAATCTTGCCGGTTTAATGGACGGTTACTTCCACCACGAAGCGGAAGTGGAAGGCGGTCAACACTTGAACGTTAACGTGATGAACCGTGAAATGTTGTTAGATGCGATGGAAAATCCGGAAAAATATCCGCAATTAACCATTCGTGTTTCCGGTTATGCCGTACGTTTCAACTCGTTAACCAAAGAGCAACAACAGGACGTTATCACCCGTACATTTACACAATCAATGTAATTTCGTGATAAAAGTGTGTTAATATTTCAGCCGCTTACCGCAAGGTAAGCGGTCTGATTTTTTTGGGGACATCCCAATTTTGTAAACATAGCTAGGTCATTAAAAACATTTACAAAAACGACCGCACTTTTAACGAATAACGTGACGATTTATTGAGGAATACATGTCAGTTGTAGGAAGAATCCACTCTTATGAATCCTGTGGCACCGTTGACGGCCCGGGCATTCGTTTTATTCTGTTTTTGCAAGGCTGCTTAATGCGCTGTAAGTATTGTCATAACCGCGATACTTGGGATTTGCATGGTGGCAAAGAAGTTACTGTGGAAGAACTGATGAAAGAAGTGGTCAGCTATCGTCATTTTATGAATGCGTCAGGCGGTGGTGTGACAGCTTCCGGTGGTGAGGCAATTTTACAGGCGGAATTCGTGCGTGATTGGTTCCAAGCCTGTAAAAAAGAAGGTATCAGCACCTGCTTAGACACTAACGGTTTTGTACGTCATTACGATCATGTGATTGATGAACTCATTGATGCAACAGATCTCGTTTTACTTGATTTAAAAGAGCTCAACGATCAAGTACATCAAAACCTTATTGGCGTTTCCAATAAGCGTACGCTCGAATTTGCCAAATATTTACAAAAACGTAACCAACCGGTTTGGATTCGTTATGTTGTCGTGCCGGGCTATACAGATTCTGACCATGACGTACATTTACTCGGTCAATTTATCGAAGGTATGACAAACATTGAAAAAGTAGAACTCCTTCCTTATCACCGTCTTGGCGCACATAAATGGGCAGCCATGGGGGAAAAATATGAATTGGAAGAGGTAAACCCGCCAACGAAAGAATCTCTAGAGCACATCAAAAACATCCTCGAAGGCTACGGTCATATCGTCAAATATTAAGTTGGATCGGGGCAACCCGATCTTCAAAAAACATTCCTTTTTATGACCGCACTTTTAAACCATAAATAAAACGCCTTTCACATTTACGCTACGTTAAAAGCGCACTACAATAATCTCTAATCTACTTCCTCAAGGATTTCTTATGCGCTACATTCTCATTGCGCTGTTTTTATGGAGCAGCTCTTTTGTTGCCGGCAAATACACCTATTCGATGCTAGATCCGGTGTTAATGGTACAAATGCGTCTGATCATCGCCAGCTTTATTGTTTTCCCGATGTTTGTACGAGTTTGGAAGCGTGTTCCCAAAACAGTTCGCCCACAAGTGTGGTGGCTTGGGTTTCTCAATTATCCGGCTATTTTCCTTTTACAATTCATCGGATTAAGCCATACATCTGCGTCCAGTGCCTCTACAATGCTCGGTTTAGAACCTTTCCTCGTGGTACTTATCGGACACTTTTTCTTCGGCGACAAAGCCAAAACACATCATTGGATCTTCGGACTCGTTGCATTTTTAGGCGTTGTATTATTAATTTATGGGGGAGAAGAAACCGGCAATATTAGCCTTTTCGGTTGCAGTTTAGTGTTACTCGCCGGCATCGTATTTGCAGCTTGTCTGCGCTGGACACAAAGAATTATTGTGCAACTGACCGCGCAAGTTTACACCACCAGTAGCATCGTGCTCGGCACCATTACTTGCCTCCCATTCACCCTATGGCTGACGCAAAGCTGGGAAATTCATTGGAACTGGCTGGGGCTCGCTGGGTTGCTGTATATCGGGATCGGTTGTAGTTGGCTTGCTTATTATCTATGGAATAAAGGCATTAACAGTGTTGATTCCAATCTCGCCGGCATTTTAGTTTCCCTAGAACCGGTATTTGCCATTATATTGGCCGTGTTATTACTCGGTGAAAACATCAGCCCGCTTTCTTGGTTAGGCATTTTAGCCGTCGTCAGTACTACCCTAATTTCCAGCATTTATCCGCGTTTGCTACGCCGTGCAAGTTAATCTGTAGGTTTATTAGCAACTCTCGGCTATTGTATTTCAAGAGGTATATAATGAATGGAATGAATATAGTAAATAAATAGCTAAACTAATTTAGTTAAATTCAGTACCAATAAATTTTTTACAATATATTCATCCGTTTTATTAAAACGCCTTAAAACGTTTTACTCATTTCTAAATAAATCCGATTTTTATCATAGCGATAAAATGGATGATTGCTGTCATTTTTTTGGTAAGACCAGGTAATTTTCGGCGTAATGCCCCAAAAATACACGTTACGATGCCATAAAGTGACATTAGTTTGATATTCGTTGTTTTTTTGACGAATGCCAAGTAAATCTTCACCTTTATAAGCCCGTCTTGCATAAGCGACAGAAAGACGACTGGAAATGCCCAACGGCCATTCTTGCACCCAACCTAAACGTACATTTTTACGTTGATAGGCGTTATCGAGATCACGCGTATTTTCGCGATTATAATCCGCACCAATATACCAATATTGTCCGCTGTAAGGCAAAAATAAGAGCGTATTCGACCACAAATAATTATTGCCATTTAAATGTTTACGCGAGGCATAACGTTGCTCACCATATTCAAGTGCGGTCGAAATTTGCCATGATTTATTGAGCCAATGAATCACATCAACACGCACACCGGAATTTTTAGAATATTGTTTCATGGCATCACTGCCGGAAGAACCGCCGGAATACCAACGTCGCTCAGTGAAAGACAGGAAAGAGAGTTCGGTATTTGCCGTGTGATAACCCAAACCGGCACCGATTCGAGCATTAAATTCGTTATATTTTTTGTTATCCCAATAATATTTGCCTTGCCCATCTAACACCAGTTTTGCAAAAAACTGATGAGGCAACGACCATTTTTTTTCGGCACCAACATAATAAGACAACCCATGCGCCTGTTCTCTCTCCCAAGCTTTCCACGCCCCAATACGGGTGCCCGCTTTGGGCGCATTATTAATATTGGATTCGTTTAAAAAACTGATACCACCGTTAATTTTCCACTGATCTCGTTGGTTAATCGCAATCAAATACTGGTCGATCATCTGCTGTGATGAAGTATCATTCACCTCCGCACGGAGTTTTTGGAACTGATCTTTCGCCGCTTCATTATCGTTATTCAAAAACAACGCATGGGCTAATTGATAACGCAACTGCAAAATTTCAGGACGTTTCGCAAATAATTCACGGTATTGTTGCACCGCCGATGCATAATCCCCTTGATGCGTTGCCATCATAGCTTCCCCCCAAGCCAGCAAAAACGGATCTTGTTGCGCCGGTTGTTGCTGCTGATATAACGGAAACAGCAATGCCACCACGTCCACATTATTTTGCAACAATGCAGGGATCAATCCGCGGATAATTAAATCAGGTCGTTTAGCAAGTTCTTCTTTCGTAATAGAAAGCGTATTTTCTTTTGAAGTAGATTCTTCCACTGTTTCATGTTGAGGCAATCGAGGGGTAGCAAGCTTTAATCGTTCTTCGGGTGAGGCGCTCTTCGGTGTAGCAACTTCTGCAGCCACCGAAATTGACACCAATGCACCAATCACACTAAAGAATAAGGGTAATTTCATCATATCGTTTTAACCGTATACTCAAAATAAATAAAGCAAGCACATGGCTTGCTTTATTGTTCATTATGGGAGATTACTGTTTCTTACCAGCAAAAGCAGCTCCCCAGGAATTGTCATTCCCTTTAGCTAAACCACCTAATTCAGCCGCGTTATTTCCATAAAACTTACCTTCAACTTTACCTTCTGAAGTAAATTGGGAAGATTTAGCCGTACCTTTAAAACTATTGCCTGAAATATCAGCATTTACGTTAATTGCAGACATTGAATTTGCGGTAATAGAACCACTAAGTTTTTTGCTATCAAAGTTCACAGTAAAGTTAGATTTTCCAGATACATAATCTTCATCATTAATATCAGCCCCAGAAATGATGCTATCTCCTTTGTAGGACACAGAACCGCTCTGAGGCATATTTTTTGTTGGAATGCCATTGTAGAAGATAATATCAGATTCTCCAGGGCCTTGGCTCATAACAGCACCAATACGAACATTTTCATATTTTCCACAGCAAACGTTTGTACCATTTACAATTTGCCAACCATCTGCATAAATTCCAGGATAAGCTAGTTTAATTCTACGCCCATCAATGCTTAATTCCTTTATATTTGAATCAGTAAGCACAACATTTTTAACTTGAACTTTGTCATCCTGACCTGAAATGACCAAAGCACCTCCTGTAGATTTTTCATCTGTACTTTGATTTTCTTTAGTCGTTTTTTTTCTCTGGTGTCGTCGGCTGTGACGGTACTGTAGGTTTAACAGATTCCGCTTGTTGTTTTTGAGTATTATTCACAGAAGAAGATGATGGTGAGCTATCACCACCGCCACTTCCACAAGCAGCCAAAGTTAACACGGCTAGTGTAGTTAAAGTGAATTTAACAATTGAGTTTTTCATAAATGATACCTTTAAGTTATAAGTAAATACCATGCTCAGAAGATTGAAAGAATAATCCTCAGGCCAAAGGGCGGCGAATCTTACCACATTGCCTAAAAGAAATACAGCTACTGCACCAACATTAATCCCATACAGCCTTTATCCGCCAACATTAGATCAGAAGCACCAAAAGTAAAAGGATAGTTATTAGAGGAGGTGTTATCGAATTTCACCAAAATAGTCACTGTGCCATTAATCAACACGCTGTCTTTCCAGCTGATTTCGCTTTCTTCCAACGCTTTACCGTTAATGGATTCCACAATAAATTTTACCCCTCGCAACGCAAATCCTACCGCGGCGGAAGCGGTTAACGTCCAACGTTCAACACTGCCTAGTTTTGCCGAAACATCTAAACGACGCGGGTCAAAACGGTTCCGGTTAATGGTGGCATTAGTGACATCCACATGAAATGCCCGTTCCTGTTGCACTTTAGCAGATAACAGACTTGGCGCATCGGTGGCAAATTGCCATGTTTGTTCTTTTTGTGCGAATGCACCGGCTAAGCTGTCCGGACGTAGTTCCAAAACCGTATTGTCAATTAACTCCCCTTCTGAACCGAAGAAATAACGAATGTTATCAATAAAATCACGTTTTTTCCCCACGATGAGAGAAACATTGTCGCCGTCATTCAAATCAACTAAAAGCTCAACACGCTCACTCGGTGCGACTTTGAGCACATTTAAGGTTTTGCCTTGTGGTAAAAAACCAAGATCTTGTGCAATCAATGTAAACGCCCGCTCATCCTCAAAACGAAGCTCATAAGTGCGGGAAAGAGACGCATTTAAAATGCGTAAACGCACCAAACCACGCGGTACATTGAAATAAGGAGCTTCCTGCCCATTGACTAACAATCGTTCACCAAGAAAAGTGCCTTGATTCTGCTGAAAAAGTTGTGCACCATCACTATTGAGTTGCATATCTTGCAAAATTAACGGGATGTCATCCACGCCATATTTCTGCGGCAATCCCAATTTAGTACTCTCTTTGTCCTCAATCAGCCACAAGCCGACCAAGCCACGATAAGTTTGATACGCTGAATTGGCAAGGGTGCAAGCATGATACCAACAGGTTGCCGGTGCCTGATTGATCGGAATAATCGGTGCCCAAGTTTCACCTTTTTGTAAATTTTTACCCACACCACCAATAAGTTCGCCCGATGCCTGTAAGCCTTGGATATTCATCGCAACAAATTGCGGTAAATTGTTTTTCCAATTCAGTTTGGCAAAATCATCTTTCTTAATTTTAATGGTTGGCCCTAAATAACTACCGTTAAAACCCCACACTTCGGTACGTTTTCCTGGCAATAACGGTGCTTGGGTATTTTGCATATTCAGAAAAATCGGCTTACCCCGTCGAACTTCAAAGAGTGGCGGAATTTTCAAAGCTGGGCGTGTTGCCGCCAATAACGGAGACGGCACAGCAAAAAGTGCGGTAGAAAATAACGTTGTTTTGAGTAGCTGACGACGGGAGCAATGTTTCATTTATGCCTGCTTATTCTCGTTTTTCTGTTCAATTGCTTTTTGTGCGATTTCATGGTCCAATTCAGCAATGCGATTTTGCATTACATCATGGCAATATTCCGCTAATTCACGCACATTTTCACGGCTGTAGCCGGACACATCAATAGGTTCCAGCATTTCACAAATCACCGTGCCATTATCCCAACGGTTTAAATCGATTTTATTGTGTGTTGTAGAGCAAACGACAGGCACAATGGGTACACCGGCGGCAATGGCGGCGTGGAATGCCCCAGTTTTGAACGGCAATAACCCGCGTCCGCGACTACGCGTTCCTTCCGGGAACATCCAAATGGACAGATTATCTTCATTAATACGACGAGCCAATTCCGACATGGTGTTATGCGCTTTAGAGCGGTTATCACGATCGAGAAAAATATTGCCCGTTGCCCAATATAAAATACCGAAAAACGGCACCCAAATCAGACTCTTCTTACCGACGCTAACTGTACGAGGCATGACCATGTAAGAAATGGTCACCATATCGTAGTTATTTTGATGGTTGCCGATATAAATGCAACGACCCACTTTATCGGCATTCGCCGGGAAACGATGTTCCACTTTCAAACCAAACAGTGGATGTAACCGACCAAACCAACGGGCAAAAATGCCCACATTACTCGGATTACGGAAACGAATGAAAGAATAAAGCGTGCCGAGGATACAAATAAGAATACAACAAATAACAATGATGAAAATTCTGGCGATTTTTAGCATGATAAAGCCCCTTAAAAATTTGCGTAAGTATAACGAAATTAGCTCGTTAAGTGTATTCATAACGATGAAATGTGCTAATCTAATCAAAAATTTTTTAATTGACTTTCTATGCAAAAAACCTATTTTATTGCGGATTTACATCTCTCCGAAAATCGACCGCACTTATTAGCCCTGTTTCGTCAATTTATGCAAGAACAAGCGCCAGAAGCAGAAAAACTCTATATTTTGGGCGATTTATTTGATTTTTGGATTGGCGATGATGAACAATCCGATCTCATCAGCGAAGTGCAACAGCTCATCAGACATCTGACAGAAAAAGGCGTGCCATGCTATTTTCAGCACGGTAACCGGGATTTTTTGATTGGCAAAAAATTTGCTAATGCGTGCGGACTGACGTTACTGCCAACGTATCAAGTCATTGATTTATATGGCACGCCCACCCTTTTATGTCACGGCGACACCCTTTGCGTGGACGATGTGAAATATCAACACTATCGCAAAAAAGTTCATCAAAATTGGCGCCAGTGGCTGTTCTTGCATTTACCGTTAAAAGTGCGGTTAAAAATCGCAGAGAAAATTCGCGCGAAAAGCCGCCAAGATAAACAATTAAAATCGACGGAAATCATGGATGTGAATGCCGCTTTTGTGCAGCAAATTTTTACACAATTTCATGTGACACAAATGATTCATGGGCATACGCATCGCCAAAAACACCATGAAATTCCACCGCACTTTCATCGTATCGTGCTGGGTGATTGGGGAGAAACATCTTCCCTTTTAGAAGTCACGCCCCATTCAATCGAATTTATTAATGATACATTAAGGAGAAAAAATGGCTGATCCGCATATTAAATCGCCGATGGATCGTTGGGATTACACAACAGTCATCATTTATCGTTTAGGCTTTGTCTTTGCCGTTCCAATGTTGTTTATGCTGCCTTGGTATCCCACAACAGCACACTTTGGTTTGCTTATCGCAGCGACCTTATGTGCCGCTTGCGTCCATTTATATATGAAAAACTTCCGTTATATTTTTCAATTTGCCATGTGGGTAGGGTTGCTATGCCAAGTTTTAGGTTTTCCGCAACTGGCGCTCGGTGCGGCATTTTTGGTCCTCGGCGGATTAAGTTATAAAGAATATTTTTGTTTCCGTGTCTTTGCACTAAATCTGCAACCAGTATTTTTTGCGCTTTTATGGTTTGCCTTATTATTCAATGCCACCTGGTTAAGCACTTTATTATGCTTTGTGACCGGTATTCTCATTTTGCTATTAAGCATTCAAAAATGGCGCATGCCGTTGCATTTTGATATTGGCGATAAAAGCAAATATCAGGTTTGATAAATTTCAGATAAAAAAATAGCCTACATCATGTAGGCTATTTTTATGCAAGAAAAAATTATTTCACGCGAGAAACGTATTCACCGGAACGGGTATCAACGCGAATCACTTCACCGATTTGTACGAACAATGGCACTTTCACCACAGCACCGGTGCTTAATGTTGCCGGTTTACCGCCGGTACCTGCGGTGTCGCCTTTAAGACCTGGGTCGGTGTCAACGATTTCTAATTCAACGAAGTTTGGCGGAGTTACCGTAATTGGCGCACCGTTCCATAATGTCACGATACAATCGGCTTGGTCTAATAACCATTTTTCTGCATCGCCTACCGCTTTTGCATCTGCAGAATATTGTTCAAATGTTTCTGGGTGCATAAAATACCAGAACGCATCGTCTTTATAAGAATAAGTTAAGTTTAAATCCATTACATCAGCAGCTTCAACAGAAGTACCGGATTTGAAGTTTACGTCCAATACTTTGCCGGAAATTAATTTACGAATACGGGTGCGGGTGAAAGCTTGACCTTTGCCGGGTTTAACGAACTCATTTTCAACGATCACGCAAGGCTCGCCGTCTTGCATAAATTTTAGACCTGGTTTGAAATCACTGGTAGTATATGTAGCCATATTATCCTCAAAAAAAGATTGTTTTTTAAAAGTGGCTATTCTACATCAAAACATCCCGATTAGAGAAGAACAAAGTTGGCTAACACATTTGGCAAACGGGATTTCCGATCCGAAAATTTTATTACAACACCTCGAACTCCCTCTTGAATCCTTCAAACAAGACATAGAAGCGCGCAAATTATTTGCCATGCGCGTGCCGCTGCCTTTTGTAGAAAAGATGGAAAAGGGCAATCCAAAGGATCCTTTGTTTTTACAAGTCATGTCTTCTGCGGATGAGTTTTTACAAGCCGAAGGATTTAGCAAAGATCCGTTGGAAGAACAAGAAGATAAAAACGTCGTCTCCAACATTTTGCACAAATACCATAATCGCTTGTTATTTATGGTAAAAGGGGGTTGCGCGGTGAATTGTCGCTATTGTTTCCGCCGTCATTTTCCTTATCAAGACAACAAAGGCACCAAACAAAATTGGCAAAAAGCGTTACAATATATTGCAGAACGCCCTGAAATTGAGGAAGTAATTTTTTCCGGCGGCGATCCGCTGATGGCAAAAGATCATGAGCTCGAGTGGCTGATAAAACACTTAGAAAACATACCGCACTTAAAGCGTCTCCGTATTCATTCCCGTTTGCCGGTCGTCATTCCACAACGGATAACCGATACATTTTGTCGGCTTTTAGCGCAAACCCGGTTGCAAAAAATTTTGGTCACCCATGTCAATCATGCCAATGAAATTGATGCGGATTTTGCCCATGCCATGGCAAAATTAAAGGATTGCGGCGTCGTTTTATTAAACCAATCGGTTTTACTCAAAAATGTGAATGATGACGCACTAATTCTGAAAACATTAAGTGACCGCTTATTTTCAGTGGGTATTTTGCCTTATTATTTGCATTTGTTGGATAAAGTCGAAGGCGCAACGCATTTTTATCTAGATGACGCCCGAGCCCTGAAAATTTATAAAGAATTACAACGCATTAGCTCCGGTTATTTAGTACCGAAACTTGCCCGAGAAATCGGTGGAGAACCGAATAAAACCTTATATTCGTCTTGATAAGACGGTATCAAAAAAGCAAAAGATGTTTTAGAATAGGCGCGATTTTTTACTTATCAATTTCTGTCGTAATAAATTCGATTTCTCACTTCGTTCATCACCGAAAAAAACGTTGAGAAAAACGACCGCACTTTACGGCAGATTATCATTCGTTAATCAGAGGTATATTGTGGATTCTGAAAAAATAACCCCGGAAAATGAAAATAATCCGGCGCAAAATGAATTGGATTTAGGTTTTAATCAAATGGAACCAATCACCCCGAAAAAACCGACAAAACCGGAACCATCCTTCTTTGAAAAAGCCAAAGGCATGTTCGCTAAAAAAGAACAAAAAAATACAGAAAATCAATTCGCTACTCGTAAAGAGCCGGTATTTGGTGATTCAGCCCCAGCAGATGTAGCTGTGGCAAGTGCAACGTCATCTGAAGAAACCATTATTGCAGAAGAAGCATCCCTCGAAACCACGAATGTGGTTGTCGACTCCGCAGCAACAAATGAAACAAAACCACAAACAGAAAGCGTAGAAAAACCGGTCGTCAGCCTTAAAAACCCTGAAACCTGGCCAATGTTAGCGATGCTACCGCAAAAACATCGTCGTCTTTTTGTCACCATTTTGGCCCTTGTGCTACTACTTATGTTCATTTTATGGATGAAACCAAGTTCAGATACAGTGCAATCTTATGAGCAACAAAGCAACAATGACGTACCGATTCAATTCCAACAATTAGATCAATCACAAGTGAATGAGCCAACGGTATTGGATAACCCAACGAATGCCGTTTCACAGCCAAATACCGCTGAAAATATTGTTCCTGCACAAAGCAATGAACCGATGGCAAATACCCCGGCAGCAGAACCTCAAGCAATGAATTCGGTTTCCGAAAATAAACCGGCGGAACAACCAAAAACCGTGGAACAGGCAAAACCACAAGAGATGGTCAAACCTCAAAGCACACCACATGAAACAGTGAAAAAACCGGAACCGGTGAAAACAAAAACGGCTGAAAAACCACAAAAAGTTGAGCCTAAAAATCAACCGGCAAAAGCTCAAAGTGCGAAAACCGAGAAACAAGTTGTTGAAATTTTAGAAGCGAAACCGGCAACGACTAAAACAGTTAATGCGAGTGCAGGAAGCAAAACTTTAGTCGTTCCACAAGGTGTCTCGTTAATGCAGGTATTTCGTAATAACAACTTGCCAATTGCTGATGTGAATGCCATGATAAAAGCCAATGGTGCCGGCAACGCGCTAAGTAGCTTCAAACCGGGCGATAAAGTTCAGGTAACTATCAATGCACAAGGTCGTGTTAACGAGCTTCGCCTTTCCAATGGCGCACGCTTTGTTCGCCAAGCTGACGGTAGCTACCAATTTAAAAAATAATCCGTAAAATTCAATAAGCGTAGTCAAAACTACGCTTATTCCATTTAGAAGGGTACACATTATGTTAAGAGCGAGCTTTATATTACTGATGTTACTGGGTATTGCTGCTTGCACCTCCAAGCCAATAGAACCTAAAGCCTCCGAAAAACCGCCACAGCCGGTTTTACAAAAAGCCACTCAAAAAGGGGAGATGAAGGAATACCTTTGCAAGGACGACAAAATCGTTCGTATCGTGTTTCACACTACCAAGCACAAAAAAAACAAAACGCGTTCCATCAGTTTAACGTTTAACAATGTAACCCATAAACTAAGCCCGACAATTGCGGAAAATGGGCGAAATTATGCAAACATTCATTGGGTGTGGTTAGAACGCAAAGATGTTTCCACCTTAAAAACCAGTGTTGGGGAAGTTCTCGCAGAACAATGTGTGCCACATTAATAGCGTGAAAACACCGTAAAAAACCACCGCACTTTTTCTTCAATAAGCCGGATAACCCGGTTTATTGAGTTTTAATCCCACACAAAAACTTTATTAAAAACGCCATTATGTCAACGCTGCCCCAAATCAAAAACGCCATTATGTGCGATCCGCAAAATCGCTCCTTCACCGAACGTGGTATTGAGCCGCTATTCTCCGCCCCGACAACTGCCCGCATAAACATTGTCGGACAAGCACCTGGCACCAAAGCAGAACAAACGCGTTTGTATTGGAATGACCAAAGCGGTGATCGCCTACGTGAATGGTTGGGTGTCGATCGTGAAGTGTTTTATCACTCCGGCTTGTTTGCGGTGATTCCGATGGATTTTTACTATCCGGGGAAAGGCAAATCAGGCGATCTGCCACCTCGCAAAGGCTTTGCAGAAAAATGGCATTCACAGATTCTGGCGGATTTACCTCATATTGAACTGACCATCTTGATCGGACAATACGCACAAAAATATTATCTGCCGCAGAACAAACTTAATGTGACAGAAACCGTAAAAAATTACCGAATATTTCTACCGCACTTTTTGCCGCTCGTGCATCCTTCCCCTCGCAATCAGTTGTGGTTGGCTAAAAATCCTTGGTTTGTGCAAGAAGTCATCCCGGCATTGCAACAACGGGTTAAACAAATCCTCGCCCCTTAAGTGATGTAAATAAGGCATACAAAAAAGCCTGTCAAATGACAGGCTTTTTACCAAACATTATTTTGCTTTCCTTTATTACACTTCAATGCCGTCAAAAAGTGCGGTACTTAAATAACGCTCTGCCGCAGACGGTAAAATCACCACAATCAGTTTATCTTTAAATTCAGGCTGTTTCGCCAAGCGATCAGCCGCAGCGACAGCCGCACCGGAAGAAATACCGGCAAGAATCCCTTCTTCTGCCATCAAACGACGGGCAGTCACGATCGCCGTTTCACTATCAATCGTTTCCACTCGATCAATTAAGGAAAGATCGAGGTTTTTCGGAATAAAGCCTGCGCCGATCCCTTGAATCTTGTGTGGACCCGGTTTAACTTCTTCACCGGCAAGAGTTTGAGTAATCACCGGTGATTCAGCCGGTTCTACGGCAACAGAGATAATTTGTTTACCATGATCTAATTTAATGGCACGGGAAATCCCGGTGATGGTACCACCAGTACCCACGCCGGCAACCAATACATCAATTTTGCCTTCAGTGTCTTTCCAGATTTCTGGACCGGTGGTTTTACGGTGAATTTCCGGGTTTGCCGGATTTTCAAACTGTTTTAACATCACATAACGACTTGGATCAGATGCCACAATTTCTTCTGCTTTGGCAATCGCGCCTTTCATGCCTTTAGCACCTTCGGTAAGGACTAAATTCACGCCCAAACCGCGCAATAAACGCTTACGCTCATTGCTCATAGTTTCCGGCATGGTGAGCGTAATTTTATAACCGCGTGCCGCTGCTACATAGGCCAAAGCAATACCGGTATTCCCGCTGGTCGCATCCACGATTTCTTTATCTTTCGTCAAAGAACCGTCTTTTTCTGCCTGCCAAACCATGTTCGCGCCGATACGGCATTTCACGCTAAAACTTGGGTTACGTCCCTCAATTTTTACCACGATATTGCCGTTGCCAAAATGTTTTAGACGCACCAACGGCGTATTGCCAATAGAATAAGAATTGTCGTTATAAATAGTCATACTGTTCTCCAAACCATAAGGAATATTTTATGGCGCTAGTTTTAACACGAGAATTCACAATAAAAAAATAGCTATTTTTTATAAATAATAACTAAAAGCTATTTAGTCACGATTTGTCCACCAACGGAATGAGCATGATGCAAGCTCATCTCCGTGCCGGTTTTGTCTTGCGAAGAGCGCTTAAATAAACGGCGATATTCATTCACCCACATTGCCGTTGCACCACACACCGCGACAGGAATAATCACTAAATTCACGATCGGTACAAACGTGCATAATGAAACCAAACCACCGAAAGTAACGGTTACATTACGCTTAATGGCTAATTCATTTTTCATTACGTCAAAAGGAATCTTGTGATTATCAAAAGGATAGTCACAATATTGAATTGCAAACATCCAAGCCGTAAATACAAAAGTGGCAATCGGAACCACGGTTTGCCCGAGTAACGGCACAAAACCTAATAAAAACAAGGCGATAATTTTAGGCAAACTATAAACCAACTTTTGCCATTCACGCCCTAACATACGAGGCACATCTTTCAGAAAATCCCATAAAGACATTTCCTGCAAATCTTCCCCTGTCAGCATTTTTTCGACTTTTTCTGCCAATAAGCCATTAAACGGTGCTGCGATAAAACCCGACAACGTCGTAAAAATAAAGTAAAACAGGATTAAAATCATCAAAATGGAAGCCAGCAATAAAATGCCGCTCAGCCACGCAAGCCAATCAGGAACATAGGACATAATGCCGTCAATATAACCGCCTATTTGACTCACAAACATCCAAAATAAGCCACCTAACAACAGTACGTTTAATAAAATAGGCAGGATCACAAAACGGCGTAACCCCTTTTGTAAAATTAAGTGCCAGCCCATCACAAAATATTCAAAACCGGCTTTTATTTCTTGCTCTTTCAACATCACGTTCTCCCCCAAGGAAAAGAGGCCCAGAATACAAAGTGCGGCGAAAAAAATCAAACGTTGTCTCTCATCAATTTTATAAAAATATGATAAGCTTACGCCCACTTATACATGAGTTTTACATGATGGGAGAGTCGGCAATGGATTTAAATACTATTTTGATTATCTTGGGGGTTATCGCCCTATTGGCATTGATTGCGCACGGCATTTGGTCAAACCGTCGCGAGAAATCCCAATATTTCAAAAACGCCAATACTTTTTCACAAAATCATCAACCCAATCGTTTTAATGCGCCGCAATCGGCACAACCGACAACAGAAACACCGATTGCCGACAAACCGGTGCATTCTTTTGTCGAAGAAACGCCTCCACAACAACAGGCATTGGATTTTGAAGCTACTGCCACATCAACCATAAGCGAGTCACACTCCATTGAACGTGCTGTGGATGAAATTAAAATTACCTTACCGAATGGCACCTCCAACACAACATTGAATAACGTTGAATCAACTGCGTCCTATTCCTTTCATGAACAACCGACACAACCTGTTCAACCCGTAATGACACAAGCTAATACGTCATTTCAATCTTATGATGAACAGTCTTCTTACGCTGAACCAAACACGGCTTCTCTGGCTGAAAGCAACTCACGTCAAACAGAAAACGAATATGTGACTCCAACCGTTTCATTAAACCAGGCAAATAAACAACACACGGCGACTAGCCAATCAATAACCTCTGCGGGGGAAATGATCTCAGACAATCAACGTACGCCTGACTTCATTATGTTATATGTAGTTGCGCCGGAAAATCGTGAATTTAACGGTGGACGCTTAGCACAAGCACTCGATGGCCTAGGTTTTATTTTTGGCGATCAGCATATTTATCATCGCCATTTGGATTTAACCGCTGCCAGCCCAGTATTGTTCAGCGTGGCGAATTTACAACAGCCCGGCACCTTTAATCCTTACGACATGGACAACCTGGTTACCGTCGGCATTGCCATTTTTATGCAATTACCTTCACCGGGCAATGACATCGTCAATCTGAAAACCATGATTCGCGCCGCCCGTAGTTTGGCGGATGAACTTGGAGGTTTTGTCCTCACGGATAAACAAGAAATTTTCAACGACCACGCCGAACAGGAATATTTGGCCAAAGTGGCTTAATTCATCACGCGGCTTAAAAACGTTTTTAAAAACGACCGTGCTTTTGGCTCGCTGAGCACCTGAAAAGTGCGGTCGTTTTTTCGATTATTTTTATGGAATAACAATGACAACTTCAATCCAACAACAAATTGACGACCTTAGAAAAACTCTGCGTTATCACGAATATCAATATCATGTGTTAGACGATCCGCAGATTCCCGACAGTGAATACGATCGCTTGTTTCATCAGCTCAAAGCCTTAGAACAACAACATCCCGAACTGATCACCGCCGATTCGCCGACCCAACGCGTGGGCGCGCGGCCGTTGTCAGAATTTGCGCAAATTAAACATGAACTTCCGATGCTCTCGTTAGATAACGCCTTTTCGGATGAGGAATTTCTGGCGTTCGTGAAACGCATTCAGGATCGTTTAGTCCTCGTGCCCGAGCCATTAACATTTTGTTGCGAACCTAAATTGGACGGATTGGCGGTCAGTATTTTGTATGTGAATGGTGTGCTGACCCAAGCGGCCACCCGCGGCGATGGAACAACAGGCGAAGACATTACACAAAACATTCGTACCATTCGCAACATTCCTTTGCAGCTATTAACGGACAATCCGCCAGCACGCTTGGAAGTGCGTGGCGAAGTGTTTATGCCGCACGACGGTTTCGAGCGTTTAAACGAACGCGCCTTGGAACAAGGCGAAAAAACCTTTGCTAACCCGCGTAATGCGGCGGCAGGTTCCTTACGCCAATTGGATCCGAAAATCACCAGTCAGCGCCCGCTCGTGTTCAATGCTTACAGCATCGGCGTCGCCCAAGGGATAGACTTACCGCCGACTCATTTTGAACGCCTGCAATGGTTGAAATCCATCGGCGTGCCGGTAAATAGCGAAATCCGTTTATGTGATGGCGTTGAAAACGTTTTAAATTTCTACCGCACTATGATGGAAAAACGCAGTTCCTTGGGTTATGACATTGACGGTACGGTATTAAAAGTCAATGACATCGAATTGCAACAAAGACTGGGCTTTATTTCCAAAGCACCGCGTTGGGCAATCGCTTACAAGTTTCCTGCACAAGAGGAACTGACAGTATTAAATGACGTGGAATTCCAAGTCGGTCGGACCGGTGCCATCACGCCTGTGGCTAAACTACAACCGGTATTCGTTGCCGGCGTAACGGTAAGTAACGCGACCTTACATAACGGCGACGAGATCGAGCGCCTCAACATTGCTATCGGCGACACGGTGATTATTCGTCGCGCCGGCGATGTGATTCCACAAATTATTGGCGTCGTACATGATCGCCGCCCGGCCAATGCGCGCCAAATTGTCTTTCCAACGCGCTGTCCGGTGTGCGATTCCTTAATTGTACGTATTGAAGGCGAAGCGGTGGCACGTTGCACCGGCGGGTTATTCTGTGCGGCACAACGCAAAGAAGCGCTAAAACATTTTGTCTCACGCAAAGCCATGGACATTGACGGCGTAGGTGCCAAACTGATTGAGCAGCTGGTAGATCGCGAATTGGTTCATACCCCCGCAGATTTGTTCAAGTTAGATTTAACCACACTCACCCGCTTAGAACGTATGGGGCCGAAGTCTGCTGAAAATGCGTTAGCCAGCTTAGAAAAAGCCAAGCACACGACCCTCGCCCGTTTTATCTTTGCATTGGGTATTCGTGATGTGGGTGAAGCCACCGCATTAAATCTGGCAAACCATTTCAAAACCTTAGAAGCGTTGCAAAATGCCGATTTAGAACAGTTGCAACAAGTGCCTGATGTGGGCGAGGTAGTAGCAAATCGCATTTTTGTGTTCTGGCGTGAAGAACACAATGTTGCGGTGGTGAATGATCTCATCGCTCAAGGCGTGCATTGGGAAACTGTTGAAGTGCAGGACGTGAAAGAAAATCCGTTCAAAGGCAAAACTGTGGTGCTCACCGGCACCCTTTCCCAAATGGGACGCAACGACGCCAAAGCACTACTACAACAACTCGGTGCCAAAGTCAGTGGCAGTGTTTCAGCCAAAACCGACTATGTTATCGCCGGTGAAGCGGCAGGCTCCAAACTCAGCAAAGCAGCAGAATTAGGCGTGCAGGTGTTAAGTGAGGAGGAGTTTTTGGCGTGGGTTAATGGATAAAGTGTAAAGACAAAAAATAAGGACAGGCATAAAGCCTGTCCCTAAAAAAACAACCGCACTTTGAAACCATCTATTCAGCCATGCGTTCTTTATAATGCAATCGGCAGACCGATAAATAACTGTCGTTGCCACCAATTTGAATTTGATCCCCTTGTTTGACGACCTCGCCTTGTTCATTTAAACGCAATACGAAATTGGCTTTACGTCCGCAATAGCAAATGGTTTTAAGCTCTTCCAACTGATCCGCCCATGCCAACAAATAGCGACTCCCTTCAAAAAGTTCTGCTTGGAAGTCGGTGCGCAAACCATAACATAAAACAGGAATTTTCAGTTTATCCACCACATCGCTCAGTTGATACACTTGTGCTTTGGTTAAAAACTGTGCTTCATCCACCAAAATACAATGCAACGGCTCTTTCGTTACGTGTTGTTGAATTTCTGCAAATAAATCCGTGTCACGTGCGAAGGTGTTCGCCTGTTCACTGATCCCAATACGCGAAGTCACGCGCCCAGCGCCGAAACGATCATCAATCGCCGCCGTATAAACCAGCGTGTTCATATTGCGTTCACGGTAGTTATAGGAAGATTGCAGCAAAGTTGTCGATTTTCCCGCATTCATGGTGGAATAATAAAAATACAACTTAGCCATTATTTAAGCACCCATTTCCAAAAGTAATAGCAGATAAAACCGGTTAACGGCGGTAACGAGGCGAGAATAAAAACACCGATAGTGGTTCGCCCGCCTGCCATTTGGCCAATCTCTGTTAAGAAATCGATAAGCTCATTTGTCGGCGTGGTAAATACAAAAAAGCCAATAATTGCCAACATAACGAAGCAGCCGATGCCGGCGGCTCGCATTGCTCTAAATTTAATGTTGTCCATAATGTTTCCTTAACTGAAGCGCGGTCAAAAAACGTTTAAATTTTTGACCGCACTTTGATTTAATATCGAATTAAACGGCAGTTAATTCGGTCATTGCCCAGCGCGGACGCACTTCGATGGCAAGATCTTGTTGCTGCCCTTGTTTTAAACGTAGAAAACCGGCATAGGCAATCATGGCGCCGTTATCGGTACAAAATTGCGGTTGCGGATAATACACTTTGCCGCCCAATTGTTGCATCAGCTCCGCCAAGGTTTGGCGCAACTGTTTATTGGCACTGACGCCGCCGGCAATCACCAAACGCTTTAAGCCCGTTTGTTTTAACGCACGCTTACATTTAATGGCTAACGTGTCCACCACCGCCTCTTGGAATGCATAGGCAATATCTGCTTTGCTTTGCTCGGTTAACTCCCCTTCTTCTTGCATCACTTGATGAAACGTATTGGCGGCAAAGGTTTTTAAACCGGAAAAACTAAAATCCAATCCGGGACGATCGGTCATTGGGCGTGGAAAGGCAAAACGATTCGGCGTACCATTTGAAGCTAAACGAGCTAATGCCGCCCCGCCGGGATAATCTAATCCGAGTAATTTTGCCGTTTTGTCAAACGCTTCCCCGGCGGCATCATCAATAGATTCGCCTAATAATTCGTAGCGTCCAACGCCGTCCACACGCACCAATTGAGTATGCCCGCCGGACACCAACAACGCCACAAAAGGAAAGTGCGGTGGATTTTCTTCCAGCATGGGTGCCAGTAAATGCCCTTCCATATGATGTACACCAATAGCAGGGATATTCCATGCGTACGCCAAAGATCGCGCTACGGTTGATCCCACTAACAACGCGCCAACCAAGCCGGGACCGCTTGTATAGGCCACGCCGTCAATGTCTTTTGCAGTAAGATTGGCTTCTTGTAAGGCGGCTTGTAATAATGGCGCTAATTTCCGAATATGATCGCGTGAGGCCAGTTCCGGCACAACGCCGCCGTAATCGGCATGTAGCGCAATTTGCGTATGAAGTTGATTAGCAATCAAGCCTTTCTCTTCGTCATAAATGGCAACGCCCGTTTCATCACAAGACGTTTCAATGCCTAAAATTCGCATTTGTGTTCTCTTTATATGGGATTTAATTGGGGCGAATTTTACCCTTTTTACAAGGGTTTAACCAGTTTATCAAAACGGATTTCAGGAAAAGGTGAATCTTCCCTTTACTTTTCCTGTGAAGTTGGATTAAAATTGCGATCTTTATTGAATCTGCCACGACTTGTGGCAACAAGTAAAATTTAAATTGCAATTAAATTAATTAAACTCATTGAGGTGATTGGCTTATGCCTGTAATTAAAGTTCGTGAAAATGAATCCTTTGACGTAGCATTACGTCGTTTCAAACGCTCTTGCGAAAAAGCTGGTATCTTAGCAGAAGTTCGTGCTCGTGAATTCTACGAAAAACCAACGACAATTCGTAAACGTGAAAATGCAACTCGCGCAAAACGTCATGCAAAACGCGTTGCTCGTGAAAACGCTCGTAATACACGTTTATACTAATTAGCAGTATTTTTAACTCGAGTTATAAAAACCGTGAATCTTCCTAGGCTCACGGTTTTATTTTCTCTCAATCTCATCAGTTAGGCTCATATTTCGTTCACAATAAGAGGCAGAATACTCGATGAAAGGTTCCATTCCCCGCACATTTATAGACGATATTTTAACCAAAATTAACATCGTCGATTTAATTAATTCCCGCGTAAAACTGAAAAAAGCCGGCCGTGATTATCAAGCCTGCTGCCCGTTTCACCATGAAAAAACGCCTTCTTTTACCGTCAGCGATAAAAAGCAGTTTTATCATTGTTTCGGTTGTGGTGCGCATGGCAATGCGATTTCCTTTTTAATGGAATACGACAAGCTGGAATTTGTGGAAGCGGTGGAAGAACTCGCAGGCTTTCTCGGGTTGGAAATTCCCTACGAAAAACGACCGCACTTTAACGATAACGGCAAGCAAGTTGGCTATCAAACCAAGCGTAATCTGTATGAACTCATGCAGGAGATTGCTAAGTTTTATCAGCAACAATTGCCGTTAAATATTCCTGCACAAAGTTATCTGCAACAGCGTGGTTTATCAGCGGAAATCATTGAACGTTTTCAAATCGGTTATGTGCCGAATGCCATGGATACCGTTTATCGTCAATTTGGTAAAACGCGTGAAGAGCAACAAAAACTGTTCGATTTAGGCATGTTGTCGCGCAATGATCGTGGCAATGTGTACGACAAATTCCGTAATCGGATTATGTTCCCGATTCGCGATCGTCGCGGACGCACCGTGGCTTTCGGCGGACGCGTGTTAACCGATGAAAAACCCAAATACTTAAACTCGCCGGAAACCATCACCTATCACAAAGGCAGTGAACTTTACGGTTTATTTGAAGCCTTACAGGCGGATGATTCACCACAAAAATTACTGGTTGTTGAAGGTTATATGGATGTGGTGGCATTAGCCCAATTCGGTGTCAATTATGCCGTGGCGTCTCTCGGTACGTCCACCACCTCGGAACAAATTCAATTACTCTTTCGCTCCACGGAACAAGTGATTTGTTGTTATGACGGCGATCGCGCCGGACGCGATGCCGCATGGCGAGCGCTGGAAAATGCGTTGCCTTATATGGAAGATGGCCGCCAGCTGAAATTTATCTTTTTACCTGATGACGAAGACCCGGATAGTTTCATTCGTCAATACGGTAAGCAAGGCTTCGAAGAATACATTGAGAAGGCGCAATCCTTGAGTGAATTTTTGTTCGCCCATTTAACCCCGAAAGTGGATTTCTCCTCAAAAGAAGGCAAAGCAAAACTTGCTGCACTGGCAATTCCGCTGATTAAACAAATTCCGGGTGATGTATTACGTTTGGATTTACGCAATATGCTTGCCAAAAAGCTAGGCATTTTAGATCCCACTCAACTTGAAAGTTTAATGCCCAATCAGGCAAAACAAGAAAATGAACCTGTCGCACAAGGGATCCAATTTAAGCCGACACCAATGCGTATTTTGGTCGCGTTATTGCTACAAAACCCGGAGCTGGTGAAATTCGTACCGGATTTGGAGCCGCTCAAAAATTTGGACGAGCCGGGCTACGATTTATTCGTAGAATTGACCGCACTTTGCCGCGAAAAAGTGGGCATCAGTGCAGGGCAGTTACTAGAGCACTGGCGTGATACAAAACAACAAAAAACACTTGAAAAACTGCTGGCGTGGAACCACTTGATTGAAGACGATAAGATCGAGGACACGTTCCGCGAAACATTACGTTACTTTTACCTGCAACTGGTTGATAAACGCATCCATTGGCTCATCGCTAAAGATCGTGCGGAAGGATTGGATCTCAACGAGAAAAAAGAGCTTTCACATTTGTTGGTAAAAAAACAAGAAAAGAAATAGTTAAACCTGAGTAAGAATGTTAGAATTCCTAGCATTTTATCTTCTCCAAATAAGTAAGCAAGGCGGATATCAAATATGGATCAAAATCCACAATCTCAATTGAAACTACTCATCGCTCAAGGGAAAGAGCAAGGTTATTTAACCTATGCTGAGGTGAATGACAGTCTCCCTGAAGAATTAGTCGATGCGGATCAAATTGAAGATATTATTCAGATGATCAACGACATGGGGATTCAAGTGTTGGAAACCGCACCGGATGCGGATGATCTGATGCTCAATGAAAATATCACCGATGAAGATGTCGTTGAAGAAGCAACCCAAGTACTATCCAGCGTAGAAGCAGAACTCGGTCGCACGACTGACCCGGTACGTATGTATATGCGCGAAATGGGTAGCGTAGAATTGCTCACCCGTGAAGGTGAAATTGATATCGCTAAACGAATTGAAGAAGGCATCAACGAAGTTCAAAGCGCAATTGCCGCTTACCCTGAAGCCATTACCTATCTCATTGAACAATATGATTTGGTAGAAAGTGGTGGCGTTCGTTTAGCTGACCTAATTACCGGTTTCGTGGATCCAAACGTATTAAGCGAATCAGAAACGGCCGAATTAGATGAATTCCATTCAGAAGAAGGCGAAGAAAACGTTGCTGCAGCTGAAATTGATGATGAAAGCGAAGACGAAGAAGATAGCGAAGAAAGCGCCAGTGACGACAGCGATAGCGATAACAGCATTGATCCTGAAGTAGCACGTGAAAAATTCACCGCACTTAGACAACAACATCAAAAAACGCTAGAAATCATTGCAAAACACGGTCGAACCGGCAAAAAAGCGAAAGATGAAATTCAGGCATTATCAGATATTTTCACTCAGTTCCGTTTAGTGCCAAAGCAATTTGATACCCTTGTTTTATCTACGCGAGATATGATGAAACGTGTTCGCCATCAAGAGCGTCTGATTCAACGTCTTGTCGTAGATAACGCTAAAATGCCAAAATCCAGTTTCCAAAAAAGCTTTATTGGCCATGAAACCAGCGATGTATGGTTGGTAAAAGCGCTTGCCGCCGGTAAGTCTTGGTCTGAAAAACTCGCACAGTATGAAGATGAATTGCGCCAAGCAATTGCTCATTTAGTTCAAATTGAGCAAGACACCAATTTAACCATTGGACAAATTCGAGAAATTGGTGAACGTATCTCACAAGGTGAACTCAAAGCCCGCCGTGCAAAAAAAGAAATGGTGGAAGCAAACCTTCGTTTGGTGATTTCCATTGCCAAAAAATACACCAACCGTGGCTTACAATTCCTTGATTTAATTCAAGAAGGTAACATTGGTTTGATGAAAGCCGTAGATAAATTTGAATACCGTCGCGGTTACAAATTCTCTACTTATGCCACCTGGTGGATTCGTCAGGCAATTACCCGTTCTATCGCAGACCAGGCACGTACCATTCGTATTCCGGTGCATATGATTGAGACCATCAATAAACTCAATCGTATTTCTCGTCAAATGTTGCAAGAGATGGGTCGTGAAGCAACACCGGAAGAATTAGCGGAACGTATGGGTATGCCGGAAGATAAAATCCGTAAAGTGCTGAAAATTGCTAAAGAGCCGATTTCCATGGAAACCCCAATCGGTGATGACGATGATTCCCATTTAGGTGATTTCATCGAAGACTCTACCTTAGAGCTTCCTCTGGATTCTGCCACCGCACAAAGTTTAAAAGCAGCGACACACGAAGTGTTGGAGGGCTTAACGCCGCGTGAAGCGAAAGTGCTTCGTATGCGTTTCGGTATCGACATGAACACCGATCACACATTAGAAGAAGTCGGCAAACAATTTGACGTGACCCGTGAACGTATTCGTCAAATCGAAGCCAAAGCACTACGCAAATTACGCCACCCAAGTCGTTCAGAAACTTTACGCAGTTTCTTGGACGAGTAATTTTTAATACAAGAAAAAAGGATAAGTCAAAAGGCTTATCCTTTTTTGTTTAAATTAAACACACACAAGATGGCGAGGCTAGACTTTAACCCGATATTTCCCTATAATCCCACCGCAACTCTTACCGCCCCCATAGCTCAGTCGGTTAGAGCAGTCGACTCATAATCGATTGGTCACAGGTTCAAGTCCTGTTGGGGGCACCAAAAAACTTATCACGCCCCCTCGCAACTCATCAAAAACACCAGTTAAAGCTAGTAATTATAAGACTTTATAGCGTTTTACCCTATCGTACCCCCTCGTAAACAATCGCCCTTAACCGCTCTTTTTTGTAACCACGATTGTAACCATGTGCTAATATCCCTTTTCCGTGGTTACATAAAATTGCTAAATGGTTACCAAATATGCCTAAAATTACTAAGCCTCTAACCAATACCGAAGTAGAAAGATCTAAGCCAAAAGCCAAAGAATACACCCTTACTGATGGCTATGGATTATTTCTATTAGTCTTGCCTACCGGCGTTAAATCATGGCGTTTTAACTATATCCGCCCACTTACTAAAAAACGTACTAAAGTTTCTTTAGGAACTTATCCCGCTTTATCTTTGGCTCAAGCCCGTTCTATTCGTGAAGAATATCGCTCTTTGTTGGCCCAAGGCATAGATCCACAAGAACACAAAGAACAAGAACAGAAAGCCGCTATTGAGCATATAGAAAATAGCTTGCTATCTGTTGCTAATCGTTGGAAGGCCAAGAAGGTTCAAAAAGTAGAAGCTGAGACATTAAAAAAAGATTGGCGCCGCATGGAAATCTATTTGTTTCCTTTTATTGGTGATATGCCAATAAATGAAATTCTGCCAAAGGTTGTTATTGAAGCATTAGAATCACTCTATAACCAAGGCAAGGGCGATACATTAAAGCGCACTATTCGGCTATTGAATGAAGTACTTAATTTCGCTGTAAACTACGGCCTAATTGCCTTTAATCCTTGCTTACGAATCAATGAAGTATTTAACTTTGGAAAATCCACCAACAACCCGGCAATAACACCAAAAGAACTACCGGAATTAATAAAAGCCGTGATGTATTCCAGTGCGGCCATTCAAACAAAGTTATTATTCAAATTTCAGTTATTAACCATGGTACGACCTGCTGAAGCAAGTAACGCCACATGGTCTGAAATTGATTTTAAAAAATCTTTATGGACTATCCCGGCTAACAGAATGAAGAAAAGGCATCCTTTTGTAATTCCCCTTTCTTCCCAAGCTATGGCAATTCTAAACAAAATGAAAAGTATATCCGTGAAAAGCGAATATGTTTTTCAAAGTTGGATTAAGTCTAACCAACCAATGAGCAGTCAAACAATCAATAAAATGTTAGTCGATTTGGGCTACAAGAATAAACAAACTGCTCATGGATTAAGAACAATCGGGCACACTTATTTAGCCGATCTGCGTATTGATTATGAAGTGGCTGAAATGTGTATTTCTCATAAAACGGGCACGCAAACAGGCAAGATTTATGATAGGGCTGATTTCCTTGAACAACGCAAGCCGGTGATGCAACTTTGGGGCGATTATGTAGAACAATGTGAACGTTAAAAGTGATGTACGTGGAAAATATTTAAAAAGTGCGTTCACTCGTTCACTTGTTTACTTTCTTTTATTTTTCAAATGCTTATAAGTTGAAGACGAAATCGAAGTTATTCACCTAGGTATTCACCTTTTTAGATGAAAAAAGCGCGGTTTTTATGCCGCGCCTTTCACTATCTATTTGATTTTATGTACTCATTATAAAACTCATCAAAGTTTTTAAAGTGTACGTTAGTGATATATCTTCCTTTTTCCGCACCGGAAGTAATTCGTCTGCGGGTGTATGGATATTTATTTTTATGTTGCGCCAATCCTTGTCTCAATGATTCGGTAAAGTTATTCAGTGTTAAAGCATTTTGAATATTATTGGCTTCGATAAATACCAAGTAAGCCGGGTAAAGGTGCGTTCTTGGAAGTCCGGTTTTTGCGTTGCCAATTCCTAGCCCGTTACTTTCTTGAGAGGTTAGGAAATAACTACAAAACACCGTTAAATGATCTGAGTTCATTTTGATTTCTAACGCTTCGGCGCTTTCCTTTTGTTTGGTTAGCGCTTTTTTCGCATCTAACGGATTTTTAAAAGCCTGAATCAGTTTATAAATAATTCCTCCCGCTTCAGCTTCTATCTTATCCATTAAGTGCGGATCGCGTTTACTTTCCGGCACCACCTTATCAAAGTGAAAAATCACTCGGCGGCGTTCAATACCTCCGTTTCTTTCTGTGAAGCGTGTTGGCTCATTGTTGACGATTAGCACTATCGCGGGAATGTCCGCTTTAAACTTGCTTTTGTGCTTCGGATCGATATTGACTAAATCCCCCGCACTAATGCTTTTTAGTCCACCACCATCACCGCCATAGCGGGATTGTTCCAGGCATAGAATGAGCGTTTTATTCACAAAGTTTTCACGGCCGCGCGGTTCGTCTAAATCGACTAATCGACCTCTTTCCGTGTTTTGTTCGCCGGCTAACATTGTGGCAATTTGCGCAAATACCGATTTTCCGCTACCACCATCGCCGGTTACTTCAAAGAATAATTGCCAGTTATGGCGATTCGTTAAAATCGCGTAAAGTGCGCCCAAGATTGCTTGCTTTTTATCTTCCTTGCCATCAGCAACAAAATTCAACCAATTATCAAAGTGCGGTGTATTTTCTTCCTGATTCGTGTAATCGTACGGAATAAAGGAAGTGAGCCAATTTTCCCGACAATGTGGACTAAATTCCAAGGTAGAACGATTTAATACGCCATTTTTTCTAATAACTCCTTGGACTGTTCCCCCATTTTGGCCGCTTGAATCTTCGCTGTATCAATCATTGAATCAATAGAACGGGCACTATAAGTAAATTCTTGTTCATCGTAAAACTGAACGGCTTTAACCTCCAATTCCGATCTAGGTAGAATCTCCCAATTTGCGCCAGTGTAATGATAAAGCTCCTTATCTAAGCTGTGTTGAGCAATATCTAGATTCAGCCATTTTACGAATGCTCGGGCTTTTACATTAGTTCCGTCCTTTTCTTTCAATTTCGGCGGCTGAGCAATTTTATCCGCAATTTCTACCGCACTTTTATCCGTGCGTAGTCGTTGAATGTAACCACTTAGATTTTCCTTCATCTGCGCAGCGCCATCATATAAAACAACATGATCAGCTTTTGTATGCTTTGCTAGATTGTGACAAATACCGGTGATTTCTGTTTGCTCCAATTCACCACATTGGAAAATCATGATTGAGCGTTGTTCCGGGTCGGCTAGTCTGATTCCTGAAATATCTTCAAGCTGCTGTTCGGCAAGAATCACCGGCTTTTGTCTAGCGTCCATACCTTCCACCAATGAACACAATAACAACCATTCTTCGTCTTTTCCTTTGTTCCATGCTTGCCAAGCTTTACGCCCGGCAAGAATGATTAACGCTGAATAAGGTTCTTTCGGCTGATCTGCTAAATGTGGTGCATTAATTAAGCGGGCCATGATTTACCCCCTCAACTGCGCCGTTCTCAATCATATTGATACGCATGGCAACGATTTCCTGAAAATATGAAAATGTGCTTACCAAGGAAATCACTAAGCTATGCTTCAATAAGCCATCTATAAGTTCATCATTGGATAGCATTGCTGCGGTTTCCTCCGGCGCTAAAGAAGGCGGTTTTGGCGCCATCTGTAGTAAATGCTTATTGATCGTGATTAATTCATCACGAAGAATTTTTAGCCCACCGAGATATTCAGCGGGATAATCAATAAACTGTTCAGCTAATGCCAAAATTGATTCGGTGGTATAAGGGAAAGACGAATTAAAGGCTTCATCTTTAGGTTTTCCCATGTTCTGATGACTGATTGAAATCGCGTTCAATTCAATGGCATTTAGTTTGGAATAATCCATTTTTTGATTGAGATCCATTATTTCACCCCCGTGATTTTCAATCCTGCTGTAGTTGCTCGTTTAATTGATTTCAGCGCGTCTGTTGCGCCTTTTAAATGTCCGTTGTGAATGTAGTCTTTGGCAAAGCTAAGATAAAATTCAGTCTGTTTAATGGCTTTTACCAACTGTTCCCAATCCGGCAAGCGTTCTTCCTCAAATAGGCTAGGGCGCTTCTTGCTTACTTTGGTTTTTAACTTACGCATTTGCCACCACCTGTAATCGTTCAATTTGTGTTACTACTTCGGCAAATTTAGAAATTAAATAGCCGTTTGCCTGATTGAAGTCCTTTAAAAGTGCGGTCTGTTCTTTTGTTAAATCGGCAGCTTTCGCCAATTCGTTAAATAACTTTCCACCACCTTTTAACCGTTCCACTAAATCCGCACATTCGCCGCGCATTTTTAGTTTGTGATGGAAGTCGTCCGGGTAAACCTCTAAGCAACGTTGATTGCTGTCATGGATTAACTTAAATTGGCGACTGATTTGCGCATATTCCGCGTGTAAAGGATTGAATGAGAGTTTCCCCTTATACTGGTTACTTACTTTCATTATTGCCACCCTCCCAAAGTACATTCACTGCATCTTTAGTCCGCACAATCAGATCACGCACGGCCCAAAGTGAATCGCTTAATGCTTTCTCCCTTGTGTTGTTATCCACCATCAGAAGAATAGCTTCCGCTTGAGCAAGATTTTTTGTGATTTCGTCCATTGCGTCTAATTTCTTCATGATTTTGTCCTCTCCCTAAAGCTCTTCTTCTAACGACATTACAGAAGTGAGGATTAATTTTGATACGGCACGGAAGGCGGCTTCATAGGTGGTGCGATCAACCTTATCAATCGTTCCATTGCCTTTGCTAATTAGTTCTGAAATCGCTTGAGCTTCCCACAATCCTTCAAGTGCTTTGGTAATTTCTTCATTACGCATGAGCCACCTCCATAGAATCACGAGAGATTGCCGAAAAAGCGCGGTCGTTTTTCACGGTGTTTTGAAGATTGATTTTGCCGGTAAGCACAAGAACAAAATCACGGGCGAATTTGGCGCGCGCGGCTTGTTCTGTATCGGCAGTGATACGGATTTTTTGAATGTGATTGGTTAGATCGGTACGGCGAATAGCCGCAAAAATGAATTGATACATTTGCGTAGATTCCAATAACTGATTTTTAGAATCTACCGCTAGACTTCTCACGGTCGGGCGGTAGAACGTAACAGGGTGAGAAACTGTCGTTATTGGAAAACAGCCCGTCAAAGACGGCCTATTACGCTCTACCATTGAATGAATTTTTAGATTAGATAAAACAAAATCCGCAAATTCTTTAGGTGTGCGAATGTCACGAACAAAAAAAGCACGGTTAAAAGGCGTGCTATCGTTCGCCAATAACTTAATATTCAGCTTCTCACGGCTGACCTTAGATTTTGCTAAGGTGTGGATATACTCGCAAATTTGACCGCACTTTGTAAAGTGAAAGCTGTTGTAATTATTTTCATATTGTTTATAATTAACGTGATTTAAATTCATATTCGTTCCTTTTATGGATTTAGATCGGGAAACGTGGCGTGTGCTTTGTGTTTGGCTCATGGTCGCTAAAATCATTCATTAGCGTTCAAAGTGTGTTCCGCTGTTTCCGCTCTCATGTAATTTAGGTTATCTACCTTCTGAGTGATTCTTAAGGTAGGGAAATGCGCCGCTTGGGTTGAGCCTTGCGGCGTTTTTCTTTTAACGGAATCGAAAGTAGGCTTGCTGTTCTTCATGCGCAGTAAGCTCACCTCCCTTAGCCTTATAAATGGCAATCACCTGTTTTAACTGTTCGGCATCTGCGATTTCATAGCGGTAATATTGTCCCATTCCATCTGCAGTCTTTTCCGTTGTACGTTTCACTTTGCCGGTTAAATGATTGCGTTCAAGTTCACTGATATAGTTACGCGCTGACGTCATGCCCATTGAGTAACCATCAATGCCGCTAATACTAGAAAGAATTAAGCGGTGTAACACTTTTAAGAATTGTGTTGGTTTTCTTGCTTCGTTCATCTTCCACCACCTTAAGCGCGTGCTGCTTTTTGTTCTTCAATCCACGCATTTACTTCTTCTAAATCCCAACGGACAAAGTTTTGTGAAAAGCGGATCGGTTGTGGGAATTGTTTAGCTTTTACAAGCTCATTGAGTTTGGTGCGGCCAAAGCTTACGCGTCGGCAAACATCGGCACCGGTGATGAGTTTTTTAGATTGGGTTTGAGATTGGCTCATAAAAAATACCTTTCGTTAGTTTAACCATGTGGAATAGCGTTCTATTCCGTTGAGTTGTTCGAACGGGAGGTATTAGAAAGGATTTTTTAGGGTGGCAAAATCTATATAGATCCAAAACGAATCTATATAGATCTCTTGAAGGGGTTATTTGATTTTATTTGCTTTGCTGAATTTATCTCGTAAATTAGCTTCACTTAATCCAGTATAACCTTGATATTGTTCACTAATATAAACTATTAATTCTTCTTGGTTGCCAAAGCTATTTTCAGACAAACAAAGTTCTTTTAAGGCTTGTATAAGATTTAAGTAAGAAGTTTCAGATTTTCCAGAAATTTCTCTACTACTTTCCCCTATCTCTTTTTGGAATTCTTCAATTTGTTTATTTTTATCACTAATTTGATTTTTAAGTTTCTGAATTTCTTCTTGCTGTTCATAACTTTCATCAATTACGGAAAATAATTTCAAAAATGAGATCATATCCTCGTGAATAATATAAATATCATCTAAATAAAGCTCTGTTCTGTTTTCGTAAATAGGCAAATGAAGATAAAGCCCAGAAAAGGTGTTTACATAAATATCAGGGAATTCCTCTATATAACCACGCTCTATTAGCTCTAGGGTATTGTATGGTTCGAATACTTCCTTAGAGAGAGGAAAATAACCATTAAAAACAAGATTTCTAAAACGGTCTAATTCTCCGGTATAAAGCTTTATTTCATCATTTTTAGAAAAGTAGTCAGGGAGGTAGTAGGCATCATTTAATATAACATCAATACTAAAATAAATGTTATTTAGTTTTATTCTGTAAATTTCAAAGTTTTCGTTGTGTTCTATTTCTGACTTTGTTTCCCCTTGGCTAAATTGTAAAAATATTTCTTCATTTCTAATATTTAGCGTTTTATTATGTGGAATTTCCCGTTTATTTACGCTATCTATCTTATTAATTCGCCCTTCAAGATGAATTGAAGCTTGTAAATCACCTGATTGAATATATTCTAATAAATCGTATTCTGAAATATTAATATTGTAGTTCAATGAGATATATTTTACCGCATCAGTGATTGAATATGCCTTTTTAGGCAAGAACTTTTGATTCGACATAAATGCCCCTTTCGCATTTGTCCTTATGATAGGAACGCACCAACAAGATAAGGCTTCTTACTTTCGGGGATCAGCCTAGGTGCGTTGAATTATTTCTGAAAAAAAACACGCCAATATCAAACAATATAGGCGTGTTTTGATTGATTAAGCACGTTTAGAATCTATAGTAGATAAATCCGGCTTATTTATATTAAATAAAGGTTTAAATATTTTAGGGACTTTTCCTAATAATCCAAGAGCCAATAAAATTGGAATAGTAAAAATAAGAAAGAACACCATTATAATAATATCTAGTAGACTATTAAATATAAAAGCTGCGTGAACAATATTTGCTGACGAATCAAAAATATTATGAAACTCATTTAAGGTTGCATTTTCAAGAATATTCTGGTTTTCATCAATATTTTTTCTATAAGCAAATCTAGCTTCTTCATTGGAATTGATATATCGTATAAATTTCCAACGAATTTTTATATTATCAAGAGCTATTCTACTAAAATGAGATCTTAGTAGTTTTTCCAATACCTCTTTAGCTTTAACATCAACATCTTTTTCAACTAAAATAGCTGATAACTGTTTCTGTATAGCTGAATGTTTTTTCTGATACTTATAGATTATGAGAGGTAAGATAATTTTTTTATATACCCATTCAATAAGGAAAACAACGCATAGTATAGATAAAAATGTTAGTAGTAGATTATCCATCTTTGTCCTCCGTTATCTTTAGTTTGATGTATAAACGAACATTACAAGCTACGCTGGCAAGCAATAACCCAACTAATATAATATATGCCATGTAACTTTTTGTGGGTTCTTGTATATACTCCAATATCACCTGTAGAATCTGATCTTTTTGCTCTTGGCTAGATTGAGCAAAAATTAAAAGTAAAATTAAAGAAAACATTGACTGTAACGGTTTTTCAGCTAACTTAGTAAAAACGCTACTAATACAATTATAAAAGTGTTCCATAATGTTTATGGTTAGAATTTGTATATATGAATAGAGTTGTGCTGATTCTAGCATTAGATTTGGGAATAGGCAAACAATCGTTAAGCCCCGTTAAGCTACGGCTGTTTTAGGATTATTTATTCTGCGTTATAATTAATGCGCTACATATTGGAAACGGTTTGTAGTAGGTGCTTCCGCAGTTCGGGGGCTTATATTTAAATACTGTCAATGATGGCTTGGGCTGTATTTTCCTTATTAAATAAAAATCCCCACGTTGTGAAGCGTAGGGATTTTTTTACATCTCATAAATCAATACCATTAAATTGTTCTAGTGCCTGTTTGTGTTCTTCCGATAACTCAAAAATCAGATCGCCATATTCAAGTTGATAAGTACCGAATGACATCAAGAAAGCTACTGCCGGATCGATTTTGTTTGCGGCCTTTTTCTTGTTCGGTTTTATGTTGGCGTTCGCATCGGTTTCCATCACAACATTGGATAATGCCCACGAAAGTACCGGATCGCCGTGGTGTTCTATCACTTGGCGATTTATCAACACTTCCGCACTTTTGGCCACCGGGCTAAATCGTTGATAGGTTTGTGGGAACGGTTCTACCTCTAAGCCTGCTGCCTGTAATTGCGTTCTTAAATGCGTGGCGTTCCAAACATCAAAGCCGATCATTTTGATATTGAAGTTTTCCGCATCTTTCAAAATATCATCGCGGATTTTGTCATAGTCGATACAGTCGCCCTCTGTGGCAATTAGCCACCCTTGGCGCACCCAGTTTCGATAGATTGCCCGGTTCTTGTTAGCCACATTATTAAGCTGAAATTCAGGAATATAATGCCGGGTAATCAACCGCACTTTTTTCCCTTGAGGGAAGGTGTAACAAAGGCTTGTTAGGTCGTTGGTGCTAGATAAATCCAAGCCTAAATAGCAATCTTGGTGAAGTAAGTCGCTTTCCGTGTAATCTCGTGCGCACTGCGCCCAATTGCCTTCACCTAGCCATGGCGTTGTTCCTTGGCACCAAACATTAAAACGCTTGGTAAGCATTTCCACCCACTCGGAAGGAATCCCTCGGGCTTTCTTGATCGTGTTTTCAAAATCAAGGTAAGGAATGGATTTACCGATATTCGGATTGGCTTTTACCCAGTTTTCCGGATTATCAATTTCGCTTTCTTCGTCCAATTCAAAAATCAGCACAAATAAGCTGTCGTTTTGTTCGTTGCCTTCCAGTATTTGCGCGCAGTAATCATAGTGCTGCTTACAAGCGGAAATAACGTTACTTCCCGCTGTAGTAATGGCAAACAGTAAACCTTCCGGGCGTGCGCCTTGCCCTAGTTCTAATGCGCTGTAAACGCTGTTATCAGTGTGTAGGTGGTATTCGTCCACAATGGCGAGACTTGGGTTAGTTCCCTCAATGGTTGAGGATTTAGCCGCTAATGGGCGCATTAAGCTATTTGATTTCGGATTAATCAGTTTATGCTGCTGAATATTGAGCCGTTTGCGCAAAGGCGGGGAAAGCAAGCACATTTGGCGCGCATCATCAAACACAATGCGGGCTTGGTCTCGGCTTACTGCTGCAGTGTAAATATCTTGTTGGCCTGATTCCATCAGTAGGAACCAATTAGCCAACACGGCGGCCACGGTGGACTTGGCATTTTTTCGCGCCACTTGGATATAAGCGGAACGATATTTTCTCAAGCCGGTATTGGTGCGCTTAAAGCCTAACAGATTGGCGAATAGAAACGTCTGCCAGTCTGAAAGCTCGATTGGTTGCCCGCGTAAATGCCCTTTAACGTGTGGGCATAGGCGGGAGAAAGCCAAGAATTTATTTACCGCACTTTCATCAAAGAAATAAGCGGGGTTCGCTAAATCGTCAAAATAACGCGCTACGGCTTGTTTTATCTTACGACAAGCCACTAATTTCACCTGATTGAACTTTCTTCGCGTATTCGTGCCAGGTTTCCATTTTTCGCCTACATTGTGAGGATTTCATCCAACATATCAGTAACGTCCGTTTCTACTGGATTTTTACGGCGACTTACTGGATCGAAGCCTAACAGGGAAGACATCTTGATCATGACTTTTTCGGCATCTGCTTTCGCGGATAATGCCGGGTTTCTTGATTGTGTGCCTTGGCTATTTACGATAATGAAGCCATTTTTGGCTAAATCTGCCACGGAATGCCGCCAAATTGCGTAGTTTTCGCAATAAATTTCAAGGTTTGTTAAATCTTCCGGCTTAATATCGCCACGTTCTGAAAGTTGTTTAATACGCGCTTTCCATTGGCTTTTAGCAATATCATCCAAGAAATCAGGCGTTTTATAACTTTTTCGCTTGCTCATTCACTTTCCTTATTTTCTAAAAAATCACTTTGCTTAAAAATTTGAGTGGGCGGGCGGTTCCGTAGGGTTGCCACTTTCTTTCAAAAACTCCCCCACCTCTTCAAATTGTCTTTTTGTAATCGTTTAATTTAAAGCAAAGTCCAAAGTTGGATTTTGTTCAAAATTTCGACTAATCCAAAATTGGATTGGTTAGCTCAGGTATGGTCATAATGACCACGGCTTACTTCTTCGCACCAAATCCGCGTTGGTCTATCACTCGTGTTTTATAGCTGTGACAATCACGACATAAAGGCTGATGATTGCTTGCTACCCAAAACAACGGATCGGCTTGCCCGTTCTCTACCGGCTTGATATGGTCTATCACTGTTGCCGGAGTATATTTGCCTTGCTCTAAGCACATCACACAAAGGGGATGATGCTTTAAGTATTGTGCGCGGTATTTGCTCCACTTGTGGTCGTAACCGCGTGCGCTACTGTTTGGGCGGTTGTCCTTGGGTTTATGCTCCTCACATCTACCGGACTTTACTTTGTTTCTACATCCGGGATAGCTACAACGTCTTAATGATTGGTATGGCATCGGTTACTAAATCCTTAGTAAGCGCATGGTTCTCTATACACTTCCCACAATGCGGAAATCGTCATAGGTGCCGGTTTAAGGTTGGCTAAGTCTGTGACGGCTTCGCGGTTAGTGTAGAGATAGGCAATATACATTAAACAACCAATCTTAATCGCCGGGGTAAAAGGTATGGTCTTTTCCGTTTCTTCTTCCCCAAAGGTTTTGCCAATATGTTTTTGGCATACTTCCAATGTGGCCACCTTATAGGCTTCCAGTAACTCATCATCTAAATCATGATCGAGATTTAAGTGCGCTTTGATTTCATCAATCGTTAAATTAATTTCCACCATTGCCGGTCAACTCCTTACAGATAAGCTGTAGTTCTTTGTGTGCTTCTTTACTATCAATAATGTTGATTATCTCTAGCGAACGGTTCCCATATTTCACGCGCATAGTGTTATCAACATTAGTTCCGTAACGTATGCGAATGCGCACCGTATTTTCATTTAATGGCACCGCACCGGAGAAGAACTCTCTACCTTGTAATGGTTCAACCGCCGCCCGGATATTGGCAACGGTTTTCCATTTACTCACAATACCGCCGTAGTCGTTCTGTTCGTTCACTTGCTTTTGTAGGCTAATCACCTTGTTATACTTTCCGGCCTTAATCATGATTGCCATTGCTTACCCCCGGTTCTTGTTCATCACCGCGTTTTACTTCTACGGTTTGTTTCCATGCTTGGCTAAATTCTTCTCCACCCTCATAAGGCGGTAAACCTTCACGGCGGCGGACTTCATTCGGGCACATTACACCGGCTTTAATTGCCACATCGTAACTCTTGAAACGCTCGCTTTGACTTGTGCGCAATAAGTCGCTTGTATCAAATTCAATTAAGTAACGTTTCTTGCTGTTGCTACCTAAATCAATCATCAAGGCATCTTTTAGCTGCTGTTCAAAATTAGTTAGCCAAGGGCGCAAGGTTTGCGATAAAAAGGCTCGACTGGCTTCACTAAAGTTTGAATAACTGCTATTGGAATAGTCTTGAAGGAAAATCGGGCTAATGTTGTAGATTCTGGCAATATCGGAAATTGTGAACGTACGGCTTGCTAACCATTCCGCATCTTGGTTTGTCATGCCTAACTGTTTATATTCCATTGAGCCTTCGAGGATTGGTGTTTTCCCAGCGTTCTTTGCCCCCTTATAACGTTCAAGGGCTTTTACCGCTTTTTGTGCTTTGGCATCATCCAACCATTCGGCGGTAGTAATTAATCCACTCGCCATTAAGCCATTTTTCATCACTGCCGATCCGTGTTTCTGTTGAGCAATGCCTAAGCCCACGGTTTCACGGCAAATCGTAATTGGTGAACGTCCCATAAAGCCATCAAGGGAAGAATGGCGTAAATGTAGGATTTCATCTTGAAGATAGTTTTTGGTATTGCCGTCTAAGTCGGTAATTTGATAGATATACTCACCGCCAACTTTGCGATAGATATTGACCGCACTTGGTTCATACGGGGTAAGGCTGATTGGTTCGCCTTTGTTGTTCCATTCAATCACCGCATAAGCGTTACCGTTTAATAGGCAGTGACGCATCATGGTGTATTTAAATTGATACGGTGTTTGGCTACGGTTTGGCATCTCGTTTAAGAGATAGTCCACCGGGTGACGATAAACGCGCTCGCGGCCATCGTCTTTAAGTTGATACAAATAACAAGGCATACTGGCCACCGCTTCTGAAATAACGGTAACAGCACTCATCACCGCCGGTAAACTTTCCGCCGTGTTCGGGCTGACAAATTCCCCTGCGCCGGTATTTGATACACCAAGATAAGAAAGCAGTTCATTAATTGCCATCGGTGAGCTGCGTTGTTCTTTTCGTCTGAATGGGTTCCACATATTACGCCTCCACCACATCGAGCCATTGTTTCAAAAGTGCGGTGGATTTTCCTTGCGTTTTTCCCTTCGCGGTTGCCATTGAGCGTTTGGCAATCTCAACGCTACTTTCAGGATAGGCAGGAATGCTGGTAACGGTGATTTCAAATAATTCCGCTTTGGCCACTGTGCGTTGACAAGGCTCTACATCAAAATTCCATGTTTCTTCTTTAGCCCAAAAGCCGAAAGACATCCCGCTAATATCGCCGCGTTCAACACTTACCAACAAATCACGCCCTAAGGTGGTATCAGGTGGCATTAATTCAAAACGTAAACCTATTGCGTCTTCTTCCAGTTTTAAGGTTCCCGCGCGGGTACGCCCTAATAGTTTGGAATGATCGTGTTCAAATAATGCCCGTACATCGGCACCGCTGCTTAAACTTTCACTAAACGCATTCGCACTGAATTGTTCTACAAAATCGCAATAAAGCACTTCAGAAGGGCTGTCCCACTTCACCACATAGCCAACCAGTTTTTTATTCTCGCTGTCTGCGGCGATTTCGGATGAGCGGATTTCAAATTCTTTATTCATACTTTCCCTTTTAACAAAAAGGGGGCTTAATTGCCCCCGTTGGAATTTGACGATTAAGCCGTAACTTCAATGAACTTGATTGCGTTACTATCTACCACGCCATCACCAAGATATTTATCGGTATGGACTTTATAGAAGCCCGGTTCGGTAATGTTATCAGGGCGGGTTCTTACGCCGGTTTCATGATCTACAATGAAGTAACCGCGTTTGAAGTCACCAAAGGCAACTACCGGTTTATTGGCACCACTTGCCGGCATAGTTTCAAGGAAGTAAACCGGACGACCTAAAAGGGTAGAAGGCGCATCTACGGTTAAACCATCACGCCAAATAAAATCGCCGTTTTTGTTTTTGAGTTTTTGTAATGCCGCCGCAATTGTGGAAGACATCACCCAAACGGCATTTTTACGGTATTTGCTGTGTAAGGTGTAGAACAAATCAATTAGCGTATCAGCGGTGATTTTGTCGGCACCGGCAACTTCTAATTTTTGTAACTTACCAAAGGCGCGTACTTTGTCCGCTTCGGTAGAACGTTCATAGGACAAGAAGCCTTTTGATTTCTTCGTGCCGTCACCGCCGGTTAAGTCGGTTTCTTCGGTTTCGGTGAAGCTTTCGGTAATTTCATCAGTCAACCAACCTAAAACATCAATGCTGGAGAAGTCCAAAATTTCTTGAGTAGTTTTCGGATAGGCATAGATAGGGTTTAACGCAATAGTGACTTCATGGAGTTTCGGTGTGGCGGTACCATTGCGGGCTTGACCTTCCTCACCATGGGCCACTACTGCACCACCAGCGGAAACAAGTTTTTTGTATTCTTTCGCACCAACCGGCAAGCGGACCACGTTACAAATTTGACGCATCACGCTATCATCGGTTAAGCGTTTCATTACGTCTTTATCCAATTGTGGGATCACGGTATAACCGCCATCTTCTTGACCGGTGGTGGAAAGATTCCGTAATTCACCCGTTTTAATGTAGTGGCGTAGTTCGTCATTGCTGAAGGTTTTACCGCGTGTTTCTACCGGTTTGCCTTTGTCGGCAATGTTACGTTCTTCATCGGCCACCGTTTCATAACGGGCGATTTCATCGCTCAATTGTTTAACCAAATCTTTCAACTTTTCAAAGTCAACGTTTTCAGCATCATTTAATGAGCGATTTTCTTGTTCCGCCTTGTCTAACATAGCGCGCATTGCTGCGACTTTTTCCGCTTTTTGTTGGCGTAGTTCTAACAGTTTTTTAAACATAGTTAATCCTTTTAAAATCATCTTAATTAAGACGGCTTATAAAAAGCCCATAGAACAATATATACACAAAAAACAGGAAGTAAATTGCTTAAAAATTAATAGTTTAGCTACGTTAGGATACGTTGAGCAGGTGAAATTTGACTGCTTATTTTTTATACAGGCATAGGTGGAAAAATATAATTTAGATGGGATTTTTTAAGAGTGAACACTAGTGAATACCTAGTGAACACCCTATTCACTATATAAATATATGATAAATAAAGAAATATAATATACAGTGAACAGGTGAACACCTTTTTATATAATTTTGAGCGTTGATAGAAATTAAATCTTTTTTCTCATTGGTTGTTCTTTAATGTAACCACGATTGTAACCACGGTATTTCAATAAAGATTCAACACATTGATAATTAAAGAATTATTCAATAATTTCAAGTCCTGTTGGGGCACCATTCTAAACTTCCTCTAAAATTGATAACTCAAGCTGAACACGATGGTTCGTCCTCTAGCATAGTTATTTAAAACAGATTGCGTTTTTCCGCCATGGCCATCCGTATGGCATAATTCTCCCGGTAAGCAAGGCTGTGATGGAGCGCTACTTACGCTACTGTAATAACGTTGTGTTGCCGCATCGTTACCGGCATCCAGCGGATCAATATACTTCTTATCAAACAAATTCTGAATTTCTGTTTTTAAAACCAGATTTTCAATCGGCTCATAACTGACATATAAATCAAAAATCAACGGCTGTTTTTCAATGGTTTCCGTTTCTTTAATTGCATGATGGCCACGTCTTAAGGCATTCTTCTCAAATGTGGTACCATCAATATACCGTTCCTCAATGGAAGCACGTTTACTTTCACCGTAATAGCGAACTGCACCGCCGACCGTTAATTTCCGATCAAACCAACGGCTACCAAGCTCAAGGCGACCATAATCTCTTGGTAACGCAGAAATTCGACTCAAGCCATAGCCCTGTTTCAAAATATCTTCTTTTGATGCGTTATTCGGACGAGGGCTGGCATCACTATAATTGGTCGGCTGATTGGTTCTTTGATAAGCGTACGAGAGATTCGTAAAGAATCTGCCCATATCATAATTTAACTCTAATTCCACACCGCTCTTTTTCACCGTTTTAGCATAATTACGATGAGCAATGGTAAATTGAAAACCGTTGCTTTCTGCCCAAGTAGGCGCTCCGCCTTGCCACCATTCGCCCCAAACATTATGAATATAATTTTTAATGTAACTACGATACCCGACGACTTTTATTCCTAGCACATCATCATTTTTCCAAACACCTTCCTTAAAGGTATTAAAACCCAATTGATAAGTCGAAGCACGCTCCGGTTTTAAATTCGTATTAACACCAGCATCAGAGACTTGAGAAAAATACATTTCCTGAATATTTGGCATACGGTTCGTTCTGGCATAGCCCACGAAAGGCATAAAGTAGTCATGAAGACGCGCACTGAAAATCGCAGAATGGTTTATTGCTATTTTGTGGCCGGCCCTTCTTTCTAAAGGTTCATAAATTTGACAACCGCCGTTAGGATCACAATATTTTTTATAAATTTGAGAATCCTTGCCAAAAGCTTTTTCAAAATCTTCCGGAGAATTATAGTAACTCGCATATTCCCCGTTAAATTTATACTTAATCAAATTCACACTGTAATCCAACTGATAGATATCGCGAGTCAGTGACGTATCTAAATAAAAGGTCTGAAATTTTTGCTCACCGGAAGGCTGCAAGATACTCGATTTTTGTGGCAATAAGCCTTTTGAACCTTTATAACGTCCTAGGAAATCGTATAAACCGCCCTGCTGTGAAGAACCGTCGTAAAATAAACTAAGCTCTTCAGGGAATCGATTTTTGCTATATTCATTTTTGAAGAAGTTAAAACCTAAGGTAGTTTTTAAATCAACGTCTTTTGGCAAGGTAAATGTGTAACTGTTACTGATGTCAAAAATATCAGCTGTATTTTTCGTTTCTAAATATTTCAACACTTCCCAGCCGGTAAATCGTGAACCTTGCGGATATTTGGATTTACCCACGTTATGCGCTAACAACAGCTTCATATCAACATAGCCATTATCATTGAAGTTATAATTAAGTTGATAATTACGGTTTTCAATTTTGCGCGTACCAATAGCATTATCCAAAGCACGTAATTGTAGATTTAACGTATGGCGATCGTCAGCATATTCAAACTTGACTAAATGACTATGAGCACTTTGACGAATACTGCTTGGATCCAATGGCGCCAAACGATATTGGTCGTTATTGCGCTCAAAAGCCGCGTTAGTTTCATCAATTTGTTTTTGTAATTCAGGAGAGTGTTCCGGATCTTGTAAAATTCGTCTTCGCTCCGCATTACGATAATAACTGCAAGGATAGGCCTCCGGTTGAGATGGTGTGGGGGCGTTACAAGCCCACATATTTTTATTCATATCCGGCATCCAACGGCCTTTAGCTTGATCAAATACAAACCCGGCTTCGGTAAATTCTTTCTTTTTTTGTTGTTGTAAAAAATCATCACCAACATCCGCAATTTTCTGACCACCTCCGCCGATTTTATAATCTTGCGACACTTCTCGGCGACTATAACCATACAACATGCCCATATAGCCACCATTATCCAGCCATTTTCGGGTAGCTGCCATCGCCATATAGTTGGATTTTGTTGCATTGGTGCCGGTCATCCCTTTGATAATAAAACCAATATTCTTATCCCCTACAATCACATCATTGACGCCCAATGTTCTGAAATTTGCCGAGCCATAAAGAGAATTCACACCGTTTGTGCCACTAAAATTCCCCTTCGTTAAATCAATGCCGGCAATAAAATTCGGATCTAATGATGCCCCGAATTGCGAATTCCCTCCGGCTTGCCCGGAGTCCATCGATGTGGAATAAAATGTTTGTGTAATGCCATCCACCATGGTGTTTGCCCTGCCGAATCCCGTTTCTCCACGAATATTTAACGACAACACACCGGAGCCTTTATCCTGTTGGGTAAATGCGCCCGGCATACTACGAACAACGTTATCAATGTTTTGTGTTTCTTTAAAAACATGTTCTCGCGTGCTTTTCGCTTTCGCTTCAGTAAACGGTTTTTTCTCATTAGCAATGATTCTTTCAACCACATCAATTTGGTCTAATTGCTCTTCAGCATAGGCAATGTTGATCACATTAAACACACAAAGTGTTATTACATTAAATTTTATGGCGTTACGCATTTTGCTCCTCAAGATCCTAATAAAAGTTTTTATCCAATAAAAAACAACATCACAAATAAACAAGCGATGACGTACATAAAAATTTATGAAAACGTATATTTATCCATTTTTGATGATGATCTTATTTTAAGTTGAAAAATAAGATTTAAGCAAATAAAAAATAAAGAAGAGAAAAAGAAACAAAAAAAGTGCGGTGAAAATCCACCGCACTTTTTGCTGGGAATGAAAGGAAAGCGGGTTAAACGCTAGCAAATAACAAGGTTGACGTTCTTATTTTTTAATAACTCATCAATGCTTGGCGGGACATCCGAATCGGTGAACACATACTCTACATCTGTAATGGCTCCCAGTTTGACCATTGCACGTCGACTAAACTTAGAATGGTCTGTTACCAACAAGGTATTACGAGAATTTTCAATGATCGCACGTTTTACTTGTACTTCATGATAATCGTAATCCAACAACGTACCGTCCAAATCAATGGCGCTGATACCTAATATCCCGAAATCCAAACGGAACTGTGATAAAAACTCCACCGTTGACTCACCGATAATGCCGCCATCTTGACGCAAAGACCCACTGGCAATGGTGATATCAAAAGAGTCATTTTGCATGAGAATATGTGCCGCGTTGAGGTTATTGGTCACAATACGTAGTTTTTGATGGGCTAATAAGGCAAAGGCAACCGCTTCAGAGGTTGTGCCGATATCAATAAAGAGTGAAGCTCCGTTGGGAATGAGTTGCACCACTTGATGCGCAATGCGATTTTTTTCTTGAGAGAAAAAGTGTTTGCGATCGTGATAATCGCTATTTTCTGCAGTAGAAGGTGAGGCCGCGCCACCATGATGACGGCGAATCACGTTCGCTTCTGCCAGTTCATTTAAATCACGTCGAATTGTTTGGGGGCTCACATCAAATAACGCCACCAACTCATCTGTACTTAAATATCCTTTTTGTTTAACCAATTCGACAATTTTTTGATGACGAAGAGATTGTCTCATGTGTATTCCTTAGTTGTTAAAATAACACTTCGGGCTGTTAATTTATCTTATTTTTACTCGAAGATCACGACTTTACGCGAATATTTCGATCCAAAAACGCCAATAACATTCCCACCAATAAACCGGAAATATGCGCCGTGTTGCCAATATTGATATCCACCAATGGACCGGCAAAGCCGAGCAAAATCCCCACCACTAACATATAAAAAAAGCCATCCGGCACTTCAAAATCGGTTTGTTTATTCAATTTATCCAATACAAACACATAGCCCAACACGGCATATACCACACCTGATAAACCGAAAAATGCCGGTCCGCTTGCGACGTTTTGCGCCACGCCGGTAATTACACCGGCAAGTAAATAAATCTGAAGTAATTTAATGCTCCCTAACTGCCGCTCAATCGCCCCACCAAAAATCCACCACCAGGTGAGATTAAACAAAATGTGCATATTGGATAAATGTACCAATGTATGGCTGAGATAACGCCAAATCTCGTCTTCTTGTTCCGGTTCAGCCGGGAAATGGGTGAGTAATAAAAGCGGTTCGGCAAAGCCTAAAAACATCAAAAGGTAAATCAAGGCACAAAGTGCGGTCAGAAAGACGGTTATTTTTTGCTGTTGGAAATAAGATAAAAAAGAAAAGCGGCTATTTGCCTGAGAGTTAGCGGAAGACACTTCATGAGAAACATTGAGTGGACTGACACCGTTTTGCCACGCTTGTGCATTTTTTCGTTCCAGCCATTCTGTTAGAAAAACCTCTGTTTCCTGTTCAATCGCCAAAAAGTGCGGTGTGTTTTCCGATAGAAAAACATGATATACCAGCTTGCCCTGCGCATTTTGGTTTTCTTCAACAAGCACTTCCGCGTGATATTTCGTACGAATATGCGCCTGAAAATCACGCACTAAGTCAGGGATTTCACTACCAAACAAATGCTGCATTTGCTATATTCCTTTTCCAAAATTTAATCGACGGAGAAAAAATGAGAAATTCAAATTTGCCTCAGGGATTTAGCCCGTTCACTTGGGCAATTGCTCTCTTTTGTTTACCTATTTTACTTTGGCCTTTGGCACAATTGGTTTCACCGCATTTATTGAACAATCCGCACCTCAGCGACATTCAAGTCCGCGTCATGTCAATTTTTCTCTGGTGTTATCCATTAGCATTAGTCATCCTAGCGCGGATTTTTTATCGACTACATCAACGCAAACCGGCTTTCGCACGTCGAGGTTTAGCCTTAAGTGCGGTCATATTTTACGGCGTTTTAGGTTATATCATCGCCGTTGGATTTAATTAATATGCCGTTTCCAGCGGTAAGTTAGCGTCCACCCAAGCGGCGAATCCACCTTGCACACTGTAAACCCTTTCATAGCCACGTTGCAGTAAAAACGTGGCAACACTGCGACTGCTCACGCCATGATAGCAACTCACCAAAATCGGCTGATCGTAGTCATATTCCGCTTCAAAATCCGGCCAAGTGTGTTCTGTTAAATTCACTGCACCTTGAGCATGAGAATAACTGAAGCGCGCCGAATCCCGCACATCTGCCAACACAGCGTTTTCATCCTTTTGTAACATTTCCCACGCTTGTTGAGGCGTAATTTCAATAAAATCTGTCATAACATCTTATTCATTAATACGTATTAAAGCTTATGTCATAAGGTATTTAGCCGTATATATCAACAACGATGTTTAAGCACTACCTTTCAACATAAAGTAAAAATAGTAACGATTGACTTACGGATAAACGATTTTCTTCCAAATACCAGTATAAAAGGTGGGCAAAATTAACCTTTTTCAGCCAAAAACTCAACGTTTTTTTAACAAATAAAATAGCGTTCAAAATCATCTCCCCTGACAAAACCGCCCTTATTTCTACCGCACTTTTTTTGTTTTGCGATCAAGCTCCCAAAAGTGCGGTCGTTTTCTCGTGCATTTTTTCGATTTTCGGCAAAGTACGCCCGTTGATTAATTCAACGTGTATTTAACTTTAGTCTGAAAAGGAATCACTATGAAAGTAATGAAACATCTTTTGGCTTCTCTGTTCGTGTTAGGAACGGTGTTTACCGGCACTGCCATGGCAGCAGAAAAGGCGGCAGAACCTGCAGCGCAAACAGAGCAACCTGCCGCAACGGCCGCTGTTAGCCAGAAAGTCAACATCAACACGGCCTCTGCCGCCGAAATTCAAAAAGCGCTTGTGGGTATTGGCGCGAAAAAAGCGGAAGCCGTCGTGCAATACCGTGAAAAACACGGGGCGTTTAGTGCTGTCGAGCAATTATTAGAAGTGCAAGGTATCGGCAAAGCTACGCTCGAAAAAAATCGCGATCGCATCGCACTTTAATCTCTCTCCTCTAACATTGTTTTTATGTAAGACGAGGCAATGCGCCTCGTCTTTTTTATTGGGTGCGTTATAATACGAGGCATTTTTCAACCGCACTTAACAAAATAAGTAAGAGAACAACATGAAACAAAAAATTGTTTTAGCCACCGGTAATCAGGGTAAAGTCAGAGAAATGGCAGATGTGTTAGCCGATTTCGGTTTTGAGGTTATCGCCCAAACCGACTTAGGCATCGACAGCCCGGAAGAAACCGGCTTGACCTTCGTAGAAAACGCCATTTTAAAAGCACGTTATGCGGCGGAAAAATCCGGATTACCGGCGATTGCTGACGATTCAGGCTTAGTGGTTGACGCATTAAACGGCGCGCCAGGCTTATATTCTGCACGTTATGCCGGGGTAGATGGTGAACAGGCTGATGCAAAAAATCGTGAAAAATTGTTAGCGGAATTGGCGAATGTGCCCACCGAACACCGCAGTGCGCAATTTGTTAGCACCATCGTCTTATTACAACATCCAACGGATCCCTCACCGATCATTGCGCAAGGCGCATGTCACGGTGTCATTACTTTTGAAGAAAAAGGCGACAATGGCTTTGGTTATGACTCACTCTTTTTCAGCCCGGAAACAGGTTGCACCTTTGCCGAACTGGAAACTGCCGAGAAAAAGAAAATCTCCCACCGTGCCCGTGCATTAAGCGCGCTTAAAGCGCAATTGGACGCATAAAGTGCGGTCAGTTTTCATAACGAATTTGAAGGACAAAAAATGATTATTACTACCACGCCTCACATCGAAGGCAAGCAAATTGTCGAATATAAACAACTGGTATTCGGCGAAGTCGTTGCCGGTTCGAATTTTATCCGCGACTTTTTTGCCGGCATTACCGACATTATCGGTGGACGCTCAGGCATGTATGAATCGCGCATTACCAAATCGCGCAAAGAAGCGTTAGATGAAATGCAGAAAAACGCTCAAGCATTAGGCGCTAACGCCGTTGTGGGCGTAGAAGTTAATTACACCACCATCACCTCCGATGCCAAAAGCATGTTTATGATTGTGGCAAGTGGTACCGCGGTGGTCGTTCGCTAATGATAACACCGCCGTTAAATCCGTTGCTGTTACCACCGCTGAGTTTATACATCCATATTCCGTGGTGTGTGCAAAAATGCCCGTACTGCGATTTTAACTCACATGCGCAAAAAGGCTCTATTCCTGAACAGGAGTATGTGCGCCATTTACTTGCCGATTTAACGGCGGATTTATCACGTTATCAGGAAAGCGTGCAACAACGCTCATTGCATTCGATTTTTATCGGTGGCGGCACACCGAGCCTGTTTAGCGCAGAAAATATTGCGTTTTTATTACATCAAATCGAGCAACGCATTCCTTTTGCACCTCATATTGAAATTACCCTCGAAGCCAATCCTGGCACGGCTGAAGCCGAACGTTTTTTAGGTTATGTACAAGCCGGCGTCAATCGTATTTCCATGGGCATTCAAAGTTTTTCCGATGAAAAATTACAAAAATTGGGGCGTATTCATAATGCTGCCGAGGCAAAAAGTGCGGTAGGTTTCGCCCGTGTTTCTTCTCTGCGTATTTTTAATTTGGATTTAATGCATGGTTTACCCAACCAAACCTTAAACGAAGCCTTAGATGATTTACGCCAAGCCATTGAACTGGCACCGCCGCATTTGTCTTGGTATCAGCTCACCATCGAGCCGAATACGATGTTTGCTTATCGTCCGCCGAAACTGCCTGATGACGACGAATTGTGGGATATTTTTGAACAAGGGCATCAATTATTAACGGCTGCCGGCTATCAACAATATGAAACTTCAGCCTACGCCAAACCGGGGTTTCAGTGCCAACACAACTTAAATTATTGGCGCTTTGGTGATTATCTTGCCATTGGTTGCGGTGCGCACGGCAAACTCAGTTTTCCAAGCGGAAAAATTTTGCGTTACAGCAAAACTAAACACCCAAAAGGCTACATGCGTGGCGAATATTTATATGAAGAACGGGACGTCAGCGCCGAAGATCGCCCTTTTGAATTCTTTATGAATCGGTTTCGCTTATTGGAAGCCGTGCCGAAAAGTGAATTTGAACAATTCACCGGCTTGTCATTAAGTGCGGTAGATAAAACGATGACTTGGGCGCTGGATCAAAAATTCATCACGGAAACCGACCGCACTTGGCAAGTCACCGAGCACGGAAAACTGTTTTTAAACGAGTTATTAGAAGCCTTTTTGCCGGAATAACGGATCTCTACTTGTTTATGCCAAGGAAACTGATTAAAGTAAATGCAATCGTTTACGCGATTTAACCGCGTAATTTTGTGATGTGATGTAAGGAGAAAAAATGAATCAACTTGAAATGAAAAAAATCGCCGCGCAAGCGGCTTTGCAATTTGTAAAGCCGGATATGATCGTGGGCGTGGGGAGCGGTTCGACCGTGAATTGCTTTATCGAAGCCTTGGGAACGCTAAAAGATCAAATTAAAGGCGCTGTAGCAGCATCGAAAAATTCAGAAGAACTCCTCCGCCAGCAAGGTATTGAAGTTTTCAGTACGAATGACGTTTCCAGTTTAGATATTTATGTGGATGGCGCCGATGAAATCAATCCACAAAAAATGATGATCAAAGGCGGCGGTGCGGCATTAACCCGTGAAAAAATTGTGGCTGCACTTGCAAAAAATTTCATCTGCATCGTGGATAGCAGCAAACAAGTGGATGTGTTAGGCTCAACTTTCCCATTACCCATTGAAGTTATCCCCATGGCACGTTCGCAAGTGGCACGTAAATTAGTCACACTTGGCGGTGCACCGGAATACCGCGAAGGCGTCGTGACCGATAACGGCAACATCATTTTAGACGTACATAATTTTGCCATTATGAATCCGGTGGAAATGGAAAAAGAATTAAATAACATTGCAGGCGTCGTCACTAACGGCGTATTCGCTTTACGCCCGGCAAACACCGTAATTGTCGGCACACCGGACGGTGCAAAAATCATTTAAAAATAATCGGAGACAAATATGACATCAAAAGTTTCATTAGATAAAAATAAAATCAAATTTGTGTTGTTGGAAGGAGTTCACCAAAGCACTCTAGACACCTTGCACGCCGCAGGTTACACCAACATTGATTACTACAAAAAAGCGTTGGACGGCGATGAATTAAAAGAAGCCATCAAAGATGCCCACTTTATCGGCTTACGCTCCCGCACCCATTTAACTGAAGAAATGATCGCAGCCGCACCGAAATTGATCGCCATCGGCTGTTTCTGTATCGGCACCAACCAAGTGGATTTAAATGCGGCGAAAGTACGCGGTATTCCGGTCTTTAATGCGCCGTTCTCTAATACGCGTTCTGTAGCAGAATTAGTGTTAGGTGAAATCCTATTATTAATGCGTAATATTCCCCAAGCCAATGCAGACGTACACCGCGGTTTATGGAATAAATCGGCGGTGGGTTCACACGAAGTACGTGGCAAAAAATTAGGGATCGTGGGTTACGGCCATATCGGTTCACAACTCAGTATTATTGCTGAATCCATGGGTATGGATGTTCACTTCTATGACATTGAAAACAAACTGCCTCTTGGCAACGCCAAACAAGTTCGTAGCTTGGAAGAATTGCTCGGTTCTTGCGATGTCATTTCCCTGCACGTACCTGAATTGCCATCTACCCGCAATTTAATCAGCGCAGAACGTATTGCCCAATTAAAACAAGATGCCATTCTGATTAACGCGGCACGCGGGACTGTCGTGGACATTGACGCGTTAGCCAAAGCATTAGAAGAAGGCAAAATACGCGGTGCAGCAATCGACGTATTCCCGGAAGAACCGGCATCTATTAACGAAGAATTTATTTCCCCATTACGCAAATTCGATAATGTGATCTTAACGCCGCACATCGGTGGTTCTACCGCGGAAGCACAAGAAAATATTGGATTTGAAGTCGCCGGTAAATTTGTGAAATATTCCGACAACGGCTCAACTTTGTCTTCCGTTAACTTCCCGGAAGTGTCTCTACCGGAACACGAAGGCTCCAAACGCTTGTTGCACATTCACGAAAACCGCCCGGGTATCTTGACCAAAATCAACCAAATTTTCGTTGAAGCTAATGTCAATATCGCTGCGCAATACTTACAAACCGATCCCAAAATCGGCTATGTGGTGATCGATGTGGAAACCGACGATTCCGCACCATTGCTTGATAAATTGCGTCATATTGAGGGCACAATTCGCACTCGCGTATTGTTCTAAAAATAAAAAAGTGCGGTGGATTTTGAACCTGTTTTTAAATCCACCGCACTTTTTTGTTGCCGTTAACTACGAATTAACCCATTCCACAACATCTTTTGTTAATCGCCCAATTTCCTGCCAATTTTTCGCATTAATCAGATTCTTCTCAACAAACCAAGAACCACCACATGCCAATACATTTGGAATCGCCAAATACTCCTTAATATTCTGCATCCCAATGCCACCTGTAGGCATGATGCCTAACTGAGAATAAGGCCCTAACAAGGCTTTGATCATTTTCACCCCACCCGAAGCCTCCGCCGGAAAGAATTTCACGGTTTCGATCCCTATGTCTAATGCCGCTTCAATAGCCATCGGATTATTCACTCCCGGTGTGATCGGGAAGTCTAAATCTTGGCATAATTGCACAATTTTCGGATTCAACCCTGGTGTAACCACAAAATCAGCCCCACTGTTTTTTGCGGCGACAACCTGCTCAGCATTTAACACTGTTCCAGCAGCAATCAAAAAGTCCGGTCGCTGTTGACGTAATAAACGAATCGCTTCTGCAGCAGCAGATGAACGAAATGTAATTTCCGCTACCGGTAAACCATTGTTTGCTAAGGTATCCGCCAAAGGCAAAATATCTACCGCTCGCTCTAAGGCAATCACCGGCACAACTTTAAGTTCGCGAAGTTGCTCGGTAATTTGGGCTAACGTCAAAGACATACTCTCTCCTTTTTTATCTTTTATTATCCGGCTATTGTTTAATTTCAATGCCTTCGAACTCCCGAATTTTATTCAGCGCCTCCGCCAAATCCGCCGTGAAATTAATTTTTTTAATCTCCGGCAAGCTACCGGATTTCACGATAGTACGTAACGGTTGGAATTGCATATTGCACATATAAAGCTGTTGATGTGGGAGCATATGTTGCACAAAACGTGTAAGTGCGTGAATTCCCCCGGTGTCCAATACCGTTACCGCATCGCATTGTAAAACAATATGTTTAATTTCGTGGTCGGTGTGTACGGTCTTATCATGTAAATCAGCAAACAAATTATCTGCTGCAGCGAAAAAGAGCGGTCCGCTAATACGATAAATTAAGACATCATCTAAATCCTCCGGTACAGCAATACTGATAGATTTAGTCATTTCAGCGATGGTGCGAATAAACAGCAAGCTTGCCAACAACACGCCCACAGAAATGGCGATCACCATATCGAATAACACGGTCAACACCAAGCAAACCAATAACACGGTGATTTCATTACGTCCTGAGCGACGAATTAACTGAATAATTTGTGTCAAGTCCGCCATGTGCCAAGCCACCACCAGCAATAATGCTGCCATAGACGACAACGGCAAATAGGAAAGTGCCGGCGCAAAAAATAACAAGGCCAACAAGACTAATAGCGCATGCACCACGCCGGAAAGTGGTGACACCGCCCCCGATTTAACATTAACGGCTGAACGGGCAATTGCCGCAGTGGCGGTTATACCACCGAAGAACGGAGAGGCAATGTTGCCTAAACCTTGCGCCAATAATTCGTTATTAGAATGGTGCTTGGTGTCCGTCATGTTATCTAACACAACAGCACATAATAGCGACTCAATGGCGCCCAATACCGCCATTGAGAATGCAGCAGGAAGTAGTCGTTGAATGGTATCGAAATTCCAATCAATTACGTTGCCATGAAGATCGGGAATATTCCACGGCAGTACAAATTCAGGCAAAACATTTGGAATACCAAAACCGGTGCTACCATCAGAAAGCGTGTATTGGAATTGTGTCCCGATAGTCGCCACAGAAAATCCAAAATGGGTTAAACCTAAAGATAATAATGTCGCAATAATCACCGCCGGCAAATGGCCTGGGATCGGTAAACGAAGTTTATGCCATTGGGTTAATACGATCAGTGTGATAATGCCTACTGCGGTATCCGCCCAGCTGATACTTGGAAGTGCGGTCAAAATAACTTGTACTTTTTCAAGGTAATGAGAAGGCATTTTTTCAATGCTTAAGCCGAGAAAATCCTTAATTTGCAACGTGGCAATCACAATACCAATCCCCGATGTAAAACCGAGCGTCACCGGCAACGGAATATATTCAATTAATCGCCCTAAACGGAACAGCGCCATTAACACTAAAATGATGCCCGACAATAACGTAGCCATCAACAAACCGCTTAGCCCGAATTGTTGCGTCACAGGATATAAAATCACCACAAACGCCGCGGTAGGCCCAGAAATATTAAAACGGGATCCGCCGGTTAATGCGATAATCATCCCCGCAATAATCGCTGTGTATAGACCATGTTGCGGCGGTACGCCACTGGCAATCGCCAATGCCATAGAAAGTGGAATAGCAATAATACCAACCGTCAAACCGGCAATAATGTCTTTAACCAAATAACGGGAGCTATAACCCGCGCGAAAGCTGTCTTTCAACGCACTGAAAGGTTTCACCGCAAGAAACACATTTTTAGAAAGAAACCATTTTTTTAACATAATTCATAATCGTAGATGAGAAATTGAATGGAATAACCATGAGTGGACGCTTATTTTACCTGATTATTGGCGAAATTTTTATCGTCTGATGGGACAAATCATAAAAATACTTGACGAGGCTCAATGAAATCCTTATAGTTCGCACGTCCTAATCACGGTGAGATGTCCGAGTGGTTGAAGGAGCACGCCTGGAAAGCGTGTATGTGGGAAACTGCATCGAGGGTTCGAATCCCTCTCTCACCGCCATTCTTAATGAATTTTCTTTTTTAATCTTTATTTGTTCCAATCTATTTCAGTTATACTGAGCAACATTTTCAACAATAAAACACGTTAAAAAATCACCGCATTTTTATGTGTTGGCATCTCCTTTTGATGCTTGAATTTACGGAATCCACCCCAATATTAGGCGAAATCAGCGGAATTTAGATAAGAGAGTACATGATGAGAGCAAAAAAATCAGAATTACAAACCATACCGGTATTGCCATTGCGCGATGTCGTCGTGTTTCCTTTTATGGTCATGCCGTTATTTGTAGGCAGACCAAGATCCATTAGCAGCCTTGATGATGCCATGAATAATGGCAAACAGCTGTTATTGGTTTCGCAAAAACAGGCAGAATTAGAAGAACCGTCCATTGACGATTTATATGATGTCGGCACCATTGCCAATATTATCCAGTTGCTCAAACTTCCTGATGGCACCGTGAAAGTGTTAGTAGAAGGACAACAGCGCGCCAAAATTCATCAAATTGAAGATTCCGGTGAACATTTTCAAGCACAGGTAGAACCGCTTAATAGCACGCTTGGTAATAAAAAAGAATTACAAGTTGTTCACAAAGCAGCCTTAGATGAATTCCAAAACTATGTGAATTTGAACAAGAAAGTACAGCCGGATATTCTTTCCGCACTTCAACAAATTGAAAATTTGGAACAAGTTAGTGACACCTTAGCCTCCCATTTACCGGTTTCCGTTGCCCAAAAACAAACCGTATTAGAAATGACCAATGTAGTGGAACGTTTTGAGTATTTGCTGGGTTTAATGCAGTCCGAAGCGGATCTATTACAGGTGGAAAAACGCATTCGTAGTCGCGTAAAAAAACAAATGGAAAAAAGTCAGCGCGATTATTACTTAAATGAACAAATTAAAGCCATTCAAAAAGAACTTGGCGAAGAAGAAAATGCGATAAGTGAAATTGAACAGCTTCGTCAAAAAATTGAAGAGGCAAGAATGCCTTTGGAAGCACGTGAAAAAGCCGAAGCTGAATTGCAAAAACTGAAAATGATGTCGCCAATGTCGGCTGAAGCCACTGTTGTGCGCAGTTATATTGACTGGATGATTCAAGTGCCTTGGCATAAACGCACCAAAGTGAAAAAAGATCTCGCGAAAGCGCAAGAAATTTTAGATGCCGATCACTATGGTTTGGAGCGCGTGAAAGAGCGTATTTTGGAATACCTTGCCGTGCAAACCCGTTTAAATCAATTAAAAGGGCCAATTCTTTGCTTGGTAGGTCCTCCTGGTGTCGGTAAAACTTCGTTAGGACAATCTATTGCCAATGCAACAGGGCGCAAATATGTGCGCATGGCATTAGGCGGCGTGCGTGATGAAGCCGAAATTCGTGGTCACCGGAAAACCTATATTGGTTCTTTGCCAGGCAAATTGATTCAAAAAATGGCAAAAGTCGGTGTAAAAAACCCGCTCTTTTTGTTAGATGAAATCGATAAAATGTCTTCTGATATGCGTGGTGATCCAGCTTCTGCTTTATTAGAGGTATTGGATCCGGAACAAAATGCCCATTTCAACGATCATTATTTGGAAGTGGACTACGATTTATCCGATGTCATGTTTGTGGCGACCTCAAACTCCATGCACATTCCAACGCCATTATTAGATCGTATGGAAGTGATTCGTTTATCCGGTTATACGGAAGATGAAAAACTGAATATCGCCACTCGCCATTTGATCAACAAACAAATGGAACGCAACGGGCTAAAAACCAGAGAATTAATCATTGATGACAGCGCGATCGTGGATATTATCCGCTATTACACTCGTGAAGCCGGTGTGCGTAATTTAGAACGTGAAATTTCAAAAATCTGCCGTAAAGCCGTAAAAACCTTACTGTTAGATAAGAAATTAAAATCCATCAAAGTGACGGCGAAAAATCTACACGATTACCTTGGTGTGAAACGCTTTGAATTTGGTCGTGCAGATACGCAAAATCGTGTTGGCGAAGTCACTGGTTTGGCATGGACGGAAGTCGGCGGCGATTTACTGACGATTGAAACCGCCTCCGTGCCGGGCAAAGGCAAACTCAGTTACACTGGCTCCTTGGGGGATGTCATGAAAGAATCCATTCAAGCGGCAATGACTGTCGTACGCGCACGTGCAGATAAATTAGGTATTAATCCGGAATTCCACGAAAAACGTGACATTCACATTCACGTTCCGGACGGTGCGACACCAAAAGACGGTCCGAGCGCAGGGATTGCTATGTGTACCGCATTAGTGTCCTGTTTAACCGGTAATCCAGTGAAATCGGAAGTGGCGATGACCGGTGAAATCAGCCTACGTGGCAAAGTATTACCAATTGGCGGTTTAAAAGAAAAATTACTGGCAGCTCACCGTGGCGGTATTAAAACCGTCATTATTCCAAAAGATAATGTGAAAGATTTGGAAGATATTCCGGAAAACGCCAAACGTGATTTGAACATTCACGCGGTAGAAACCATCGATGAAGTGTTAACTATTGCGTTGGAAAATCCACCTAGCGGTGTTGAGTTCGTAAAGCTTGAACCGATTTCTGCGGTGAAAAGCAGTCGTCGTAAGAAAAGTATTTCTCCAAGTGCGGTCAATTAATTAAACGTTTTTAAAAAGCCAAATTATCATCGAATAATTTGGCTTTTTTTATTTTGCTAGTGCGTGTAAAGGCGCTTTAGATTATAATCGTGCAAATTTTTGCTTTATTTTTATAGGATACGTTTCATGGTAATGGAAAAACTACACGGAGCCTCAACTAACTGGGCTTCCAAGTTTCTTTTTGGTTTTATTACTGTCACATTTGTTATCAGCTCGATGGCGGGTTATCTTTATACCCGAGTAGATAACTCAGCAGCAAAAGTGAACGGAGAAGAAATTTCACAACAAGCGTTTCAAAATCAATACAATATTGCATCACGTAATTTAACGCCTCAAGAAATCGATTCACCGGCACAAGTGGCCAATCTTAAACGTCAAGTACTTGCCTCTTTAATTGATCAAGAACTACTACGCCAATACGCTAACGAACTTAAATTAGGTGTTAGCGATGCACGTATTAAACAAGAAATCGTCACCACGCCGACATTCCAAAATAATGGCAAATTTGACAATACGCTCTATCAACAAACACTACAAAATAATGGGATTTCTGCTGAAACCTATGCCGGTTATGTTCGCGAAGCATTACGCCTGGAACAATTACAAAGCGGTTTAGGCACTACTACCTTTAGCGTCCCTGCTCAACAAGAAAAATTAACAAAACTTTTCTTCCAAAGCCGTCAAATTCGTTTAGCAAATTTATCTTTAGCCAATGAAATTGCCAAACAAGAAGTTAGCGATGAAGAAATTCAAGCTTACTATGATGCACACAAAGCTGAGTTTACGATTCCGGAAACCGTAAAAGTACAATACCTCGACTTATCCGGCGCGGCGATGGAGAACAATATCAACATTACTGATGTAGAAATTGCACAATATTATCAAGATAATAAACCTCAATTCACAACCCAAGGACAACAACGCTTAGCCCATATTCAAGTAAAAACAGAACAGCAAGCACAAGAGTTATACCAACAGCTACAAAATGGGGCTAATTTTGCAGATTTAGCCAAAAATCACTCGATTGATCCAACCAGTGCTGAGCGAGGCGGTGATTTAAGTTGGGTAAGTGCGGGTGAATTTCCAAAAGTTTTTGAAGATGCTGCAAATGCCTTAGCCGTTGGACAATATAGCCAACCGGTAAATCTTGACAATCACTACCATATTATTTTGGTAGAAGAACGCAAAGAACCACAGTTACAACCACTAGAAAGCGTAAAAGCACAGATCGCGGCACAAATCCGTCAAAACTTAGTCAATACACAATTTTATTCCATTGAAAAACGTGTTGCAGAAAAAGCATTTGAAGATCCTTCTTCATTGAATGCAGCTGCAGAAGTAGGCGGTGTCAAAGTACAAGAAACGGCATATTTTTCTCGTGATGATATTCCTGCTGAGCTCAATTATCCTAATGTCGTTTCTGCGGTTTTCGATTCTGATCTGTCCCAGGGCGGTAGCAACTCTGAACCGATGAACGTGGGTGAACAACATTCTGTCGTCGTTCGTGTGCTTGATCATAAACCTCAAAGCATCAAAACATTAGATGAAGCCAAAGCTGACATTACCGCACATTTAAAACATCAAAAAGCAGAAGCAGTCGTATTAGCTCAAGCAGAACAAATTGTCCAAAATTTATCTGAAGGCAAGTCTGTTGAAGGCGTAAAATTTAGTGCAGAACAAACTTGGGTCTTTGCCGAAAATAAAGATCCTGTGTTAAACAATACGGTATTTTCCATGGCGAAGCCGGAAGAAGGTAAAACTACCTATAAAGCCGCTAGCAATGCAAATGGTGATGTCGTTATCATTGCATTAGATAAAGTGGTTGATGGTAAATTAACCGAACAAGAGCAAAAACAATTTGCCGTGCAAATTGAGCAGCTCTCTCAAGTGAGCTTACAAAACAGTTTATTAAATGCTCTACGCGCTAAAGCGAAAATTAAGATAAACGACTCATTTATTAACCAAGAGCAATAATCAAGCGTAATGCCTATGATTTCATAGGCATTATTTTTGAGCTAAATTTGAGAAGCAACAGGCTTTGATGTATTATTCCGCGATTTATTTTTTCGCGGCGAACCGTCTAATATTAAGGAGATAAAAATGAAATTAGTTGAAGTCAAACACCCTTTAGTGAAACACAAATTGGGTTTAATGCGCGCAGCGGAAATTAACACGAAAAAATTCCGTGAATTGGCAACAGAAGTCGGAAGTCTATTAACTTATGAAGCGACATCCGATTTAGAAACGGAAAAAGTTATTATTGACGGTTGGTGCGGCCCGGTTGAGATTGACCAAATCAAAGGTAAAAAAGTCACTGTGGTACCGATTCTACGTGCAGGCCTTGGCATGATGGACGGTGTGTTAGAGCATGTTCCAAGTGCGCGTATCAGCGTTGTCGGTATGTACCGTAATGAAGAAACCCTTGAGCCGGTACCTTATTTCCAAAAATTAGCCAGCGATTTAGATGAACGTTTAGCTATCGTTGTTGACCCGATGCTAGCAACCGGTGGCTCCATGATTGCAACCATCGATTTGCTCAAACAAAAAGGGTGTAAACACATTAAAGTTTTAGTATTAGTTGCCGCACCGGAAGGTCTTGCCGCATTAGAAAAAGCGCATCCGGACATTGAATTATACACCGCGGCAATTGATGATCACTTAAACGAAAACGGTTATATCATTCCGGGTTTAGGTGATGCAGGCGATAAAATTTTCGGTACGAAATAATGCTAAACCGGAAATTTTATTAACAGGTTAGGCGGATTTTTATCCGCCTCTTTTGCGGCAAAAAGAAATGAAAATGTTTCTAAAAATGACCGCACTTTTTAAGTTAATTCAGGCAGAGAGTTGAAACTTACATGACACATACAACACAAGCTCCAATTACGGAGCAACAGAGTTCCGTTAAACAAGCGTTTGTGGGTTTACAAATGCTATTCGTTGCCTTTGGTGCATTGGTTTTAGTACCGTTAATTACCGGATTAGATGCCAATACCGCCTTGCTCACCGCTGGTATCGGTACCTTATTATTCCAACTTTGCACCGGCAAACAAGTGCCGATTTTCTTGGCGTCTTCTTTTGCCTTTATTGCCCCGATTCAATACGGCGTCGCCACTTGGGGTATTCCGGCTACCATGGGCGGTTTAGCCTGTGCCGGTTTGGTTTATTTAGCGCTGAGTACATTAGTCAAATTGCGTGGTGCTGCGGCATTAGAACGCATTTTTCCTCCTGTGGTTGTAGGCCCCGTTATTATTATCATCGGTATGGGCTTAGCACCGGTCGCCGTCGATATGGCTCTCGGTAAAAATAACGCTTACCAATACAATGATGCTGTTTTAGTGTCTATGGTAACCCTCATCACAACCTTGTGCGTGGCGGTCTTCTCCAAAGGGCTAATGAAACTTATCCCAATTATGTTCGGTATCACCGTCGGTTATGTTCTATGCCTTTTCATGGGGCTCATTAATTTCCAACCGGTTTTAGAGGCGCCTTGGTTTAGTTTGCCAAACATCACCACACCTGAATTTAAATTGGAAGCCATTTTATATTTACTGCCAATTGCCATTGCACCCGCCGTGGAGCACGTAGGCGGCATTATGGCGATTAGTTCCGTCACCGGCAAAGACTTCATCAAAAAACCTGGCTTACATCGCACTTTATTGGGTGATGGTATCGCAACGAGCGCAGCATCATTATTAGGTGGTCCACCAAATACGACCTATGCAGAAGTCACAGGTGCGGTCATGCTAACCCGTAATTTCAATCCAAATATCATGACTTGGGCGGCAGTCTGGGCAATTGCTATTTCCTTCTGTGGAAAAGTCGGTGCCTTTTTATCTACCATCCCAACCATTGTAATGGGCGGTATCATGATGTTGGTATTCGGATCCATTGCTGTTGTGGGTATGAGCACCCTAATCCGCGCCAAAGTCGATGTCACCGAGGCACGTAACCTTTGCATCATTGCGGTGGTCATGACATTTGGTATCGGTAACATGTTCGTTGATGTCGGTGGCGTATCCTTAAAAGGAATCAGCCTTTGTGCCGTGGTTGCTATCATTTTGAACTTGGTATTACCTAAAGCGAAAAACGAAGCCGCATAAAACGCATATGTAACAGTCATTAGCGGAAAGGAAAAATATCCGCTAATGACTTTCTAATTTTAAAAATTTCGTTTATTCTTACCGCACTTTATTTCAGCATTTTCGGTATTTGATTTGAGCGAGCCATATTTCCAACTTCCTCTCCCCATCCATCAATTTGATAATGACACCCTGGAAAATTTCTACGCGGAAAACAATCAGCTTCTGCTCAGCTCGCTACAAAAAAACTTTTCCCATCTCAACCAACCTTTTTTCTATCTTTGGGGTCAGCGTAGTTGCGGGAAAAGCCATCTATTAAAAGCCATTTGTCATCATTACCTAACGCATCAACGCCCTGCCTTATACGTGCCTTTGAATAAAGCACAATATTTCTCTCCGGCAGTACTGGAAAATCTAGAGCAACAAGAATTAGTGTGTTTGGATGATTTACAAGAGGTGATAGGAAATCCGGATTGGGAGCTGGCCATTTTCGATTTAATTAATCGAATCCGAGAAACCGGAAAAACGCTTTTAGTGATCAGCGCGGATCAATCTCCGACCAATTTATCGGCTCATTTACCGGATTTGGCGTCTCGTCTAACATGGGGCGAAGTGTATCAATTAATGCCGTTAAATGATCAACAAAAAATAACTGTCTTACAACTGGCGGCACATCAACGCGGCATTGAATTACCTGACGAAACCGCCAATTTTCTCTTCAAACGTTTAGAACGCGATATGAAAACCTTATTTAATGCGTTAGAAAAACTCGATCAGGCCTCATTACAGGCGCAACGTAAACTAACGATTCCCTTCGTTAAAGAGATTTTATCTTTATAGTGGCAGTTACAGCCATCTCCGCGTACGCCGACAATAGTCTGTAAACGCAGCCCCAAATAAACGCTTGAGCCCTTTTTCTTCCGGTTTAATTTGAAACTTAGTGACGTACCAAATAAATAACCCCACGCCAAACAACGCCGACAGTGAACCGAGATAAACCATCCAAGCCAATAAAATAAAAACAAAGCTGAGATACATTGGATTTCTACTCAATCGATAAACACCACCGGTGACTAATTGAGAAGCCGTTTTAAGTTGAAAGGGATTCAAGGTTGTTTTCGCCAATAAAAATTGCAAAACACTGGCTGCCCCAATGGCGCAACCCATTCCGCCGAATACCATCACCAACCCCAAAGAAGAGGGAAATTGCAGAACAGGCGGAAGGCATTTCATCAACAATGCACAAAAAACAAAAATTAACGGTGGTGGAACCAGAATGTGGCGTTTATTCAATGACATAGACATACCTTATTCAGGACAAAAGAAAGGCTTGGGAAAACCAAGCCTTAAAAACTATAAATTATTTAACCGTACTTGAATGAGTTGTTGCTCTAACGGCGTAGCATTCTGTTGAGCTTGTTGATAAGCGCTTTTCGCTGCATCCTTATCGCCTTTCGCCAACTGAATATCGCCGACCAACATATTCTTAGCGCCATTCCAAGCTTGCTCTTTCACTAATTTCAAACTTTCCAACGCAGGATCAAATTGCCCAAGTTGGAATTGCACCGCAGCCAAACGTAATGCACTGACAGAAGATAAAACATCATCCGTTGATTGTGCTACTGCCTGTTTTAACGCGTCTTCAGCCTGTGCAAAATCTTGATTCTCTACCGCAATCTTTGCTTTATCTAACAACGCTAACACCGCATAGCCGGTTTTCTCATTATTTTTGATAAATTGAGAAAACTGCTCTTCTTGTGCTTTCGGATCTTTTGCATAGTTAAACAACACTTGCTCATACTCGGCAGAGGCATTGTGGATTTTCTGTAACTGATGAGATTGCCAGTAGTTCCAACCGAATACGCCACCAAATGCAATGACAAAACAAACAATAATAAACTTATAGTTTTCTTGCCACCACGCTTTAATAGCACTGAGTTCTTGTTCTTCTTCAATGGTATACGCCATGTTTTTTCCTTATTTGAATGTGTTTTGAATGTGATTAATGATGTCGCCTAATGCCACAACCGCTTGTTCACTATGTTGCAACAAGTTTTTTACCACCACTTGTTGGTTTTTCACTTCATCTTCGCCGATGACCAAGGCTAACTTCGCTCCACTTTTATCGGCTCGTTTAAATTGTTTTTTGAAATTCCCGCCACTGCAGTGTAAAAGCGTACGTAAGTGCGGTAATTCTGAACGAAGTTTTTCCGCCAAATTAAAGGCTGCTACGGTAGTGCCTTCGCCTTGATAAACGATGTAAATATCCACCGCACTTGGCAAGGTAATCTGTGTATTCACTTCCTGTACCAACAGGACTAAACGCTCCAAGCCCATAGCAAAGCCAACACCACTTGTGGCATGACCGCCTAGCTGTTCAACCAACCCATCGTAACGACCACCACCGCAGACGGTACCTTGCGCGCCTAAAGCGGATGTCACCCATTCAAATACGGTTTTGTTGTAATAATCCAAGCCGCGCACTAATTTTTGATTGATTTCGTATTGAATCCCTAAATTATCAAGCAAGGCGCATAATTGCGCAAAATGTTCGCGGGAATCATCGTCAAGATAATCGTGTAATTTCGGTGCATCATTTAGCACTTCTTGAACACGTTGATCTTTACTGTCCAAAATCCGTAACGGATTGGTGGTTAAACGACGTTTGCTGTCTTCATCTAAAATATCGATGTGATTTTGTAAAAAATCGACTAAGGCTTGACGATAATTTTTACGCGCCTCTAATGAACCGATGGAGTTAAGTTGAAGCGTAACATGGTCAAAAATGCCTAAATCCTTCCATAAACGGGCGGTTAAGGCGATAAGCTCCGCATCAATTTCCGGATTAGGAATCCCGAAAATCTCCACGCCCACTTGATGGAACTGACGATAACGACCTTTTTGCGGACGTTCATAACGGAACATCGGCCCCATATACCATAAACGTTGTTCTTGGTTGTACAACAAACCGTGCTCGATACCGGCGCGAACACAACCTGCCGTGCCTTCCGGACGCAAAGTCAAACTTTCTTCATCACGGTCATCAAACGTAAACATTTCTTTTTCCACCACATCGGTGACTTCACCGATAGCGCGGGCGAATAACGGTGTGCTTTCCACAATTGGCATACGGATTTCCGCGTAACCATACGCACTTAAAACAGACCGCACTTTATTTTCAACCCATTGCCATAGCGGGGTTTCTGTTGGTAAGCAATCGTTCATTCCACGAATTGCCTGAATAGTTTTTGCCACAATAACTTCCTGTGTTTATAAAAAATTAAAGAATACGATTTTTAGGATCTTGCTGCGCAACACGGGCGCGAATTTTTGCTTCTAATTGATTAATTAAATCATCGTTATCAAAACGTTCTTTCTGGCGCTCACCATCAAGATAATAGCCGCTTTTCTTATTGCCGCCGGTAACGCCTAAATCAGACACCAACGCCTCTCCCGGGCCATTGACGACACAACCGATAATTGACACATCCATCGGCGTAATAATATCTTCTAAACGTTGTTCGAGCGCATTTACCGTGCCAATTACATCAAATTCTTGACGGGAACAGGTTGGGCAAGCAATAAAGTTAATGCCACGAGAACGGATACGGAGTGATTTTAAAATATCAAAACCGACTTTGATTTCTTCCACCGGATCGGCGGCTAAAGACACCCGCAACGTATCACCAATACCTTCAGCCAATAACATACCTAATCCGATGGCAGATTTCACTGCACCGGCACGCGCACCACCGGCTTCAGTAATACCTAAATGCAACGGCTGTTTAATCGCCTTGGCAAGTAAACGATAGGATTCCACCGCCAAATACACATCCGAGGCTTTAACACTCACTTTAAATTGATCGAAGTTCAAACGATCTAAAATTTCAACATGGCGCAATGCCGATTCCAACAATGCTTGTGGCGTCGGTTCACCGTATTTTTCCTGAATGTCTTTTTCCAGTGAACCGGCATTCACCCCAATACGAATGGGGATATTTTTATCTTTCGCGCAATCCACTACGGCGCGAATACGATCTTCACGTCCGATATTACCCGGATTGATGCGCAAGCAGTCCACACCATATTCAGCGACTTTCAGCGCAATGCGGTAATCAAAATGAATATCAGCGACTAATGGCACGCTCACTTGCTGCTTGATTAATTTGAAGGCTTCCGCGGCTTCCATCGTCGGCACGGACACACGCACAATATCGGCACCCACGCGCTCTAAGGATTTGATTTGCGCGACAGTGGCTTCAACATCGGTAGTTCGTGTGTTGGTCATCGACTGTACTGCAATCGGTGCATCACCACCGATGGGTACCTTCCCCACATAAATTTTCGTGGATTCTCTACGTTGAATTTTTGGCTTTTCTAACATTATTCGCCCATTATTGAGGTAATTTAAATTTTGCGACACGCCCATCAAGTGTTAATGGAAAAACTTCGCCTTTATAAATAATTTTGACATTCCCCGGCGCACCGATAATTAAAGAATAAGGCTCTTCTTCGTTGAAACTTAACACATCGCCTTGCTTATATTCTTTTTGTGCCAACACCTTACGATTTTTGTCTTTTACACTAATCCAGCAATTGCCGATCACTTCAATGTATAAATTATCTTTTGTCGCGACCGCAGAAACGCTTGAGTTTTCCACCGCACTTTCTGTTGAGGAAGATGTTACCGTGGTTTCCATTGTTGCACTTTCAGGCATACTTGCCACTTGCTCTGTACCGTTGATTTTACTCATTTCAGATTGCAACACATTTGCCGGTGCGACTTCGGTTTCAACAACTACTGGTGTCGCAACCACATTCTCTTGCGGCTTAACTTCAACAGTAGCCTCAGCCGCTACCGGTTCAACAAGATGATTTTCTGCCTGACTAATCGGTTGCGTCACCACAGACACATTATCAACATTGGTTACTGTCGCTGGCGTTTCTGTTGAGAACTGGGTATAAGAATTCACTAAATTGTCGCGCTCTGCATTGGATTGCTGATGGCTTTCCCACCACCACATGCCTGTCATGCCAAGCACCACAAGTACAACTAAGGCGGTTAAATAACCTACCCAACGATTATGAGAGGAATATTGATTAACAGAGCTGGTCGCACGAGCATTTTTACCTAAGTCATTTTGTTGCTCGTCACCAAAATCAATCACATTCAGCCATTCGCTGTCAGCAATCTTGAGAAATTTTGCATAGCTACGCACATAACCACGAACAAAAGTTGCAGGCGTTGAGTGATGAATAAATCGGTTATTTTCAATATCTTGCAGAATTGAAGGTCGTAATGAAATGGCTTGAGAAACGGCTTCCAATGAAAGATTTAAAGCTTCTCTTGCCAAACGAAATTTATCACCAACGGTGATTTCTTGTGCACTATGTTGTGCTTCTTGAGTTGTTTTAGATGTATTCATAGGAATGGTATTTTTAGCTAAAAATTAAGTGCTAAAGTTTAAGGTGGTAAGGCTGGTTTTGCAACAGTTATATGGCGTTATTGTTATCTGAAATGGAAATTGTCACACCAGTCAAAATCAATTTTAAATGGCATTTTTACCCATTTCCGGAGAACAAAAGCAATCGCAAAATAACCGCCTAAAAATACCAATAAAAATGACCGCACTTTGATCGACTATTTAGCGCGTAACGCTAATTTCTTTGCCCGTTCCGGTTCCATTTTTTCAAGTATTAACAGATTTTCCTGATAAACCATTAAATCCTTTGCTGACAAAGCACAGAGTGCAAGATTTTCATAAGTATCACCCTGCCGATAATAATTAGGCGCCTTTAATGCTTTATAGAATTGCTCATAGGCGGCAGAATATTTACCTTGCAAACAAAGAAAGGTACCGAAATTGTTGAAAACATCACCTTGTTTTTTATCTAACTTAATGGCAGTCAAATAGGCTTGTTCTGCCTGAATCACATCGCCCTGTTGCTGATAAAAATAAGCGCGCGCCGCATGTACTAAATAATAACCTGGCGCATAAGAAATCGCCCTGTCTAAATTTGCCTTGGCTTGGTTGTGATCCCCTTGCTGCAAATAGCCTAATGCCAATTCAACACGGGCTTTTGCCGCCTGTTGTTTATCAAAATCAGATGATACCTGTTGAGAAACACAGGCAGAAAAAAGAAAGGGGAAAATAAACGGTATGATTCGAGTAAAGAACGAGAAATGAACCATTTATTTTCCTCCGAGTTTGAATGGTTACTGAACTTGAACGGCAATCGCCTCGCCAAAACGTTTTTTCTGTGCAGTACGTTTAGTCCGGTCAATGACATCGCCGGCTAATTGTCCGCAAGCAGCATCAATATCATCACCACGGGTTTTTCGTACAATCACCGTTAAACCGTATTCCATCAAGGTTTTTTGGAATCGGTCAATACGCGTATTAGAACTTTTCGCATAAGGCGCTTCTGGGAATGGGTTCCATGGAATCAAATTGATTTTACACGGCGTATTTTTTAACACTTCCGCTAATTGATGAGCATGTTCCACATGATCATTCACATGATCCAACATGACATATTCAATCGTTACTTTGCCGTGGTTGGCGTTAGAAACGCTTAAATAGCGATTCACCGAATCAATCAAGGTTTTGATATTGTATTTTTTGTTTAGTGGCACGATTTCATCACGCAATTCATCGTTTGGAGCATGCAAGGAAATCGCCAACGCCACATCGATCATTTTGCTTAAATTATCAAGCGCCGGCACAACACCGGACGTCGATAATGTCACGCGACGTTTGGATAAACCGTAGGCAAAATCGTCCAACATAATTTCCATCGCCGGCACCACATTCGCCACATTCAGCAACGGTTCGCCCATGCCCATCATCACCACATTGGTAATCGGACGCACGCCGGTGACACCGAAATTGCCGATGATTTTCGATGCGCGCCACACTTGCCCAATAATTTCTGACACCGTTAAATTACGGTTAAAACCTTGTTGTGCGGTCGAACAAAAAGTACAAGCTAATGCGCAGCCAACCTGTGAAGAAACACATAACGTGGCGCGATCCGCTTCCGGAATGTACACGGTTTCCACTTGCTGATCGCCGACCTGCATCGCCCATTTAATCGTGCCATCGGCAGAACGCTGTTCCACCGCCACTTCCGGTGCTTTAATTTCTGCCACAGATTTTAATTTTTCCCGTAGCTTTTTGTTTAAATTGGTCATATTGTCGAAATTGTCTTCACCAAAATGGTAAATCCATTTCACCAACTGATCCGCACGGAACGGTTTTTCACCTAATTCGGCAAAAAATTCACGCATTTGCGCACGGGTTAAATTCATTAAATTGACTTTTTTTGCCGGTTCGGCAACAGCTTGCGCTGATACTGTTTGTTCTGACATGGAGCCTCGTTATTACACATTACGGCGGATACCGAAATTCTTGGTGATATTTTAAACAATAGAAAAAAATAAGGGTGCGATTGTACTGATTTCGGTTTCATTAATCTAGCGATTTTGTATGCACCGCACAAACGTTCAGAAAAATGACCGCACTTTTTTGTGAAGCAGATCGAGAAACGAGAAAAAAGAAGGTGTTTTTTAAGGGAAATGAGCCACAATGACGTAATAAACGGCACTGTCAATTTTCTTCATTTTCCAGCCCAATCCAATTTAATTGGGTTTTACATTTTCGACAGAAATACACCGCACTTTCACGCTGAATTTTATTATGACGACGGATACTGAGCTGATGTGTTTGACAAGCACAATGGTACGTGAAGGTTTTTCCTTGCACGGAAGATAAATCAAATTGGTGATAGGTTTCCGCCGGCAAATGGAATATCTCTTGCATCACAAATTGCCATTCTTTGCCATGAGGTTGCACATGCCCGTAATGTTGATAAACCACAATATGTGCCAACTCATGCAATGCAACTTGATAAATAAATTGTTCCGAGTTTTCCAACAATAAAGTGCGGTTAAAATTGATGGTATTTCGTTGTAAATAGGCGACACCGGCCTTGACACCTTTTAATTCATAATGAATTTGCGGAGGCATAAAAGCTTGTTTGAAATATTCTTCCGCCATCTGTAAACCCTGTTGAATACGGCGGAGAATTTGCATTTTTACAATGCGAAAATGATGTTCAGTGTTCATAACAAATAAAGTGCGATTAAAGATCGCAGTATTTTTTAACCGCACTTTAACATAGACAGATAATAAATACTGTTGAATGTATTATTTTTAAATTTAATTTAATAAAAAATCCAACTTATTTCTTTAATTTCAACAAGTTATAAAAACCATATTTTACATGTATAAAATCAGATTTTCTGATATAATTCGCGCAATTTTTGTACTAACAAAAATGTCCTTTTCTATTTTATACAACATAACAAGAGGAAACATATTATGTTACTTAATACCAAAGAAAAATTCAAAAAGACATTTCTAAGCACACTGATTGTCTCTTCTTTTTCTATTCCTGCATTGGCCGTTGCTGCAGCGGGTGACACTTCACCTACTATGGGAACAGAAGGTTCAGGAGAGTTTTGGAAAGAACTAAATCAAAACATTGATGGAGATTACAAAGCTACACTAGCACCTAATAGCGGAGAACAATTTGCTCGTCCAAAAGGACTTATCGTTCGTGCGAATAATCAAGTTGAAATTAAAGGCAAAACTAACATTAATGTTACGTTAGCTAGCGAAGCTAATTCAGGATTAGCCGTAAACTCCAATGCCGCCTACGGTATTGCTGTAGGATATGATTATGCCGGTGGTAACGCTTCTGATACTGCAAGCTTAACTTTGAATGATGATGCTAATATCACTGTTAAAAACACAGAAAACACAGTGAAAAGTACAAAAAACTTTGGTGGCGCAACTGCACCATTTGGTCAACAATTATCCGGTGTGAAGGTTTACCGTACAAATGGTGCCAAACCGGTTTTCAATTCTGAGAAAAAACTGACCATTAATGTGGAAGATAAAACTACCGCTAAAATTGGAGATTATTTAGTCGGACTTTACGTCAGTGGTGATGGTGCAGAAGCGAACTTAAAAGACTCTGACATCACAGTGAAAGCGAACGGGAAGTTTTCTGCAGCCTTAAAAATTGGTAAACCGGAACTGCCAAACACTGAAAAACCGGCTGACTATAAAGGTGCTGTCGTCAATTCCACCGGCAGAATGGTACTTGATACAACAGAATCAAAAGACTCCGCAACCGTGCGCTTATTTGGCACCAAATCCCGCTTAATTGCTGATTCAGATACCAGCAGCGGTGAAATCAAATCCGGCAATTCAGCTATTGTTTTCGATACACAGGATTACCAAACAAAGGTAACATATTTCCTAACCGTTCCTGTTTCTCGTAACGAACCTAATAAAGATCAAGAGGTTCGTTTAAATAATACAAAAATCAGCACAAACTCCAACGATGCTTCATTAATTGTGGCCGATGCGAGAAAAGAAAGTAGTCTTGCAGTAACCTTTGCAGGAGACAGAGTCAAAAATTGGTTTAATAATGGTGAATTCGTTGCCGAAAATGCAAAATTCGCTTTAAAAGGCAAAGACAGTGAAGCCAAAGCCGCAGAAAATGGCTGGCTTGCCGAAACCAAAGTGGCGGCAACAAAAGGTTCCGATTTGACATTTACCTTGTCTGATCAAGCAAAAGCCATTGGTTTAATGCAGCAACAATCTAAAGGCGATGTGCGTTCTAAATTAGACGTGCATGTGAACAACCAAGCTGTTTGGGAATTAAAACAAAAAGGCGATGAACAGCGTTCTACCATTAATGCATTAACCTTAGATAATGGTGTATTAGATGCCTCTAAAAATATTCCTACCGGCGCTACCGGCACAGATTATAAAGTTAAGCTAGTTAAACAAGATGGTTCTGACGGCACATTAACCAGCAACAACGGTGAAATCACCCTTGCCAACAGTTCTTACGAAGACAAACTCACTGTGGAAGGCAACTACACAGCGAATAACGGTCTTCTAAAAGTGAATACTCAGTGGAATACCAATGATCCGAATAACGGCAAATCTGACTTATTAGAAGTCACCGGCAATGTAGAAGGTGTAACAAAAGTTGTGAGCCTAAAAGCAAATGGTGCGGAAAACTTAGTTGACGGTTCTATTGGCTCTATCGCTTCAGATTTAGGCAAAAACAGTACTGCTGTCATTCGTGTACAAGGCTCAAGCAATTTACATAACTTTACCGGTATGACAAGAACCACCGGTGCAGGTGAACTACAATTAGCCTCTAAACGAGTCGGTAACGCTACCGAATATTTCTGGACAGTCACTTCAACAAATGGCGATGCAATTTATGTACCGTCCGTACCAGGCTACACACTTGCGCCAAAATTGAACTTAGAAGTGGGCTATGAAACCGTCGGCACATTACACCAACGTCGCGGTGAAAATCAGGCGCTTTCTTGGGAAAAATCTCAAGCGAACAACCAAACTTGGGGACGTATTATTGGTAAACACCTTGCTTTAGATGGTAAAGAGCGTTTGAACTTGACGGCTAACCTTTCCGGTTTCCAATTCGGTCACGACTTTGATGTTGCATCTACCGAAAACAGTGGAAAACGTTTTACCGGTATTTATGCGGGTTACACGCACGCAAATTCAAAATTCTATGATGAATATCGTGCTGAAAATGGTGTTGTCCTTAATGACAAATACACCGGCAAAGCGAAAACCGAAAACTTCCATGCCGGCGTAACACATACACGTTATGCTGAAAATGGCAGCTACTTAGACTTAGTGGGTCAACTTTCTTGGGTGAAAAATAAATATTACGCTCTAGATTCACAAGCTAAAAACCACGGTTTCGGTGTTGCATTATCAAGCGAAGTTGGTCATCCATTTGCTTTAGGTAAAGAAAAAATGAATAACGGTGACAGCTGGATCATTGAACCGCAAGCACAGTTAATCTATCAATACCTAGGATTAAGCCGTTTCAACGATGATCTACGTTCTGTACACCAAGACAAACAACACGGTTTACGTGGTCGTGTAGGTGCACGTCTTGCTTACAACGATTTAACTGCGCGTGAAAAAGTCAGAACCCTTTATTTCACTGCAAACTTATGGCATGACTTCAAAAATACTGCCGGTAGCAACATTGGTGCAGATAACATCAATGAAAAATTTGCGAAAACTTGGGGTGAATTTGGTGTAGGTACTCAACTTGCAACCAGTGCTAACTCACATATTTATGCAGATGTTCGCTACGAACACTCTTTAAATGGCGCAAAACGTCAAGGCTATAAAGGCTCTGTTGGCATTAAATATTCTTGGTAATCCAAGTGTGAATTAACGTAAGTTAGTCTTAATTTAAAGCGGATAAATGGCAATAACATTTATCCGCTTTTTATTTCAGCTTGTCTCTTTACGCTTTTTAACAAAGAAAAAGTGCGGTCAATATTCAAAACGTTTCAAATATTGACCGCACTTTCTTTTCATTTTTAGCGAGTGTTGGAGAGAATTAACTCACCTCTTTTACGCGCAATTCTTTTGGCACTTCAAAGAACATATTTTCTTCTAAGCCTTGTAATTCTTCTACATCCGTGACGCCAAATTCTTTCATACGCGCAATCACCGATTGCACCAACTCTTCCGGCGCGGAAGCACCCGCGGTGACACCAATGGTTTGCACGCCGTTAAACCAATCCGGCTGAATATCATTGGGATCATCAATTAACTTAGACGCCACCCCCATTCGAGAAGCCAACTCCGCCAAACGGTTAGAGTTAGAGGAGTTTTTGGAGCCTACCACGACCACCAGATCCGATTGTTTTGCTAGTTCACGCACCGCTTGTTGACGGTTGGTTGTCGCGTAGCAAATGTCATTTTTATGCGGGCCTTGAATCGCAGGGTATTTTTCTTTTAACGCGCTGATGGTTTCCGCCGTGTCATCTAAAGACAGCGTGGTTTGCGTCATAAAGGTTAAATCATCGTTTTGAGCCACCGGCAAATTGGCAATATCTTCGATGCTTTCAATGAGATAAATGCCACCCTCTTGGTTGCCGTATTGCCCCATGGTGCCTTCCACTTCCGGATGGCCTTTGTGCCCGATGAGAATCGCTTTCGTGCCTTTTTTACTGGCGCGCGCCACTTGCATATGCACTTTGGTCACCAAAGGGCAAGTGGCGTCAAATACTTTGAGATTGCGGTCTTTGGCTTCTTGACGCACTGCTTGGGATACGCCATGAGCGGAGAAAATCACAATGGCACCATCCGGCACTTCACTCAGTTCTTCGACAAAAATAGCACCGCGCTCACGCAAGCCGTTCACCACAAAACGATTATGCACGACTTCGTGGCGTACATAAATGGGCGCACCGTGAATTTCCAACGCCAGTTCAACAATACTGATGGCACGATCGACGCCGGCACAAAAACCGCGTGGGTTGGCTAAAATTATCTTCATTTTTGACCGCTCTTTTGTTTGTTTTTATCGCCTTTAAAGGCATCTAATGCGAGTAAACCGGCGCCGATACAAATGGCAATGTCCGCCACATTAAACACCGGATAATGATAAATATCCCAATAAAAATCAAAGAAATCCACCACAAAACCGTTGTAGGCACGATCCACCATATTAGCAAGCGCGCCACCAATAATAAGGGCATAAGCTGAATTTTGTAATTTTTGGTCGGCACGATTTTTCTTCATGAAATACGCCAGCATCAGAGAAATACTAATCGCCAACAGAATAAAGAAATATTTTTGCCAACCATCGTGATCCGCCAAAAAGCTGAATGCCGCACCATAATTTCGTACATAAGTTAAATTAAACACCGGCAGAACATTCACGCTTTCATACAAGTCAAATTTTTGTACCACGATATATTTCGTCAGCAAATCAAGCAAAAAAGCGACCGCACTTAGCCAGAGAAAAGAGAGTCCGGATTTTTGTTGGGACATAATGTTTCCTAAATAAAAGCATTATCAAAATTAGGCCGCCATTCTAGCACAAGGCAAGGTTTTATACAGAAAAACTGATTTGAAACATCATGAAAGAACAGAATTTCTCTATGACGGGGATCACAAAATTTAACAGCGCAATTTGTTTTTTACGCGCTTTTTCGATAGACTCTGCGCCATTATTAGTCGGGGTGCCATTGGCTGAGATAATACCCGTGAACCTGAAACAGTTAACACTGACGTAGGAAACTAAATCATGTCTATATTGCCATTCTTTTTAAAAACATTCTTAAAATCCACCGCACTTTTCTGCCTCTCTCGCTAAGTTAGCCTGCGATGTATTGCCTTGATATCCAACATCTATGCTTGCAATTCGATCACAAGCCATTGTTTGTCGATCTTCATTTTCGCGTAGAGCAAGGGGAATGGGTTGTGCTACTCGGGCGTTCCGGTGTAGGGAAATCCACCTTACTTCGCGCCATTGCAGGATTGGAAGATGCAGCGATTACACAAGGCCATATCCAATTTACCCCTCATACCAAAGCGGCTTGGTTAGCACAACAAGACAGTTTATTCCCCTGGCTTTCCGTGTTGGATAACGTGCAGTTGGCGCAGCACCTTAGCGGTCAGAAAAATGCCAAAACCCAAGTAAAAGCCAAAGAACTATTACACGCCGTTGGCATGGCGGATCATTGGCATAAACCTTGTTATCAACTTTCCGGTGGCCAACGCCAACGGGTGGCATTGGCGCGCACTTTAATGCAAGATGCCGATTTAATTTTAATGGATGAACCCTTTTCCGCCCTGGATGCGGTCACCCGTTTACAGTTACAAAATCTTGCCTGCGAACTGTTGCAATGGAAAACCGTAATTTTAGTGAGCCACGATCCGCAAGAAGCGATTCGTTTAGGCGAAAAAATTTATGTGTTGCAAGGTCAACCGGTGCAAATAAAACAGGTTGCTCAATTGGATCCCATAAAGCCCCATCAGCTTCACCAAGAGGCACTGTGGGCGCTGCAAAATAGGCTTATCGAACAATTAATGACGGAGCCAACATGAAGAAAATCACCCGTCTTATCTTATTAAGCGCCCTGTTCATTACGTTCTGGCAAGGCATTATCAGTCTGTTTGATGTGCCGCCCTACTTATTGCCTACCCCGCTTGCTGTATGGCAACGATTAATGACGCAAGCAGACTTGCTCTTCATGCATGCCAAAATTACTTTGCTGGAAATTTTATTAGGCTTAGTTTTAGGGTTTTTATTTGGGTTATCTTCTGCGCTACTACTCACCCTTTCCCGCAAAATCTCGGCTTTCTTAATGCCATTATTAGTGATTTCACAAGCCATTCCGGTGTTTGCTATCGCGCCATTACTGGTGTTGTGGCTTGGTTATGGCATGGCATCAAAAATCACCATGGCGATTTTAATTATCTATTTTCCCGTCACGGCAGCCTGTTATGACGGACTACGCAACACACCAAAACCCTGGCTTCAACTGGCCCAAACCTTACGTATTTCTCCTGCAGCGATGCTATTAAAAGTACGCTTACCGGCGGCGTTACCCGCATTAGCATCAGGATTACGCATTGCCGTCTCCATTGCGCCCATTGGCGCCATTGTAGGAGAATGGGTCGGTTCTTCGGAAGGATTGGGCTATTTAATGCTGCAAGCCAATGCCCGAATGCAAATCGACTTAATGTTTGCGGCGCTATTTTTACTTTTGCTCATGGCGCTTTGCCTTTATTTCATCGTGGATAAATTACTGCGCAAAGCTCTGCCGTGGGTAAGTTATGTGCATTAGGAGGAAAAATGCTCAACCAACTGATTAAAAACGCCCAGCCTTATTGGCAACAGTATGTAGAACATGATTTTGTCAAACAATTGGCAAATGGCTCGTTGCCGGCAGAGTGCTTTCGTCATTATTTAAAGCAGGATTACCTTTACCTGTTTCATTACAGCCGTGCGTTTGCCTTGGCTATCTTTAAAGCCAAAAACTTTAGCCAAATGGAAACGCCACGAAAAAGCCTGGAAAGTATTTGTCAGGAAATTCAATTACATTTGGCCTATTGCCGACAATGGGGCATCAGTGAAGCGGAAATATTTGCCACTCAAGAAAGCGCCGCCTGTGTTGCCTATACCCGCTATTTATTGGATTGCGGTGCTACCGGTGGTTTAGCGGAAATTTATGCGGCCATTACGCCTTGTGCCGTAGGGTATGCACAAATCGCACGCTATATCACAGAAAACTACCCGCGCTTAACCAATAATCCGTATCAAACCTGGATCGATACCTATGCTTCGGAGGCTTTTCAGCAAGAAGCAGAAGAAACATCGGCTTTTTTGACCGCACTTTGTGCCGATTTTACCCCTACTCAACAAAATCATATTCAACACATCTTTACGACAGCCACCCGCATGGAAATTGCCTTTTGGCAAATGGGGCTGGATCTCGCTTAACCACAAAAGGAGCTACAATGAAAAAACACATTCTTTCAACATTGATTATCGGCGCACTTTCGCTTAGCGTTCAGGCGGCAGAAAAACAAAAACTGTCTTTAATGCTGGATTGGTTTGTCAACCCGGATCACGCGGCGTTGATCGTCGCACAGCAAAAAGGTTTTTTTGCCGAACATAATCTGGAGGTGGATATTATTGAGCCCGCCGATCCATCGCTACCACCTAAATTGGTCGCCGCGGGTAAAACAGATTTAGCCGTAGATTATCAACCGCAACTGCATATTCAAGTAGATGAAAAACTACCTTTAGTGCGTATTGCGACATTGGCAGATTCTCCGCTAAACAGCTTGGTCACGTTGGAAAATAGCGGTATCAAAACCTTAGCGGATTTGAAAGGAAAGAAAATCGGCTATTCCGTTAGCGGTTTTGAAACAGCGCTGTTGGATGCCATGTTGAAGTCAGCTAATTTAAGTAATAAAGATGTTCAACTGGTTAATGTGAATTGGTCTCTCTCCCCTTCTTTAATTAGCAAACAAGTGGATGCGGTTATTGGTTCATTCCGCAATTTTGAATTGAATCAATTAGCCATTGAAGGTTATCAAGGCAAGGCATTTTTCCCTGAACAGTATGGCGTGCCAACCTATGACGAATTAATTATCGTGGCCAATAAAGACAAAATTCATGAAGCGAAATACCAAGATTTTGTCAGCGCGCTACAACAAGCCACGGATTACCTCAACGCACACCCGGAAGAAAGTTGGCAGCTTTTTGTCAGCTATAAACCGACAGAATTGGATAACGAACTCAATCGCCGAGCTTGGAAAGACACACTGCCTTATTTGAGTAAACAGCCGGGCAGCTTTAATAAAGCGAACTATGAAAAAATGGCGGACTTTATGTTGCAACAAGGATTATTGAAGTCCAAAACGGCGGTAGAAGATTACGCCACGGAACTGAAAAAATAAATGCTTTACGATCAAAAAGTGCGGTCAATTTTGACCGCACTTTTATTTAGGCTTTACTGCATGATTAAGCGAAACGTCTGACTTCGCCATTGCCTGCAACGTTTTCTACGCAACGTGGGCAAAGTGTCGGATGTTCCGGATTCACGCCGATTTTGTCGGAATAATGCCAGCAGCGCGGGCATTTTTCGCCGTGAGAACGAGCAACGCTTACTGCAATCCCCTCTAACTCGCCAGCAGCCACATCTGCCGGTTTGTCTGCTAATGCTTTCACTTCCGCTTTTGAGGTAATTAACACAAAACGTAATTCATCGCCTAATTGCTCTAACAAGGCACGATATGCATCGTTAGCATAAACCGTCACTTCCGCTTCTAAACCGCCACCGATCACTTTGTCGTTACGGGCGATTTCTAACACGCGGTTCACTTCAGAACGCACTTTGATCAGTTGTTGCCAGTAAGCATCGTCTAATTTTTCGTTCTCGCCTAAGCCAAATAAACCTTCGTAGAATTCTTCAGTGAAGACGAATTCTGCACGTGTCGTCGCCGTTTGTGGCAAGTAGCCCCACACTTCATCTGCGGTGAAGGAAAGGATCGGTGCCATCCAACGTACCAACGCCTCTGCAATGTGCCATAAGGCGGTTTGGCAACTACGACGCGCAAGGCTGTCCGCTTTGGTGGTGTATTGACGGTCTTTGATAATATCAAGATAGAACGAGCCCATTTCCACAGAACAGAAACGCATTAAGCGTTGCACTACGGCGTGGAATTGATAGTTATCATAAGCATCTTTGATTTCGTTTTGCGCCTCTAACGCACAAGCCACCGCCCAACGATCCAAGCTCATCATGTCTTCCGGTTTTACTGCATCACGTTGCGGATCAAAACCGTTTAAGTTCGCTAATAAGAAACGTGCCGTGTTACGAATACGACGATAGCTGTCTGCTGCACGTTTTAAGATTTCATCGGAAACGGTCATTTCACCGGTATAGTCGGTAGAAGCCACCCATAAACGTAAAATATCACCACCAAATTTATCCATCACTTCTTGTGGTGTCACGATGTTACCGATAGATTTTGACATCTTACGGCCTTGACCATCCACCGTGAAGCCATGAGTTAATACTTGTTTGTATGGCGCTTTGTTGTCTGTTGCGGTAGAAAGCATTAAAGAAGACATAAACCAACCACGGTGTTGGTCGGAACCTTCCAAATACATATCGATATCTTGGCCGTTAAATTCCGGACGATTCGCCACCACAGAAGAATAGGTTGATCCTGAGTCAAACCATACATCAAGAGTATCAGGCACTTTGCGATAGGTTTCTGCATCAGCCCCTAATAATTCTTTTTCGTCTAAATCCCACCATGCTTGAATACCGGCTTTCTCCACGCGTTTCGCCACTTCTTCAAGCAACTCTAAAGTACGCGGATGAAGTTCTTCGGTTTCTTTGTGCACAAATAAGGTCATTGGCACACCCCAAGTCCGCTGACGGGAAATACACCAGTCAGGGCGGTTTTCAACCATTTTCTCGATACGTGCTTGACCCCAATCTGGAATCCAGCGAACTTGTTTGATTTCGCCTAATGCTTGTTGGCGTAAACCCTGAGTTTCCATACCGATAAACCATTGCGGAGTCGCACGGAAAATAATCGGGGTTTTGTGACGCCAGCAGTGTGGGTAACTGTGTTTGATTTTCTCAACTTTTAATAAGTTGCCCACTTCTTGCAATTTTTCAACAACCAATGGATTAGCTTCAAATACGCCTTTGCCTGCAAAGAATTCAGTGGTTGAAATAAATTTACCGTCATTCGATACAAGACCCGCCATTGGTAAATTATATTTTTGTCCTACAATAAAGTCGTCCAAACCATGATCCGGTGCAGTGTGTACCAAACCTGTACCACCATCAGTGGTCACGTGATCACCTAAAATCACTGGTACAGTGAAATCATAGAACGGATGGTTAAAGCATACTAACTCAAGCGCCTGACCTTTTACTGAACCTAAAACTTCAACTTGTTCTACGCCCACGGCTTTCGCTACGGATTCAACTAATTCAGCAGCTAAAATCACACGCTCATCGCCAAGTTGTACTAATTGGTATTCTAAGTCTGCATTTACCGCAATCGCACGGTTAGATGGCATTGTCCAAGGTGTGGTTGTCCAAATCACCGCGGATAATTTGCCATGGCCTTTGCCTACTGCGTTAAATTTCTCTTCAATTTCAACCGCACTTACTGCAGGGAAACGAACATAGATAGACGGAGAAACTTTGTCCTCGTATTCCACTTCTGCTTCAGCTAAAGAAGAGCCACAATCCAAACACCAGTGCACTGGTTTTGAACCTTTGTATAAGTGGCCATTCGCAATCACTTTACCAAGGGTACGGATGATGTTTGCTTCAGTGTCGAAGTTCATCGTTAAATAAGGATTATCCCAATCGCCCAACACACCTAAACGGATAAAGTCTTTTTTCTGACCTTCTACCTGTTCCGCGGCATATTCACGGCATTTCGCACGGAATTCAGCCGCAGAAATTTTCTCGTTTGGTTTGCCCACTAAGCCTTCTACTTTCAATTCAATCGGCAAACCGTGACAGTCCCAACCCGGAATATAAGGCGAGTCAAAACCTAATGCGGTTTTGGATTTCACGATAATATCTTTCAGAATTTTATTCACCGCATGGCCGATATGAATGTTACCGTTTGCATACGGAGGACCATCATGCAAAATAAAGGATTTTTTGCATTTTGAGGTTTCACGAATTTTTTGATAAAGGTTTTTTTCATACCAGTTTTTTAACATCACAGGCTCGCGCTTGGCTAAATCGCCGCGCATTGGAAAGCCCGTTTCAGGAAGGTTAAGGGTATTTTTATAATCAGTCATTTTATATTCCAGTGTTATGTAAAAATTAAAATTTGTGTTCTATAAAGTGCGGTCAGTTTTGAAAACGTTTTTCGCCGTTTCTACATCCTTCGCAATTTGTGCTTTTAAATCGTCAAAAGAGGGAAATTTCATTTCATTGCGGATTTTATGACAGAGTTCTACATCCAACCATTGACCATAAAGATCGCCTTGAAAATCGAATAAATGCGCTTCTAATAATTGATTCACACCGTTGATGGTCGGGCGGGTGCCGATGTTAGCGACCCCATTAAAAAACGCGCCGGATTTTAACCGCACTCTAACCGCGTAAACCCCTTTGACCGGATTTACTTGACGATGCAAGCGAATATTCGCGGTCGGAAAACCGATGGTGCGACCAAGCTCATTGCCATGAATCACGCGACCTAAAATACGATAAGGACGTCCAAGTAATTTTTCCGCCAACGTTAAATCATCATTCGCCAACGCCTCGCGGATCGCTGTACTACTGATTCGCAGCGCATCTAAGCAAAAGCTACGGTTATCCTCTACGGTAAAACCAAACTTTTCACCGGCTTGTTGCAACAGCACAAAATTACCTTGGCGTTTGGCACCGAATTTAAAATCATCACCAATGCTTAAAAATTTCACGTTTAATTTGCGTACCAGCCAATCTTCAATAAATTGTTGCGCCGGTAAATCGGCAAAAGTGCGGTCGAATTTTGCCACAATCACCATGTCCACGCCTGCCTGTTTGAGATAACGCAATTTATCGCGCAAACGCATCAAGCGCGCAGGGGCATTTTCGGCACAGAAATACTCGCGTGGCTGCGGTTCAAACAACATCACCACCATGGGTAAATGCAACTCATCAGCTTTTGTCCGCAAATGACGCAAAATGGCTTGATGTCCCAAATGCACGCCGTCAAAATTGCCGATAGTCAACGCGCAAGTATGCAAATTTTGCGGTAAATTTCCCAAGCCACGAATCAGCTGCATTGTTAAATTTGTTCCATTTAATTTCAGTGAAAAAAGATTTCGGTATTATACGCATAAATTAAGGCGTCACAAAAGCTAATTTCATGCGGTGTGCACGCCCATCAAATCCCGTTTACGAATACCTAACAACACTAATATTCCACCATAAACCATTGCGGCTAAAACGATCAACCACGTTAGCCAATGCACGCGGGTAAGAAAACTCATGGCATTCCATTCAATGAGTGTTGGGCTGTTATACCAAACCAATAGCCCCATCATGGCGGCGGCACAAAAAACTTTCAGAAAAAACACCGCACTTTGACGGCTGAAATGATAAACGTCCGCTTTTGCCAAGCCACGATAAAGCAGATATGCGTTTAACGTTGCCGACATGGCAGAGGCAATTGCCAAGCCCACGTAGCTGAAAGGAATTGCTAACAGATTGAATGCCATGTTGCTCACCATGGCAATGATGCCAATTTTCACCGGCGTTTTGGTGTCTTGGCGGGCATAATAACCATTCGCCAAAATCTTGATTAACATGAAACTCAGAAGCCCTGCGTTAAAGCCCCACAGGGAATAAGAGGCTGATTGCACATCGCTAAAGGTAAAGCTGCCACGCATAAACAGCACGAGCAACATCGGTTGCGCCAACACGGCAATGCCGATCATGGCAGGCACGCCGAGCAATAAAATCATGCGTACGCCCCAATCCATTGTGTTGCGAAAATCCACCGCACTTTTGGCGTTATCATCGCGGTTTACATGATGGCGGGCAAGGGTCGGCAAAATCACTGTAGAAATGGCGATACCGAACAACCCAAGAGGAAACTCTAACAAGCGGTCGGAATAATACAGCCAGCTGATGGAGCCCGTCATTAAGAAACTGGCGATAAAGGTATCAAGGAGCAAGTTGATTTGGCTCACGGAAACACCGAATAAGGCGGGGATCATCAGCGTGCGGATTTTCTTCACACCTTCGTCATGCCATGCCCATTTTGGCTTCACCAATAATTTGGCTTGATATAAGAAAGGCAGTTGAAACAGAAATTGTAATAACCCGCCGAGAAAGATCCCGATAGCCAAGCCTAAATCCGGATTTTCCAACTGCGGAGCCAGCCAAAGTGCGGTGGCAATCATGGCAATATTGAGCAACACCGGCGAGAACGACATCACACCGAATTTGCCTATGGTATTCAGAATTGCACCGGACAGCGCAACGAAGGTCACAAACCATAAATAAGGAAAGGTAATTTTGAGCAGCAACGAGGCTTGTGTGAATTTTTCCGCATTCGGCCCGTCATTCAACCAATCCACAAACCAACCTGTCCCGAAAATGGCCGCGACCACCGGCGAGCCGATCATCGCCAATAACGTAACGACGGTAACCAAGCCCCCCAAGGTACCGGACACTTTGCCGATAAACTCGCGGGTTTTGGATAAATCACCGGATTTTTGATACTCCGCCAACACCGGCACAAACGCTTGTGAAAACGCCCCTTCGGCGAATAATCGGCGGAGGAAATTAGGAATACGGTTGGCGAATAAAAATACGTCTGCCGCCGCACCCGCACCAATTAAATTGGCGATCACCACATCGCGCACCAAGCCTAACACACGCGAAACGAGCGTCATACCGCTCACGATCATGCCGGATTTTAATAATCTTTTGCTCAAAACGAATTACTCTGAATGATAAAATTTGCCTAATTGTATAGAAATTTCGTTTTTACGCTATATTCTAAGGGAAAAAACTGTTAAAATCCCGCGCACATCGTTTGGTGAGCCCGTTTAGAAAGAGCTTGTTAAGCATAACGATGCCAACGTTCGGTTGTGTCTCACCGAAATCAACACAAAATTCCCGTTGACAAATGTATAAGAAATCGGCATATTTACGCCCCTATTTTGTCACTATTAACTAACAGAAATTTTTAGGAGTTTGACCTTGGCTAATATCAAGTCAGCAAAAAAACGTGCGGTTCAATCTGAAAAACGCCGTCAACACAACGCAAGCCAACGCTCTATGATGCGTACTTACATCAAAAAAGTTTATGCTCAAGTAGCAGCGGGTGAGAAAGCAGCAGCTGAAGCAGCATTTGTTGAAATGCAAAAAGTTGTTGACCGCATGGCTTCTAAAGGCTTAATCCACGCTAATAAAGCAGCAAACCACAAATCTAAATTAGCTGCTCAAATCAAAAAATTAGCCTAATTTTTGCCTTACCATTAAAAAAGAAACCGCTCAAACGAGCGGTTTTTTGTTTTTGTGTATTTTAATTTTTCCTAAAGAAAAAACGATCATAAAAGCCACCGCACTTCCCTATCGCATTCGTCTCCGACGCTGATGAAACGCTTTGCTCGTGGATGGCATTGTTTTGTTACTTGGCGTAGGTGTTTTTTCCACAACATGAACATGGTTACAGCTACGGCGATAGTGGCTAAGGAAATAATGGAAACTACTGGCAAAAAGGATACCAACAAGGAAAACAATGACGATTTCGCCATATAATCGGTAAAAAATTTGATTAATTTTACTTTGGGTCGTTTGTCCATATTTGGCATCAAAAGTGACGCGTAAAAAGCCTTCCAGGCCGTTTGGGGAATAAATAGGTTCCACAATTTGCTGAGAATCAGCTTCCTTTTCTTCTTTATCCAAGCCCAACAAACTGCGTATATCTGACGAGTTGGTGCTTTGTGCTAATAATTCACCATTACGCGCATACACTGCCGCATCCAGTACAAATTCTTCTTTGGTAAAATTATCCAAATTTTCCACTAATCGTTCCGTTTTTGGGTTATTCACTAACAACATCGAAAATAGATTCGCTTGCTGGCGTGCCAATAAATGAGAAATATTAGCGACCTGATTTACACTGGCTAGCTGTGAGCCGATTTTAAATTGTTGTACGCCAAATAAAATGATTGCCATGATACCCACACATAACAAAATGATGCCGAGAAACATCATCACCTTAATCATTTTTTCTTTTGTTAAATGCAAGTTATTTTCCCCAAAGTTTAATAAGTAAGCTAGAATACTGTGCTTTTAAAAACCGCCACAATTTACAGGATTTTTATGCAAACACAAAATCTTAACGCCATTATGGCGCATTTTTCTGAACTTCCTGCGCCATTCATTGCTGACAAACCCTATCACTCGGATCAGGCGTTTATTCTCTATTCCGACAACCTAAATCTCACAAAGTTACAAACCTTTCAGCAAAAGTGCGGTGAAAATTTTTTGTGTTTTGCCGCGTGGAATGTGTTGCATAACACCGTGGTATTGCTCAAAGGTGAGTGGAAAGCGGAGTGGATTGGTATTGCCCATGAATTAGCTCTGGATATTGCACCGTTAAACTTTCACGCCAGTTTGAAGCAAGCAGGATTACTTGTGATGGACATGGATTCCACCGCCATCCAAATTGAATGTATCGATGAAATCGCCAAACTTGCCGGCACTGGCGAGATGGTTTCCGCCATTACGGAATGCGCCATGCGTGGTGAACTCGATTTTAGCCAAAGTCTGCGCCAACGGGTTGCCACCTTAAAAGATGCGCCGGAAGGCATTTTGCAAGAGGTCAAACAGCATTTACCGCTGATGCCGGGATTAGTCAAAACAGTCAAAGAACTCAAAAATCACGGTTGGAAAGTGGCCATTGCTTCCGGTGGATTTACCTATTTTGCCGAAGTATTACAACAAAAACTCGGCTTAGATTTCATTGCTGCCAATCAATTCGAGATTATTGACGGCAAACTTACAGGCAACGTACAAGGCGCCATTGTGGATGCGCAATACAAAGCGCAAACCTTACAACAGTTGGCACAACAATTTCACATTGCCACTGAAAACACCGTTGCCATCGGCGACGGCGCCAACGATCTCGCCATGATGCAAGTTGCCGATGTCGGCGTGGCTTATCACGCCAAACCAAAAGTACAACAATTGGCGCAAGTTATCGTCAATTTCACCGATTTAACCGCACTTTTATGTATTTTAAGTGCAAACGACAAAATGAAATAAGGAGAAAACCATGCCATCATTCGACATTGTTTCCGAAATCAGCGGACACGAAATCCGCAACGCCGTGGAAAACGCCAACCGCGAACTCACTAATCGTTGGGATTTCCGTAACGTACAAGCCGCCATCGAATTTAACGAAAAAAACGAAAGCATTAAAGTGAGCAGCGAATCGGATTTTCAAGTGGAGCAACTCATCGACATTTTACGTAACGCGTGCATTAAACGTAACATCGAATCTACTTCATTGGACATCCCTGCTGACTATGAACACAGTGGCAAAACGTACAGCAAAGAAATCAAGCTGAAACAAGGCATTGAAACCGACATGGCGAAAAAACTCACCAAGCTGATCAAAGACTCCAAAATCAAAGTCCAAAGCCAAATCCAAGGCGAGCAAGTCCGTGTTACCGGCAAATCCCGTGATGATTTACAAGCCGTGATTCAACTCGTCAAAACCGCCGAACTGGGACAACCATTCCAATTCAATAATTTCCGCGATTAAAAACGCGTTCAAAAACGACCGCACTTTAGATAATTAAAGTGCGGTTTCCTTTTCCCTTCATTGAGAAAAAACCGACTTTCCGCTACAATACGCCACTATTTTTATTCACGTAAACAGACTATGTCAGAAATTAAGTTAATTGTTGGGCTTGGCAATCCCGGCGATAAATACGAAGACACCCGCCACAATGCCGGAGAATGGTTAATTGCGCGCTTAGCACGGCGGTTTAATGTCACATTAAATGCGGAAAATAAATTTTTCGGGAAGGTGGGAAAAACGCTGATGAACGGCAAAGAAATCCGTTTTTTGGTGCCGACAACCTTTATGAATTTAAGCGGCAAAGCGGTAGGCGCATTAGCGAATTTTTATCGTATCAAACCCGAAGAAATTTTAGTCCTGCATGATGAGTTAGATTTACCGCCCGGCAGCGTTAAACTGAAATTAGGTGGGGGACATGGCGGACACAACGGCTTAAAAGACATTGTTGCCGCATTGGGCAATAACAACAATTTCTATCGTCTGCGCATTGGGATCGGTCACCCGGGACACCGTGATTTAGTGGCGGGTTATGTGTTAAACAAACCGTCACCCAGTGAGCGTGAAGCGCTTGAAAATGCCTTGGATGAAGCGGCAAATTGCGTGGAACTGCTTTTCAAAGACGGCATCGTCAAAGCCACTAATCGACTAAATAGTTTTAAAATTTAACCGAAAAGTGCGGTCAAAAAACACGGTCAATTTCAACCGCACTTTTCTTCACCAATAAGGAAAAATTATGGGATTCAAATGTGGTATCGTGGGCCTGCCGAATGTGGGCAAATCCACACTTTTCAACGCCTTAACCAAAGCCGGCATTGAAGCGGCAAACTATCCGTTTTGCACCATCGAGCCAAATACCGGCGTGGTGCCAATGCCGGATCCGCGTTTAGACGCCTTAGCGGAAATTGTCAAACCTGAACGTGTATTGCCCACCACCATGGAATTTGTGGATATCGCAGGCTTGGTGGCCGGCGCGAGTAAAGGCGAAGGTTTGGGTAATAAATTCCTCGCCAACATCCGCGAAACGGACGCCATTGGCCATGTCGTACGTTGTTTTGAAAACGATGACATCGTACACGTTGCGGGCAAGATCGATCCGTTAAGCGATATTGAAACCATCAACACCGAACTGGCGTTAGCCGATTTAGACAGCTGTGAACGTGCGATTCAACGTTTACAAAAACGTGCTAAAGGCGGCGATAAAGATGCGAAATTCGAACTTTCCGTGATGGAAAAAATCTTACCGGTACTTTCTGAAGCGGGCATGATTCGTTCTGTGCCATTAGAAAAAGACGAGTTATTGGCGATCAAAAGCTATAATTTCTTAACCTTAAAACCGACCATGTACATTGCCAACGTGAATGAAGACGGTTTTGAAAATAATCCTTATCTTGACAAAGTCCGCGAATTTGCTGAAAAAGAAGGCTCTGTCGTGGTGCCGGTGTGTGCCGCAATTGAAGCAGAAATCGCCGAACTAGATGATGATGAAAAACTCGAGTTCTTACAAGATCTCGGCATTGAAGAGCCGGGCTTAAACCGTGTCATTCGTGCAGGCTACGCGCTTTTAAACTTACAAACTTACTTTACCGCCGGTGTAAAAGAAGTGCGCGCATGGACCGTTTCCGTGGGTGCGACCGCACCGAAAGCGGCTGCCGTGATCCATACCGACTTTGAAAAAGGCTTTATCCGTGCCGAAGTGATTGCCTACGAAGATTTTATCCAATTCAAAGGCGAAAACGGTGCTAAAGATGCCGGCAAATGGCGTTTGGAAGGGAAAGACTACATCGTACAAGACGGCGATGTCATGCACTTCCGCTTCAACGTGTAAAACAATCAAAAAATGAACCGCACTTTAAGGCACTAAAGTGCGATTTTTTTTATCGCTTTTTTAAGGAATTTACATGTCTTCTTCAATTAAATATCGTGCTGAAATAGATGGACTTCGTGCCATTGCGGTGATTTCAGTGATCATCTATCACCTCAATGCCAATTGGCTACCAGGTGGTTTTCTTGGCGTAGATATTTTCTTTGTTATTTCCGGCTTTCTCATTACCGGCATCATCATTAATGAGATTCAAGAAAATCGCTTCTCTTTTAAAGACTTCTATACCCGCCGGATAAAGCGAATTTAGTCGGCATTCATTGTGGTAATGGCCCTTGTGTCTTTGGTTGCTTCTGCGTTATTTATCTATAATGATTTTAACCAACTCAGAAAGACCATTGAGCTTGCTGCTGTTTTTTCCTCTAACTTTTATTTGGGCTTTAAGCAGGGCTATTTTGACCTTAATGCGACAGAAAACCCTGTTTTACATATTTGGTCATTAGCTGTTGAAGAACAATACTACTTAATTTTCCCTTTGTTTTTATTTTTTGTATATAAAAAAGCCGGGAATTTAAAATCTATTTTTAGATTTACACTCATACTCTTTATCCTGTTGTTATTAACCTCATTTATTCCTAACACTTTTTATAAAGATGTATTACATCAACCGAATACTTATTATCTTTCCAATTTACGCTTTCCGGAATTGCTTATTGGATCATTATTAGCCATTTACAATATTAATCCACCGGCAAATCACACATTTAATAAAAACCTGATTGGGAATTTCAGTTTTTTATTATTGCTGGCTTGCCTATATTTTTATCATAACAAGTTAGTCTTTATTCCCAGAGTAAGTTTAGTTTTACCTTGTTTACTAGCTGCACTTGTCATTTACACCACAACGCAAGATAGTATTGTAAAAAAACTGCTTTCCACAAAACCAATGGTATTTATTGGAAAAATATCTTATTCACTCTATTTATACCATTGGATATTTATCTCTTTTGCCTACTATATTACGGGCACCAAACAAATAGATAATCAAATTGTATTGTTAGTCACGGCGTTAACCGTACTTTTCTCTATCTTAAGTTATTACCTAATTGAGCAGCCAATTAGAAAATCAAAATTAGGTTTCAAACAGGCATTTTTATATCTCTATGTGATCCCTTCTGTTTTAGTGATTGGATATAACACCTATGAAAGAAAACAGATCAAAAATGAGAAAGAACAAATTGAGCAAGAAGTGCCATTAGCAGAAACGAATACGCACCTCCCAGCAAAAATCTTAACAATTGGCGATTCACATGCCGGCCATTTAGCTTATTTCTTAAATTATGTTGGTGCGCAAGAAGGTTGGAAGGCGGATATTCTAAATACAGGTCCAGATTGCCAAGTATTGGTAGATAAAAATGGAGAAGTGACACCGGAATGCCAATCACAATGGAATGAAATAGCCAAATACGACGCTGTTTTCATTTCTGAGTTTTATGATCTTCGAATGGAAGGCCAACCGGTTCCGCGATTTGAAGCTGAATCTTATTTAGTCCCTGACTTTGAAATCCGATTTAGAAAAATGGTGGAAAAACTCGCAACAGAAAAACCTGTTTATGTTTTTGCCAATAATAGTTCGATTAACCGCTCCCCTATTCGAGGACATCTCCTCGCTAAATATGGGCTAGATAAATATCTCGAGCCAATTCGTAGAATGGGCGATATTGATGCAAGCAACCAAATCATTCATGATTTAATTAAAGATATCCCAAATGCACATTGGGTTGATGCACAACAATATCTTCCTAAAGACAGCGTGATAGCGGAAGGGAAATATCTCTATGGCGATCAAGACCACTTAACGAACTTTGGTGCTTACTATTTAGGGAAAGAATTCACCAAACACCAAAGATTGCTCTCCCCTGAACAAGTTGAAAAATTATATAAATAATAGTTCGATCTTGTAAGTATTTGTCGAATCTACCCTGTTAACAAAAAGTGCGGTTTTTCTACCGCACTTTTTTATTACTGTTATTCTTTATTTAGCAACAACCGTTCCGTTTCAAAATCATGATGCAGCGGTTCGATATCAGGCATGGTTTTATTGGCTTTCGCGGAAAGTGCCTTAAAGCGTTCCACTTTGCCTATCAAGCCCTGTTGCCCCACGAGTGCCGTGACAGCGCTGTTGTAGTGCGAACTAACGGTGGAAAGGCTATTCCCCACTTTCGCTAAGCGCTCTGCAAGCAAGCAGATTTGGTTATAAATGTCACCGGCTTTTTCGCTGATTTCACGCGCTTCCGCATTACCGCGCTCCACCCGCCAAAGGTTCGCCACCGTACGTAAAATAGGCATCAGCGTGGTATGTGACACCATAATGACATTTTTGTCATAACCATAACCGAACAAACTCGGATCCATTTTTAAGGCTTCAATGTAAGCTGGTTCCACGGCAATAAACATCAACACGAAATTCGGGCTACGTACGCCGATAAGGTTACTGTAATCTTTGCGGGATAAGTCGTCGATGTGATTACGCAACGCCTTAATGTGCTCGCGCAGAAACGCCTGACGCTCTATTTCATCTTCAGCACTGACCGCACTTTCATAAGCGTTAAGCGACATTTTGCTGTCGATAATCAAATGTTTCTCATCCGGTAGGTTAAGAATAAAGTCGGGATAATTGCGCTTGCCTTCTTCATTTTTAAAATGCGCCTGTGCGGTGTAATGTTCATCTTCCACCAAGCCGGCAGATTGCAGCGCCCGCTCCAACTGCATTTCCCCCCAGTTACCAAGGGTTTTCTTTTCCCCTTTCAGAGCGGAAGTCAAATTGTTCGCTTGTTGCGACATACTCAAACCGATTTCCAACACTTTCTTAATTTCTGCTTCCAAGCCCGCGTTGCCCTTAAGGGATTCCGAATGAATTTCATTCACCCGTTTTTGGAAGCTTTCAATTTGCTCACGGAATGGCTTTAACAAGCTGTCCATCGATGCTTGGTTCGTTTGCTGAAAACGCTGGCTTTTCTCTTCTAAAATACGATTCGCGAGGTTTTGAAATTCCGTATTGAGCTGCTGTTTGGTTTGTTCAACATGTTGTTGCTGCTCGACAAAATGCTTTTCTTTTTCCGTTAACGTGGTTTTCAATTCCGCCAGTTCCTGCGAAAGTGCGGTGTGTTTTTCCGTTAAATTTGCCAGCGATTCTTCTTTGCGGACAATCTGCGCTTGGCTTTGCGCAAGTTGTCCGCGCAAGCTGTCCGCCTGTGCCGATGCCACACCAAAACGTTCTTTCAGCGTCGTTATTTGTTCTGCGATGGCGGAATGGCGCGCCTGTTCTTCGTTTAGTTCCGTTTGCAAATACTGTACTTTTTCATCCCGTTCATTTAAGCGAATTTGTAGTCCATCCGCCGTGGTTTGCGCTTTCGCTACCTCTTGTTCTAATTGATTTTTACGGGCAGTAACGGCATCAAATTTTTCTAATAAACGATTAAAATCCTCAATGTTTTTATTTAAATCCTGTTGTAATTCCAGGCTATCCCGTTTCCGGCGTGCGCTGATAAAAAGCAAAATAAGGCAAAGCACGCCCAATGCGACGCAAACGCCCAATAACACATTTAAATCAATATCCAATGCAAACATGTTCCCTCCTGATATTGGGCGTTAGTATAAAGGAAATCCGTGGCCTTTGCCGACCTTTTGCTTTTTCATTTCGTGGGTGGCAAAAGGCGCAAAACTTGCGGTAGAATGGCGCGCGAACCGTTTTAATATTTGTCGAGAAAAATCACCGCACTTTTAGGGCATGCCATGAATCAACCTTTATTTCAACATACCAAACACGAGGAACACTGCCCGCACTGCGGTGCGTTGTTGCAAATAAAGCAAGGCAAAAAAGGGCTATTTCTCGGCTGTTCTGCCTATCCGCAATGTGATTACTTAAAACCGTTACAGGCTTCCAACGAAGTAAAAACCCTCAAAATATTAGAACAAACTTGCCCCCAATGCGGACATTTATTGGCGTTAAAACAAGGGCATTTCGGCATGTTTATCGGTTGTAGCAATTATCCGGAATGTCATTTTGTGGTGCATGAGGAAGCAGAAGAGGAAACGGAAGAACACGTACCTTGCCCGGAATGTAAAGAAGGGCAGTTAGTGGCGCGGCGTGGACGTGCCGGCAAGCTATTTTACGCCTGCAACCGTTTTCCGCATTGTAAGTTTTCCGTGCCAACTAAACCTTATTTAGTGGATTGCCCGCAATGCCATGGCAATTTAGCCTTATTAAAAAAACAACAGGGCGAACAACGTACTTGGCAATGTGTGAATAAAACCTGCCGCCATATTTTTACCACCGAGTAGCCTCATGAATTTACAAGAGATTGTTAACCATTTAAAAAATCAGCAAGTCGTTGCCTACCCCACCGAAGCGGTTTTTGGCTTAGGTTGTAATCCAAACAGCCAAAGTGCGGTGGAAAATTTACTTGTTTTAAAACAGCGCCCGATGTCAAAAGGGCTAATTTTAATTGCGCCGAGCTTGGATTTTTTGTTGCCTTTTATGGATGAAAGCCGTTTGATGGAAGAACATTGGCAACGCTTAACTACGCAATATGATCGACCAACGACATGGGTCGTCCCGGCAAAAACAACGACCCCAAAATTTCTTACCGGCGATTTTAACAGTATTGCGGTGCGCATCAGCCAACACCCTGCCGTTAAGCTATTATGCGAACAGGCGGGCTTTGCTCTCACCTCCACCAGCGCCAACTTAACCGGACAGCCGCCTTGTCGCACGGCACAAGAAGTGGCGCAACAATTCGGCACGGATTTTCCGGTGCTAGATATGTCTGTGGGCGGTGCGGTAAATCCATCCGAAATTCGCGACATTTTCACCAACCAAGTTTTTCGCCAAGGATAAATCATGTTATATGCCGTTTGGGGCAACCCGATTGCTCAAAGCAAATCGCCGCAAATTCATCGCATTTTTGCCAAACAAACCGCCCAAGACGTGCAATACGATGCTATGTTAGGCGACGAACAGGATTTTGAACGGCAATTATTGGCATTTTTTGCCCAAGGCGCAGCAGGATGTAATATCACCTCGCCTTTCAAAGAGCGCGCGTTCAAGCTGGCAGATGCACACAGTGAGCGTTGCCTGATAGCGGAAGCCTGCAACACGTTGAAAAAATTAGACGATGGCACGCTGTATGCGGACAATACTGATGGTGCAGGATTGGTGACGGATTTACAGCGATTGAATTGGATTAAGCCGAATCAAACCCTACTCATTTTAGGGGCTGGCGGTGCCACAAAAGGCGTGTTGCTACCGCTTTTACATGCACAGCAAAACATTGTGATTGCTAACCGCACTTTAGCCAAAGCGCAACTGTTGGCAGAAAAATTTTCGCCTTACGGCAATATTCGTGCCGTAGAACTGAGTCAACTTCCCACGCAATCCTTTGATGTGATTATCAATGCGACCTCCTCAGGTCTGCACGGCGGTACGATACAAATTAACGATGAGATTCTGCGAGCAGCAAAAGCAGTTTATGACATGCAATATGATCGACAAAAAGACACGCCGTTTTTAGCACGCTGTGGTGCGTTAGGCGTGCAAAACCGAAGCGACGGTTTCGGGATGTTATTGGCGCAAGCTGCGCATACTTTCCATTTATGGCGTGGCGTGATGCCGAACATTACGCCGTTATTTGAACAGTTATAAAAAAGCTATTGGCGCGTTTTCGCTTGTAGAATGCCATCCGTGATAATCAAAAGCATAGCAAGCACCAAACAAATAAACAACGGATAACTTTGCGCATCAATTTCTTCGCCGATTAACAAAGAAACCCCTACCATCAAGCAAGGCTCTACATAACCAAGTAAGCCCAACAAATTCATCGGTAAATGATTACTGGCAAGAATGTAAGAATTGAGCGCCGTCCCACTAATTAAGCCTAGCAGTAGCAACAAGACCAAAATATTCGGATTACTTTGTTGTACTTGGGCAATATCCACTTGCCAGGCGAAGTAAATACAAAATGGCAAAAGGGTCAACATTTCTAAGAAAAATGCCGCAAGATCGGTCATTTTCCACATTCGACGTACCACAAAGTAAGTGGTATATCCCACGCAAATTACCAACGCTTCCCAAGAAATCTCCCCTTTTAAGGCGATGTTGGAAATGACTCCCACGGCAGCAATAAATACGGCTAAAAACTTAATGCGAGAAATCCGTTCTTTAAAAATAATTCGTGCTGCAGCCACCATCACTAAAGGCAGCAATAAATAACCGAAAGAAACACTCAACGAGCTGCCATTATTAGGTGCCCACAAAAATAGCCACATTTGAAAGCCCATCAACGCACCGGTAAAGAAAAAAGCCAACGCAAAGTGCGGTTGTCTTTGAATGCGTTTTAAATGGGCAATCAGCGCCATTTTTTGTTTAAACAAAATCACAGCAGCCGCCACAAAAGGCAAGGTAAATACAATGCGATAACCGAAAATATCTGTGCCACTCAAAGGCAGCAACAGCGTAGAAAAATAATACATGTAGCCAAACAGCAGAGAGGCAAATAAAGAAAACGCAACGCCTTTTAGCATAAAAACTCCTTAAATCATGACCGCACTTTACGCTAATAACTGCCAAAATGCACGCACTAAAGGGCGCTCTAAGACAGGTTTCAACGCACACACACCAAGTTCAAAAGGGGGTATCGGTTCCTCTAACTGCAAGGTAGAAATTTGGCTGTTCAACGGGCTATTTTTAATCACCACATCGGGCAATAAGGCTAAACCACACCCGAGTGCCACCATGGACACAATGCCTTCATGCCCCGCCACGGTGCCATAGATTTTCGGGTGTTTAATGCCTTTTTGTTTAAACCATTCTTCGATCCGCTGCCGTGCCATGCCGTCTAACGGCAAGATAAAAGGAACCTGTTGCCAATTAATCGGTTCTTGTTGCAATAATTGTGTTGCCGAACATGCCACACGAGGCGCAATCATCGACAACGCAATATCATCGATATAATGAAACGTCACCGCACTCGGTAATACCGGCGGTTTCCCTGCCAACGCCAAATCCACCTGTTGCGCCTGCACCAAATGTACCGCCTGCGCCGGATCGCCTGTGGTCAGTTGAATTTCCACTTTCGGATAATGCGCACGGAATTTCTCCAAAATCCCCGGCAAATGGCTATACGCCGCCGTCACCGAGCAATACAGCTTGAGCTCCCCGCTAAGCTCTTCCTCTTGGGTATGCAACTGCTGTTGAAACAACATCCAATTCTGCCACTGCTGCTGTGCAAACGCCAAAAACACCTCACCATTCGGCGTTAACGACACCTGACGATTATCCCGCCATAAAAGCTGCTGCCCCAGTTCCTCTTCGATTTTTTGAATTTGGCGGGACAAGGTTGACGGCGACATATGGTGTAGCGCCGCTGTTTTGGCGAAGTTTTGGGTTTGAGTGAGGGTGATGAAGATTTTGAGATCGTTAAAAGTCATGTTTTTAATCTTAAGTTAGGTTTCATTCTCAATTTCATTGAGAATGACCTACTTTTCTTTGCTTGTGCAAAGCAAAGTAGGCAAAAGAAAACACACCCCAGCTTCACCGCTTATCTTCACTCAGTTGCAATTTTCTTTACGAAAATTTTCGAACTCGCCGCCAGCGGCTCAGACAAACGAAAATTTCCTAAAAATTGCAAATCGCTCAGGCGGTTCAGATGGGGACCCCATTTTATTCGAGCGCTACTTAAAGTGTATTATGTCAATAGATTCAAAAGTGCGGTCATTTCTAAGAATGTTTTTTTGAAATAAAAATATCTAAAAATTCAACCGCACTTTTTTAAAAAACAAATTATTTCCTCCGTGTAAGACGCCCTTATGGAAATGCAATTTTTAGCTAAATTTCGCTTTGTTTGAGCGAAGCGAGTTCGAAATTTAGCGTGAAAAAAATTGCATTGGAATAAGGATAAGCGGTTTAGTCGGAGTGCCTTTTTCTTTGCCTTCTTTCTTTTTGGGCAAACACAAAACACTTGTGTTTTGAACGTTGCTTTAGCTACGGCACGAAGTGTGAGCGAAGCGAATTAAAGAAAGAAGGTCGCCATCGGCGAAACCGATTCCTCTAAATGTAGGTAATTGCAAAAACTGCAACACACAATCCCAATAATATCACTTTACGCAACACCAAAACACCCTATAATCACCCAAATCTAAACAAACACTCCCACACAAAAGGAAAACATCATGGCTAATTATTTCAATACCTTAAACTTACGCCAACAATTAGACCAACTCGGTCGCTGCCGTTTTATGGATCGCAGTGAGTTCGCAACTGAAGCTGATTTCTTGAAAGGCAAGAAAATCGTGATCGTAGGTTGCGGTGCACAAGGGTTAAACCAAGGGTTAAATATGCGTGATTCTGGTCTAGACATCAGCTACGCATTACGCCCGGAAGCCATCGCAGAAAAACGTGCGTCATTCCAACGCGCCAGTGAAAATGGCTTCAAAGTGGGCACTTATGAAGAACTGATTCCAAAAGCCGACCTAGTCATTAACCTCACCCCGGACAAACAACACTCCAAAGTGGTTGCTGATGTGATGCCGTTGATGAAAAAAGGCGCGGCATTGGGCTATTCTCACGGTTTAAACATTGTTGAGGTGGGCGAGCAAATCCGTCCTGACATCACCGTCGTGATGGTGGCACCAAAATGCCCGGGTACAGAAGTACGTGAAGAATACAAACGTGGTTTTGGCGTGCCTACATTAATTGCCGTGCACCCGGAAAATGACCCACAAGGCGAAGGTTTAGAAATTGCTAAAGCTTGGGCGGCGGCAACCGGTGGTCATCGTGCAGGCGTGTTGGAATCCTCTTTCGTGGCGGAAGTCAAATCTGACTTAATGGGTGAACAAACCATCCTTTGCGGTATGTTGCAAGCAGGTTCTCTCATTTGCTACGACAAATTAGTGGCTGACGGCAAAGATCCGGCTTATGCGGGCAAATTAGTGCAATATGGCTGGGAAACCATCACCGAAGCCTTAAAACAAGGCGGTATCACGTTGATGATGGATCGCTTGTCCAACAGCGCAAAATTGCGTGCGTTCGAGTTAGCAGAACAAATAAAAGAAGAATTGGCCTTCTTATTTGCTAAACACATGGACGATATCATCAGCGGCGAATTCTCCCGTGTGATGATGGAAGACTGGGCAAACGGTGATGCCAACCTCTTAAAATGGCGTGAAGAAACCGGCAAAACGGCTTTTGAAAACGCACCGAAATATGAGGGCAAAATCAGTGAGCAAGAATATTTCGACCATGGCGTGTTAATGATTGCGATGGTTAAAGCCGGTGTTGAATTGGCATTCGATACCATGGTGGCCAGCGGCATTTACGAAGAATCCGCTTACTACGAGTCCTTACACGAATTGCCGTTAATCGCCAACACGATTGCGCGTAAACGTTTATATGAAATGAATGTAGTGATTTCCGACACGGCGGAATACGGTAACTACTTATTTGCTAACGTTGCTGGCCCGATTATGCAAAAAGCATTAGTGCCAACCTTACGCAAAGGCGATATCGGCGAACCAACACCAAGCGTGGAAATCGACAACATCACCTTACGCGATGTAAACGATGCAATCCGCAATCATCCGGTAGAATTAATTGGCCAAGAATTGCGTGGTTACATGAAAGATATGAAACGCGTGTCATTGCAAGGTTAATCAAATATCATTATATTAAGCCGATTTTTTAAATCGGCTTTTTTATAGGGAAAATTAAGGAATCAGTATGAAAAACAATAAAAAATTTAACCGCACTTTTCAGTTAAGTTTGGTTGCAACAGCATTAAGTTTAGCAAATTTGGGATGGGCAACGGATCTCACTTGTAATACAACAACAGGTTGTAAATATATTCAAGGACCCGGCAATACGTGGTATATCAACGATACAGCGACTCAACTCGCCGATGCTGTAAATGTCACCGTTGAAGCAGGAAATTACCAAAACAAAGCAAAAACAGAAACGGGTGCAAGTACTAGCCTAGGCCGACCAAGTCAATCATCTGATGCTTTATTTCATATTTTCGATCTAACAAAACAAGATAATGTCATTACACTAAAATCAGGCGTTAAAGCAACGCTTAAAGAAGATTATACATCCAGCCAATTAGTTCATGTCAATGGTGCAACAGCAAATTTAGAACAGGGTGTAAAACTCATCGTTGACAAAAACTATTCTCAAATTCACAACATTCCTGATGCTAATGGTAATTTTGACGGTAATGCTGCTATTGAGTCCCGTAATTCAACAATCAATACTCAAGCAGATATTGAACTCAACAATGACGGCTCAAATGCAATTGAATCGCAAGAAACGTCTATTATTAATTCGTCTAACCATAAAATCACCATGAATGGTGAAAACAACGGGGCATACACGCTTTTCGGAAAAGACATTGTAAATATTGAAAACGTCACTATTACTGGAAATAAAGATTTACAATCTGTTTTTGATATTGGAAATGATCGCACTGAAGAACAAATCGTCAATGCTAAAAAGTTAAACGCTACGTTAAACGATAAAAGTATCTTCATGAACCTCCATGACAGCGGCACACAGACGGTTACCTTAAGGGATTCTAAGATTAAAGCCGGTTATGGATTGCATGCTGTACCGCTTGGGGACGAACATACCGTTACCCTGAACTTACATAACAGCGAATTGAATACCACTCGAGCACTCGTTTCCATCAATGATCCGAATTTCCCAGTTGATGAGGAAGACGAGGAAGAAATTGATGCCAATGCAGCAAGCACGTTCCATTTGCACCTTATTGCTGATAACAACTCCAAACTGAGTGGCGCAATTATTGAAAACCCACAAAGACCGGCAAAAACCGAAGTAAACGTCACATTAGCCAATAGCCAGTGGAATTTTAATCAATCGAGTATTCTTCATCACTTGAATACGCAAAACTCAACGGTCAAATTTGAACCGACATCGGAATATAAAACGTTAACGATTAAAGGTGATCTCACTGGCTCCACCACATTTGATCTCAATACCAATATCGCTGAAAACAAAACCGATAAAATCGTTGTGAAAGGAAAAGCGGAAGGTGATCATCACCTTAATGTGACGGATCACGGCACGCATGTGGCAAACGGTAAAGTAACCTTAGTTGAAACCAATACTGGAAATGCAAAATTTCACTTAGCGAATGCCAATGGTTATGTGGCGCTCGGTGCTTATAAATACTTCTTAACCCCTGAAGGAAAAAATTGGGTGCTAGCGCACTCACAAAGCGCAGTCACACCACAGCCACAGCCACAGCCACAGCCACAGCCACAGCCACAGCCACAGCCACAGCCACAGCCACAGCCAAGTATTACACCATCTTTACCGGCGACCGCACAACTACTTGAGAGCGCAAACGCACAAGTGTCTCTTCGCCAAGCGGAATTACTGATGGTCGAAAATGAATTGAACGGCATTCACCAACGTTTAGGTGAAATTAGAACCGGTGAGAAAGGCAATATTTGGGTGAAAAACGTCAATTCACATCAAAAACTCACCGCACTTTCCACGGGTGAAAGTCAAACTTCCGGTTTTAAGCAAAACGTACATAGCTTACAAATTGGTGCGGATGCAGCGGCGACAGATAAGGTACGTTTAGGCGGATTTGTCGGACACAGTCAAGCCAATATTGACTTCAACAATCATTACGGCAACGGAAAAGTGAAAGGACAAACCCTTGGGGTTTACGGGACTTACATGGCTGACAATGGTGTCTATTTAGATAATATTGCGCAATATAGTCGCTTAACCGCAAACTCAAATCATACGGAAAAACACCGTTACAACGCTTACACGTTAAGCAGTGAAATCGGCAAACAATTCCAATTAGCCGGTGCATGGACCGTGACTCCACAAGCGCAATTGGCTTGGACGCATATTAACGGTAAAGAAAAAGAAGATAGCTTATCTGCCATTTCTTCTCGAATCGGTTTACGCCTTGCCAAAACCTTCGAGTTGAGCCAAGGATGGAAACTTCAACCTTATGCGGAAGCGAATGCGATCACGACACGCCTCCGCCACAGCGACATTAACTACAATGGTAGCCAACTCAATGTAGAAAGTTATCGCGGTCGGTTTACAAGTGCGGTCGGTTTTAACGCCGGTTTTGGCAATCACCGAATGGGAGTAGAAGTGAATCGCGCAGACGGCAAACACATCAAGCAACCATTTGGCGTACAAGCCGTCTATCGCTTCCAATGGTAGTTTAAAATGAATAAAAAATGCGCTTAGTTTTAAGCGCATTTTTCTTTTCATTAATGTGGATTATTTATACTCGACCACCACATCTGCTTCTGTAATGGCATCGCCATAAATAGGCTTTAAAGTTTTTTCGTAAGCTTGTTTTAACACGCCTTGTTTGCCCAAATTTTCAATTTCGGCATTTAACCAATTTAATAATTCAACATCCCCTTTTTTTACTGCCGGCGCAATAAAATCCTGATCACCTAAGTTTTTCACGCCTACCGTAAAGCCCGAATTTTCTTTCGCCCACGCAAACAATAATGTGTTGTCATGAGCAAGCGCATCGCCACGACCGTCACGTAAAGCTTCGAAGGTTTCGGTATTTTGCTCAAATTTCAACAGCTTGATGTCAGGATAATTTTTAGTGAAATAAGCGTCTGCGGTAGTGCCTTTATTGATTAATAAGGTTTTACCTTTTAATTGATTTACATCGGTAATCACTGCGCCATCTTTCGAGACCACACCTAATGCCACTTTCATGTAAGGTTTAGCAAAATCAACTACTTCTGCACGCGCTGGGGTGACCGTGAAATTAGCAAGAATAATATCCACTTTATTGGAAGTAAGATATTCCACGCGGTTGGCAGCTTCAACTAACACATATTCCGCTTTATTTTCATCGCCCAATAAATCTTTGGTGATGGCTTTGGCGATTTCCACGTCAAATCCTTGGCTTTTGCCTTGACTGTCCACATAGCCGAATGGCGGTTTGTCGCTAAAGACACCGACACGCACTTTGCCGGCTTGTTTGAGTTGCTCAATCGTTGACGAAGTCGCCAATTCCGTTTTGCCTTCTTTATCGTTGCAGGCAGTTAAGCCTATTGCCAATAATGCGGTGGCGAAAAGTGCGGTCACTTTTTTAAATGTTTTGTTCATAGTTAACTCCTCTTGGTTCGTAATTTAAAATGTTAAGAAAGGTTTTCGCACGGTCGGTTTGCGGGTTGGTGAAGAAATCCGATGGCACCGCCTGTTCAACGATTTGCCCTTTATCCATAAACACAATGCGGTTCGCCACTTGACGGGCAAAGGACATTTCATGGGTCACAATCAGCATCGTCATGCCGTCTTTCGCCAAGCCCAAAATCACATCCAGCACTTCGCGCACCATTTCCGGGTCAAGTGCGGCAGTGACTTCGTCAAACAGCATAATGTCAGGATTCATACACAAGGAACGGACGATGGCAATACGTTGTTTCTGTCCACCCGATAACTCGCGCGGATAGGCATTTTTACGTTCAAACAACCCGACCCGTTTCAACAACATATCGGCTTGAGCTTCCACTTCAGCACGTTGGCGCTTCTGCACTTTGAGTGGTCCGAGTAAAATATTGTCAATCACCGACATATGCGGAAATAATTCATAGCTTTGGAACACCATGCCAATGTGTTGTCGCGCCTTCACCCAAGGCAAATCTTTGCCCAATACGCCTTCATTTTGCAAAATTAATTGACCGCTCTTTATCTCCTCTAAGCCGTTAATACAACGTAAGAGCGTACTTTTACCGCAGCCGGATGGGCCTAAAATTACCACCACTTCGCCTTTTTCAACGGATAAATTAATTCCATTTAAGGCAAGGGTGTCGCCGTAATATTTCACTAAATCGTTAATTTCTAATAAGGGCATATACACCTTCTATTTTTCCCAATAGGTTTCTAAATAACGTGAAAATAAAGATAACGGATAGCAAATCACAAAATATAACAAGAAAATCACACCATAAATCCACAAGGCAGCGGAAGGTTCCGTAAACAGAGAGGTTTCAATAATCTGCTGCCCGACTTTAATCACTTCCAATACACCGATTAACATAGCAAGCGAGCTGGTTTTCACCATGCGTGTAAACAAGTTAATGGCGCTTGGTGTGACACGTTTTAAACTTTGTGGCAATAAAATATAACGAAACGTTTGTAATGGCGTTAAACCCAAGGCATAAGCTGATTCTGTCTGATGTTTTTCAATAGACGTCAAGGCACCACGCACTAAATCTCCCATTTCTGCGGTTCCCCAAAAAATGAAGACCCAAATACATACGGTAACGCCATCAATATGCGTATTGAACCATTTCGCCACGCCAAAATAGGTAATAAAAAGTAGGACCAACAAAGGAATAATGCGGACAAATTCCAAATAAAAACGGCAAACAGCACGAATCAGGCGATTTTTGCTTGTCATCAACAAGCCGAGAAGAATACCGAGAATGCAGGCGAAGAAAACGGAGACAAAGGCAATTTTTGCTGTTACCCAGAGACCACCCAACAACCGTTCAAAATTGCTCCCTTCAAATAACACATTAAGCCCCATATTTTGCTCTCCGTGTACGACGTTCCAAGTAAGTGATAAACAATGACACCGGCAATAAAATCAACAAATAAAACACCACTAATAAAAAGAGCGCTTCATTCGTTTTGTAATCCATACCGATAATCTCTTTTGCCATAAACATTAACTCCGCAATGGCAATCGCGCTGACCACCGAGGTTTCTTTCATTAAAAATTAAACTGTTAGCGCCAATGGCCGGCGTGGCGATAGCAAAGGCTTGAGGAAATAATACGTAACGAAAAGCCTGCACCGGGGTCAATCCTAAACTTAAAGCGGATTCCAACTGTCCACGCGAAATGGCTTCCAAGCCGCCTCGAATAGCTTCCGCCATATAACTGCCGCCTAAAAAAGCCAAACCGATGATGGCGCAAGTAAAGCCATCCAGTTTGAGCCCGACTTTAGATAAGCCAAAATACAAAAAGAAAACCTGAATTAATAAAGGTGTATTGCGGGAAAGTTCGATATAAAACTTCACCACAGAATTAAGCATCCTAATTTTATAAGTTGTAACTACTGCACAGAAGAAACCAACTAAAAGCGATAACACAATTGCCCAGAAAGAAAGTTCTAAAGTAATAAATGTTGCATCAACAAATCTAGGGGTGACATTCCAAATATATTGCCAGTTCATGACCATTCCCAAATACGTAAGCGTTTATGTGTTATAAAAATAAGATAATTTCAGAGGGAAAGATCGAATTTGTATATCTTATAACCTAAAGAAATTTACCCTTCTTTTTTATAGTATGAATCATGGTCCAAAGTGCGGTCGGTTTTTTCCATATTTTTCGGCTTTTATTTATATGTAATAACGAGATTGCAACATTAGAATAAGTTGACAGTCTACGCTTTGAAGATTAAAATCTGCGGTCTGTTCTTGTATGGACAGATTTGTAAAACAACATTCTTTAATGAATTTTTATTAAACTGGAGTTTTTTTAATGGCAACAATCAACCAGCTAGTACGCAAACCGCGTGTGAAAAAGGTTGTAAAAAGTAACGTTCCTGCATTAGAGGCTTGCCCGCAGAAACGTGGTGTATGCACCCGTGTGTACACAACTACACCTAAAAAACCGAACTCTGCATTACGTAAAGTATGCCGTATTCGTTTAACCAATGGTTTCGAAGTAACCTCATACATCGGCGGTGAAGGTCACAACCTTCAAGAGCACAGTGTTGTGCTTATCCGTGGCGGTCGTGTTAAAGACTTACCGGGTGTGCGTTATCACACCGTACGCGGCGCATTAGACTGCGCAGGCGTGAAAGATCGTAAACAAGGTCGTTCTAAATACGGCGTTAAACGTCCTAAAGCTTAATGGTTCTCCGTTAAGTAAGGCCAAACGCTAAATTAGTAAAACTTATTTAAATCGCAAACTCCAGTATCTAATTAGCCCCTTCAATAAAAGTGCGGTTAATTTTTATCGAGTTTTGGGATACCCTGAAGATTATAAAAACGGAGAAATTCGCAATGCCACGTCGTCGTAGTATTGAACAACGCAAGATTTTACCGGATCCGAAGTTCGGTTCAGAATTACTTGCTAAATTTATCAATGTCATCATGGTAGATGGTAAAAAATCTATCGCAGAATCTATCGTTTATAACGCGTTAGACACATTAGCTCAACGTACCGGTAAAGAAGCTTTAGAAGCTTTTGAAGCTGCGTTAGAGAACGTACGTCCAACTGTAGAAGTAAAATCCCGTCGTGTTGGTGGTTCTACTTACCAAGTTCCGGTTGAAGTTCGCCCTGTGCGTCGTAACGCATTAGGTATGCGTTGGATCGTTGAAGCCGCTCGTAAACGCGGTGACAAATCCATGGCTTTACGTTTAGCTAACGAATTATCTGATGCATCAGAAAACAAAGGTGCCGCAGTTAAGAAACGTGAAGACGTTCACCGTATGGCTGAAGCTAACAAAGCGTTTGCTCACTACCGTTGGTAACATTCGGTTAGCACTTACGTTTTTAGGCTTCATCTCATATTTTTATGCGATGAAGCCTCATTCATTTATAAAATTTCGTATTTAATTTTAAATAAGAAATCGTCAAGGAAATAATAATGGCTCGTACAACCCCTATTGAAAGATATCGTAACATTGGTATCAGTGCGCATATTGATGCGGGTAAAACTACTACCTCTGAGCGTATCTTGTTCTATACAGGTGTAAGTCACAAAATTGGTGAAGTACACGATGGTGCAGCAACCATGGACTGGATGGAACAAGAACAAGAACGTGGTATTACCATCACCTCTGCAGCAACTACCGCATTCTGGTCCGGTATGTCACAACAATTCCCACAACACCGTATTAACGTTATCGACACCCCGGGACACGTTGACTTTACTGTTGAAGTAGAACGTTCTATGCGTGTTCTTGATGGTGCAGTAATGGTTTACTGTGCAGTTGGTGGTGTTCAACCACAATCCGAAACTGTATGGCGTCAAGCGAACAAATATGAAGTTCCACGTATCGCATTTGTTAACAAAATGGACCGTACTGGTGCAAACTTCCTACGCGTAGTTGATCAATTAAAAACCCGCTTAGGTGCAAATGCAGTTCCTCTTCAACTACCTGTTGGTTCTGAAGAAAACTTTACCGGTGTTGTTGACTTAATCAAAATGAAAGCAATTAACTGGAACGATGCTGACCAAGGTATGACCTTCACTTATGAAGACATTCCTGCAGATATGCAAGCCGCTTGTGAAGAATGGCGTCAAAACCTTGTTGAAGCAGCTGCAGAAGCGTCTGAAGAGTTAATGGAAAAATACCTTGGCGGTGAAGAATTAACTGAAGAAGAAATCAAAGCCGGTCTTCGTCAGCGCGTGTTAGCAAATGAAATCATCTTGGTAACTTGTGGTTCTGCATTCAAAAACAAAGGTGTACAAGCAATGCTTGATGCGGTTGTTGAATACTTACCGGCACCAACAGATATTCCCGCGATCAAGGGTATCAATCCAGATGAAACTCAAGGTGAGCGTCATGCAAGCGATGAAGAGCCATTCTCTTCATTAGCGTTCAAAATTGCAACTGACCCATTTGTAGGTAACTTGACTTTCTTCCGTGTCTATTCCGGTGTAATTAACTCTGGTGATACCGTGTTGAACTCCGTACGTCAAAAACGTGAGCGTTTCGGTCGTATCGTTCAAATGCACGCAAATAAACGTGAAGAAATCAAAGAAGTTCGTGCGGGCGATATCGCTGCTGCTATCGGCTTAAAAGATGTGACAACAGGTGATACATTATGTGCTATTGAAGCGCCAATTATCCTTGAGCGTATGGAATTCCCAGAGCCGGTAATCTCTGTTGCAGTAGAACCAAAAACGAAAGCAGACCAAGAAAAAATGGGGCTTGCATTAGGTCGTCTTGCACAAGAAGACCCGTCCTTCCGTGTTCACACTGATGAAGAATCTGGCGAAACCATTATTTCCGGTATGGGTGAGTTACACTTGGATATCATCGTTGACCGTATGAAACGTGAATTCAAGGTAGAGGCTAACATTGGTAAACCACAAGTATCTTACCGTGAAACAATCCGTTCTCGTGTTAACGATGTGGAAGGTAAACACGCAAAACAATCTGGTGGTCGTGGTCAATACGGTCATGTTGTTATCGACTTGTACCCATTAGAGCCAGAAGGTCCAGGATATGAATTTGTTAACGAAATCAAAGGTGGTGTAATCCCTGGTGAATACATCCCAGCAGTTGACAAAGGTATTCAAGAGCAACTTAAATCCGGTCCATTAGCGGGTTACCCGGTAGTTGATATCGGTGTTCGTTTACACTTCGGTTCATACCATGATGTGGACTCCTCTGAATTGGCGTTTAAACTTGCAGCATCTTTAGCGTTTAAAGCAGCATTCGCAAAAGCAAACCCAGTTTTACTTGAGCCAATCATGAAAGTTGAAGTAGAAACTCCACCTGAGTATGTAGGTGACGTAATTGGTGACTTGAGCCGTCGTCGTGCGATGGTAAACGGTCAAGAAGCAAACGAATTCGTTGTTAAAATCGACGCTGAAGTTCCGCTTTCTGAAATGTTTGGTTATGCAACCGACTTACGTTCCCAAACTCAAGGTCGTGCTTCCTACTCAATGGAACCATTGAAATATGCTGAAGCTCCGAAAAACGTGGCTGAAGCAGTTATTGAAGCTCGTAAAAAATAATTTTGTTTAACTAAATCCACAAGCCATTCCGGTTTGTGGACTTATACATTGAGGAAACTTAATCG
>NZ_GL622200.1:1662329-1765938 GCF_000185305.1 Aggregatibacter segnis ATCC 33393
TGTCTAAAGAAAAATTTGAACGTACAAAACCGCACGTTAACGTGGGTACAATCGGCCACGTTGACCATGGTAAAACCACTTTAACTGCAGCTATCACAACCGTATTAGCAAAACACTACGGTGGTGCAGCTCGTGCATTCGACCAAATCGATAACGCGCCGGAAGAAAAAGCGCGTGGTATCACCATCAACACATCCCACGTTGAATACGACACACCAACACGTCACTACGCACACGTTGACTGTCCGGGACACGCCGACTATGTTAAAAACATGATTACCGGTGCGGCACAAATGGATGGTGCTATCTTAGTAGTAGCAGCAACTGATGGTCCTATGCCACAAACTCGTGAGCACATCTTATTAGGTCGCCAAGTAGGTGTTCCTTACATCATCGTATTCTTAAACAAATGCGACATGGTAGATGACGAAGAGTTATTAGAATTAGTTGAAATGGAAGTTCGTGAACTTCTTTCTCAATATGACTTCCCAGGTGATGATACTCCAATCATTCGTGGTTCTGCATTACAAGCGTTAAACGGCGTAGCAGAATGGGAAGAAAAAATCCTTGAATTAGCTCAAGCATTAGATACTTACATTCCTGAACCTGAGCGTGCAATCGACCAACCGTTCCTTCTTCCAATTGAAGACGTGTTCTCAATCTCTGGTCGTGGTACTGTAGTAACAGGTCGTGTAGAGCGTGGTATCATCCGTACCGGTGATGAAGTTGAAATCGTTGGTATCAAACCAACTGCGAAAACAACCGTAACCGGTGTTGAAATGTTCCGTAAATTACTTGACGAAGGTCGTGCAGGTGAAAACATCGGTGCATTATTACGTGGTACTAAACGTGAAGAAATCGAACGTGGTCAAGTATTAGCGAAACCGGGTTCAATCACTCCACACACTGACTTCGAATCTGAAGTGTACGTATTATCTAAAGAAGAAGGTGGTCGTCATACTCCATTCTTCAAAGGTTACCGTCCACAATTCTATTTCCGTACAACTGACGTAACCGGTACTATCGAGTTACCGGAAGGCGTGGAAATGGTTATGCCTGGCGATAACATCAAAATGACCGTATCCTTAATCCACCCAATCGCGATGGACCAAGGTTTACGTTTCGCTATCCGTGAAGGTGGCCGTACAGTAGGTGCTGGTGTGGTAGCTAAAATTATCAAATAATTGATAATAAACCTAATTAGAAAGGCGTATCGAATGGTACGCCTTTTTGTTTTCATCATGTTGATAAAACGAATCTGGTGAAAACACAATAAAAAATGACCGCACTTTAATGAAATAAAGTGCGGTCATTTTTTTAAATATTTTTAGTAAACTAGCATTTACTATTTCTTCCAATTCTTCAACGCATCCGCAAAGGCATTGCCCATCGCATTATTTACTCGTGGATTACTACGATCTTGGCGGGCATTATCTGAACGCGATTTTGCGGATAAAGTACGGTCAGATTTTCCGTCATTTTTCACCGCACTTTCATCTAAACGCATGGTTAATGCAATACGACGACGTGCCACATCCACTTCCAATACTTTCACTTTTACGACATCGCCGGTTTTCACCACTTGATGCGGATCTTCCACGAATTTATCACTGAGGGAAGAAATATGAACCAAGCCGTCTTGGTGTACACCAATATCCACAAAGGCACCGAAATTGGTCACGTTAGTTACCGTACCTTCTAAGATCATACCTGCTTTCAAATCTGTGATTTCTTCCACACCCTCAGCAAAGGTGGCAGTTTTAAATTCACCGCGCGGGTCGCGCCCCGGTTTTTCCAATTCTTTGAAAATATCTTGAACCGTCGGCAAACCAAATTGCTCATCGGTAAACTGTTTTGCATCAAGCTGGCGCACTAAACTGGCATTGCCCATTAAATCCAGAATCGATTGCTCTGTTGCTTGCAGGATTTTTTCCACCACAGGATAGGCTTCCGGATGTACGCCGGAGGCATCTAATGGATTGTTGCCTGCGGCGATACGCATAAACCCTGCGCATTGTTCAAAGGCTTTAGGGCCTAAACGCGGAACTTTTTTCAGTTGCTCACGGCTGTCAAAACGCCCGTTTTCATCACGGTATGTCACAATATTCTGCGCTATCGTTTTGGTCATCCCCGCCACACGGGCTAATAACGGTACAGAGGCGGTGTTGAGATCCACCCCGACTGCATTTACACAGTCTTCCACCACCGCATCTAGTTTACGCGCTAATTGGCTTTGATTCACGTCATGTTGATACTGCCCCACACCAATGGCTTTCGGCTCAATTTTCACCAATTCTGCCAACGGATCCTGCAAACGACGAGCGATTGACACGGCTCCACGCAAGGATACATCCAAATCCGGAAATTCCTGTGCTGCCAATTCGGAAGCGGAATAGACGGAAGCACCCGCTTCGCTCACCACCACTGTTTGTGGTTTATTTTCTTTAATTTCCTTGATCACATCTTTGGCGAAACGTTCAGTCTCACGAGAGGCTGTCCCATTTCCGATAGCAATCAATTCCACGTTGTGTTGTTTAATTAATTGGAAAATAGACAACATCGCACGCTCCATCTGCCCAGTGTGGGGATAAATGGTATCGGTTGCCAATAACTTACCAGTGTTATCCACCACAGCCACTTTCACGCCGGTACGTAGCCCCGGGTCTAACCCCATCGTGTTCTTGGCGCCTGCCGGTGCAGCCATTAAAAGTGCGGTCAGATTTCGTGCAAACACATCAATAGCTTCATCTTCCGCTTTCTCACGCAAGGTTGCCATAAGTTCCGTTTCCAAATGCAAGGCCACTTTAATTTTCCATGTCCAAGCAATCACTTGCTCACGCCATTTATCGGCAGGTTGGTCATTAAAACGAACACCTAAATAATCACGAATAATCTCTTCGCAATAACTCTGGCGACTCCCCTCTTCCGCTTCAGGATCCGCATTTAAACTTAATTGTAAAATGCCTTCATTACGGCCACGGAACATCGCCAAAGCACGATGAGACGGCACATTTTTAAGCAGCTCTTGGTGATCAAAATAATCTTGGAATTTCGCACCTTCCGCCTCTTTACCCTCAATCACTTTAGAAACAATCAGCGCATTTTTGCTTAAATAATCACGCACTTTCGCCAATAATCCAGCATCTTCGGCAAAACGTTCCATCAAAATATAACGAGCTCCGTCTAATGCAGCCTTAACATCTGGTACGCCTTTCTCTGCATTTACATAATCAAGCGCGGTGCTTTCCGGCGATGTTTTTGGCTCATTCCAAAGCAAATCCGCCAATGGCTCAAGCCCCGCCTCAATGGCAATTTGACCTTTCGTACGGCGTTTGGGTTTAAACGGTAAATACAAATCTTCCAACTCGGTTTTGCTTTGCGTAGCTTGGATTTTGTCACGCAATTCATCCGTTAATTTGCCTTGTTCTTCAATGGATTTCAGAATAGTTTGGCGACGGTCTTCCAATTCGCGTAAATAAATTAAGCGGGTTTCAAAATGACGCAATTGGGTGTCGTCTAGGCCGCCGGTGGCTTCTTTACGATAACGGGCAATAAAAGGAATCGTGTTTCCATCGTCTAATAATTGAATGGCGGCAAGAATTTGACTATCGCGTACATTTAACTCTTGCGCGATAAGTTGGCTAATTTGCTGGTTTAACATGATATGTACTTCTTAATAATGAAAAAACGGGCATAGCATACTGTTTTTGCGCAAGAGGCTCAAATGTTTGTTCCTTTTTCGGTATAATTTTACGGCAATTGAGGACAGGATGATGGCAAAGTCAAATTACATTACCCGACAAGGCTGGAATGTGTTGGATCGGGAATTAAAATTTTTATGGAAAGAAGAACGCCCGCAAGTCACACAGGCGGTATCTGATGCTGCCGCATTGGGCGATCGCAGTGAAAACGCGGAATATATTTACGGTAAACGCCGATTACGGGAAATTGATCGCCGTGTACGCTTTCTCACTAAACGGCTGGAAGTACTACAAATCGTGGATTATTCCCCGAAGCAAGAAGGAAAAGTGTTTTTCGGTGCGTGGGTGGAGCTAGAAAACGAAGATGGCGAAGTTAAACAATATCGTATTGTGGGCTGTGATGAATTTGATCCGGCGAAAAACTGGATTTCCATTGATTCACCGGTAGCTCGCGCCTTAATTGGTAAAGAAGAAGACGATGAAATTACCGTAGAAACGCCTTCCGGTAAGATTCAGCTCTATGTGAACCGTATTTGGTATGAAAAGGTTTAGTTAAGGTAAAGTGCGGTCAGAAAATTCAGTGAATTTTCTGCGCACATTAACTCAAACTTAAATAACGACGGATTTTTCTGAGAAGTAAGAAAATCCAAGGCCAAAGTACACCACTGGCTAACGCCCCGAAAATTTCTTGCCAGTTAAAATTGGCGCTATGCAAAACAAATTCAATCAAGAAAATACTGACTCGAATAGCAAAAACGAAGCCCACCAGCAACAAACTTTGCATCCATAAGGAAAGGTTGCGCAACCGTAAATGATGTCGAGTAATGAGATACGCGAATAAGGACATCACTAAGGCATGCACACCAAGTGTTGAGCCAAGCACCATATCCCAGATAATACCGATAATAAACGCCCACCCAATATTGACTTTATGCGGAATTGACAACGCCCAATAGGCAAACACCAAAACAATCCATGCCGGTTTAAAACTCTGGAAACCAGATGGCCATGGCGCCAATTCCATCACTAAAGCAATCGTAAAAATTGCCGTCAGCACAAGACATTGAAAGAAAAATCGACCTTGCATTAATCTTCCTCTCTGTGAGATTGATTTGGTAACGGTGGATGATTCATCTCATTTTGCGAATCCGTTGGTGCTTCTGCCGGCATGTATTCAGTTGGTAATGGCGAAGTCATATTATTGCTCGGGTCATTCTCTACCGGGACAACGGTTTTCTTCACTTTATTGGCTTCGGCCCCTTGATTATCAAGACGTTGTTGAACCACCTTACGCACTTCTTCCGGCGTAATGGTTTTCGCTTTACGCATATCTTCATTCGTTGGCCACAATAAAAGCACATAACGCAATTTATCAATAGAAGCCAAGGGTTTTGCCGTTACTGTCGCAAAATAATTTTTTCCATTTCTGGAAACTGATTCCACGATCGCCACCGGATAGCCTTCCAAGAAACGCCCGCCTAAACCCGATGTGACTAATAAATCGCCTTTTTGAATATCAACGGAACGCGGCACATTATCTAACGTCAATTCATCACTATGTCCTGTTCCGTTAGCGATCAAACGTACGTCATTACGCAATACTTGAACCGGAACGGCATGCGTCACATCCGTAATCAACAAAATACGGCTGGTGTTTTCCCCCACTGAAATAATTTGTCCAACGACGCCTTTCTCATCAATCACCGGCTGACCGACATAAGCCCCGTCTTTTTCACCTTGATTGATCACGATTTGTTGACGATAAACATCTGTTTCGGCAGTCAATACTTCTGCAATTTTTTTGTATTCGTCGGTTCGTAATGGTGAATTTAGTAATAAACGTAAACGTTGGTTTTCAACTCTTAACTGATCAAGCAACAGTAAATCGGCATTTTTTTCACGCAATTGCTCTTTTAACACGCGATTTTCAATTTGCAGTTTATTGGTATCCACCAAATTATCAGAAACACCATCTAACACCGCACGAGGTGTATTTGCTAAATAATAGAGACTACCGACCGCTGTTTCTAGAAAGCCGCGGGCTTGAATTATCGCATTCGTTTGTCCGTCAGATAGGATTAAACCGACAGAAGCGGTAACAGCTAAAAAGAGTTTCAATCCTAAGGGAGGGGTCTTACCGAAGATAGGTTTCATTGTCGTCAATTCCGACTAAATAAAAGTGCGGTCATTTTTAACCGCACTTTTTCTTGTTCATCAAGCTTAAATTTCGTCGCTGAAAATATCGCCGCCGTGCATATCAATCATATCCAAGGCCTCACCGCCGCCACGAGCAACACAAGTAAGCGGATCTTCTGCCACAATCGTCGGCACGCCGGATTCTTTCGCTAACAATATATCAATATTGCGTAACAAAGCACCACCACCGGTCAACACCATGCCGCGCTCGAAAATATCGGCAGCATGTTCCGGTTGGCATTCTTCTAATGCAGTACGTACTGCCGCGACAATGCCACTCAATGGTTGGCGAATCGCCTCTAAAACATCTTGAGAGGTTAAGGTAATGGAACGTGGTGCACCTTCTGCAATATTGGAACAATGCACTTCCATTTGTTTGACTTCATCGCCTTCTTGAATGTACGCAATACCAATTTCTTGTTTAATACGTTCAGCGGTTGGTTCACCAATAATGGAACCAAAGTTTTTACGCACATAAGACACGATAGCTTCATCAAAACTGTCACCACCAATGCGCACAGAAGAAGAATAAACGATGCCGTTTAAAGAAATTACTGCAACTTCTGTCGTACCACCACCGATATCAATGACCATGGAACCTGTTGCAGTCGAAACCGGTAACTTCGCCCCAATAGCTGCTGCCATTGGTTCTTCGATTAAATACACTTCGCGAGCACCAGCCCCCATGGCAGATTCTTTAATCGCACGACGTTCTACTTGAGTTGCACCTGCCGGCACACAAATCAACACACGCGGACTTGGACGCATGAAGTTGCCGCTGTGAACCTGTTTAATAAAGTACTGCAACATTTTTTCGGTCACGAAAAAGTCTGCAATCACGCCATCTTTCATCGGACGGATAGCTTCGATACTTTTCGGTGTACGCCCTAACATTTGTTTCGCTTCTTTACCTACCGCAGCAATGCTTTTTAATGAGCCGCTACGATCGCGACGAATCGCTACGACGGAAGGCTCATCAAGAACAATACCCTGTCCTTTCACATAAATTAATGTATTTGCTGTACCAAGATCGATTGAAAGATCGTTAGAAAATAAACCGCGAATTTTTTTAAATAACATACGTATTCCACTGAACTAAATTGAATAAAACAAGCTCATTTTCGAGCGTTAAAAAATTGCGCTAAATGTACCAAAAAATGCGCGCCTATAACAGAAAATTTTATGTTTCAGCGGCAAAAAATTACAATTTAACGATGAGCTTGATGCTTTTCCACAAGCTACCGAACCGCAATTTCCCTTGCTTTAGACAAAACAGCGTGTAAACTGACCGCACTTTATTTGATGAAAAGAAAATTATGGCGAAAAAAACAAACAAAGCGATATTGCAAGATCCGAATTATGCAAAGGAATTGGCAAAATATGACAATCCGATTCCGAGTCGTGACTTTATTCTGCAAGTGATTCGCAAACAGAATTCTCCTATGAGCAAAGAGGAGATTTTTAAAACCCTTGCCATTGTAAATGAAGAACAACAAGAAGCCATGCGCCGTCGTTTACGCGCCATGGAAAATGACGGCCAGTTAGTGTTCACCAAACGCAAATGTTATGCCTTACCGGAAAAACTGGATTTACTTAAAGGCATGGTGATAGGCCATCGAGAAGGCTTCGGTTTTTTACAAGTCGAAGGAAAAAAAGAAGACTTTTTTATTCCCAATGTGCAAATGCAGAAAGTCATGCACGGCGATTATGTGTTGGCGCAACCTAACGGATTTGACCGCAAAGGTCGTCCGGAAGTGCGCATTGTGCGTGTATTGGAAGCGAATAAAAAACAAATTGTCGGTCGTTTTTTCCTTGAGCAAGGCATAGGTTATGTAGTGCCGGACGACAGCCGTATTACACGCGATATTTTAATTCCTGATAACGCCCGTCTTGGTGCCCGCATGGGGCAAGTCGTAGTGGTGGAACTCCACCCGCGTACAGCGCCGTTTTTCCAACCTATCGGCAAAATTACCGAAGTACTGGGTGACAATATGGCGAAGGGCATGGAAGTGGAAATTGCCATTCGTAAACATGATATTCCCCACAGTTTCCCAAGTGCGGTAGAAAAACAACTTAAAAAATGGGCTGAAAACGTGCCTGAAGAGGCTAAACGTAGTCGTGTAGATTTGCGTGACTTGCCGTTAGTGACCATTGATGGAGAAGATGCACGCGATTTTGACGATGCGGTATTTTGCCAAAAACAAGGCAAAGGCTGGAAACTTTGGGTGGCCATTGCTGATGTAAGCTATTACGTTCGACCGAAAAGCGCATTGGACACAGAAGCCTATAATCGAGGCAATTCCGTCTATTTTCCAAATCGCGTCGTACCGATGTTGCCGGAAAAACTCTCCAATGGTTTGTGCTCGTTAAATCCGCAAGTGGATCGCTTATGCATGGTGTGTGAAATCACGCTCTCCGCTAAAGGCAAAATGACAGACTATCAATTTTACGAAGCAGTGATGAATTCCCATGCCCGTTTAACCTATAACAAAGTGGCAAAAATACTGGAAAAAGACACCGCACTTTGTGAACGTTACGCCTCATTAGCGCCTCATTTGCAAGATCTGCATGACATGTATCAAGCATTAGTGAAAGCCCGCCAGCAACGTGGTGCCATTGAATTTGAAACCATTGAAAGTAAATTTATTTTCAATGCGTTGGGACGTATTGAACGTATTGAGCCGGTTGTGCGTAACGATGCCCATAAAATCATTGAAGAATGTATGATTTTGGCAAATATTGCGTCTGCCAACTTCATGGCGAAACATCAAGAACCGGCGCTATACCGCATTCATGCCGTACCAAGTGAAGAAAAACTCACGGCATTTCGCAGTTTCTTGGCGGAATGTGGCTTGAGTCTATCCGGTGGGAATAAACCGACACCGATGGATTACGCACAGTTACTTGAACAGATTAAACAACGCCCGGATCATGAATTAATTCAAACCATGTTGTTACGTTCCATGAGCCAAGCGGTTTACAGCGCCGACAACATCGGCCACTTCGGATTGGCGCTAGAAGAATATGCTCATTTCACCTCACCGATTCGCCGTTATCCCGATTTAACCTTGCACCGCAGCATTAAATATTTATTAGCGAAAAAGAAAGGTTCTAAACGTAAAACCACCGACACCGGCGGATATCATTATCAACTTGAGGAAATGGATGTCTTTGGCGCACATTGTTCCTCCACAGAACGCCGTGCCGACGATGCCACCCGTGAAGTCGCCGATTGGCTAAAATGCGAATACATGCAAGATCATGTGGGCGAAGAATTTGACGGTGTCATTTCTTCCGTGACCGGTTTCGGCTTCTTTGTCCGTTTGAATGATCTGTTTATCGATGGCTTAGTGCATATTTCCGGTTTGGCGAATGACTACTACTTATTCGATATGCCGAAACAACGCCTTATTGGTGAAAACAACGGCATGATTTTCCGACTCGGTGATGCCGTGAAAGTGCGTGTAGAAGCCGTGAGTTTAGAACAAAAACAAATTGATTTTTCCTTAATTTCAAGTGAACGCAAGCCGAAACGTAGTGGTAAAACGGCACGAACGAAAGCCAAGAAAACCGAAGTAAAGCCTTCCAAGAAGACGTCGACCAAGAAAAAGGCAAAAGCAGAAAAAAGTGCGGTCAAAAAAAGTCACGTATCTAAAATGAAACCGAAAGCCACCAAAACGAACAAGGTAAAGAAAAAACATGAGTGAAACAATTTATGGCATCCATGCAGTAAAAGCATTTGTCTCTAATCATCCGGAACGTTTAATTGAAGTGTTAGCGTTAAAAGGCCGAGACGACCAACGTTTGCAACCCTTAATTAATGAAATTCAACGACTTGGTATTTCTGTTCAGTTTTTGAATCGTCAAACGTTGGACAAAAAAGCAGAGGGTGAAGTGCACCAAGGCATTATTGCGCGAGTGCACTCGTTACCTGAATTAAATGAGCATGATTTGGATCGTTTACTCGAAACGCGCAACGTGCCTTTGTTATTGGTTTTAGATGGTGTCACCGATCCACATAACCTTGGTGCTTGTTTGCGAACGGCAGATGCTGCAGGCGTAAGTGCGGTGATTGTGCCGAAAGATAAATCTGCCCAACTTAATTCTACTGCACGAAAGGTCGCCTGTGGCGCAGCAGAAAATGTCCCGCTTATTCGAGTGACTAACCTTGCCCGTACCCTGCGTGATCTACAAGAACGACACAATGTATGGGTTGTTGGCACCGCCGGTGAAGCCACCGAAACCCTCTATCAAACCAAGCTCACTGGTGCCTTGGCATTGGTCATGGGGGCAGAAGGCGAAGGCATGCGCCGCTTAACCCGTGAGCATTGCGATCAACTGATCAGCATTCCAATGGCCGGCTCGGTTTCATCTCTCAATGTCTCCGTAGCGACCGGTGTTTGTTTGTTTGAAATCGTCCGCCAACGGTTAGGCTGATTTAGCGAGTAAGATATTGAAAAAGTGAGGCGATTTTTGACCGCACTTTTTCTCATCCAGATAAAAATAAGCGCTTAGAATAGCGCTTATTTTTTTATTTACCCCTACAATTTATGAGCGAAAATGAACAGCTGATGTTCATTTAGCAACGACAAACATTTCGTATTCAATCAAAAGTGCGATTATTTTTGTGATATTTCTCACAAAACACCATAATTTTGCTTTCCTGTTTTTATATTTGCTTTATCATTCCTGCGTTCTTTTCATATAAAGACAATATTACTTATTTAACTCTTGGAGAATTTTATGTTTGGTCCATTTAAACCAGCTCCACATATTGCTGAGCTGCCGGCTGACAAAATCGATTCCACCTACAAACGCCTACGTTGGCAAGTGTTTGCAGGGATCTTCTTTGGTTATGCCGCTTACTATTTTGTACGTGCAAACTTTGACTTAGCACAACCCGGTTTAATTCAACAGGGCTTGTACACAAAAGCGCAACTAGGTGTTATCGGCTCAGCGGCTGGTCTTGCCTATGGTTTATCTAAGTTCGTAATGGCAGGTATGTCTGACCGTTCAAACCCTCGCGTATTTTTACCATTTGGTTTATTGCTTTCTGGTCTCTGTATGACCATGATGGGTTTATTCCCATGGGCAACCTCTGGCGTAGCCATCATGTGGGTAATGATCTTCTTAAATGGTTGGTTCCAAGGGATGGGCTGGCCGCCATGTGGTCGTACAATGGTACACTGGTGGTCTAAATCAGAACGCGGTACTATCGTATCTATCTGGAATACAGCGCATAACATCGGTGGTATGATGCCGGGTGCAATGGTGCTATTAGCAAGTGCCGTTTTCTTCAGTACTCATGGTATCGAAGCACAAGCAAAAGACATTTGGCAACAATCCCTCTACTATCCGGGTATTGCAGCAATGCTCTGTGCAATTCCAGTTTACTTCGTCATGCGTGATACTCCACAATCTTGTGGTTTACCATCAATCGAAAAATGGCGTAATGACTACCCAGATGACTATAACGAAAAAACTTACGAAAACGATTTAAGTACAAAAGAAATCTTCGTAACTTATGTGTTGAAAAACAAATTGTTATGGTACATCGCGATTGCTAACGTATTCGTATACTTAATCCGCTACGGCGTATTAAAATGGTCTCCGGTTTACTTAAGTGAAGTAAAACACTTCAACATCAAAGGTACCGCATGGGCTTACACAATCTATGAATTAGCCGCAGTTCCAGGTACATTATTATGTGGTTGGGTATCAGATAAAGTCTTCAAAGGTAAACGTGGTTTAACCGGTTTCATCTTCATGATCTTAACTACAGCAGCTGTAGTGGCATACTGGATGAACCCAGCTACACCGGAAGCAGAATTAGCAAATTACGCAGCGTGGTATGAAAACCCATATCAATTAACCGACTTCATCTTAATGACCTTAATCGGTTTCTTAATCTACGGTCCGGTTATGCTTATCGGCTTACATGCTCTTGAACTTGCACCGAAAAAAGCGGCAGGTACAGCAGCAGGATTTACCGGTTTATTCGGTTACTTAGGTGGTACAGTATCAGCTTCTGCCGTTATTGGTTGGGCTGCACAACACTACGGTTGGGACGGTGGTTTCTACGTCATGATCGGTGGTGGTGTTCTCGCGGTGCTCTTGCTCTTTATCGTCATGATTGAAGAAGGCAAACACAAAGCTAAAATAGGTGACACCTACGGCACTAAATAATTAAACAATACAAAGGCGCAGGCGAAAGCTTAGCGCCTTTTTTGTACATGAATTTTTAAGTTAAATGATTTTATCCAACATAAGTTTCTGTCGCTGCATTTGGGTAGAATCAAAAACACCCAAAAAATCAACCGCACTTTCAGGGAGAAATGCTGATGAAATTAAAAACCTTAGCCGTTACATTAATTGCAGCAGGCGTATTAGCCGGTTGTAGCCACCAATCCGCCGTAAACAACATGAAATCAGACAAAATTATTATTGCCCATCGTGGTGCAAGCGGTTATTTACCTGAGCATACATTGGAATCTAAAGCGCTTGCTTTTGCACAACAAGCCGATTATTTAGAACAAGATTTGGCGATGACAAAAGACGGTCGCTTAGTCGTCATTCATGATCATTTCTTAGACGGTTTAACTGATGTTGCAAAAAAATTCCCAAATCGTCATCGTAAAGACGGCCGTTACTACGTTATCGACTTTACATTAAAAGAAATTCAAAGTTTGAATATGACAGAAAACTTTGAAATGAAGGAAGGAAAACAGGTCGCTGTTTACCCTGGACGTTTTCCTCTGTGGCAATCTCATTTCAAAATTCATACATTTGAAGATGAAATCGAATTTATCCAAGGTTTAGAAAAATCCACCGGTAAAAAAGTGGGTATCTACCCTGAAATAAAAGCGCCTTGGTTCCACCACCAAAATGGCAAAGATATTGCTGTAGAAACTCTCAAAGTGTTAAAAAAATACGGCTATGACAAGAAAAGTGATCTAGTTTATTTGCAAACTTTCGATTTCAATGAGTTAAAACGTATTAGAACGGAATTACTACCGAAAATGGGCATGGATTTAAAACTTGTCCAGTTAGTGGCATATACCGATTGGCATGAAACGGAAGAAAAAAATGCCAAAGGCAAATGGGTAAATTATGACTATGATTGGATGTTCAAACCAGGCGCCATGGCAGAAGTTGTAAAATATGCCGATGGTGTTGGTCCAGGCTGGTATATGTTAATTGACAAAGATAAATCCAAACTGGGGCAAATTGAATATACGCCTTTAGTGAGAGAATTGGCGCAATATAAGGTTGAATTGCACCCATATACCGTGCGTAAAGATGCATTGCCTGAATTCTTTACTGACGTAAACCAAATGTATGATGCCTTGTTAAACAAATCAGGCGCAACGGGTGTCTTTACCGACTTCCCGGATACGGGCATAGAGTTTTTAAGAAAACAAAAATAATGCACGAATCAAATATGTGAATTAAGCACATTTAATTGCTTATCAACATAAATAAAAAAGGCTTGGAAATCCAAGCCTTTTCTTTTTTCTGGTTTGCGAAATTATTCGCCCAAACGCTCTTTGATACGAGCCGCTTTACCGGAAAGTGCACGTAAGTAGTAAAGTTTCGCTTTACGTACCGCACCTTTACGTTTCACTACGATGCTATCAACTGCCGGAGAGTGAGTTTGGAAAACACGCTCAACACCAACACCGTTGGAGATTTTGCGTACAGTAAATGCAGAGTGCAAGCCACGGTTACGAATTGCAATAACCACGCCTTCGAATGCTTGCAAACGACGTTTGCTACCTTCAACAACCCATACTTTAACTTCTAATGTGTCACCTGGACGGAAGCTAGGTACGTTTTGTTTTAATTGTTCTTGTTCAAGTTGTTTAATGATGTTAGACATTTTTGATCCTTTTTGATCCTAGATTTAACTGAGTTTACTGTTATATTCGGCTTGCGCCTGTTTTAACAGCTTACGTTGTTCGTCAGTCAGAGCTAGGCCTTCCAGTAGCTCAGGGCGTCGTAACCATGTTCTCAATAACGATTGTTTTAACCGCCATTTGCGAATTTCCTCATGGTGTCCCGACATCAGCACGGGTGGCACGGTTAATCCATCAAGCACTTCAGGACGCGTATAATGCGGACAATCCAGTAATCCGTCGGCAAACGAATCTTCCTCAGCGGAAGCTTGTTTACCAAGCACACCTGGGATAAATCGGGCAACTGCATCAATTAACGTCATTGCCGGTAATTCACCGCCGGTGAGGACATAATCACCTACCGACCATTCTTGATCAACAACCGTTTCAATTAAACGCTCATCAATGCCTTCATATCGGCCGCATAACAAAATCAATTTCTGATTCTGCGCTAATTCCTCTACGCCTTGTTGATCGAGTTTACGACCTTGCGGCGAGAGATAAATCACTTTTGCACCTTCGCCTGCTACTTCTTTTGCTGAATCGATAGCGTCCTTTAATGGTTGCACCATCATCAGCATTCCCGGACCTCCGCCATAAGGACGGTCATCCACGGTTTTATGCTTATCGTGCGTAAAATCTCTTGGATTCCAGCACCGCACTTGTAACAGGTTTTGCTTAACAGCCCTGCCGGTTACCCCATATTCCGTAATTGCTTTAAACATTTCAGGGAACAGACTTATTACCCCAATCCACATAATTTAGCCTTAACTTTTGAGCCTTATGTTAATGTTACCGCAAAGCGCTACGGCATACCTGAGATTAGAAACCAGCGTCCCAATCCACTGTAATCGTCTTAGTGGCGGGATCGACTCTTTTAACTACTTGTTCATACAAAAACGGAATTAACCGCTCTTGTTTCCCGAAAGCATCTTTTACATTGGCTTTTACCACCAATACATCATTAGAACCGGTTTCCATCATTTCAGTCACCGTTCCCATGGCATAACCTTCCAGATTCACCACCGCACAACCAATTAAATCGTGCCAGTAGTAATCCCCTTCTTCCAGTTGCGGAAATACTGATAAATCGACACCGATTTCCACATTGGCAAGAGTTTGCGCCGCCTCACGATCATCCACGCCCTTTAATTTAACGATCAGTTCGTGATTATGATGACGCCAGTTTTCCAGTTCGGTTGGCTGCCACTGCCCTTTGATTTTCAAAAACCAAGGTTGATAATCAAAGATACTTTCAGCTTGTTCTGTGGATGAGTAAATACGTAACCAACCGCGAATACCATAAGTCGAACCTAATTTGCCGACCGTTTCGATTCTTTGTTGTTGCATATTCATCACCTCAAAAAAGTAAAATTACGCAGCTTTTTGCGCTTCTTTTACTAAAGTCGCAACGCGATCAGACAATGAAGCACCTTGACTAACCCAGTGGTTAACACGGTCTAAATTGATACGAACACGTTCTGCATTGCCTTGTGCGATTGGATTGAAGAAACCAACACGCTCAATGAAACGACCGTCACGTGGTGAACGGCTGTCAGCAACGACGATTTGGTAAAATGGGCGTTTTTTAGCTCCGCCACGAGATAAACGAATGGTTACCATAACCTTCCTCTAATTATTTGATTACAAAAAGAAAACCCTCAAATATCGAAAGTTAAATGAGAGTTAAACTTACTTTTTTCTCTGTATATATAGACAAAAAGCCCGTGGATTGTACTCTTTTTCGCATAAAAAGCAAGTTAAAATCCATGTTCGGGCGTTGTTGAAATAGGCGTTTTTCAGATAGCGTGAAACTAAAGTGCGGTCGTTTTTCAGAACGTTTTTAAGTGCTATTTTTACCGCGCCAAAAATTACGCATCTGCCATTAATTTTTCAATATCAGCAATTTCTTTCGGTGCAGCAGACGTCAGATTTTTGTTGCCGTAATCGGTAATCAACAAATTGTCTTCAATCCGAATGCCAATGCCTTTGTATTGTTCCGGAATATCCGCCTCTTTAGATAAATACAATCCCGGTTCTACAGTAAGTACCATGCCGGGTTCCAAAGTGCGATCGCGATTTTCACCATATTCACCCACATCATGTACATCCAAACCGAGCCAATGCCCTAACCCGTGCATATAAAATTCACGATAGGCTTTTTGTTCGATTAATTCATCTACGTCGCCTTTCAAAATACCTAAACGGACCAAACCTTCGGTTTTAATACGAATGACTTCTTCATTCGCTTTCGCAATGGAGCCGCCCGGTACCAGCAATTCAATGGCGCGTTTTTGTGCTTGTAGGACAATCTCATAGATCGCTTTTTGCACTTCGGTAAATTGACCATTCACCGGGAAAGTCCGGGTAATATCGCCGGCATACATGGCAAATTCGCAGCCTGCATCAATCAGCACCAAATCGCCGTCGCGCAACGGCATATCATTTTCCGAATAATGCAAAATGCAGGCGTTTTCACCACCAGCAATAATGCTGTTATAGGAAGGATAACGCGCACCGAAGCGGTTAAATTCATGCAAAATATCGCTTTCCACTTCATATTCTAAACGGTTCGGGCGAGTTTGTTGCATAACTTTAATGTGTGCAAGCGCACTGATTTGCCCCGCTTGTTGCATGAGCGCTATTTCATTTTCCGATTTGAACAGGCGCATCTCACCAAGCATCGGCTTCCAATTAAAAACACTCAAAAACTCCACCGCACTTTGTTCCAGCAAGGCATCACCCCAAGGCTGTTGCTTTGGTGCATAATAAAGTGCGGTCTGTTTTTGTACTAAATTTTTAAACTGCGGCACAAACTCGTCGATGGCATAAGCGGTATCCACCAACAACGTTTGCGGCGCATTGTCCACGCCAAGACGGCGTCCGTTCCAAATTTCCAGTAATTTATCGGACGGGCGTACAAACATGATCGCCTGCTGTTCACCTTGCTGTTTACGCAATAACAATGCCGAATTCGGCTCATTAAAACCGGTTAAATACCAGAAATAACTGTCCTGACGGAAAGGATAATCACAGCCGTCATTGCGGCGACGTTCTATGTCGGAAAACACCAAAAATAAGGAATCTTCCTGCATTAGTTCGAAAACCTTAGCGCGGCGTTGGGCAAATTCTTCCATCGGTAACGCTGCCATGTATGCGAGATCCATATTGTATCCTTATTAATGTAACGTCGGTTGTTTGTCTTCTTGTTTGGTGAAATGGGTAAAAAACAAGGTGGCGATGGTGCGCACATATTCCACGATCTCTTCCACCGCTTGCGCCAGTTCCTCAGGATCATCGTCTTCTTCGTAACCTAACTGGCAAATATCGTGTAAATCGTCCACGGCTTCGCCAATATCGCCTTTTTCTTTATCCAAATGCGGTTGAGCCAAACCTAAACCGAGCAGAAAGTGATTCGACCATTCCGCTAAGCCATCCGCCTGTTCAAACACATTTTCCGTATCGGGCAAACAAAGCTCAAAGTCAAAAGCTTCATTGTCCGCCAATTGGCGATGAACTTGTTGATAAATGTCGCTAACTTGCGTTAAAAGCGCAGTAGGATAGGCATGATTATCATTGGTAAATTGATAGAGTAATGGCTGCCAACTTTGATCTTGAATGCCTCCGCAAATTAAGCCGCTCAAAAAGCCGTGTAATTCGGCGGCAGAAAGTGGAATAGAGGCTTGTTGGAGTTGTTGATTCAAGTTTTGATAAGAAATTGTTGTCATTGAAATTATCCTTGTTGAGATTACGCTTAGTTTATCATTCTACACCGCAGGCAACCAGTTTAGAAATTGGCAAGTTTTTTTGCCTATGGCATAATACAGGCAGTTTTGATTAAGGAATTTGAGGCTAAAATGTCATCAAAAAGTATTGAAATTTCCGTCTTAGGGCAGGTATTACGTTTAAATTGTCCGGAAGAACAACATGAAGCTTTACGCAACGCTGCCCGCGAATTAGATCAACGCGTCTTGGAAATGAAAGAGCGCACCGGCATGTTACAAGTTGAAAAGGTCCTTTCCATCGTCGCCTTAAATTTAAGTTTTGAGCTTATGCAAGAGCAACAAAAAACGCATCTCATTGAGGATGTGCTAAAAAACAGAATTTTACGTCCGCTCGATCATTCTCTTGAAAATATCGGGGCACAAAAGCTCAATTCCTGATAATTTCAGATAACAAAATGTCATCTGAGAAAAAGAATTAGTGCTAGTCATTAAACCTAATTTCGAGTAGTATTGAATAAAAGAAATTCCTGAGGTGTTCGCCAGTGGATTACGTCCCTGAGCCGATACTTTTAATCTTATGAATTGGTTTCCTGTCATTGGTGTGCAGGCTTAGCTCCGCTAAGAAGCCTAAAAATGATTTCAACTAATTCCCTTGAACCGTCGGGTTCAAGGACCGACCATCCACAACGGCACCTCGGGTCCTCTCAAACAACAACTATGCGTTTATTTTCCTCAACCGCCTCTCTTCGCCAACAACTTCGTCAGCAAATGCGAGAAACTCGGCAAAAACTGACCGCACTTCAACAGCAACAAGCTGCGCAACATATTACTGAACAGGCGCTAAAACTTATCGAACAACAGCAGGCGAGGAACATTGCGCTCTATCTTGCCTTCGACGGTGAAATTTCAACAAAACCGCTTATTAACGAACTTTGGCAACAAGGAAAACATATTTATTTGCCGGTACTGCATCCTTTTGTTCGTGGTCATTTATTATTTCTGCGCTACTTGCCTGATACGCCGATGAAAGCCAATAAATTCAGGATTTTTGAACCGCACTTAAATGTACAAAATGTAATTCCACTTGAGCAATTAGATGTGATCTTCACGCCGTTGGTCGCCTTTGATAAGCGGGGAAACCGTCTAGGCATGGGGGGAGGATTTTACGATCGTACGTTACAAAACTCACAACGCCGTTTCATCACCGTGGGTTTAGCACATCAATGCCAACAAGTAGAAGCACTCCCAATCGAAAGCTGGGATATTCCGTTAGAACAAATTTTAGCGGGATAAAAAAACCTCCGAAAATTCGGAGGTTTTTTATGGATTATTGTGGCGCTTTCAATTCCGGTTCTTTTGGTTTTTCCGGCTCATCAAATTTCTTGCCTTCATTAGCTGCAATAATTTTTGCGGTTTGATCTGCTAAGTGAGTCAAGTTCATCTTTTCATAAGATGCTTTCATCAACGGTAATGCATCCAAAGTCGCTTGCGTATCCGGATACAGTTTCAACATAGAAACCACACGATTTGCTGTTGCCACATAAGCATCACGTTTAAAATAAAACTTCGCAATCGCTAACTCATGACGAGCAAGACTCGCTTTAATGTAAGTCATACGCGCCAAGGCATCCGGCGTATAAGGACTATTAGGGAAATGTTGCACTAAATTTTGGAAGTTGGCAAAGGCCGTTTTAATGGATGTATTTTCACGGGTTGCGCGATCCACACCAAAGAAATCTTGGAAGAAATTATCACCCAATGCAGAATTAGTTAAACCCGCCATATAAAGAGCATAGTCTAAATGACTACTGTTTGGGAAACGTTGAATAAAACGATCAATGGTGACTAAGGTTTCGGAGTAGTCCTGCGTTTTATAGTAGGCATAAATCAAATTTAATTGTACTTGTTCGCTATAAGAACTCCCCGGAAAACGACTACTCACAGCATTTAAATAACGGATTGCCTGAGAATAATCACCGTCCTGCAAATAGGTTTGTCCTGTGCTGTATAAGGTTTGTTCCGGTGCTTGTTCTACATCTTGTTTAGAGCTTGAACATGCGGTCACCGCCAACGCCATAGCGGTAAGCAATGCAAAGGATTTAAGTTTACGCATTGAATAGAATCCTTATTTTTACGAAAAATGAGAAATGAGTTACAATTGCCCGATATTGTATAGAACATTGCTAAATAAGCAAACTTGATTAACGGATTTTTTATTTATGGCACAAATTACTCTCTCGGCCACCGTGCAACCGCAACAAATGGGACAGCGCTTAGACCAAACCTTAGCGGAATTGTTCCCCGACTATTCCCGCTCCCGCTTAAAAACATGGATTGAGGAGGATTTGGTGTTGGTCAACGGTGTCGTGCAAAATGTGCCACGTACCAAAGTTTACGGTGACGAACACATTGAGATTACTGTAGAAATTGAAGATGAAACCCGCTTTGAGCCGGAAGCTATTCCGTTAAATATCGTTTATGAAGACGAGGACATTCTCGTTATCAACAAACCCAAAGATCTTGTAGTCCACCCCGGTGCAGGCAATCCTAAAGGTACTGTTCTCAATGCGCTACTTTACCATTACCCACAAATTGCCGAAGTGCCGCGCGCGGGCATTGTACACCGTTTAGATAAAGACACCACGGGTTTAATGGTCGTCGCAAAAACTATTCCCGCGCAAACGCAACTGGTACGTGATTTGCAAAAACGCAAAATCACCCGCGAATATGAAGCCGTTGCCTGCGGCATCATGACCAAAGGCGGCACAGTGGATGAGCCTATGGCACGCCACCCAACCAAACGTACTCATATGGCCGTGCATCCGATGGGGAAACCCGCCGTTACCCACTATCGCATTATGGAACGTTTCCGCGATTACACGCGCTTGCGTTTGCGTTTAGAAACTGGCCGCACCCACCAAATCCGTGTGCACATGGCACATATCGCCCACCCGTTATTAGGCGATCAAACCTATGGTGGTCGTCCGCGTCCCCCAAAAAATGCCAGCGAAGAACTCATGGAGGTACTACGCAATTTTAAGCGTCAGGCACTACATGCTGTGATGTTACGTTTACAACACCCGATTAGCGGCGAAATGATGGAATGGTACGCACCATTGCCGGACGATTTTGTGGAATTAGTGACCGCTTTAAAAGCGGATTATGTTCTCCACAAAGACGAATTGGATTATTAATATGCAAGCCATTAAACCGAACTGGAAAGTCCCTCAAAACGTGAAGGCGTTCACCACGCTTCGCCATGGCGGTGTGAGCCTTGCGCCTTATGACAGTTTTAATTTGGGTGATCATGTAGAGGACGATAAAAACGCCGTGAAAATCAACCGCACTTTATTGGTAGAAAAATTCCATTTACCACAAATGCCGTTGTTCTTAAACCAAACTCATAGCACGCGCGTATTAACCCTGCCTTATGACGGGGAAGATTTCAATGCCGATGCGGTTTATACCTGCCAACCGAATCAAGTGTGTTTAGTGATGACTGCCGATTGTTTGCCCGTGTTATTTACCAATAAACAGGGCACGGAAGTGGCCGCTGCCCATGCCGGTTGGCGCGGATTATGCGACGGCGTGTTAGAGCAAACTGTCGCCAAATTTCACTGTCCGCATGAAGACATCTTAGCGTGGTTCGGACCGGCTATTGGCCCAACGGCTTTCCAAGTAGGTCAAGAAGTTATCGATCAATTTGTTGCCCAAGATCCCCAAGCCACATCCGCCTTTATCGCAGATCCGAAAGCGAAAGACAAATTCCTCGGCAACCTTTACCAAATCGCTACGCAACGCCTCAACGCCCTTGGTATTACCCAAATCAGCGGCGGCGAACACTGCACTTATCTTGAAGCAGACAAATTCTTTTCTTATCGCCGAGAGAATGTCACAGGAAGAATGGCGTCGGTAGTATGGATTAACGAATAATTTGATTTTTAATCTTTTTCATAAAAAAAGTGCGGTCATTTTTAACCGCACTTTTATTTATCAAGGAAAGAAATTAAAACGTATATTTCAACGTTGCATAATAAGCACGACCCGGCTCATTGTAAGTATGCGCGTTATAATTGGTACTACTTGAAGAGCGATAAAGTCGTTTATCAAATAAGTTATTTACACCAACTCGAACACTCACGGTATTTTTCCAGTTGTAACCAGCACTTAAGCCCCAAATTGCATAGCTACCGATATCAGAAGAATTTGCTAACTTACCACTTTCCATTCGATTCTCCGGATTCTTACGAGAAGTTTGCTTGCCGTATTGCGTATAGGTCAACATGGTATCGAACGCCTCTGTAATTTGATAGTTCAAACTGGAATTCAATGTATATTTTGGCACGATAGAAAGCGGGTTGCCGGTATCTTTATTTTTGGTTTTATGCATATAGGTGAAATTATTAACCCAAGATAATTTATCTTCAATTAATGGCAAGGTTAGGTTTCCTTCCAAACCTTCAATTACCGCACGGTTTGCATTGCCCCATTTATACACATAGTTTCCAAGAGTACTAAGACCAACAAACTTGCCATCAGATACAATTTTGTTACGGTAATCGTTGCGGAAATAGGCAATGGAGGCTAATAGACCATCTTTATCATATTCAATACCAATTTCCTTGTTCCAGCTAGTTTCCGGTTTAATCTCGCTGTTTCCTTGGAAATAACAGGTTTTGCCATTCGGTACATAGGTTGGACAACCTTGGCCTAGGGTAAATAAAAGATAGTTCGGATTGGTTTGATAGAGGTTCGGTGCTTTATAAGCGCGAGCAATGCCACCTTTTATTTTCCAGTGTTCAGTTAAACCTTGTAAAAAGTTTAATCCTCCACTGATATTCGAACCGGAATAAGTATTGTAATCGTAACGTAGCGATGGCGTTAAAACCATTGACTTAGTAGCTGAGATATTGTCTTCAATAAAGAAAGCCCATTCACTTTGACTAGAATGCCCACCGCGAACATTATGTACACCGCTCGGTAAGGTTTCTGGAAGATCATAAATAACCTTACCGGAACGGTCACGTCTTCCCCCGAGCAATTGTGTCATAGAGGAAGCATCGTCTAAGCTACTGTGTGCTCCTTCAAAACCAACCGTCAGCATATGCTCGACGCCGAAAGTAAACGGAATATAGAATTCTGAACTAAAACGCGTATTTTTAAGAATAGAATCGCTAAAAGCTGATGTACTAGAATAACTGCCCTCTGGACCTCCTGCTAAGTATTCTGGTAAACGGCTATTTTTAGTTTTATCAAAAGTAATATAAGTTTTATTGTCGAAATGATCGAATTTGCCTTCATAAGTTAAAGCATAGTTCTGACGATATAAACGAGCGGTTTCAGCTTTGCTTCCTGCCAACGTTTTAGTTTCAGGATAGTTTTTATTATTGTAAAGCCCTGCTGAGCTATTTTGTGTATCACCGTTGTAAATATTGCCTTGGCGACTGAAACCAGAATCCAAGGTTAATTTATTTTTCTCATTGATATTCCAAACTAAACGACCGTTAATATCTTTGTTACGTACACCTTCACGACCTGCAATAGCCGGATCGCCATTAATGCCCACATCGTCCGCTTGAGTCTTATTCCAGTTACCATATAGGCGGAATTGCAATATGTCTTTAATTAGTGCACCGCTTAAATTGAAACCTACACGATTCGTCGCACCTTCTTTTCTATCTTCCGGTTGATTCGTATAATAGCTTACGCTCCCATGCAAATCATTGGTGACAGGTTTGGTAATAATATTTACTACACCACCCATTGCTCCCGAACCATAACGTGCAGCTGCCGGACCACGCAACACCTCAACAGATTCAATGGCCTCTATCGGTATCCAGTTACTATCACCGCGAGAATTTCGCTCTCCTCTCACCCCATAACGCTCCGCATTACGTGAAGTCACAGGTTTTCCATCGACTAAAATCAGCGTATTTTCAGGTCCCATTCCACGAATATCAATTTGGCGTTTATTTCCACGTTGCCCTGTAGCTGAGTTGCCAGTTAAGTTTACCCCTGGCATTGTTCGTAACACCTCAGAAATATCATTGGTGACGGGGCGTTTTGCTAAATCTTTTTCACTCACTATTGAAACACCAAGCGACTGTTTTACTTGACTTTCCGCTGTAACACGAATTTCATCCAACTGTTGTGTAGCCACCGCAGCGTTTGCATTATTTACAAATAATGCAGTACTGAGCAAACTCAACATGAAAATAGATTGTTTTTGCATAAAATGCTCCTAAAGAAAAAGTATGTAATATATAAGGCGCTTATTCTAACGAAATAACACCCATTGTTGCAAATACGAATTAATTCTATTTATAAAATATTCTGTTTGGTTGGTATTTTCATATTGTGATTATGTTTCAATACTTAATTCTGGTTGAATTATTTTTTTGATGCAGTATTATTTGCGCCCTGCATTTTTGCAGGCTCACAATATGTTCTGGGTTCCCTAACCCCAATTTAAACTAAAAAGGTATTCAAATGACACACGCATTTTCGATTTTTAGCGATCGCCAAAAACGTCGAGCATTAGTTTTGCTCAGTTTCTTCCACATTTTTATCATTGCTGTCAGTAACTATTTAGTGCAGCTTCCTTTTGAAATTCATGTGCCACTGACATTCTTCGGCGCACAAGAAGACTTTATGTTCCACAGCACCTGGGGCGCAATTACCTTCCCATTTATTTTCTTGGCGACGGATTTAACCGTGCGTATCTTCGGTGCGAAAGAAGCACGTTGGATCATTTTCGTGGTAATGATTCCGGCATTAATTATCAGCTATGTGGTCTCAACCCTCTTTTCAGATACCCAATATCAAGGTCTACAAGCATTAACCGAATTTAATATGTTTGTGTTCCGCATTGCAGTCGCGAGTTTCTTCGCCTATGTTTTCGGACAATTATTAGATGTTTTGGTATTCAATCGCTTACGCCAACTCAAAACTTGGTGGATAGCGCCAACCAGCTCCATGGTATTTGGTTCTATGGCAGACACTTATTTGTTCTTCGCGATTGCCTTCTATGCAAGCAGCGATCCGTTTATGGCGGAACACTGGATGGAAATCGGCTTCGTCGATTATTTATTTAAATTATTCATCGGGTTACTGTTATTCGTCCCTGCTTACGGTGTATTCTTAAATATGATTCTGCGTAAGATTCAGCAACTGACTGCAGTGCTCGAAAATGACATGGAATTACCCCAAAATTCTTAAAAAAGAAAGAATAAAAAAATGCCCTGAATCATCAGGGCATTTTGTTTTTTGAAGAGATTATTTTTGCGCTAAAAGTGCGGTCGGATTTTCTGATGTTTCTTCCGATAAGTTGAGATTTTCAACCGCCATCACAGACTTCAAACCGTCTTCACGTAATTGTTGTGCTGCCACCTTATCACCAACTTGCTCAAAGACATAAGATGCCATTGTAATGTCCGCCGGCTCCAATTTCTCTTTATTGGCGATTAACGCTTTAAACACCTCATTGGCTTTAGCAAAATCATTGTTACGCACATATAAATAACCGAGTGCACGATGCGCACAACATTGCACCGATGTGTTTGCGCCTTTTAACCACTTGCTGATAAATTTCACCAACTTGCTATTATCTTCAGGTTGCAAACGGCTGATTTGTTTAAACAATTCTTGCGTTAACGGGCTATTGTCACTATCTAATTTTTTCACTAACTCCAACATGAATTCATAAGCGGACTCATGATCATTGGCATCAATCAAACGCGTAATTAACGCCAGTTTCACACGGGCATCATTGCGGCGTTTACGAGATTGTTCATCCCACCAATCTAACAAACCATCGACGCCTTCTTCATTCATTTTCTCATCAAGCAATCCATCTTCCACTTGGGTTTGTAATGCAACAAATTCCTGTGAGGCATACAAGCCGGATTTTTCGATTTGGTCTAAAATATTATCTAGCGCCTGGTAAGCTTTTGATTTTAAATAAATCTCAACGGCTAATTTAAGTACTTCCTTATTTTTCCCTGCCATCAACAATAAGCTGTCAACTGAACTACGCGCTGCCGGTAATTTATTTTGTTGTAATAAAATACGGATACGGGCAATTTCTAAAACCAAGCTATCAGAACCGGCAATTTCCGTTGCTTCCATTAAATAACGGTTTGCACTAAATTCATCACCACGCTGTTGTGCTGCTTCTGCTGCTTTAATGAAGTTCAGCACCGGCTCATCAGAATGCTTCGCATTTTTACCAATTAATTTTTCCGCTTTAGAATAATCCCCTTCATCCATACGCATTAAGCCTTCCAATGTTTGCTTTTGCGCTTTCGTGCGTTTACGACGAGAAAACCAGCTGTATGTGTTGTTGCTTAAACGGAAAAAACGGCTAATGACGACTTCAATGCTGTACACCAAGGCTAAAGCGAGCACGAAGAAGATCACTAAAGTAGTAATGGACATTTCGACGATATGACTTGCCGTTTCAATTCGCACATAGCCTTGCTTACCCGCTAAATACGGCCCGGCAATTAAACTTGCCAGTAACAACAACATTAAAAATAGCACTCGTAACATAATCTATTTCTCCTATTGTTGTCCTTGATTGACTTCCGGTTTGGTTTCATTCGCCGGCGCGGTGGCAGCCTCATTTTCTTTTCCTGTTGGCTCAGTTCCCGAATTACCGTGCGACTCGAGTTCTTTATCCACAGAAAGCATGATTTTTTGCACTTCTTGTGTTGGCTTATTCAACAATTTATCTAAGGCATTTAACCCACTTAACTGAGTCGGCACATCCACGTAAATTGATTGTTCCGATAATTCATCCAAATTCTTCAAGAAGTTTTGAGCCACATCGGTATTGGTATCAAAATACGTCCGAATCCAAGAAGCTACAGTTTGCAAAGATTGTTTGTATAAATCGTCTTGTTGGCGTGGCACAGATAAAATTGCAATTTGTAAACGTAAACGAATATTCTCACGTAAATAAATATCTTGGTTTGGCGCTAACAACGCTTTGTCATTCGCTTTCTTTGGGGTCACACGAATAAAATGATTTAAAAAACTCACCGCACTTTTTTCTGCATTTTCTTTCCAATCATCCAAAGAATCCGTCAATTTATCGTTGTTCGGATCTTCATCAAAATTCACGTTTAACACCGTTAATTCGTCAACATTGTTCGCAAGCTCGGATAAATCTTGCATGATGGCGTTTTGGTCTACGTTATTAAGCGATAATAAGTTTTTCAAATCTGCGTGAATGGCGTTACGCACTGAAGTCACCTCTGGCAACGCAACTTTCGATAAAGTTTCATCGGCTACTTTTAACAACGCAATGCTGGTGTCCACATCATTATCTAACACCAATTTACGTAACGCATTATTGAGTAGAAAGTCTGCCTCGGTAAGCAACCAATCATTGGGTTGCTCTGCTTTTGCTTGGTTCGCCAAGCGTTGCACTTCTTGTTTCAACGCTGATAAGCTTTGTTCTTTAACGGCAACTTCCTGATGTAACGCACCTATTTGCTCACTAGCGGCTTGAGAAAATACAATAAGTTGCTGAAGCTGTGCTCTTTCAGCTTCAAAATTTTGCCCTTCAGCTATTACTGCCGGTACTGACTGTTGTACTTTCCCTGAAAGTGCGGTCAATTTTTGTTGTATTTCCTCAACCTGTAACTGACCAAAATAATAGCCCGCGCCACCCAAACCTAGCGCAATTAAAATTGCTAACAAACCTAATGCAGAACCGCCTTTTTTTACAACTACCGTTTCTTTTACAGGTGTTTCTTTCGTTGTAGAAGCGTTAGCAACAGTTTCCGCTACAGCAGATTGCTGTTCCGAAGAGAGCGTCTTTTCATTGTGTTCTTGTTGCATAGTGTTTACTTTATCCTCTATTGGAGCCTCAATTTGTTCAGTTAATGCCTCATCTTGTGTCGCTAAATCAAGATCTTCACTGATATCAATTTTCTGTTCCACTTCTGCATTCCGTTTCGACGGGTGAGATTTCTTGTTAGCCATAAAATTTACCTATAAAGAAAAAATGTGGTTTAACGACATTGTAATAAGGTTTGTAATAACGTTCTATTGTCTGAACACGGACAAACCGTCACTTGTTGCCAACCTAACGCTTGCGCCAAATGGGCAATACGCTCACTGATTGTAATAAGGTGACAACTTTTTAGCCAATTATGTTCGCTTTGCGGAACAAAATCCACTAATTGGGTGAGTATTTCAGCACTGGTCACGACTATCGTTTGTACGCCGGCTCGTTTGCACAAACTGGTTTGCTCCGCTTGATTGTAAACGAGAGGTTCACGTCGATAGCATTCGACAATTTCAATACTGCCACCACGTTGTTGTGCCTGTTCGGCAAAAAATTCCCGACCACCATTGCCGCGCAAAATTAATACCGTTTTCTCAGACAAATCTTGCATCATGGATATCTGCAATAATCCTTCACTATTTTCTTGCGTAGTCGGATAGTGAACAGCCATTTCTGTCATGGCAGCAAAATACTGAGCCGTACTTTTACCGACGGCGAAATAGGATAAGTCATCACGCCACTTGAAACCGGTATTTTTAATGGCTTTATCCGCAAAATCTACCGCATTTTTAGAAACAGCAAAGACATAATCGCCAGGTTTCAGCCTCGCTAATCTTGCAGGCAATTCATTCAGCTCCGCCCCACGAGTAATTTGAAATAGGGGTAAATGCAACGCAACAATGCCGGCTTTCACCAACATCTCAACCAGTTGCTCCCCACGTTCATCAGGGCGTGTCACCAAAACAGCCATATTCAACTCTTATGCGTAAATATTTTGCAAAATCTTGTCAGCACCTTGTGCCAAAAGTTGCTCGGCAATTTGCACACCTAAAATTTCAGCATTTTCTACCGCACTTTGACCTTCCGCACGAATAATTGTTGAACCGTCAACACTGCCCACCAAGGCTCGCAAGTTCAACATGCTCTCACGCAACACGGCATAACCACCAATAGGCACTTGGCAACCGCCTTGTAAGCGATTATTCATGGCGCGTTCCGCCAACACACAATAAGTCGTTTCGACATCAGCCAACGGTGCTAATAATTGTTTTACCTGTTCGTCATTCGTACGGCATTCAATCCCTACGGCGCCTTGCCCGGCAGCAGGAAGTGACTGTTCTACCTCAATAAAAGAAGTAATTCGATCTGCCAATCCCAAACGGATTAAACCGGCAGAAGCCAAAATAATCGCATCAAAATCACCGTTGTCCAGTTTGCTCAAACGCGTTCCCACATTGCCTCGCAAAGAGCGAATTTCCAAATCCGGACGTAAGGCTTTTAGCTGACACTGACGACGCAAACTGGATGTACCGACGATGGCTCCCGGAGGCAACTCGGCTAAAGTGCGGTAAGTATTTGAAACGAATGCATCACGCGGATCTTCACGCTTACAAATGACGGATAAACCTAGCCCCTCAGGAAATTGCATCGGCACGTCTTTCATAGAATGCACAGCGATGTCCGCTTCATTATTCAACAATGCATTTTCCAATTCTTTCACAAACAAACCTTTACCGCCGATTTTCGCCAACGGAGAATCTAAAATCACATCGCCTTTAGTGACCATCGTCACTAACTCGATAGATAAATCGGGATACAACTGCTGTAAACGCGCTTTCACAAAGTTTGCCTGCCACAATGCTAATGGGCTTTGACGAGTGGCAATTTTTAAAGTTTTTTTAAACATAATAACGAGATATGAAAGTGATCTTATGTGCTTTATCCTACCATTGTTAGCCCGTATTGTCAGTTTCCATTTAATTTTTTTGCTTTCCTGAAGTACTGGTGATAGAGTACCCACCAGCCAAGTATGACTGTTGTAAAAAAGTTAGGATACGAATTGAAGTTTGATCTCAATGAAGCCAAAAAACGCGTGGACTTTCTAGATAAATTACGCATTGATCGCGCTTTATCCGACACGACTGAATCCTTTCAACTTGTCTTTAAACTCATTCCTTTATTACTTCATTTTAACCATCCGGATCTTCCTGGCTATGTTGCGAACGCGCCAACCGGGATTGCACGCTTTTCTCTCAGTGGTTTTCAACAAGATTACCTTGCTAGAACACTTTCTGAAGAACAAAGAAAAAACATTCAAAAAAACCACCGCACTTTTGAGCAAGAAGCAATTCTAGGCGTATATGTGATGGGCAGTATTGCTTCCATCGCCCAAACACCATCTTCTGATTTGGATATCTGGATTTGTCATCGGGAAGATCTAAGCCAAAGCGCGCTCGAGCTGTTACAACAAAAAACCAATGTGATTCAACAATGTGCAAAACGCTTTCAAGTAGAAATTAACTTCTATTTAATGGATCAAAAGCGTTTCCGTTGTTTCCGTTATACCGAACTGATGGACGGTGAAAATTGTGGTTCAACACAATATATGTTATTGCTAGATGAGTTTTATCGTTCCGCCATACGCCTTGCCGGCAAACCTTTGTTGTGGCTACATTTATTGGTTGAACGTGAAGAAAATTATGAAGCGGAAATTGAGCGTTTAACTCAAGAAGGACAACTGGATTTAAACGATTGGGTCGATTTTGGGGGATTAGGCTCGTTCTCAGCAAACGAATATTTTGGCGCAAGCTTGTGGCAGCTTTATAAAGGCATTGATTATCCGTATAAATCGCTGCTCAAAATTTTATTACTCGAAGCTTATTCTTGGGATTACCCAAACACCTTCTTGATTTCTCGCGAATTTAAGCAAGCTTTACTAAGTGGTGATCTGAACGTTGAACACCAATTTGATGCTTATTTAGCCATGTTGCAGCGGGTAACCGATTATTTAACGCGTCAAAAAGAATTCAAACGGTTGGACTTTGTGCGTTGCTGTTTTTATATCAAAGTACACGAAAACGAAGTGGCCCCCGGGGAAACGAACTGGCGTTTGGATGAACTGTTCAAACTGGCTCAACAATGGGGATGGAAATGCGGTCAATTAGAGTGCCTCAATAATCGCCGACATTGGAAAATCAAACAAACCATGAAAATACATAATAGTTTGATTAAATTCCTCATGTTGAGCTATCGCAACTTAGTCCATTTTGCACGTAAACACCAAGTGAATGCCAGCATCATGCCACAAGACATGAGTGTGCTGACACGTAAACTATACGCTGCTTTTGAAGAATTGCCGGGTAAAGTGACCTTGCTCAACCCACAACTGGCTGTGGATTTATCAGAGCCGGCATTGACGTTTATTGAAGTCAAACATAATCGACATTTTAAAGACGGTTGGTATGTCATCAATCAAACACCAGATGTAGAAGGTTGTTGTCATCCTCGTTATATCGAATACAACGAAAGCTTGAATAAGCTTGTGGCTTGGGCCTATTTCAATCGTTTATTAACCGCCAATACGCAACTGTTCATTTCCAGCGATAACGTCGAATTAAAAACGTTGCGCCAATTTGTCACCGATCTTCGTTTAACATTCCCAATTGAAACGACTTTTGCAAGCAACGCCGATCTCAGCCATCCTTGCGAAATCCGTAGTCTTGCCGTCATTATCAATTTAACTCAAGATCCGACGCAACAGTTGAAGGATATCAAGCCCACCATCCAAGCCAGTGATTTGTTTAGCTTTGGTCCGAATGAAGAAAGCTTGGTCGGCAGCATTGACTTAACCTACCGTAATGTATGGAATGAGGTCAGAACGCTACATTTTGAAGGAGCGAATGCGATTTTATTGGCGTTAAAAGTGCTTTCCAACAAAATTTATCGTGGTGCGCCATCACCGAAATTCGTACAAGTTTTTTGTTATAGCCGCTACTATCGACATGCCTTACGCCGCATCGTCACGACACTCATTAATAAATGTATCAGCATCCAACTCGGGGTCACCGAACCGCCGAAAAACAATTTATTGCGAGTAGCGGGAAAAAACTGGCAATTTTTCTTTGAAGAACGCGGTATTAGTTTGCAAGAAATTCATCACGGACGAGTCACAAAAACACATCAATTTGACACCGCACTTAATAAAAAAGCTGCAGCGACGGATCCGGTGCCAACAAAGCACCAAAAGTATCCACGAGAAATCGATCGATTTGCAACGGAAGGTTTCCTGCAATTCTTCTTTGAAGATAATCCGAACGGCAGTTTTAACGTTTATATTTTAGATGAACTTAATCGCCTTGAGGTTTACCGCAACTGTGATGGTACAAAAGAGAAAAAAATTCATGAGATAAATAGAATTTATCAACTCTCAGGCTTGGATGAAAATGAGAATCCGTATAAAATCGTACAACGCGATTTTAATTATCCACAATTCTACCAATTATTAATGACAGAAGAAGGAATAACGATTGTTCCTTTCCATAGCCGTTTGGCTTTGTCTTGAGGTGTAACATGAATGACAAATTAAAAGTTTTAATTATTGACGACCATCCGTTAATGCGCCGTGGCATACAACAACTTGTTGAATTAGAAGAAGGTTTCGAGGTTGTTGGCGGTGCAGGCAATGGTTCTGAAGGGATTAATTTAGCGCTACAAACCTCACCGGATCTCATTATTTTAGATCTGAATATGAAAGGACTCTCCGGTTTAGATACGCTTAAAGCATTGAGAGCAGAAGACGTTGATGCTCGCATTGTCATTTTGACCGTGTCTGATGCTAAAAACGACATTTTTACCTTAATTGATGCCGGTGCGGACGGGTATTTATTAAAAGATACCGAACCAGACACATTGCTTTCTCAACTAAAACGCATCGCTCAAGGTGAAGTTATCCTCAGTGATTCCATTAAAAATCTCTTATTAGAGCGTCAATCTTCGCAAAGCCCTATTGACTCTCTTACCGATCGTGAAATTGACGTATTGCGTTTAGTGGCAACCGGTCTTTCCAATAAACAAATTGCCGGCCAATTATTTATTTCGGAAGAAACCGTCAAAGTACACATTCGTAATTTGCTACGTAAACTTAACGTTCACTCACGCGTTGCCGCCACAGTGCTTTATTTTGAGCATAAAAACGGCTAAACCGTATAATTTCATAAGAAATAGCCGACAATGCTGTCGGCTATTTTTTTATTATCAATTTACTCGTTCCCTTTTCTTAAAAATATCGAAAAAATCCACCGCACTTTGTATAGGCGAAGCATTGCAGGGAAAAAACCTAACGAGTAAACTACCAAGGTTTAATGTGGGAGTTATATGAAGCAATTGTTCAATAAAAAAGCAAGTCAACGTTTCTATGCACTTGTATTTTCGTGCTTATTTTGGCATTCCTCTGCCTACGCCGAACATCTCGTTGATTTACAAATTGATGGGGTAAAAAACGACGCTTTGAAAAACAATATCCAGATTCACCTCAATGCCATCGATAAAGAAGAGGCTGACGGCTCCGAACGTTATCAAGATATTGTCAGCAAAGCCGTTGATAAAGGTCTGCGTGCTTTAGGCTATTATGATCACCAGATTCAATTTGAATTAAAACCGCGAGCCAAGAACAAGCCGCTATTAATCGCTCACATTACCGTAGGCGAACCGGTAAAAATCTCTACCACAGACATCGTGATTAAAGGGGAGGCCAAACAAGATCCGGAATTCATTCAACTGGAAAAACAGGTTCCTAAAACCGGCACCATACTCAATCACGAAACTTACGAAGATTATAAAAACCAACTGCAACAACTCGCGCTATTTCGTGGTTATTTTGATGCAGAATTTGAACAATCCCGTTTAGAAGTGATGAAATCCACACACGAAGCTTGGTGGAATCTCACCTTCGATAGCAAAAAACGCTACCACTATGGGAAAATTCATTTCTTACACGCGCAAATTCGAGAAGAATATTTACGCAACATGCTCAACATTCACTCAAATGAACCCTATTTAATGAGTGATTTTTCTACCTTAACCAACAATTATTCCTCCTCAAACTGGTTCAGCTCAGTACTATTGCAACCGCACTTAGACGATAAAAAGAAATTAGTGGATGTGGATGTGCTGCTCTATCCACGCAAAAAAAATATTATGAACGTCGGACTAGGTTATTCCACTGATGTTGGGCCTCGTTTTCAATGGAGTTGGACGAAACCTTGGATCAATGATCGCGGGCATAGTGTCAGAAGTAATCTCTATTTTTCCTCACCGAAGCAAACGCTCGAACTGACCTATAAAATGCCCCTACTGAAAAATCCGCTGAATTATTACTATGAATATTCCGGCGGTTTTGAACGTGAAAATAAGAACGATACCAAAACAACCTCATCGACTCTTGCCGCACTACGCTATTGGAACCATCCTACCGGATGGCAGTATTCCTTAGGTTTACGCTTGCGCTACGACGCCTTTACCCAAGCAGATATCGCCGACAAAACGCTATTACTATATCCGACAACCTCGTTAACCCGTACCCGTTTACGCGGTGGTGCCTTTCCTGATTGGGGTGATTCACAACGTATTACCTTCGATTTTGGACGTAAATTGGGGATTTCTGATGTCAATTTCTGGAAAATTCAAGCGTCCACCGCTTGGGTCAGAACCTATGCGCAAAATCACCGTTTTCTTACTCGTCTAGAAATTGGCGTACTCAACACTGCAGATATTCACCGAATTCCACCCTCATTACGTTTCTTTGCCGGCGGCGATCGCAGCGTACGTGGTTATGGTTATAAAAAAATCTCGCCAAAAGATCGAAATGGCAAATTAGTCGGTGGTTCTCGTTTAGCGACAGGAACGATTGAATACCAATATCAGGCTTATCCCGACTGGTGGCTGGCCACCTTTGCTGATACAGGTCTAGCGGCAAATAGCTTTAAACCTGATGAATTACGCTATGGTGCCGGTTTCGGCTTGCGCTGGGCATCACCGGTAGGCGCCATTAAATTTGATGTTGCCACCCCGATAAAAGACAAAGACAAGAGTAAAAACATTCAGTTTTATATCGGGCTGGGTAGTGAAATATAGCAACATAAAACGGATTACTTCATGACAGAACAGACAGAAAAAACGGCTCAAACAACAAAAGCAAAATCGCCAAAACGCCTTTGGCGGTGGATTTTATGCCTTGTAAGTGCGGTCATTTTTTTACCTATTTTGGCCCTCTTCGCCCTCCTTTCAACAGAAAGTGGTCAGCACAAACTCCTCCAGTGGGCAGATGCAGGGCTCGATACTCTTTCCATTGAACAAGCACAAGGCAACTTAAAGGAAGGGTTAACATTAAAACATCTGCGCTTTCAAACAGAAGGTGTGGATGCCCATATTGAGGAAGCGCATCTGCAGCTACAATTAAGCTGTTTATGGCATTTAGACGTGTGCATTGATGATATCACCCTGACACAACCATCCATTCTGATTGACACCTCCTTGCTGCCAGCCTCTGAACCTAAAAAGAACAGCAACGGGAAGATGAAACATGTGTTCTTACCTATCTCAGTTAAAATCAATCGGTTAGCTGTTAACGATTTCTCATTATCTCTTGATAAAAATAAAATCACTTTAGGTACATTCCATACAGCAGCAAGTTTAAATAACGCCAATGGATTAACATTAGCGCCGACACAAATTGAGAATTTCAGTTTTATTCACGATTTAACCTCAACCACAAAAAACACCGATACACCTAAAAAGACTGAAACTTCCACACCAATTCAATGGGAAGAGTTGGAACAGTCTCTCCGTAAACCGCTGTTTAGTGAATTGCAGCAAATTGAACTGCCTTTTGCAATACACATTCAAGGCGTGCAAGGCAAAAACTGGCGATATCAAAGTCTCAGTGGGAAAAATACTGTCGAGCAAGATATCCTCGTTTCTTCCGCTGAGCTTCAAGCACACGCAACTGATGATATTATCGAACTAGCTAAATTTGATGTGCAAAGCTCACTTGGTCAGTTACAAGCGAATGGGCAAGTGGCTTTTCAACAAGATTTCCCATTGCAATTTGATGCCTTCGCTAAAATTAATGACATACGCCAAAATAACGACCTCGTTTTGCCTGCAAGCCAAGCGGAAATCCATCTTTCAGGCGCATTAAAAAAACAGACCGCACTTTCTTGGCAAACCCAAGGCGCGTTGGAATCACAACTAAATGCTCAAATTCAAGCTGCTGAACCCAACCTTCCACTTCAAGTGAACTTGACTGTGCCTCAAGCACAATACCCTTTTAATAACAAAGATCCGTTAAAAATCCAGGATTTCAATTTCACCCTAGACGGCAACTTAGCTACCGCACAAATACAACTTAAAAGTGCGGTCAGTGGTATGGGAATACCAAACAGTAATTTAGCATTACAAGCCGTCTCACATTTATCCGGCATAGAAATCCATCAACTTAAACTCAATACATCAAATGGAACAGCAGATTTAACAGGCAACCTCAATTGGCGTGATGGTGTGGAATGGAACTGGCATTTAGCATTGGCAAAGATGGCGCTTGGTGCCTACTTATCTGATTTTCCGGCAATCATTTCCGGCAGCTTAAATTCACAAGGAAAAATCACTCAAGACAAGCAACAAATTTCGGTTTCAGATATAGATCTGCAAGGCTCACTGTCGCAACGCCCATTGAGCCTAACCGGCAATTTACATATGGCAGAACAACCATTACTTAATGTACCGCAGCTCACCTTCACTTACGGCGACAACAAGATCAACGCTCAAGGCAACCTTGGTTCCGTCTCCGATTTTACTCTTGATATTAATGCGCCGAATTTAAGCGGTTTATTGATCGGTTTATCCGCCTCAGTTAATGGCAAGGGCGCAGTAACCGGCAACATTATGCACCCAAATCTTGTTATGGATTTAACCGCAAAACAGTTTCATTTCCGCGACATAGGACTTACCCAAGCCGGCATTAAGGGGCAGCTGAATACGGAACAACAAATCCAAGGTCAGCTTAATGCCCAGCTCAATGGATTTCATTACAATGACATCAAGGTGAATAGCCTCCAGCTCTCTGCTTCTGGAGATGAACAAAAACACAGTTTGCAGTTGATTTCAGAGGGGTACCCCATTGCTGCCAACATGAATATCATCGGAAATTTCGACCGCACTTTACAACAATGGCAAGGCACGATTAGCCAACTTATGCTAAAAACGGAGTTTGGCCACATCCAAACAAACAAAAGCGTGTCTGTCACATACGACAATAAAAGCACCCAAAGCACCATTGCCGCCCATTGCTGGATGCACAGCAACATAGATCTTTGTTTTCCGCAAACCTTTAATGTCGGCACTAATGGTGAAATACCTTTTGAAATCAAACGCTTTGATTTAGCATTTATCAATAAAATACTTGAAGAGGATCTTTTGAAAGGCAAGCTGAATAGCAAAGGAAAAGTAGCCTGGTCAACACAGGCACCACTATCAGCTGAGATACAAATCAACGGCAATGCCTTATCTTTGGCAAAAAAATTAGATTACCGGACTTTTAAATTAGACATGCCAAAAGTCGTGCTAAATGCCAACTTAGCAAATAACGATCTTGCCTTAAAAACAGAGATTCATGTTCAGGAACAAGGCAAAATCAATGCTGATTTAAAATTACAGGACATTGCTAACACCCGTAAACTCAGTGGAACTTTTACAATTCCGCACCTCAATCCCGCGATTGTTAACCAACTTTTAGCCAATGATGAAAAAGTCAGTGGAGAACTCAAAGCCAATCTCACATTAGGTGGAAACCTAAGCGCACCAACACTGAACGGCGATATTCTACTTAAACAACTAAACGCAAAAATTCGGGCATTACCTTTCGATATTAAAAATAGCGAATTGGCGTTACATTTTGCCGGTACCAACTCCACGCTAAAAGGGTTTGTACAAACAGATGACAGTCGCTTAAATCTCAGCGGTGAAGCCCATTGGAAGAATATCAATGAGTGGCGCACCCGCTTGAACGCGCAAGCAGAGAAATTTAAAGTGGATATCCCATCAATGGCAAAATTGACCATCAGTCCGAATGTTGAAATCACTGCCTCGCCAAAACTCTTAGAATTATCGGGAAATATTGAGATCCCCAAAGCGCGAATCGCCATTGAAAGCTTGCCGGAGAGCGCCATTGAAGTCAGTACTGACGAAGTCATTTTAGACGGTAAGACAAAAAGAACATTGCCAAAAAATATTCCGGCAGAAACACGAAGCGGCATAGCGGTAAAATCTGATCTGAAAATTCATATTGGGGATGATGTCAGCTTAAAGGCTTATGGGCTCAAAACCTATTTACATGGTTTACTTAGCGTAAGACAAGAAAAGGGGAACCTGGGTTTATACGGCGAAGTTAATCTTAAAAATGGGCGTTACGCCTCCTTTGGGCAAGATTTGATTATTCGCAAAGGCTTAATCAGTTTTGTGGGCCAACCTTCCCAACCATTCTTAAATATTGAAGCCATTCGCAACCCAGAAGCGATGGAGGACAATAGCGTCACTGCCGGCGTGAAAGTCACTGGGTTAGCCGGCTCACCAAGCATGACTGTTTTCTCCGAGCCCGGCATGCCACAGGATCAGGCTTTAGCCTACATTCTCACCGGACGTTCTTTAGAAAACAGTGGCGATGCATCTTCAAGTGGCTCTGTGGGTGCGGCCCTATTAGGCATGGGGTTAGCTAAAACCGGGAATGTTGTAGGCGGCATTGGAAAAGCCTTCGGAATTAAAGATCTGAATCTCGGCACACAAGGCGTCGGTGACAGTTCTAAAGTGGTAGTGAGCGGCAATATCACACCACGTTTACAAGTCAAATACGGTGTGGGTTTGTTCGATGGCTTAGCTGAAGTGACCTTGCGTTATCGCTTGTTACCACAACTTTATGTACAATCGGTGTCAGGCGTTAATCAAGCCTTTGATTTACTCTACCAGTTTGAATTTTAATCTATGAATAACGAAAACTTACTCAGTAAAGCCAATGAACTGCATGCGCGACGCGGCGAAGTGCGTGAAATTGCTGCCATTGATCTCGGCTCTAATAGCTTTCACATGATTATTGCCCGCATTGTAAACGGCACACTACAAGTACTTTCCCGTCTTAAGCAAAAAGTACAGCTTGCCGAGGGGTTAGATGAGAATCAAGTGCTAAGTCCAGCCGCGATTGAACGTGGTGTTAACTGTTTAGCATTATTTGCAGAACGCTTACAGGGGTTTCCTGCCGACAACGTCAATGTCGTCGGCACATATACCTTACGCCGTGCTGTGAACAATGAAGAATTCCTACGTCAAGCGGCAAAAGTCTTCCCTTATCCTATTCACATCATCAGCGGTAAAACGGAAGCGAAAACCATCTACGCCGGCGTTTGCCATACACAGCCTGAAATTGGTCGAAAATTTGTTATCGATATCGGGGGCGGGTCAACAGAGATGATCATCGGCGATAACTTTACGCCATTAATTTACGAAAGCCGCCATATGGGTTGTGTGAGTTTTGCCAAGCAATTTTTTCCTCACGGTCAAATCAATGAAGAAAATTTTCGTCTGGCAAAACAAAGCGCTTTAAACAAAATTGAAGATCTCGCTTGGGAATACCGAAATTTGGGTTGGCAATCCGTGCTCGGCTCGTCCGGTACAATTAAAACCGTCCATCAAGTTATTTGTGAAAACATTGATCCGAATGGCACTATTACTGCTGAACGCTTGAACCGACTCATTCAACAAACTTTGCAATTTAGCCACTTTGATCAAATCCAATTTAACGGACTAAATCATGATCGTGCTGACGTTTTTGTGCCGGGCTTAGCCATTTTAAGTGCGGTTTTTGAAAACTTTCAAATTGAGAAAATGCGTTATTCCGATGGTGCTCTGCGGGAAGGGGTAATGTATAGCTTGGAGCAAAACTTCCAAGTCAATAATATTCGTGAACGCACCGCACTTGGTCTGATGGAACAGTTTAATATTGACCAAGCACAGAGTGAACGGGTATATCAAAGCGCCTCGTTACTATTTGAGCAATACCAACATTGGCAAAACCAAGAAATGGTTGCTGAAATGAAAGACGTTCTCTTGTGGGCTGCGCGTTTACATGAAGTGGGGATTGTCATCAATCACAAAAATCTACAAAAACACTCTGCGTATATTTTATACAACACTGAGTTACCGGGTTATGACAACGAGCAACATCGTTTACTGTCAACTTTGGCACGTTATCACTTAGGGAATTTCAAATTGCCGGAGATGTTTAAATTTTCTCGTTATCACGAGCAAGATGTGTTGGCATTAATTCGCATTTTACGCTTAGCAATTATTCTCAATCGAGCCCGTCAAGCGACAGAAAAACCTCAAAAAATTACATTAAAAACTGACCGCACTTTGGTAGATTGGCACTTAACATTTGAAACGGATTATCTACAACATAACCCATTAGTAAAAAACGATCTGGCATTAGAACATCGTTTCTTGCAGACATTGGGATTATCCTTATCAGCTCGTTAATTGATTTACTCTTCCATAAAAAAATCCCCGCGGATAATAGCGGGGATTTTTATTCTTTCGTCAGATTACGCTTTAGGACCTGCAGCAATCAATGCTTTACCTTCAGCATTTGTTGCATATTTTTCGAAGTTCTTCACGAAACGACCAGCAAGATCTTTCGCTTTTGCTTCCCATTGTGCTTTGTCTGCGTAAGTGTCACGCGGATCTAAGATAGCTGGGTCAACACCTGGTAAAGCGTTAGGAATTGCCAAATTGAAGATTGGTAATTCGCCCATTTCAGCTTTTTCGATAGAACCATCTAAGATCGCGTCGATAATACCGCGAGTATCTTTAATAGAGATACGTTTACCTGTACCGTTCCAACCGGTGTTCACTAAGTAAGCTTCCGCACCTACCGCTTGCATACGTTTCACTAACACTTCCGCATACTGAGTTGGGTGTAAAGTTAAGAACGCTGCACCAAAACAAGCTGAGAAAGTTGGGGTTGGTTCGGTAATACCACGTTCTGTACCCGCTAATTTTGCAGTAAAGCCAGATAAGAAGTAGTATTTGGTTTGTTCCGGAGTTAATTTAGAAACCGGTGGCAACACGCCGAATGCATCTGCAGTTAAGAAAATTACTTTCGTTGCGTGGCCTGCACGGGAAACCGGTTTAACGATGTTATCGATGTGATAAATCGGGTAGGACACGCGAGTATTTTCTGTTTTGGAACCGTCATCAAAGTCAACAGAACCATCTGCACGCACAACCACGTTTTCTAATAACGCATCACGACGGATTGCGCGATAAATATCCGGTTCGTTTTCTTCAGAAAGGTGAATAGTTTTCGCATAGCAGCCACCTTCAAAGTTGAAGATACCCACATCATCCCAACCGTGTTCATCGTCACCGATTAATTCACGTTTTGGATCGGTAGAAAGGGTGGTTTTACCGGTACCGGATAAGCCGAAGAATACAGCCACATCGCCATCTTTACCTACGTTAGCGGAACAGTGCATTGCACCAACACCTTTAAGCGGTAGGAAGTAGTTCATCATGGAGAACATACCTTTCTTCATTTCACCGCCGTACCAAGTACCGCCGATTAATTGAACACGTTCAGTCAAGTTAAATGCAACGAAGTTCTCAGAGTTCAAACCTTGTTCTTTCCAGTTCGGGTTGGTGCATTTAGAACCATTCATTACTACGAAACCTGGTTTGAAATTTTTCAATTCAGCTTCTGTCGGACGAATAAACATGTTTTTCACGAAATGTGCTTGCCATGCCACTTCAGTCACGATACGTACCGCAATGCGGTCTTGTTCGCTAGCACCACAGAAACCATCAACCACAAATAGACGTTTACCGGAAAGTTGTTTAGTCACAATGCCTTTCAAGCTTGCCCAAGTTTCTTGGGTCATTGGTTTATTATCGTTTTTCGCTGCATCGGAAGTCCACCAAACAGTGTCTTTTGTGGTGTCATCCAACACAATATATTTATCTTTAGGTGAACGACCGGTAAAGATGCCGGTATCAACAGCTACGGCGCCGGTTGTGGTCAACGTACCTTTTTCAAAACCTTCCAAGCCTGGTTTAGTTTCTTCTTCAAATAATTGTTCATAACTTGGGTTATAAACAACCTCTTTGACATCATGAATACCAAGCGCTTCAAGTTCTTTAATAACTTTACTTAAGTCAGTCATAGATTACCTCTTTGTGTTAAAAGTGTTAAAAATAAAAACTGTCCTTATTCTATGAAAATTTCTACCTAAAAACTGTTATCTTGATCAAATATTTGAACATTACTTTCTTTTTTATTCGATTTTAGGGAGAATTTATCCGCCTTTTGGAAAAGCCGCTCACCGCTTTATCAAAACGCGTCCAAAAAGCACCGCACTTTCAAGTGGGAACTTATGCTTGAAGGCTCGTTCTAAGTTGCACAACAATTTAATGAGATAAAAGGAATCACATGAAATTACTCAAATTATTTTTACTTGCTACATTACTTTATATTCCCGGTGTACAAGCTGCCGAAGCAACGGATTTGAACATCAAATACAGCTCCAATTATCTCATGCCTGCTTATGTGCATTTTCACTCCGATGGCTTTGAATATACGATCAATGCCAACATCAATATCCCCTTGTACAAAATTCAATTTATCTCGAAAGGTGCGCAAAGTAGCAATGTTTTTAACATGTTCAGCTACAAAGACACGCGTAATGACAAACCTTATGCGGAAGCAAAAATTGCCAATCGAAAAATTGAGTACGGCAAAATAAAAAATGGACTCAAAACTGAAGAGTTAACCTTACCAACCTATGATTTATTTACGGTAGCCTTCCAGCTAAGTTATTACGGCAAGTTGCCAAATAGCTTCCAAATCACGAATGGTAAAAAGCTTTATCCGATGGAAAACGTAGTGCTAAACACAACGAAAAAACAAGTGAAATACAACAAACAAGAGGTGACTGAAATCACCTATCAATTTAAAACTGGTGGCAAAGATATTGTGGTAAAAAAACACGAAGGGGAAAAATTCCCGCGCTTTATTTCCTACAGTCGGGATGGTGATGAATACGAGCTTACTTTTAGCGATTTTGTCAAAAATTAATCTTTTCATGAAAAAATAAAGCCACCAAATAGGTGGCTTTATTATTGTGCGGTCTAAAAAACATATGAATTTTAGACCGCACTTTAAGCTAATAATATTCGTATGAATTTTCAACAATAGTACTGCTAGGATTATTACGATTATCAAACTCTTCAATTCTCACTACATTACCATAGTTATCCAACGTGTTTTTCCAGATTTTTACGGAAGATACGCTACCATCACCAAATCCATAAGGAGGAAAATCTTCAAATTGGATTTTATTTCCATTGGTATCAAAAGTCGTTACTTCTCGCCCACCATATGCAAATTGCGTTTGTTCAACTAATTTACCATCAACATATTTGTTGACATATTTAAAAGGTTCGCCACCAAAAATCTCATTTCGAGTTTCCAGAATATTTCCATGCTCATCATAATGATGGCTATATTTGTTCATCCCATTTTCAAGTTTTTCGCAACCTTCTTCACAAGACTCATCTTCTGTTTTTTCAACGAGTAACAACCCATTTTTGTCATAGGTATTTTCAGATACGATCCGTGTTGGGGAGCCTTCCATTTTTAATTTCTGAATAACTGTCAACGTCCCATCAGGATTAGTGCGATAGTGATATTCATTAAAAACATTATCACCCGTCTCAAAAGATTTAACCAATCGCCCTTGTTCATCATAAACAAAGTGTAATACCTGTGTAAAACGCCCTAAAATCTCTTGTCTAGTTTTAAATCCCTGAGGATTAAAGTAGGTAATCTCATGTTCATCAACTTTAGAGCTATCACGATCAATCAATTTTCTTTCCCATTTTTTAACTGCCCCTTTTAGATTTAATAAGGCTAAATCAGTTTTTGGGGTGGCAAAAAGTACGGTGGAAAACAGGGTTAAAAGGCATCCTAATAAAATGTGTCGCATAGAAGATCCGTTAGATAAATAACTAAAAAAGTACGGTCTAAAAAACATATGAATTTTAGACCGCACTTTTCTGTTCTATTTTAGCTGTTGCTCAATGATACCACCACCAAGGCAAACTTCATCCAAATAGAAGACGGCTGATTGCCCCGGCGTGACCGCAATTTGCGGCTCATCAAAAATGACTTTGATACTTTCGTCGTCAATCGGCTCAATCGTACAAGGCACATCCGTTTGGCGATAACGGGTTTTCACGGTACAACGCAACGGTTCACGAATCGGTTGACGATCGACCCAATGCAATTGTTGTGCGATTAAACCGGTAGAAAGTAACGCTGAGTGATCATGCCCCTGTGCCACAATTAACTCGTTATTGACAAGATCTTTTTCCACCACATACCAAGCTTCTTCACTAGCCCCCTTCACGCCACCAATGCCCAAGCCTTTGCGTTGGCCCAATGTGTGATACATCAAACCATCGTGGCGACCAATAATGTCACCCTCTACCGTGCGAATGTTGCCCGGTTGCGCCGGCAAGTAACGGGCTAAGAAATCCTTAAATTTACGCTCACCAATAAAACAAATGCCGGTAGAATCTTTTTTCTTCGCCGTGATCAAACCTAAATCTTCGGCAATCGCACGTACAATCGGTTTTTCAATGTCGCCAACAGGAAACAGACTTTGTCCCACTTGTTTTTTACTTAAGGTGTAAAGGAAATAACTTTGGTCTTTGTTGGCATCCAAACCGCGTAATAATTGTGCGTTATCATCTGCTCCTCGGCGGCGTACATAATGTCCGGTAGCGATATAGTTCGCGCCTAAATCTTCTGCGGCATATTCTAAAAAGGCTTTAAATTTAATTTCTTTGTTACACAGAATATCCGGATTCGGAGTACGACCAGCCTTGTATTCGTTAAGGAAATGTTCAAATACATTATCCCAATACTCTGCCGCAAAATTGATTTTATGCAGCTTAATGCCAAGCTTGTCGCACACAGCTTGAGCGTCAGCTAAGTCCGCAGCAGCTGTACAATAATCGGTGTCGTCATCCTCTTCCCAATTCTTCATAAACAAGCCTTCCACTTGGTAGCCTTGTTGTTGCAGAATAAAAGCAGACACAGAGGAATCTACCCCGCCTGACATGCCACAAATGACTTTTTTCGTGCCATTTTCGGCAAGTTGTTCAGCAGAGAGTTTCGGGAAATGTTTTTCGTAGGTTTGTGATTTCATAGTTTAGTAATAAACGTTCCACTAAATAAATAATTTGGCATTCTACCGCAAATCAAGTAAGAGTAAAAATGCCCGACAATTTCGGGCACTTTCATACAGGTTACGGTATGATCACTTCATTGAACGTCGAGAAGTTACCGTTTTCCCTCTAATCCCCCAGTTATCCATATCGACTTCGTCAATAATCACCACTGTCGTTTCGGGATTTTTGTTTAACACTTTCTGTAATAAATGGGTGACACCTTCAATTAACTCCTCTTTTTGTTTAGCTGTCGGCGCCTCTGCACCACCAGTCACTTTAATATTGACATAGGGCATACTGTTCTCTCATCACAACGTTAAATGGAACTACTTCACTTCGTAAAATTGAGCTTTCTCTTTTTGCGCAAATTTTTGTTCATATTCTGCCTTTGCGTTTTCATCGCCTGCATCCAATTTTTCTTGGAGCGTATCGCAAGGTTTATCGCAGTCACAGGCTTTCGCAATCCCTAAAGACGATAAACCGCCACAACTGCCTTTCAGCGCTTGGCGTTTCACAATATAGCCCAATGCCATGGCCAAAATAATCAGGATGAAAATCCCAAAAGTCACTAAGAATAATTTCATAATCTCTCCATAAATACTCTAAATATCTACCGCACTTTATCACTCAAAGTGCGGTCCTTTCTAACTCTGTTTTTTACTGAGCCAAGAATTGCTTAAATGCAGAAGACATTTCCGTACGATAACCTTTGCCGTCCTTAATGATCATAAAAATCGGCAAATTTTCCCGTTCAGCCACCGCTAAGGCTTTTTCCTCGCCTAATACAAATAAACCGGTGGAAAGGCCGTCAGCCGTCATAGAGCTTGGCGCTAATACGGTAATTGAGGCTAACGCGTGTTGAATCGGGTAGCCTGTTTTCGGATCAATTTCGTGGGAAAAACGCACACCATCTTGTTCAAAATAATTACGATAGTCACCTGACGTTGCCATCGCCATATTATTTAATCCGATGATCTGTTGAGCGGCTTGTTTGCCATCAAACGTCGGACGTTCAATCGCAATCTGCCACAGTTTATTTTCGGCATTTTTTCCTTTAGCACGAATTTCACCGCCGATTTCCACCATGTAGTTTTGCACATGAATACTTTCTAAATAATCCGCTACTTGATCAACACCGAAACCTTTCGCGATAGAAGAAAGATCCACATAAAGCTGTGGTACGCTTTTTGCGAGAAAAAACTTACCACTCTCTTCAGTGAGTGATAGCTTATCAATCCCGACCCAAGCTTGTCGCTCAGTAATTTGCTCTTGCGTTGGCTGTTTTTCCACGCGCTTTTCCGGTCCAAAGCCCCAAAGATTAACCACTGGCCCAACAGTCACATCCAACGCCCCTTGGGTCACTTGATTTAAGCGCATTGCTTCTTTAACCACAAGCGCAAAATCTGCCGAGATTTCGATCGGTGTATTTGTCTGTGTATTTTGATTAAAACGACTGATTTCAGAATCCTGGATGTAAGTGGACATTTTGGCGTTCACCGCTTTCAGAATCGACTCAATCTGTTCATGCGCTTGTTGTGATGTGATAGAAACTTCATTATTACCCCAATATTTAATGTGATAAGTGGTTCCCATCGTTTTACCACTCAGGGCAACTATTTCATTTTTTGCTGCCACTGCTTGCTGCGTTTCTGCTTGTTGTGAGGCTGCTTTCTGATCGCAAGCGCTTAACGTCAATGCGATGGCGACAAAAGCAAGCCCGCGAACGAATAAATGAGAGATTTGCACAATACTTTCCTAACATAAAATGGATCACACGCAAACCAACTGTTGAAATTGATTTGCGTGTGATGAATCAAGATGGAAAACGCTGTAAAAATTGACCGCACTTAAGAAGAAAGTGCGGTCGTTTTTATGGTGTTTTTAAACCAAAACGGGATTAACCACCGAAGTCATCTAATAGGATGTTTTCGTCTTCAACACCGAGGTCTTTCAACATTTTGATTACCGCAGCGTTCATGACCGGAGGTCCACACATGTAGTATTCACAATCTTCAGGTGCTTCATGATTTTTCAAATAGTTTTCATAAAGCACGTTATGAATAAAGCCTGTGTAGCCTGTCCAGTTGTCTTCCGGCAATGCGTCAGAAAGTGCCACATGCCATACGAAGTTATCGTTTTCAGCTTGTAATTGGTCAAAGTCTTCTTGATAGAAAATTTCACGTTTAGAACGTGCACCATACCAGAAAGACATTTTACGTTTAGAGTGCAAACGTTTTAATTGGTCGAAGATATGAGAACGCATTGGCGCCATACCTGCACCACCACCGATGAAGACCATTTCATTATCAGTTTCTTTCGCGAAGAATTCACCGAATGGACCTGAAATGATCACTTTATCACCCGGTTTTAATGACCAAATATAAGAAGACATTTGTCCCGGAGGCGCATCCGGTTGACGTGGTGGAGGCGTTGCAATACGCACGTTCAACATGATGATGCCTTTTTCTTCCGGATAAGATGCCATGGAGTAAGCACGGATAATATGCTCATCGACCTTGGACACATAACGCCACAAGTCATATTTATCCCAGTCTTCATGGTATTCTTTCGGAATATCAAAATCTTTATAGTAAACCGTATGTGGATCGGCTTCAATTTGGATATAACCACCGGCACGGAATGGTACCTCTTCGCCTTCAGGAATCGCCAACTTAAGCTCTTTGATGAAGGTTGCTTTGTTATCATTAGAAATAACGGTACATTCCCATTTTTTCACACCAAAGATTTCTTCCGGCAATTCAATATCCATATTGCCTTTAACGTTAACTTGGCAAGAAAGACGATAGCCTTCTTTCGCTTCACGTTTAGTAATGTGAGATAGCTCTGTCGGTAAAATTTCACCGCCGCCGCTTTTTACTTTCACCACACATTGACCGCAGGAACCACCGCCACCACAAGCAGACGACACAAAAATCCCTTTGCTGGCAAGTGCACCGAGTAATTTTCCACCTGCCGGTAAGGTAATGGCTTTACTCGGGTCATCGTTAATTTGAATGGTAATGTCGCCGGAATCAACTAGTTTGGATTTAGCAAACAGGATAATTGCAACAAGCACCAAAACAATCGCTGTAAAGGCTGCAACACCGAGTACAAGAATTGTTGTTTCGTTCATTTATGTACTCCTTATAACTGAATACCGGAGAATGACATAAAGCCAAGCGCCATCAAGCCCGCGGAGATAAAGGTAATCCCTAAACCGCGTAAACCTGCCGGCACGTCAGCATATTTCATTTTCTCAGTTAAGCCGGCCAATGCAACAATCGCCAGCATCCAACCTAAGCCTGCACCAATACCGTACACGGCGGATTCTGCGAAGGTATATTCACGTTGAATCGCAAAGGATACGCCACCGAAGATCGCACAGTTTACAGCAATAAGCGGAAGGAAAATCCCCAATGCGTTATAAAGTGCCGGGAAGAATTTATCGAGCGTCATTTCAAGAATTTGAACGATACCCGCGATAATCCCGATAAACGTAATAAAGCTTAAGAAGGATAAATCTACGCCTTCAACTAAAGCACCATCTTTTAACACGTGTTCAAACACAAATTGGTTCGCCGGTACAGAAATGCCAAGCACAACGGTGACCGCAACCCCTAAGCCGAACGCTGTTGACACTTTTTTCGATACGGCAAGGAAAGTACACATTCCTAAGAAGAAAGAAAGCGCCATATTTTCAATGAAGATCGCCTTCACAAATAGGCTAATATAATGTTCCATTGATTATTTCTCCTGTTGCTCAGGTTTCCACGTTCTTAAGCCCCAAATCACGAAGCCGATAATAAAGAACGCACTTGGTGCAAGAAGGAACAAACCGTTCGGTTGATACCAACCGCCGTCTTGAATAGTTTGGAATACCGGGAAGCCAAATAAACGACCGGAACCGATTAATTCACGTAAGGTTGCCACGATCAATAAAATCGCACCGTAGCCTAAACCATTACCGATACCATCCACAAAACTTTCTAACGGACGGGATTTCATCGCGAAAGCTTCTGCGCGGCCCATTACGATACAGTTGGTAATAATCAAGCCTACAAATACGGATAACTGCTTGGATAAACCATAAGCAAAGGCTTTTAACACTTGGTCAACCAAGATTACCAAAGACGCGATAATTGCCAATTGCACAATGATACGAATACTGTTTGGGATGTAATGACGAATCATTGAGATAAACATACTGGAAAAACCGGTTACCAAACACACGGCGACAGCCATAACGATTGCCGTTTGTAATTGAGTGGTGACCGCTAATGCAGAACAAATACCCAAAATTTGCAGCGCAATTGGGTTATTTTTTGCGATCGGATCAAGCAAAAGTGCTTTTAAATTGCTTTTTGCATCAGCCATTATCTTGCCCCCGCTTTAAATTTTGCTAAGAATGGACCAAAACCATTTTGGCTAAACCAATAATCAAAAGAACCTTGCACACCATTTGAGGTTAAAGTTGCACCTGATAAGGCATCAACGCCGTGTTCTTTGTTAGAAGACGCATTTTTAGCAACACGAATAGCCACACGTTGATTATCATCAAACAGTTTTTTATCTACGAAAAGTGCTTGCCAACGCGGATTAGCGATTTCACCACCAAGACCGGCTGTTTCACCTTGATCATAGTAAGTAATGCCTTTGATGGTATTGGCATCTGGGGCAACCGCAACGAAACCGTACATTGTTGACCATAAACCACGACCATACATTGGTAATACCACTTGGCTGACATTACCTTGTTCATCTTTAACAAGGTAAACACGCGCCTGATTTGCACGCACTTTAATACCCGCTTTATCTTGTTCAGCAGGAATTGCTTGGCTAAGTGCGGTCGATTTTACCGCTGTTTTTGGATCAAATTTTTCCACATCATCTTTTGATGCTTGAATAAAATCACCGCTTTGCAAATCCACTAAACGCGGTTCAATAAACTTGTTATAAGTGTCTTTAATGACAGAAGCATTATCTTCTTTCATTAGGCCGGCAACCGTTAAAATATTACGCTGAACGTCAAGTGCTTTTTGTTCATCTTGTTTTGATTTCAATGCAACTGCGGCACCGGAAACCACGATAGAACACACCAAACTTAGCAATACAACAACGGTAACTGTACCGCCAACGCTATCTTTATTAAATTTAGCCATTTGTTCTTGCTCTCCGACGTTTGATATTTGCTTGAACCACGATATAGTCGAAAATTGGTGCAAATAAGTTTGCAAATAAGATCGCTAACATCATCCCTTCTGGGTAAGCTGGGTTCACTGTACGAATTAATACTGCCATCACACCAATTAACGCGCCGTACCACCATTTACCGGTATTAGTAAATGAAGCAGAAACAGGGTCAGTTGCCATGAAGATCATACCAAGCGCAAAACCACCTAATACGAAGTGCCAATGCCAAGGCATGGAGAACATTGGGTTAGAATCGGAACCGATAAGGTTGAATAGTGTTGCTGTACCGACCATACCGATCATCACACCCGCTATAATGCGCCAAGAGGCGATACGGGTGAATACGATCACTGCACCACCGATTAATAATGCGAGCGTTGAAACCTCACCCATTGAACCAGGAATATTACCAATGAATGCATCCATCCAAGTAATTGGTTCACCGGTGACCGTATGTTGCAATGCTGCTTGACCACCTTGTGACCATTGGGAAAGTGCAGTTGCACCGGAAAAACCATCTGCAGCAGTCCATACTAAGTCACCGGAAATTTGAGCCGGGTAAGCAAAGAATAAGAACGCACGACCAGCAAGCGCAGGATTCATAAAGTTACGACCTACACCACCGAAGATTTCTTTTGCTACCACGATACCAAAGCTGATACCAAGTGCAGCTTGCCATAATGGCAATGTTGGCGGAACGATTAAGGCAAACAGAATCGTAGAAACGAACATCCCTTCATTCACTTCGTGGCCACGTACAACCGAGAATAATAATTCCCACATCGTACATACGGTAAATACCACTAAGTAAATTGGTAAGAAGAAAATCGCCCCTAATGCCATTTTGGAACCCCAAGTTGCATTATTGGTTAAATCTAAACCTAATGAACTTGCAAGGGCATAGTGCCAATCACTCGCAATTAATTGTTCTAAATTGCCTAATTGATTCAAGGCCGGGATCGCTTGGTTACCCACATTATACATCCCGTAGAAAATCGCAGGGAACAATGCTAGGAAAACCGTAATCATCATACGTTTTGAGTCTAACGCATCGCGAACGTGTGTGTTTTTGTGCGTTACCGTACCCGGTGTATAAAGCAAGGTATAAATCGATTCAAAGATCGGATAAAGCTTGCTGTATTTACCGCCTGGTAAAAACGCGGGTTCCATTTTTTCAAAAAGATTTTTCAAACCCATTTTTAACCTTCCTTCTCAATCTTATCTAAAACGTGACGCAAGATTGAACCGTATTCATATTTGCCCGGGCAAACGAAAGAGCATAACGCTAAGTCTTCTTCGTCTAATTCAAGACAGCCTAACGCTTGTGCACCATCGGTATCGCCCACGATTAAATCACGTAATAATAATGTCGGTAAAATATCCAACGGCATGACACGCTCATAACTACCGATTGGTACCATCGCACGCTCACCACCATTTTCTGCGGTAGTAAAGTTGAATAATTTTTTACCGAAATGACCTAATACGGTACGGGTAATCGAATATTTATTCGGTTGTGGCGTAATCCAGCCGAAGAATTCTTTCTCGTTACCTTCTTCGATCACAGAAACTTGCAATGCATAACGACCGAGATAGTCGTGAGCACCTTTTGCTGTTTGACCGCAAAGTACCGAACCGGAAATAACGCGATTTTCACCCGCACTTAACTCATCCTTCATTAATTGGGAAAGGTTAGCCCCAATAACCGTACGCACTAAACGTGGCGATTTGACTTGTGGTCCTGCAAGAGAAATCACACGTTCTACATTGAGCTCACCAGTGGTAAATAATTTACCGATAGCAATCACATCTTGATAGTTGATATACCAAACGGTTTTATTGATTCCCACCGGATCAATAAAATGGATATGTGTGCCACTTAATCCTGCCGGATGCAGCCCGGCAAATTCATTAATCACCACATTACTCGCATGTGATGCCGGAATTTTATCGTCAGGCGCTTTACATAGGTGAATGTTGCCGTCATGTAAACGACTTAACACGGTTAAACCGTTGACGAAATCATTTTCGGACGCAGCAATAATAACCGCAGGATCTGCCGCTAACGGATTCGTGTCCATCGCATTAACGAAAATGGATGAAGGTACGCCATCAATCGCAGGAACTTTGCTGAATGGACGGGTACGGAATGCTGTCCATAAACCAGATTCCTGTAAATTTTTACGCACTTGCTCCGCACTTAACGTGTTCAATTCAGCTGCAGGGTATTTATCGAAAGAAAGCGCTTCATCGCCTTCAACTTTAATTACCACAGATTGCAATACACGCTTTTCGCCACGATGAATTGCTGTGATCGTGCCACTCGCAGGTGCGGTGAAAATGACACCAGGATTCTTTTTGTCTTCAAAAAGCACCTGACCTTTTTTCACTACATCACCTTCGCGAACCTTCATAGAAGGGCGCATTCCCACATACTCTTCACCAAGCAAAGCAACTTCAGTAACGGTATTCCCGTTATGGATTACCTGCTCCGGTTTTCCTGCAATAGGAAGATCCAAGCCTTTTTTAATCGTAATCATATTGTTTGCACTACTTTTGTTAGATTAAAAATACAGCAATAACCCTAAGGTTATTACCTCGTCTTGAGTGATAGTTGTTGAAATGATTAAAGAAGAAAACGGCAAAACACAGCTATGCCTAAATAACCACTCTCCAACCGATAAAAATAAAACTCAAATTCTGTTTCAATTTTATGGACATTTTCGTCCGTAAAAACGTTAAATTTTTGCTAAAAAAATTAGCTTATTTTAACCAAATAATAACGTTCTTACCACTTTGAAAGCCGATTGTTTATGTATTTTTGTGAAAAACTTCACATTATTTGCCAAAAATCAATTTTTTAATTTTTATTGGGTAATTACAAAGAGGTAAGGGACTTATTGCCCAACACCCGCACAATGAGGTGATTTTGGGAATTGTTGCCCCAATTCATCCCATTCTTGCTTGGTGTAAAGATGCAATGCCAAGGCATGAATGCCATTTTGTAAATCTTGAGAGAGTAATTGATAAATTTTGCGGTGACGAGCAACTTTGCTGCTCACCTCAAAGGCGTCACTTACTAATACGATTTTAAAATGTGAATCCGCACCACGCCCGGAACTATGCATATAACTTTCGTTTTCGACGGCAATAAAGTGCGGTTGAAATTCTTGGCATAATCGTTGCTCTAATTCTTGTTGTTTTGACATATTTCTTCCTAAAACGAATGATTAAATTAAATGAGAGAGACTATACAATCCATTGTAACTTTGTAAGAATAACGCAAATTTATTCAAACTAATGAGGATATTATGAAATTTAATATGAAAACCTTAATGCTCGGTTCAATCTTACTTTCAAGTGCATTATTGAGCGGCTGTCAAAGTGAATCAAACACATTGCGTTTCACACCTACTGCCCCACAAGCGAGCATGAATGTAAACCAATCCGCTGTTGTTTACGTCACCACTCGCGATATGCGCCAAGCACCTGAAATTTCCAGTTATGTTGCCGATGGGAAACTCGTCAAATTATCCGCGATGCCAAGTGTCACCGAGCTATTCCAACAAGTTGAACAACAAAACCTTATCAGTAAAGGATTTCGCATCGGCACGGCAAATAACGCGAATGCGGCAGTCACTGTAAACGTGCAAGAGTTTTTTGCCAAAGTGAATCAAGGAAACTTACGCTATGATATCGATAGCAAAATCCAGTTAGCCATTCATGTGCAAGGCGCTAAAGGTCAATTCACCAAAAATATTGGTACAACACGTAGCCACTCGGGTGCATTCTCTGCCAAAAACTCAGAGATCCAAAAGGTGTTAGGTGAAACCTTTAATGACATTGTTCAATCTATTTATAAAGACCAAGAAGTCACTCAGGCAATTAATCAATACGCTAACTAAAAACACAGTGAAAAACCACCGCACTTTCTAGCTGAGTTTAGCTGAGTTCAGAAAAGAGCGGTAAAAAAAAACAAGTGTTTTTAGGTCACAATCCCAAAGATAAAAATAACGCATAAATTTGATTCCGATTTATGCGTTATTTTTTGCTTTGCAAAATACAAAATCAGAAAAAACAAAAGCCGCTAATTACTTAGCGGCTTTCTAGAATTTGGCTCCTCCTGCGGGACTCGAACCTGCGACATATGGATTAACAGTCCACCGTTCTACCGACTGAACTAAGGAGGAATAGTGGTGCCTCGAGGCGGAATCGAACCACCGACACGGGGATTTTCAATCCCCTGCTCTACCGACTGAGCTATCGAGGCAACTCATCAGTGGTGCGTATTAAACGTTTTTTTGAATTTCAAGTCAACATCTATTTTTAAAAAATACGAAATAATTAACTTGTTTGCACATTTAACAAGCGAAACGTACATAAATGCTACATTTATCGAAAAATATTTACTTCTTATATAAAAAGAAAACCCGCTCAATATTTATTAAGCGGGCAATAAATTTCACAAAAGATTGCGATTAACGTCTGACACGATAGCTCTTTTGCGCTTTATCAACTTTCACCAAATAATTTCGCGCCTGCGCAGATGGGTGGCTAGTAGTCAAAATACGATACACTTGTTCCGGATAAAGCTGGTTAATTTTCATCATGGCCATCTCTTTATCATCGTTAAATACACGCAATACCGCACCGGCACCGCTGTTATACGCCGAAATCATGGCAAAGCGTTTTGATGTCGGATTCGTAATACCATCTAAGTATTTATTTTGTAGCAACCATAAATACGCAGCACCGGCATCAATGTTTTTCTCAGGAGCAAACAAATAATTTTTACTTGGTTGACCACTCATGCCTTTCATTTGGAACACATCACGTCCCGCGGTGTGCGGTACCACTTGCATTAAGCCCATGGCGTTAGCATAGCTTATCGCATACGGGTTAAAGCTCGATTCCGTTTGCATAATGCCCAGAATTAAACTTTCATCTAATCCATAACGACGCGCAACTTTACGCACAATCGGTAAATATTTTTGTGCACGTACTTCCACGTGATTAGCAATCATTGGAATCACCACAAATTGCACTTGATTGCCATTCGATAAACGACGCGTTTGCAATTTATTTTGAATTAAATACGTGGCGAAATTACTTGCGGCAAACTGATCCGCAATAGAGCCGCCACGGTTATCGATCACCTGTCCAACCAAGAAAGGACGAGAACTAATCGGCACATCACCGGAGGCAAATAAATCGATGCCATTCGCATCAGACCCCATCAATAATGTATGCACGATAGCATTATGTAAACGGTTTAAATCTGCCTGCGTTTCGATGGTAATCAAACCTTCATCAAAACTCACATGGCTACGGGTAAAATAACGATCCGTATATTTCACATAGTCCTTACGACTTGCGACCAACAGCTCGTTTACCCCCCAGATGCGGTCGATATTATTGGCAAATTGTCCGGTTAAAATATCCAATCCACGGGTATCTTTCGCAAAAGCTTCATCGTAATCCAATCCCCGATGATGCGAACCGCCGCCACAAGCATATAAAAAAGGGATAAGGGCTAAAATTAAATACTTCTTCATTTTTTATTTCGCTTCAGGAGGAGTGTAACCTTCAATATGCACATCTTTGCCTTCAAAAAGAAAGCTAACCATTTCCTGTTCCAATAACTTACGATGATCCGCATTCATCATGTTTAATTTTTTCTCATTCACCAACATGGTTTGTTTTTTCATCCATTCGCCCCATGCCTGTTTACTAATAGAATCAAAAATACGTTTACCCAATTCACCCGGATATAACTGAAAATCCAACCCTTCAGCTTCTTGTTTTAAACGTTCACAAAATACCATTCTTGCCATAATGATTCCTTACATATTGAGTTAATAAATTCTTCACGGGCGTTGCCAACCCGATAGGTTCAGGATGCTGCGGATCATACCAATATTTGACCGCACTTAACAGGTCTGATTGATATTCCTCCGTCTTTTCCGGCACTTTTTTCCAAGGGGAACAATCCACATCTGCGGTCTCGGTTAAGCCGCCAACTTGCGCATAAATTGGATAAATATCTAAATGAAAATGGCTAAACGTATGGCGAAATGCCGGCCATTCCTGATATTGCTTAATCCCGTTTGCCGCCAAATAAGCTAGCAACGCCTGCTTTTCAGTAAATTGTGGGAAACAATACAACCCGCCCCACAAGCCGCTATTTTCCCGTTGTTCCAACGCAATCTTGCCGTTTTGTTCTAACAACAAGAAATAACTTTCCCGTTCCGGTAGCGTTTTTTTCGGTTTTTTGCCGGGGTAAGCCAGCCAATTTTGTTCGGCATTTGCTCGACAATCCTTTTTTAGCGGGCAAAGATCGCACTTTGGCTTGGTTCGCGTACATACCATTGCGCCAAGATCCATCATTGCCTGATTGAAATCCGCCACCTGTTCCGTTGGCGTCACCTGAGCCGTTAACTGCCACAAACGGTCTTCCGTTTTCTTCTCACCAGGCCAACCGTCTATGGCAAAATAACGGGATAACACCCGCTTCACGTTACCGTCCAAAATGGGATAAGGCGCATTCAAACAAGAAGATAACACTGCCCCCGCCGTGCTTCGCCCCACGCCTGGCAATGCCCAGACTTGTTCAAATTCTGTCGGAAACATACCGCCATATTGATCACGCATGATTTGCGCGGCTTTATGCAAATTTCGCGCCCGCGCGTAATAACCCAAGCCCGTCCACAAATGCAGTACCTCGTCTAACGGCGCATCAGCAAGTGCGGTCAAATTGGGGAACGTTTTAACAAAACGCTCAAAATACGGAATGACCGTTGCCACCTGCGTTTGCTGCAGCATCACTTCTGACAACCAAACGCCATACAAGGTTTTATGTTGTTGCCACGGCAAATTTTTTCGCCCGAACTTGGCATACCACGACAGTACGGCATGTGCAAAAGGCGCATGGGGAGATGATTGAGCGAGCATAAATCCTGATATATTCATAAAAGTACGGTCGTAAAAAACAATGTTTTTAAGCGTCAATTTGCCGCCAATCCAAGGTGGCAAATAACCTAATTTAATTCAATTGTGTGTAAAATATTCGCTGTTTTTTAACCGCTTGATAACTCAAAAACCGGCAAAGTTTATCACAAAGTACAATGCACCTTCAGCAAACTTCAAGAAATCTCTTAGGGTTTAACCGGGCTAAATTGCTAATGCATTGGAAACAGCCTATAATCAGCCGCTAAAATTTTCCGCAGACAATAATTTCAACTTCAAAGAATTCATGTTAGAAACGCAACCAGAACATTCCATTCAACCGACTTTTGCCGACCAAAAACGCAAAACCGTTGAAGCTGCCGAGTTTACCGAAGACGGACGTTATAAACGCAAAGTGCGCAGCTTCGTGTTACGCACCGGACGCTTAAGCGATTATCAAAAAAACGCCATGAACCAAAACTGGGCCGCACTCGGCTTGGACTATCAACCGCAGCCATTTGATTTTAATGCAATTTACGGCAACGACAATCCAGTAATTTTGGAAATTGGCTTCGGCATGGGCAGCTCACTGGTGGAAATGGCAGCGCAAAATCCGGATAAAAACTACTTAGGCATTGAAGTGCATACACCGGGTGTAGGCGCTTGTATCGCTTATGCCGTAGAAAAAGGCGTCACTAATTTACGCGTTATTTGCCACGATGCCACTGAAATTCTGCGTGACAGCATTGCCGATCAAAGTCTCGGCGGGTTACAACTGTTTTTCCCGGATCCGTGGCATAAAGCGAGACATCACAAACGCCGTATCGTACAACCGCACTTTATCGACCGTTTATTAAATAAATTGCAGGCAGGTGCTTTCATTCACATGGCAACCGACTGGCAAAACTATGCGGAACATATGTTGGACGTGTTGCAACAATATCCGCAATTACGCAATACGTCAGACACAAACGACTACATCCCTCGCCCTGATTTTCGCCCGTTGACCAAATTTGAACAACGTGGTCACCGTCTTGGCCACGGCGTATGGGATCTGTATTTCATCAAATCTTAATTTCATCCACCTCAATAGAAGGAAATCATCATGGCTATTAAACGCAACCAAAGACAACGCAAAAAAATGCATATCGCCGAATTCCAAGAATTAGGCTTTTTAGTGCAATGGCAATTTGCTGAAGGTACTTCCGTAGAACAAATCGACAGCACCGTTGACCGCTTCATCAGCGAAGTGATCCAACAAAACGGTTTGGCTTACGAAGGCAGCGGCTACTTACACTGGGAAGGTTTAGTGTGCTTAGAAAAAATCGGTAAATGCGATGCGTCTCACCAAGAATTAGTGAAAAACTGGTTAACGCAAAACGGCTTACAACAAGTGGAAGTTAGCGAATTATTTGATATTTGGTGGGATTACCCAACAAAATAATCGCTATTAAAAATAGCTAAAAAACAGACCGCACTTTCTGCGCTCACAAAGAGCAATAAAAAGTGCGGTCATTTTTTTAAGTCTTTTTACAGAATATTACTGTGAATACTTAACGACATTCGCCTTAACTTGAATTTTCTCACCATTATCAAACAGCAACGTCAGCGGAAAATGTCCCCCAGCCTGCAAAGCCGTAGCAGAATCAAACACCATAATATGCAAACCGCCCGGCTTCAGTTTTACGTTACCTTTAGCAGGAATTTCAATGCCGTCCGAGGTGATCATTTTGCCGTTTTGTGTGCCGTGCAAAACCAAATTTGCCGGCTGACTGCTCTGCACCATCGCAAGATTAACGGCTTCGTTACCGTCATTATGCAATTCCATAAAAACAGCCGTTGGTTCACCCGCCTGTTGGGTTGCAAAAATGATCGGATTGGTCACACTGATTTTTGCCAATGCGCCAAGAGGCAAAAGTGCGGTCATAAAAAACAACGTTTTAAAAATACATCGCATCGTTTTCTCCTTTTTCATTTCTTATTGATTTCGTCGGCATTGCCGATTGCCTTTAAAATATAGCAGAAAAATGCTATATTACCGCCCACTTTTTCATACCTATTTTATGCAATTCTAAAACCTCAATGGCAAATTATTACGACATTACACTCGCCCTAGCCGGCGTCTGCCAAGCAGCGAAACTCGTACAACAACTGGCGTTAAATGGTGAAGCGGACTCAACGGCATTAGAAACCGGTTTAAACAGTTTGCTACAAACCGCACCGGATACAGCATTGGATGTTTTTGGCGGCGATCTAAACAACCTGAAATTGGGGTTAACCACACTTTGCGAACAGCTTAACGGCAGCGAGCCGGAACTAGGTCGTTATTGGCTCAGTCTGTTAGCATTGGCGGCAAAACTCAACAAAACCCCGGAAGCCAAACAAGAATTGGCACGCCGCATTCAATATTTACCCACACAGCTGGAACATTACCACTTACTCGACGAACAGATGTTGTCTAACCTTGCCGGCATTTATGTGGACGTTATCAGCCCGTTAGGTCGCCGAATTCAAGTAACCGGCGTTACTCAATATTTACAACATTTAGGCACACAAAATCGCATTCGCACCGCGTTATTAGCCGGCATCCGTTCTGCTATTTTGTGGCAACAAGTGGGCGGCACCAAATGGCAACTGCTGTTTTTCCGTCGCAAAATCGCCACCACGGCACAACACATTCTCTCTTCTCTTTAATATGGAGCTTTCATCTATGCAACTTAGCGCGCTAACCGCACTTTCCCCGATTGATGGTCGTTATCAAGACAAAACCGCCCGTTTACGTCATATTTTCAGCGAATTCGGATTATTAAAATTCCGCGTCACGGTGGAAGTTCGTTGGTTACAAAAATTGGCGGCGACCGCACAAATCGCCGAAGTGCCTTCTTTGTCAAAAGAAGCAAACGATTACCTTAACCAAATTGTCACTAAATTTGCTATTGAAGATGCCGAGCGCATTAAAGAAATTGAAAAAACCACCAACCACGATGTGAAAGCAGTGGAATATTTCCTTAAAGAAAAAAGCGCAGCATTGCCTGAATTGGCGGCAATCAGTGAATTTATTCACTTTGCCTGCACCTCCGAAGACATCAACAACCTTTCCCACGCCTTAATGTTAAACACCGCGCGTGAAGAAGTGTTATTACCTGAATGGCAAAATTTAATCGAAAAAATCACCGCACTTGCCGAGCAATATAAAACCATTCCATTGCTTTCCCGCACGCACGGTCAACCGGCATCGCCAACCACCGTGGGCAAAGAAATGGCCAACGTGGTGTATCGTTTAAGACGCCAATACAAACAGTTACAACAAATCGATATTCTTGGCAAAATCAACGGCGCCGTGGGCAACTATAACGCCCATTTATCCGCTTACCCAAATATTGATTGGCATACCTTCAGCGAAGAATTTGTGACTTCTTTAGGAATCACATGGAACCCGTACACGACCCAAATCGAACCTCATGACTACATCGCCGAATTGTTCGATTGCGTGGCACGTTTTAACACGATTGTGATCGACTTTGACCGCGACCTGTGGGGTTACATCGCATTAAATCATTTCAAACAACGCACCATCGCCGGTGAAATCGGTTCTTCTACCATGCCACACAAAGTCAACCCAATCGACTTCGAAAACTCCGAAGGTAACCTTGGTTTGGCAAATGCCGTGATGGCACACTTAGGCAGTAAATTGCCGATTTCCCGTTGGCAACGCGATTTAACGGATTCCACCGTGTTGCGCAACCTTGGCGTAGGTTTAGGCTACTGCTTAATCGCCTATGCGGCGACCCAAAAAGGCATCAGCAAATTAGAAGTGAATGAAGCCCATTTACGTGAAGAATTGGATCAAAACTGGGAAGTGCTCGCCGAACCGATTCAAACCGTGATGCGTCGTTACGGCATTGAAAAACCGTACGAAAAACTAAAAGAACTCACCCGCGGCAAACGCGTCGATGCTAAAGCGATGTTTGATTTTATTGAGAAATTAGACATTCCGGCAGAAGAAAAAGCACGCTTGCAACAACTTACACCGGCAAGCTATATCGGTGCCGCAGTACAGTTGGTGGAAAAACTGTAACATCATTAACAAAAACGGTCGTATTTAATACGACCGTTTTTCTTTTTACGCTTTTCTCAGTCCAAAATTCACGAAAAAAACGACCGCACTTTTCACTCTCACCACCAAATCTTAATATTGAGAACAATTTGCATTTATACAAATATCCCCCTAGAATAGACACCGTTCAAATTTGCCATTTAGGCAAAATCTATTTGAATAAACATCTTTTAAAAGGAGCATTTATGAAACTTAGCGCATTAAAACTAGCAACACTTACCGCAGCATTGGCATTCTCTAGCGCTGCTTTCGCTGACATCACCGTGTATAACGGTCAACACAAAGAAGCAGCTAAAGCAGTCACCGAAGCCTTTACCAAAGAAACCGGTATTAAAGTCACTTTAAACAGCGCTAAAAGCGAACAGCTTGCCGGTCAGTTAAAAGAAGAAGGAGACAAAACCCCGGCTGATGTATTCTATACCGAACAAGTCGCCTCCTTTGTTGGATTATCCGACGCAGATCTACTTGAACCCCTCTCTGCAGACATCATTAAACAAACCCAATACAAGGGCGTACCGGTAGCACCGAAAAAAGACTGGATTGCCTTAAGCGGTCGTTCCCGTGTGGTGGTTTATGATAAAAATAAACTCTCCGAAAAAGACATGGAAAAATCCGTGTTAGATTACGCTACGCCAAAATGGAAAGATAAAATCGGTTATGTGCCGACTTCCGGTGCGTTCTTAGAACAAGTTGTAGCCATCACCAAACTAAAAGGCGAAAAAGCGGCATTAGACTGGCTAAAAGGCTTGAAAGAAAATGGCAAACTCTATGCGAAAAACAGCGTAGCATTACAAGCTGTCGAAAATGGCGAAGTGCCGGCTGCGTTGATTAACAACTATTATTGGTATGCCTTAGCAAAAGAAAAAGGCGAAGATAAATTAAACTCCCGTTTATACTTCATTCGTCACCAAGATCCGGGCGCATTAGTCACTTACTCCGGTGCTGCAGTGTTAAAAGGCTCCAAAAATAAAGAAGAAGCGAAAAAATTCGTCGAATTCTTAGCCAGCAAAAAAGGCCAAGAAGCGCTTGTGGCTGTCCGCGCAGAATACCCATTGCGCGCTGACGTGGTTTCTCCATTCAACATGGAACCTTACGCAAAACTAGAAGCCCCTGAAGTCACCGCAACAACAGCACAAGACAAAGAAAAAGCCAATAAATTAATTGAACAGGCCGGATTAAAATAATCACATCCCACGGTATCTCTCAAAATGAAATACCGTGGATACGGTTAAAAATATAAAAAGCCACCTGAAAGTGCGGTCGTTTTTCAACGCGTTTTTCGGGTGTTTTTTTGTTGTAAGAAGAATAATAGCTAAACAAGAAAAAGCTTCCAATAAGATGGAAGCTTTTTGGTTTTAGTCTTTCTTAATCGGAGGGTTCGCATAAATTGGCAATGATGAACGAGAAATCTTCACATTTGGGCATTTTTGTCTCATTTGATGTTGAAATACTTCTACTTTGTGTCTGCTATTGGTTTTCTCATAATTGGTGCCCAAAATCACTTCATCTACTACGTTGCTGATATCAGCATAAGGTAAATAAATAGATTGAGTCGTTTTGCAATATTTAATCTCTTCCGAGCCGATTTCTGCCATTTTTAGCACACGGAATTCTTCTTCATCACGAAAAGCAAAGTCTTTGAATAAATAGCGAATATATTCCAACGCATTTTTGTTTTTATCATTAACATGGTCTTTCTCCTTAAAAAAGCCAATAAGCTCTTGTAGAGCCTCTTTAAGTTGATCAAGACGAAAATTATGCCAATCTTTATTTCCACCTATCGTCTTCAAACAGATTCCAAATGAGTTATCTAGCCATCTTTGACATTTTTCTTCAGCAATGTATTCATCTTTATATGCGATATAAGCAACTTGATAAAGTGGTAGGTTTTCGTATTCCACATTGGAAATATTAGCCTCCTTAAATTCAGCTAAATTTTCGTCCTGATTTTTGGTAATACTACGGAAGGGTGCTGAAATGTCAGGTACTTTTAGCCAATCTCCGTTTTTATTGAATACCAAACAACAGCCCGAAGCTTCAACCCCATCTTCTTTGCCATACAGACGGAATTGATTCAAATCGTTCACCCGGCTAGAAAAGCAGGCAAAAAAAGCATTGTGGTGTAAACAATCCGTTTTATTTTCTAATTCCAAATCTTGTAGCGATAACAATTCCAGTAACCCTTCTCCCTCAGAAGGATCATTCATATAAGAAGAACTGCCTATTCTCATTGGGCTAGAATCATCCTCATTAACAACACCAAACAGTTTGTTACACACTGAGGAAGACGCGTAATGCGCAAGCGGAGTTAAACCCAGTTCAATCGGAGGAATATGTAAAACTGCTAAAACAGTAGAAATTGCTTTCTTTAGTTTTTCATCTAGGATGTTATTCTCATTTGAAAATAAAAACTCATGTATCTCTTGCTTTTTCTCATTAAAATAACCCTCCCAGTTCGTTTCAAGAAAGTCAATATTTCTGGAACAATGTTTAATTCCAGATTGAGCATTGATTTGCTTTTGAATGCTTATTTGCTTATCAGTCAGCTGTTCGGCTAGTTCGAGCTGCTTTCTGAAATACTCAATTGCTTGTAAAAATAAACCCTTTGCTTCACTTATGTCTTTAACCTTCATTGCCTGTTCTAAATAACAACCACCAAGCCAAGATTGAGCATTAATTTGCTTTTGAATGCTTATTTGCTTATCAGTCAGCTGTTCGGCTAGTTCGAGTTGCTCTTGGTGATACTTAACGGCTTGGGCAAATAAATCCTTCGCTTCCCTTATGTCTTTAACCTTCAGTGCCTGCTCGAAATAACAACGACCAAGCCCAAATTGGGCATTGATTTGCTGTTGAATTCTTGTTTGCTCATCAGTTAACTGTTCGGCTAGTTTAAGTTGCTCTTGGTTGTGCTCAATAGCTTGGGCAAATAACCCTTTCGCCTCCGTTATATCTCTAACCTTCCGTGCCTGCTCAAAATAACAACCACCAAGCCAAGATTGGGCATTGATTTGCTTTTGAATGCTTATTTGCTTATCAGTCAGCTGTTCGGCTAGTTTGAGTTGCTCTTGATGATACTTAACGGCTTGGGCAAATAAATCCTTCGCTTCCCTTATGTCTTTAACCTTCAGTGCCTGCTCTAAATAACAACGACCAAGCCTAAATTGGGCATTGATTTGCTTTTGAATGCTTATTTGCTTATCAGTCAGCTGTTCGGCTAGTTTGAGTTGCTCTTGGTGATACTTAACGGCTTGAGCAAATAAATCCTTCGCTTCCCTTATGTCTTTAACCTTCAGTGCCTGCTCTAAATAACAACGACCAAGCCAAGATTGAGCATTGATTTGCTTTTGAATGCTTATTTGCTCATCAGTCAGCTTTTTGGCAAGTTTGAGTTCCTCTTGGTGATACTTAACGGCTTGGGCAAATAAATCCTTCGCTTCCCTTATGTCTTTAACCTTTATTGCCTGCTCGAAATAACAACGACCAAGCCAAAATTGAATATTATTTTGTTCCTCAAGTTGAGAGTTTTTATCTTCAATCTCATCCAAAGCCTGATTAAATTTTGCAATTGCTTGATCAAAATTATTACTTTTGAATAAACCCACACCTTCTTTAATTAAATCATCAACACTCATTGTTTTATTCCTTATGAAAATGCCTTAACGGAAATCAAATTTCGTTAGTAATGAAAATGACATAACTCATTAAGTTTGTTTATATTATCCCGAAAATATCCATGCAAATTTTAATGATTTTAATTCTGAAAAGGAAGCTATAATAGTGCGCTGAAAACAAAATGAAGAGATTTTCATATAGCTAATTTGTGGCAACAATGGCTTTCAGCAAGTATAGATAAGCGCCGGAATTTGGTATATTGCTCTTCCAACCCGAACCATTAATTTGAACCCAATACTAAAAAGGACAAGCCCTTGAACCGTAATCCTCCGTTTTGGCTGACCGCCTTGATTATTCTGATCAGCTTGCCGTTGATTCTACCGTTTCTCTATGTGGTGGTTCGGGCGGTTGATGTGGGTTGGGTACGCAGCATTGAGTTACTTTGGCGACCGCGTATGTGGGAGCTGTTGAGCAATACGTTATTGCTGATGGTGTGCGTGACGACATTTTCCATCATCCTCGGTACGGTTTGCGCCTTTTTGTTAGAACGCTATCGCTTTTGGGGTAAGCCTTTTTTTCAGGTGGCGATGACATTGCCGCTTTGTATTCCTGCCTTTGTCAGTTGTTTCACATGGATTAGTCTCACTTTTAGCGTTGAGGGCTTTTGGGGTACGATCGGCATTATGACCTTAAGCTATTTTCCGCTTGCCTATTTGCCTGTTGCCGCCACGTTAAAACGGCTGGATCGGTCATTGGAGGAAGTCAGTCTTTCTCTCGGCAAAAGCCGTCGCGATACCTTTTGGTATGCCATATTCCCCCAGTTAAAACCGGCTATCGGCAGCAGTATTTTATTAATCGCATTACATACATTGGTGGAATTCGGTGCCGTGTCTATTTTGAATTATCAAACCTTCACCACGGCTATTTTCCAAGAGTATGAAATGGCCTTTAACAACAATACGGCGGCGTTACTGTCGGCGGTGTTAATGGTGATTTGTGCCTTGATCGTGTTCGGCGAAATTTTCTTTCGTGGACAACAAATCCTGTATAACAGCGGCAAAGGGGTGACTCGCCCTTATCCGGTGAAAAATTTAACCGCCGGCAAGCAATTCTTGACTGTTATTTTTTTCCTCACAATTTTTATCCTCAGCATCGGTGTGCCACTCATCATGTTGATTCACTGGATGTTTGTAGGCACGTCTATTGAAAGTGAGGTGGATTTTTCCGCCTTTTTCGAAGCCTTCAGCAATTCCTTGATGGTTTCCGGTTTAGGCGCGGGGCTCACCGTGCTTTGCGCCCTGCCGCTCGTTTGGAGCGCCGTGCGTTATCGCAACCGCCTCACCGTGTGGATTGACCGCCTGCCTTATTTATTGCACGCCGTGCCGGGTTTGGTTATCGCCTTGTCATTGGTGTATTTCACCATTAACTATGCTTATTCTTTCTACCAAACGTTCCTCATGGTGGTGGTCGCCTATTTCATGTTGTATTTGCCGATGGCGCAAACCACATTGCGTAGCTCCTTGGAACAAATATCCGACAATGTAGAAAAAGTGGGGCAAAGCCTTGGACGTAGTCATTTTTATATTTTCCGCACGCTCACCATTCCCGCCATGTTGCCGGGCATTACCGGTGCGTTTGCGTTGGTGTTTCTAAACCTGATGAAAGAACTCACCGCCACCTTATTACTCACCCCGAACGACATCAAAACCTTATCCATCGCCGTTTGGGAATACACCAGCGATGCCCAATATGCCGCCGCCACACCTTATGCCGTGATGTTAGTGCTATTTTCCGGCATTCCGGTGTTTTTATTGAAAAAATATGCGTTTAAATAATGACAATACAAACTTCTATGCAAACAACACCACTCCTCCAAATCCACTGCCTCAATAAACATTTCGGGCAGACACATGTGCTACGTGATATTTCCCTTGAATTGCATAGTGGCGAAATCTTGTTTTTACTCGGTGCTTCCGGCTGTGGAAAAACGACTTTGCTACGTGCTATTGCCGGTTTTGAACAACCTGATAACGGTGAAATTTACCTAAAAGAGCGGTTGATTTTTGGCGCAAATTGCAATATTCCACCGCAACAGCGTCGGCTAGGTTATGTGGTGCAAGAAGGCGTGTTATTTCCACACTTGAATGTGTATCGCAATATTGCTTACGGGTTGGGCGATGGCAAAGGTCGCTCCCCGGAAGAACGACAACGCATTGACGAAGTCATGGCGCTTACCGGCATTTGTGCACTCGCCGACCGTTTTCCACACCAACTTTCCGGTGGGCAACAACAACGTGTCGCCTTGGCACGCGCCATTGCGCCAAATCCTGAACTGATTTTATTAGACGAACCGTTCAGTGCCTTAGATGAACACCTTCGCCAACAAATCCGTCATGATATGTTGCAAGCACTGCGCCAAAGTGGCACCTCCGCCATTTTCGTCACCCATGATCGTGACGAGGCTTTGCGTTATGCCGATAAAATCGCAGTGTTGCAAAATGGAGAAATCTTACAAATTGCCAACCCACGTACGCTTTATTGGTCGCCAAAACACCTTTCCACTGCCACCTTTATCGGCGAAAGCATTGTGTTGCCGGCAACCTTAAATTCACCTTCAACGGCGCATTGCCAATTAGGTGATATTGCCGTCATAGACAAAAGCCAAGGGCAACAAAGCGGCACGCTACTTCTCCGTCCAGAACAATTCTGTTTGTCAAAAACACCGCAAAATTCCACCGCACTTTTTAACGCCATCGTCCACCACGTGGAATTCAAAGGCAAAATAACGGCGATTCAAATTGAAATAAATGGCTTCGAAATTGAATTAGAGGAACACCATGGAATTGAGTTGTGTGTAGGAGATAAGGTTGACGTTTATTTATATGGCACGGGCTTGTTTTATGGCGAATAAGTGTTGGCTTTATGGCGATTGTAATTTACGTTGTAGGTAAAAAAGCGCTATTAATGAGCATATGAGTTAAAAAGTGCGGTGCATTTTTCAGTTATTTTTCAAACAGGAAGCTAGCCCAAGTACGCTTCCAATAACGCTCTTAATTCATCTCCATCATGGCACCGTTTCACCACCTCGAACAACGCGGTGGCTTCTTCATATTCGTATTTTAAATACTGTAGCCATTGCTTAATGCGTGCCACGTGGTAAAAACCGCTGTCGTGGCAATTTTCTAATGTGGCGTATTTGCGCAAAATCGGCAAGATTTCAGACCAGCTTAACGGAGCATCGTTATGTTTTAGCACACGGCTTAAATTAGGCATATTAAGCGCCCCACGACCAACCATTAAATCTTCACAGCCGGTCATTTCTAAGCATCGTTGCCCATCTTCCCAACGCCAAATTTCGCCATTAGCGATCACAGGAATATGGAGTTTTTGCCGGATTTCACCAATTTTTTGCCAGTTGATACGATCAGCGCGATAGCCATCCACTTTGGTGCGGCCGTGAATCGCAATTTCTGTCGCGCCACCTTGTTGCACCGCATCCGCAATGTCAAAAGCAAAGTCGGTGGAATCCCAGCCTAAGCGCACTTTAACAGTCACTGCCTGTTCTGGTGGAACGGCTTGACGAATGGCTTTGGTGGCTTGGTAAATAAGTTCCGGTTGCTTTAACAAAGAGGCGCCGCCGTTGCTGCCATTCACGGTTTTCGACGGACAGCCACAATTTAAATCAACGCCGTGGGAACCTAATTGAATGGCAAGTTCGGCATTTTCCGCCAGCCATTGCGGATGTTGTCCAAGCAGTTGCACACGTACCGGCGTACCGCTTGGCGTACAGCCTTGTTGGAGTAATTCAGGGCAAAGACGATAAAAGACTTTCGGTGGGAGGCGTTGATCCACCACGCGGACAAATTCGGAAATGCACAAATCGTAATCGTTCACTTCCGTTAATAATTGACGCACGAGAGGATCAAGCACGCCCTGCATCGGGGCTAAAATGACGCGCAAAGGTTATTTCCAACCTTTGGCTTTGCAAATCAAGTCGTATGCGGCTTGAATTTGCTGGGTTTTCTCTTTCGCCATTTCCATCATTTCCGGTGGCAACCCTTTTGCCACTAATTTATCCGGATGATTTTCATTCATTAAACGACGATAGGCACGTTTCACTGTGGGCTGATCGTCTGTCGCGCTGACCCCAAGCACTTGATAAGCATCGTTTAAGGTTGGGCCGGAAGAAGATTGAGATTGCTGTTGATAGCCACCTTGGGAGCCGGAATGTTGCTCGTAGTAGCCGCCTTGTTGATAAAAACCGCCGCGTGCAAAGTGACGCGCCGCCATTTCCATCGCCAACATTTGCTCAAATTGAACACGAGATAAGCCCAGTTCTTCAGCAACAATAAACAGCACGTCTTTTTCATTATCATGTAAATGATCATCAGAAAAGGCGGCTTGAATTTGCACAGATAAAAACGCCCGTAATAAATCTGCACGTTGTCCGCAACCAAGACGAAATTCACGAATCACCTGACGAATTGGAAAATCTGTCTGTTTGCCACGATTAAATGCCTCTTGCGCTAAACGACGACCGGCATCGTCCAGTTGCATTTGATCCATTAAATGAGTCGCTAATAGAATGTCATTTTCCGTGACGCGCCCTTTGGCTTTGCTTAAATGCCCCAACACCGCAAAGGTGGTTTGCATAAACAGTAACTGACGGGTGGTTTTCGTTTTGAAGAAAGAAGAATTGACTGTGCCCAGTTCATACAGTTTTTTATCCGCAAGATGCCCTAGAAACACACCGGCCAACATGCCAAAAAAACCGCCCAATCGAAAGCCGATTAAGGCACCTAAAAATTTCCCAATAAAATTCATTGTCGCTCCGTTAGGGTCAAAAAAGTGCGGTGGATTTTCTCAGCAAATTGAAAAACGCGTGGAAAAACAACCGCACTTTCGCTTTATTTAATACCGTATTGCTCACGATAAGCGCGCATTGCCGGTAAATATTGTTGGTATTCCGGTTGAGTTTCAATGAACGCCATCAAATCGGCAAAATCAATGATGGATAACACGTCGCATTGGTAATCGCGCTCGACTTCTTGAATAGCAGACAGCTCGCCATTGCCACGTTCTTGACGATTTAAGGCAATCAATACCGCACTTAATTGCGCTTCATTGGCTTGAATAATTTGCATGGATTCACGAATTGCCGTACCGGCAGTGATCACATCATCCACCAACAACACCTTGCCGCGCAACGGACTACCGATTAAATTGCCGCCCTCGCCGTGATCTTTGGTTTCTTTGCGGTTAAAGCATACCGGTTTATTGATGTCAAAGCGGTTAAATAACGCAATAGATACCGCGGTGGCAATGGGAATGCCTTTGTACGCCGGGCCAAAAATCATGTCGTATTGCAAACCGGCATCTTGCAAGGCTGCCGCATAAAATTCACCTAAACGGGCAAGATCGGCACCTTGGTTAAACAAACCTGCGTTAAAAAAATAAGGGCTAATGCGACCAGATTTCAAGGTGAACTCGCCAAATTTTAAAACCTGACGGGCAAGGGCGAATTCAATAAACTGTTGTTTATAGTTTTCCATCTTCCTATCCTTATTCTGCCAATGCCGCACGTTGGGTTTGGAAAATGACCTCACAGCCTTGTTTGGCCAGATCTAATAAGGTTAATAATTCCTCATGGCTGAACGGTTCGCCTTCTGCGGTGCCTTGCACTTCAATCATGCGGCCGTCTTCCATCATGACCACATTCATGTCTGTTTCTGCAGCGGAATCTTCTACGTATTCCAAATCACATACTGCTTCGCCGTTTACGATGCCGACAGAAATCGCCGCCACCAAACCTTTTAATGGATTTTTGCTTAATGTGCCGTTTGCCACTAAACCGTTCAACGCATCACATAACGCCACGCAAGCGCCGGTAATGGAGGCGGTACGTGTACCGCCGTCCGCTTGGATCACATCACAATCTAAGGTCACACAACGCTCACCAAGGGCTTCCAAATCCACCATGGCGCGTAAGGAACGGGCAATTAAACGTTGAATTTCCAAGGTACGACCGCCTTGTTTGCCTTTTGCCGCTTCACGTTGCATACGGCTATGGGTTGAACGTGGCAACATGCCATATTCCGCCGTGACCCAACCTTGTCCCTGTCCTTTTAAAAAGCGCGGCACGCCATCTTCCACGGTGGCAGTACACAACACTTTGGTATCGCCAAATTCCACCAGCACGGAACCTTCCGCGTGTTTAGTGTAATGACGGGTGATTTTAATTGGGCGGGTTTGGTGGTTGGCACGTTGATTCGGACGCATGAAAAATTCCTCGTTAAGCAATAAAAAATCGCGCCATTTTAGCACGCAAACTGACAGAAACGAAATTTGGCAGTACAATAGCACGCAAATTTTAGCGCCTAAAAATGAAGGAATTATTATGATTTATAGCATGACGGCATTCGCCAGTTTAGAAATTAAAAAAGACTGGGGAAACGCAGTTTGGGAAATCCGTTCGGTTAATCAACGTTATTTAGAAACCTTTTTCCGCCTGCCGGAACAATTCCGCAGTTTAGAAAACACCTTACGCGAAACCCTGCGTCAAAAACTCACTCGTGGCAAAATCGAATGTACCCTGCGTATTGATAATAAAAAACAAACTGCCGCCGAATTACACATTAACCAAGAACTCGCCACGCAAGTATTGCAATCTTTACAATGGCTAAAACAGCAAGCGGGCGAAGGTGAACTCAATTTAACCGATGTATTACGCTACCCGGGCGTGGTGGAAGTGCCGGAGCAAGACGTGGATTTAATCAGCCAAGATCTATTGGCAGCCTTTGAACAGGTTGTGAGTGAATTTATCGCTATGCGTCAGCGCGAAGGGGAGAAAATCCATACGTTGCTGACACAACGCCTTGAAGCCATCCATGAAGAACAACAAAAAGTGCGGTCCAAAATGCCGGAGATTTTACAATGGCAACGCGAGCGTATGTTGCAACGCTTTGAAGAAGTCCAGCTGCAACCGGATCCACAACGTTTAGAACAAGAGTTGATTATGTTGGCGCAACGCATTGATGTCGCCGAAGAATTAGATCGTTTGCAATTACATGTCAAAGAAACGCAAAACATTCTGCGAAAAGGCGGTGCGGTGGGACGCAAGTTGGATTTCATGATGCAAGAGCTCAACCGCGAATCCAACACCTTGGCGTCTAAATCCATTAATGTCGATGTGACCAATTCCGCCATTGAGCTGAAAGTGCTCATCGAGCAAATGCGCGAACAAATTCAAAATCTTGAGTAATTGATTGATATTTTTGAGGAAAGTACGATGGCCTATTCCCTTTTAACGGCACAACAAGACGACATTATTTGCCCGTTAACACACTACTCACTGATTGAAATTGTGGGCACGGATGCAGAAAAATATTTGCAGGGACAGCTTACTTGCGATGTCACTAAGTTAGCTGTTGGCGAATCCACTCTTACCGCCCATTGCGATCCGAAAGGCAAAATGAGCGCGCTGTTCCGTTTAATTCGTCAAGATGAACAGACCTTTTATATGCTGTTAAAAAGTGCGTTATTGCCATCGGCGCTGGATCAACTGAAAAAATATGCGGTGTTTTCCAAAGTCACTTTCACGCTGTTAGATTGGCAAATTCTCGGCGCAGCCGGCACAAAAGGCATCGAAAAGTGCGGTCAATTTTCTGCACAAATTCGCATTGATATAAATGGGCAACAACCGCGGGTGATTTTACTCAACCCGACCTACTTAGCCCTCGAACCTACTGTTGAAGCAGAAGCTTGGGATTTATTGGATATTCAAGATGGCGTGCCTGGTTTAGCGGCAGCGACCCAACTAGAATTTATTCCGCAAGCGTTAAACCTGCAAAGTGTCGAACAGGCGATTTCCTTCCACAAGGGTTGTTACATCGGGCAGGAAACCGTGGCGCGCGCCAAATATCGTGGCGCCAATAAACGCGCCCTCTTTATTTTCGCGGCACGAACGCAAAGTCTGCCGGAAATCGGTTCCGCCCTAGAAATGGCACTCGGCGACAACTGGCGAGCCACAGGCACCATCACAAGTGCGGTCAATTTTCACGGCGTTTTGTGGTTGCAGGCCGTGTTAAATACGCCGTTGGAAGAAGGTCAGGCATTCCGCTTGCCGAACTGCCAAACCTTGCTCGATATGCAACCCTTGCCTTATGAGTTAAGCTAATGAAAGTCGGATTGGTATTGGAAGGTGGCGCTATGCGCGGGATGTTCACCGCCGGCGTGTTGGATGTTTTCCTCGATGAACAGATTCACATTGACGGCATTGTAAGCGTGTCCGCCGGTGCATTATTCGGTGTGAATTTTCCTTCTAAACAAAAAGGGCGTGTACTGCGCTACAACAAAAAATACCTCAACGACAAACGCTACATGGGCTGGCACAGCCTGTTCACCACGGGCAATATCGTCAACAAAGACTTTGCCTTCTATCAATTGCCTTTTGAATTGGACGTGTTCGATCAAGAAGCATTCGCCCGTTCCGGCATCGACTTTTACACGGTGTTAACCAACGTGGAAAGCGGCGAAGCGGAATATGTGAAAATCCACGATGCCTTTGAGCAAATGGAAACCCTGCGTGCCACCTCCGCCATGCCTTTCGTGTCAAAAATGGTGGAAATCAATGGTAAGAAATATTTAGACGGTGGCATTGCAGACAGTATTCCGTTGCGTTTCTGCCAACAGTTGGGCTACGACAAAATCATCGTCATTCTCACCCGCCCATTGGATTACCGCAAAACGCCGACCAATCCGCTGATTTTTAATGCTTTTTATCGCCGTTACCCAAAACTGGTCGAACGCCTGACCAACCGCTATGCCGACTATAACCGTGCAGTGGAAGACGTCATTCGTCTTAACGAACAAGGCGAGATTTTTGTTATTCGCCCTTCTGTTACGCTGCCTATTCGCCGTATTGAAAAAGACGTCGCCAAAGTGCAGGCAATGTATGACTTAGGGGTGCGTGACGGACAAGACATTCTGCCGGCCCTAAAAGCCTATCTAGCTAAGTAAAAACCTGAAAAAAATCCACCGCACTTTTCCCATTTTTCGCACAAATATTATTGCAAAAATGTTAATAATTCTTTAGACTAGCGCCCGCAAATTTAATTTGTAATTTCATTTATATCGCAAGTTTGTGTATAGGAAATGACAAAGCCCTTCTTTTGAGCCTTTTCTCATTGTTATACCTTCCTTGTAATACTTTCATTCACCTTAATAGGATAAAAAATGAACGAAGTTTTACAACAGTTCAAACAACAATATTTGATTAAATATTGGAATCCCGTTATCGCCGTTATCGCCGCCGGTTTAATCTCGGCCTATTATTTCGGCATTACCGGTACGTATTGGGCGGTCACCGGCGAATTTACCCGCTGGGGCGGTCATGCACTACAAACCTTGGGCATCGATGTGTCCAATTGGAGCTACTACAAAATCATCGGTATGCAAGGCACTATTTTCACCCGTGTTGATGGCGTGATGATCTTAGGCATGTTTGCCGGTTGTATCTCCGCGGCCTTGTGGGCAAACAACGTGAAATGGCGTAACCAGCCACATAAACGCCGCATTGTACAAGCCTTAATCGGCGGCGCCATTGCCGGTTTCGGCGCACGTTTAGCCATGGGCTGTAACCTTGCCTCGTTATTTACCGGCATTCCACAATTTTCCGTGCACGCTTGGTTTTTCACCATTGCCACAGCCCTTGGAACTTACGCCGGCGTAAAAGTCACTTTATTACCGATGTTCCGTGTGAAATTGGAATTGAAAAAAGGCGCCGCGAAATTACAAGAAAGCGATCCGAAAAGAGCGCAACGCCGTTTTTGGATCGGCATGATGGTTTTCTTCGCTTACCTCATCGCCTCCTTTTATGTGATGACTCAGTCCGTCAAATTGGGCTTCGCCATGCTATGCGGTTTAGCTTTCGGTTTACTTATCGAACGTGCGCAAATCTGCTTCACATCGGCTTTCCGTGATCTTTGGGTAACCGGCCGCGCTTACATGGCAAAAGCCATTATTTTCGGCATTCTTGCAGGCACCATCGGTGTGTTTAGTTACATTCAATTAGGCGTTCCGGCAAAAATCATGTGGGCGGGTCCAAATGCGATTATCGGTGGTTTATTATTCGGTTTCGGCATTGTATTAGCCGGCGGTTGTGAAACCGGTTGGATGTACCGCGCGATGGAAGGCCAAGTACATTTTATGTGGGTGGGTATCGGCAACGTTATCGGTTCTACCTATCTCGCCTACGCTTGGGATGATTTGGCACCGGCATTGGCGCTTGACTACGAAAAACTGAACTTACTGAAAGAATTTGGTCCGGTCGGCGGATTATTGGTGAACTACGGTTTATTGATCGTCTGCTTAATCGCTGTCGTCTGGTGGGAAAAACGCTTTCTTGCCAAAGCAAAAGCCAAAATCGCCGCTCTCGCACAGGCGTAAAAGTGCGGTTTGATTTGACGTTATTTTTATTTCACAGAAGGAAAACACATTATGGCATTTACCGTTGTACACAAACTAGATAAAGATCCCAAAGACATCGTTCCGGATTACACCATCGACACCGTGGGCGAGCCTTGTCCCTATCCTGCCATCGTCATGTTAGAAAGCATGCCTGAACTCAAAGAAGGGGAAGTGTTGGAATTGTTAAGCGACTGCGCACAATCCATCAACAACATTCCGGTGGACACTAAAAACCACGGTTATACTTTATTAAGCGTGGAACAAGATGGCACAAAATTACGTTATTTGATTCAGCGTTAATCAATGTTCAGAAAAGTAAAAGCCCGTTTGATACGGGCTTTATTTTTTCCCAAAAGAAAGGATGAGATAAGTTCTTTAAAAAATTGACTAAACCTATCAAAAAATTTGCCTATTTCCTCAACAATTTGTCCGAAAAAAACGCTAAAATAAGCAGCTTTTTTAATATTCATCGCTATAACATTTATTTCGGGAGAACAAGATGGAAGCTCAGGGGGCGGGTGATTTAATTCGCGTTGTCACGTTATTAGGTGCGGCTGTTGTGGCGGTGCCATTATTTAAACGCATCGGTTTAGGGTCGGTGCTGGGGTATTTAGCTGCCGGCTTAATTATCGGCCCCTTCGGGTTGAAATTAGTGACCGATTCTCACGCCATTTTGCACATTGCAGAATTTGGTGTGGTGATGTTCCTGTTCATGATTGGTTTGGAAATGAAACCGTCCCATTTATGGAGCTTACGCAAACAAATTTTCGGGCTAGGCAGTTTACAAGTGGTGATATCCGCTCTGTTAATGACCCTCGTTTCCGTACAATTCGGCATTTCTTGGGAGGTGGCCTTTATTTGTTCTTCCGGTTTCGTGCTTACCTCCACCGCCATCGTGATGCAAGTGTTGGGAGAACGTAAACGCCTGTCCACCCGCCCGGGACAAAAAATGGTATCAATCTTATTATTTGAAGATTTGCTGATCGTGCCGTTACTGGCTATTGTGACCTACCTTTCCCCACTCGAAACCGAAAGCACCATATCTTGGTGGGAATCCGCCACAATCGCTTTAGTTGCGTTGGCTATGCTTGTGCTTATTGGACGTTTCATTTTGAATCCGGTATTCCGTATTTTAGCCGACTCCAAAGCTCGCGAAGTGATGACCGCCGCCGCCTTATTTGTGGTATTGGGCTCGGCATTACTGATGGAAGAAGCGGGCTTATCACAAGCCATGGGCGCTTTTGTTGCCGGTGTCATGCTGTCGGAATCGGCTTTCCGCCATCAATTGGAAGCAGACATTGAACCGTTCCGTGGTTTATTGTTAGGGCTATTTTTCCTCGGGGTGGGAATGTCACTCAATCTCACCGTCGTGGCTGAAAACTGGATGCTAATTGGCATCGGTGTATTCGCCTTAATGCTGACAAAAGGTATCTGTATTTATCTCGTTGCCCGCGCAGCAAAAAGCACACACAAAACGGCGATGGAACGTGCTTTGCTCATGGCTCAAGGTGGGGAATTTGCTTTTGTTTTGTTTGCTCAAGCCTTCAACCAAAAAGTTATTGATGAAACCGTCAATGCCAACATGACCGCAATCGTTGTGCTGTCCATGGTGTTAACGCCTATTATGTTGGTTTTGTATGAAAAATTCGCACCCAAACCGACTGCAGAAGAATTACCTGCCGATGAAATCGACGAACAACATCCGATTCTCATCGTCGGCATGGGACGTTTTGGTCAAATCGTGAATGACTTATTGCGCTTAAGCGGCTATGCCACCACCGTTGTTGATTTGAACCCGGACATGATCAAAGGCTTCAATGAATACGGCATTAAATCCTATTTTGGCGACGCATCTCGCCGTGAATTTCTTATCGCTGCCGGTTTAGAACAAGCCGAAATATTGGTCATCGCCATTAATAATAAAGAACAAGCAGAAAACATCGTGCACTTTGCTCGTGAAGTGAATCCGAACATTAAAATCATTGCTCGTGCTTACGACCGTTTCAGCACCTTTGCCTTACACGAAGCCGGCGCAGACGAAATTATCCGTGAAACCTTCGATGCCGCCGTGCGTGCGGGTAAACGCGCGCTGGAAACATTAGGCATGGAGCCGGAATTAGTGAAAGAAATCGGCGACTATTATTTTGATGCGGATCGCCATGAAGTCGCCCTCATGTCACAGGTTTATGATCCCAACATGGGGTTATTCCAAAACCCGCTCATGCGTGATATTGCCCGCGAATGCGATCAAAAAATGGCGGCCGATATCCAAGAAATCATTCTGAGAGCGAAGGAAAAAGAAGAGGAATAAAACATCGCAAAAACAGACCGCACTTTACGTCCTAAAGTGCGGTCGTTTTTTTATCTGTTTTTATGTCAATTTTCCTCTCACAGCAAAATCCGCTGGAAACCCACCGCACTTTATGGTATAAAGCACGCCGTTATTTTGCTGTTTAAAAGTAACGTTTATTTTTTAATCAATTTACTAAAACACACACATATCAGAAAGGCTAAATCGGGGTGCCAAACGGTCGATTGGCTGGATATGTGGAGGCTAAACCCCAAACAAAAGGAAAATTATTATGGCACAAGTTTCTATGCGCGATATGCTTCAAGCAGGCGTTCACTTCGGTCACCAAACTCGTTACTGGAACCCAAAAATGAAACCATTCATTTTCGGACCACGCAACGGCGTTCATATCATCAACCTTGAAAAAACCGTTCCAATGTTCAACGCAGCATTAGCTGAGTTAACCCGCATTGCGAGCAACAACGGTAAAGTATTATTCGTTGGTACCAAACGCGCAGCAACCGATGCAGTGCAAGCAGCAGCATTAGACTGTCAACAATACTATGTAAACCACCGTTGGTTAGGCGGTATGTTGACCAACTGGAAAACAGTTCGTCAATCCATCAAACGTTTAAAAGATTTAGAAACTCAATCTCAAGACGGCACTTTCGACAAATTAACCAAAAAAGAAGCGTTAATGCGTACCCGTGAGATGGAAAAACTTGAATTAAGCCTTGGCGGTATCAAAGAGATGGGCGGTCTTCCGGATGCATTATTCGTTATCGGTGCAGACCACGAACATATCGCAGTGAAAGAAGCAAACAACTTAGGTATTCCTGTATTTGCTATCGTTGATACTAACTCTAGCCCGGACGGCGTAGATTTCGTTATCCCAGGTAACGATGACGCAGCACGTGCAATTCAACTTTATCTTTCTTCTGCTGTTGCTGCGATCAAAGAAGGTCGTGGTAACGAAGAAGCGGTTGCTGAAGAATTAGCGCAAGCCGCAGAATAATTCTGGCGATTGCGATAAGGCGTAAGCCCTTATTAATCAGACGATTAATTAATGAGCAGGGGGCTAAATAGCTCCCTGTATTTTTTAGAGCTAAAAGTGTGGTCTTTTTCCACCGCACTTTAACCGACAGAGGATTTTAAAATGGCTGAAATCACAGCATCATTAGTAAAAGAACTGCGTGAACGTACCGGCGCAGGCATGATGGAATGTAAAAAAGCATTAGTTGAAGCAAACGGCGACATCGAATTAGCTATCGACAACATGCGTAAATCTGGTCAAGCAAAAGCGGCGAAAAAAGCAGGCCGTGTTGCAGCTGAAGGTGTTATCCTTGCTCGCGTACAAAATGGTTTCGGTGTATTAGTTGAAATGAACTGCGAAACTGACTTCGTAGCAAAAGATGCCGGCTTCTTAGGTTTAGCCAACGAAGTGGCTGATTTCGCAGCAGCAAACAAAGGTGCAACCATCGAACAACTTCAAGCACAATTTGAAGAAAAACGTGCTGCATTAGTGGCGAAAATCGGTGAAAACATGACCATCCGTCGTGTTGCTTACATCGAAGGCGATGTTGTAGGTTCTTACCTACACGGCGCGAAAATCGGTGTATTAGTGGCTGGTAAAGGTGCAGACGATGAATTGTTAAAACACATCGCAATGCACGTTGCAGCAAGCCGCCCAGACTACGTTAACCCAAGCGACGTTCCGGCTGAAGTGGTTGAACACGAACGTAACATCCAAGTGGATATCGCAATGCAATCCGGTAAACCACGCGAAATCGCAGAAAAAATGGTTGAAGGCCGTATGAAGAAATTCACCGGTGAAGTTTCTTTAACTGGCCAACCATTCGTCATGGATCCGTCTAAATCCGTTGGCGATTTGTTAAAAGAAAAAGGTGCCGACATCTCTAACTTCATCCGCTTAGAAGTGGGCGAAGGTATCGAGAAAGTGGAAACCGACTTCGCTGCAGAAGTAGCGGCAATGTCCAAAGCTTAATTGAACATTTGAGCAAAAAAGCAGGTGTCAAAGCCTGCTTTTTTATTGCCTGTTGTTCCGAAATCCTCCTTGCAGCAATTCTGTTATATTCCATTTCCTTTTCTTCTAAAATCGCCTACAAAATCCCACAAAGTGCGGTGGGAAATCTGCTAAAATAAATGCCGGTTTTTTATCGACGAAAGGGCGACATCATCGAAAATTGGCAACGCGGTTTCGTACTACATCGCAAATCTTACAGCGAAACCAGTTTATTGGTAGATTTACTCACCGAAGATTTCGGGCGTATCAGCGTATTGGCAAAAGGCGCACGGGCAAAGCGCTCCATGTTAAAAGGCGTGCTACAACCCTTTACACCGCTCCTGCTACGTTGGAGCGGGCGTGGTGACCTGAAAATCCTGACCAAAGCAGAACCTGCCGCCATTGCCTTACCCTTACAAAATGTTGCCTTATACAGCGGATTTTATTTAAACGAACTCATTTGCCGCGTATTGGAACCGGAAACAGCCTATCCGCAATTGTTCCAACACTATTTGCAATGTTTAACGCAATTAGCCTTATCACAAACTCACGTGGAGCCTGCGCTACGCACCTTTGAATTTCAACTCTTGCGCACCTTAGGCTATGGCATTGATTTCACTCATTGTGCCGGCTCCGGTAAAGCCGTGGAAGCGGACATGACCTATCGTTACCGCGAAGAAAAAGGCTTTATTGCTTCCTTAATCAAGGATAATTTAACCTTTTACGGGCGGGAATTATTGGCCTTTGAACAAACCCAATTTGACGAACCCTCTGTATTATCGGCAGCCAAACGCTTCACGCGCATTGCATTAAAACCGTATTTAGGCGACAAGCCCTTGAAAAGCCGAGAATTATTCACCCAACACAGCTTATATTCAAAATAACATGGCATTACTTTACAGCGACAACAAACCAAAGAAAAAGACCGCAAATTTCACCGCACACATTCTTGATTTAGATTATCAAGGCTTAGGTGTGGCTAAAATCAACGGCAAAACCTGGTTTATTGAAAACGCGTTGCCGCAAGAAAGCGTAGAGGTTCGCGTATTGGAAGAAAAACGCCAATACGGTCAAGGCGTAGCGCAGCGTATTTTACGCCCAAGTCCTCAGCGCCAAACACCGCCATGCGTTTATTTTGAACAATGCGGGGGATGCCAAAATCAACACATTCCTATTGAATTACAACGTTCTGCCAAGCAAACCGCATTGGTTCAACGCTTATCCCGTTTACAGCCGGTGCCTATTCATTTCATGCCGTTATTGCAAGGCGAACCTTGGCATTACCGCCGTCGGGTACGCTTAAGTGTGTTGTTGGACAGTAAAAATCGTAAACTGAATATCGGCTTACGGCGTAAAAATTCACAGCAAATTATTCCGATTGAACATTGTTTGGTGTTGGAACAGCCGCTGAATGATTTATTGCCCAAACTGACCGCACTTTTCTCGCAATGGTCAATGCCACAACAGCTGGGGCATATTGAACTTGTTGCGGCAGACAATGGCATCGCCATGTTATTACGCCATATAAAAAACGTCGGTGAAACCGACCGCACTTTATTATTACGGTTTGCCGAACAACACCAACTCATGTTATTTGTACAAGAACATGACAGCATTGAACATTGGTATGGCGAACAGCCTTATTACCGTTTGGGCGATGACATCACGTTGCAATTTGATATTCGCGATTTCATTCAAATTAATGCACAATTAAACCGTCAAATGATCGCAACAGCGTTAGACTGGTTGGAGCTTAATCCACAGGATCATGTGTTAGATTTGTTCTGTGGTATGGGCAACTTCACCTTACCGCTAAGTCGCAAAGTAAAAAGTGCGGTAGGAATTGAAGGTGTTTCTGCGATGGTGGAAAAAGCCCGCGCCAATGCCGAACGAAACGGTTGTCATAATGTCCAATTTTACCGGACTGATTTGGATAAACCCTTTATCAGTCAAGCGTGGGCGCAGCAACCCTTCAATAAAATTTTGCTCGACCCACCACGCACAGGCGCGGCATTTGCTTTAAATGCACTCTGTCAGTTACAGGCTGAAAGCATTCTGTATGTTTCTTGCAATCCTGCAACACTCGTGCGAGATACGGAAATCTTGCGTGACGCAGGCTACCAATTGGATAAAGTCGCCATGATCGATATGTTCCCGCAAACCGGTCATTTGGAGTCGATAAGTTTATTTCGAAAAAGATAAGGATTCGTTATGGTCGCTGTGAGAGGATCTCATTTATTAAATCCTAAAGATTTTGAGATTGAAAAATGGTGCGCTAATTTGAATGTCGCGGAAAATGTCAAAGCCAACTTAATAACGGCATGGCATTATTCGCAACAGAAAATGACCTTGCGTGCCGAGCATCAGCAGGAAGAAGCCCATTTGCTGACGTTCGGCGTGGAAATGGTGGAAATCCTCAACAGCTTAAACATGGATGCCGATAGCTTGTTCACCGCCATGCTCTTCCCTATTGTCCGCGATCAACTAGTGGATTTAGCCCAAATTGAAGAAGATTTCGGCGCGAATATCAGCAAACTGGTACGCGGTGTTATCGAAATGGACAATATCCGCCAACTCAACATCACCCATTCTGCCAGCAGCTTACAGGTGGATAACGTGCGCCGAATGTTGCTCGCCATGGTAGATGATTTCCGCTGTGTGATTATCAAATTGGCGGAACGTATAGCTTTCTTGCGTGATGCCGAAAAAAATTATACAGAAGAAGAACGCGTCCTCGCCGCGAAAGAATGTGCCAATATTTACGCCCCGCTTGCCAACCGCTTAGGCATCGGACAGCTCAAATGGGAACTGGAAGATTACTGTTTCCGTTATCTGCACCCGGAACAATATCGCGCCATCGCCAAATTATTAAAAGAGCGTCGTCTTGACCGCGAACAATATATTGCCGATTTTGTCTCCGAACTTTCCGGTTATTTACAAGAAAATATCCCACAAGTCGAAGTGTATGGTCGCCCGAAACACATTTACAGCATTTGGCGAAAAATGCAGAAAAAGCACTTAGAGTTCAGTGACTTATATGACGTCCGCGCGGTGCGCATCGTCGTGCAAAAATTGCAAGATTGTTACACCGCACTTGGCATTGTACACACCCACTTCAAACATCTGCCAAAAGAATTCGACGATTATGTTGCCAATCCAAAACCGAACGGCTACCAATCTATTCACACCGTAGTGTTGGGTAAAGGTGGCAAACCGATCGAGGTACAAATTCGTACCCAACAAATGCACGATGATGCCGAGTTGGGCGTTGCGGCACACTGGAAATACAAAGAAGGCGCCAGCGCCGGTCGTAACGGCTACGAAGAAAAAATCGCCTGGCTACGCAAACTCTTAGCGTGGCAAGACGATATTGCCGATTCCGGTGAAGTCATGGCGGAATTACGCAGCCAAGTGTTCGATGATCGCGTGTATGTCTTTACACCGAAAGGCGAAGTCGTGGATTTACCAACCGGCTCCACGCCGCTGGATTTTGCCTACGCCATTCACAGTGAAATTGGTCACCGTTGTATCGGCGCCAAAGTGGGCGGACGCATTGTGCCGTTCACCTATCAGCTCCAAATGGGCGATCAGGTGGATATCATCACGCAGAAAAACCCGAACCCAAGCCGCGACTGGCTTAACCCGAATCTCGGCTTTACCCACACGGCAAAAGCCCGTGCAAAAATACACGCGTGGTTCAAAAAACAGGATCGGGACAAAAACATTCCGGCCGGCAAAGAATTGTTGGAAAGTGAAATCAACCGCTTGGGCATCAGCTTAAAACAAGTGGAACAACAAGCCTTGCCGCGTTACAACCTAAAAAATCTCGATGATTTATACGCGGGCATCGGCGGCGGTGATATTCGTATCGGGCCGTTAATCAACTTCCTGCAAAACAAATTCATCAAAATTTCCGCACAGGAAGTGGATGAAGAAATCTTGCGTCACGTCAGCACCAAAAGTGCAGCTAACGCTCAACAAAAAACCGAACGTAAAGATTGCGTTATCGTCGAAGGCGTCGGCAACTTGATGCACCACATTGCACGTTGTTGCCAACCGATTCCGGGCGACAGCATTGTGGGCTACATCACCATGGGGCGTGGTATTTCTATTCACCGTTGTGATTGCGAACAATTCCTTGAGCTGCAAAGCGTTCACCCGGAACGTGTAGTCGAATCCCGTTGGGGCGATAATTATTCTAACGGCTTCCATCTCAACATTCGCATTGTGGCGTCAGATCGTAACGGCTTATTACGCGACATCACCACCGTGCTGGCAAACGACAAAATCAGCGTACTCGGCGTGTCTTCCCGTACGGATACAAAACGCCAAGTGGCAAACATCGACATGCAAATTGAACTCAACAACGTGGAAATGTTGAGTAAGATTCTATCCCGTTTGGAAAAACTGGATGATGTCATTGAAGCTAAACGCCTCTAATAACAATAAACAAAGGAAAACCTAATGGACAAAACGACAGGGCTAACCCACTTAATCAAATCCACTCAATATTCCATGCAAGGCTTAAAAAGTGCGGTCAAATATGAAACTGCTTTTCGCCACGAGCTTTTTTGCTGCCTTTTCATGATTCCACTTGCCCTATGGCTTGGTGATGATGCGGTTGAAAAAGCACTGATGATCGGCAGCGTATTGTTAGTCTTGGTGGTAGAACTGCTCAATAGCGCCATCGAAGCAGTGGTGGATCGCATTGGTACAGAACGCCACGAACTCTCCGGCCGCGCCAAAGATCAAGGTTCTGCCGCCGTGTTTGTTGCCCTGGTTATTGTCGCGATAACTTGGGCGTTCATGTTGTTTAATTAAAAACGTAGTCAAAACTAACCGCACTTTACTTTCGCAAATGGAGAGAAAGGAGGGGGGAGTTTATGAAACAAAAAATGAGCTAAAACAAAGCGTAATATTTTATTAGGAGATGATTTAAACCGTCTCCTTTCTTTTTGCCTGAAGCCCTGCTATGGCTTTGCATTCCGACTTACTATGTTTTCCCTTAATGGCGATGGATTGTAAAAACGCTTTGATATCTTGTAATTGTGAAATTTTTTCTTCCACCCGCGTCAGTTGCTTAAGCACCAATTTGTCAGCGTAATAATGATTAGCAGTGTGAAATTTGAGTGCATTGAGTTGTTTAATATCTTCTAAAGAAAAACCTAGCGTACGGCAGTTTTTAATAAAAATAAGCTGCGTTATGCTTTCTTCGTCATACGATCGGTAACCGTTAGCCTGTCGTTTTGGTTCCGGTAAGACGCCTTGTTTTTCATAGTAACGAATGGTTTCTAAGTGAATCCCGGTACGTTTACTCAGCTCATTGACTTTCATTTCTTCCTCTCCCCAAATATTTACCATTCTAACAAAAAATACTTGATCCCGTAGTCCCTACGGGCTTTAAGCTGTTCTGCACTCAAACAAATTAAGTAAGTAAGGAAGGAAGGAAGGAAGGAACGAGATGCTACATCAACACAAACACGAACATTCACACGCTCATACACCAACAAATAAAAAGATTTTAAGCACCAGTTTGGTCATTATCAGCAGCTATATGATCATCGAGTTTTTAGGTGGCTATTATTTTAATAGCCTCGCCTTAATGGCTGACGCCGGGCATATGGCAAATGACAGCCTATCGTTGCTCCTCGCCCTCATTGCTTTGTTTTTAAATGCACAAAACCAAAAAAGGTTCGCGCTGTTAAATGGCACTTCTCTGATTGTGGTGGCAATATGGATTTTGGTGGAAGCGACAGAACGTTGGCAATACCCAACGACAATGTTGGCGTTGCCTATGCTAGGTGTTGCCATCACTGGACTCTTGGTAAACATTTTCGTAGCTTGGCTAATGATGAAAGGCGATCATGAAAACTTAAACATCAAAGCCGCCTATTTACACGTATTAGCTGACCTGTTTGGCTCTCTGGTGGCAATTATCGCCGGATTAAGCGCATGGCTACTAAACTGGCAATGGGTTGACCTTGTCGCCAGCAGTATTTTAAGCCTACTAATATTGCGAAGCGGTGCCTCTGTTGTCTATCAAGCCTTTAAAGCATTACGAAACAATGAATCGCATTTTGATACAACACCACACCAACATTAAAAAACTGTAACAAAAAAGACCGCACTTTTTATCAAGTGCGGTCTTTTTCTTTTGTGTTTTTATCCTCTAACCTTTCTTATCCAACAAGCGAATATAACGTGTGGCCGATAACCATGCGCCGATGTAGCCCATAATGATGCAAACCACGAGTAAGAAAAGGAATTCCACCAATCCTAAGCCGTTCAAGTTGAAATTGACGGCAAAGATATCAGTCACGTATTTCACCGCACCGGTGAAATAGCCAATGGTGAGGCTACTGAAAATACACGCGAAGAAACCGCCGAGCGCGGCATAAATCATGCCGGTGTAAAGGAACGGGCGCAGGATGAATTGATCAGTGGCGCCAAGCAATTTCATCACTTCAATATTCGATTGATTGCTGTAAACGTCAGCGCGAATGCTGTTACCGATCACCAAGAAAACCGCCACCGCCATCAGCACAGTACAGAAAATGGCCACATGTGCCACCAACCAAGTCAGGGCGGTCAGTTTTTCCAACCAATCGTTATCCAAACGCACTTCCTGCACGCCTTTGATTTTGTCCAAGTTTTCCCGTAATTCATTGCGTTGTTGCGACTCGTTAAACGCTTTAGTCGGTTTAATCATTACCACCGCCGGCAACGGATTATCATCCAACACGTCCAACTCTTCGCTAAAGCCAGACCAATGGCGAAACTCGTTCAAACTTTCCTGACGAGAAATATAATTTAATGATTCAACCCCTTCTTGCTGACGGATTTTTTCCACCACCAAGTTGGCATCCTCTTCCGACAAGTTTTTATGTAAATATACGGTTAGTTCACTTTCGGGGTAAAACTGCGTGGTGGCGTGATGAATATTTTTCCAAAGCAAATAGCTCACGGTCGGAATCGTTAAAGAGACGGCGATCACCAACACGGTTAACAATGTCGCAAACTTACGTTTCATTAAGTCCGCCAACACCGCACGCAACACGTACACACTTTGCACGCCAAAAGGGAAATTCAAACGAAAACTCATGTTGTCTCCTAGCGTAAATAACCTTGCTCAAGCACCAAGCAAGGTTTTGGTTTTTGTTGCACGATGCCCATGTCATGGGTGGCGATTAACACCGTCATACCGAGACGATTGAATTCTTCAAATAAATTGAAGATCTCTAAGGAGAGTGCACTATCTAAGTTCCCGGTAGGTTCATCTGCCAACAATAATTGCGGTTTATGCACCACGGCACGCGCGATATCAATGCGTTGTTGTTCACCACCGGACAAGTGTGCCGGCAAGTGATTTGCACGATCACGCAATCCCACACGATCCAATGCTGCCAACGCACGGCTATTGGCATCTTTCGGATGTTGTCCGGCAATAATCAATGGCAGCGCCACGTTATCCAAGACGGAACGATCGGGCAATAAGCGATAGTCTTGATGCACCATGCCGATTTGGCGGCGTAAAAATGGCACTTCATGACGAGATAAGCGGGTAATATCGTGACCGTTAAACCAAATTTGCCCGCCATTGGCACGTTCCATGCCCATAATTAATTTCAGCAGGGTACTTTTCCCCGCACCGGAATGCCCTACCAAATAGGTCATACTGCCTACCGGTAAATGAAAGCTTAACCCTTGCAGCGCCGGTTTTCCGCCCAAATACGCTTTACTCACATTTGCAAATCGAATCATTTTTCTTCTCTAAAAAACACGTCATTTTTGAACCGCACTTTATTCCTCTTCATGAGCAAATAAAGCGTCAATAAATTCTTCTGCGTTAAATTCGCGTAAATCTTCAATTTTTTCACCTACGCCGATATAGCGGATCGGCAAATTAAACTGGTCGGCGATAGCAAAAATCACGCCGCCTTTGGCGGTACCATCCAATTTGGTTAAGCTAATGCCGGTAAGCCCAACGGCTTCGTTAAATAACTTAGCTTGGCTAATGGCATTTTGACCGGTGCCCGCATCCAGGGTGAGCATAATTTCATGCGGTGCACTTTCATCGTATTTTTTCATCACGCGCACGATTTTCTTCAGCTCGTCCATCAAGTTATTTTTATTTTGTAAACGACCGGCGGTGTCGGCAATAAGCACATCAATATTGCGCGCTGCCGCCGATTGCATCGCATCAAAAATCACCGATGCAGAATCGGAACCGGTGCTTTGTGCCACAACCGGAATATGATTACGCTCGCCCCACACTTGCAACTGCTCTACTGCGGCGGCTCGGAAAGTATCACCCGCCGCCAACATGACAGATTTGCCTTCCATTTGGAATTTACGCGCCAGTTTGCCGATGGTAGTGGTTTTCCCTACGCCATTCACCCCCACCATTAAAATCACATAAGGCTTTTTGCTGCCATCAATGCGTAATGGTTGCGCCACCGGTTTTAAAATCTCGCCCATTTCCAATTTAAGTTGTTGGTATAAGGTATCTGCGTTTTGTAACTGCTGACGGGTCGCATGTTGCGTTAAGTTATTGATAATTTTTGTGGTAGTCGGCACGCCGATATCGGCAATGAGAAGTTGTTCTTCTAATTCTTCAAACAATTCATCATCGATTTTTTTACCGAGGAAGAAACTGCGGAAGCCTGCCCCGATGTTTTGTTTGGTTTTTACCAAGCCTTTGAGTAATCGGCTAAAAAAACCACCCTCGCTTGGTTTTTCCTGTGTTTCTACGATGTCGGCAACGGCGCTTTCTTCTTCGAATTCTTCCGCTTCAACAACAGATTCATCTTCAATATTCACCGCTCTTTCGGCTTGTACGTCTGCTTCGCTCTCAGAAAGTGCGGTTGAATTTTCCAGCGTTTCTTCAATAGATTGAGTTGACTCATCTGATGGCACAAGCGTCGATGCTTGTGCCGCTGGGTTTTCCTCTTGAGAGATCTCTACTTGAACATCATGGCTTTCAGGCGCAGGCATAGTAGAAGCTTGTTCAACCGATGGCGCACGCTTCATAGCGTGTGCCCCATCTTCTTCCGATTGCGTTATTTCAGATTGAGCTTCATGAAGTTCAGGCACAAGCGTGGACGCTTGCGCCATCAATGTCTCTTCTGTTGATGGATTTTCGCGCGCAGTTTTATCTAAAAGTGCGGTCGTTTTTTCTGCCGTTTCTTGCACTTCAGATTCATTAGGGAGCTGTTCTTTTGACTCCGGTTCTTTCGGTTCCGTTGATTCTCCTTGTTTATTTTTGCTTAATCCGAACCAAGACCAAAATCCGCCTTTTTTCTCTTCATCTGACATAAATTGCCCACTCTTGTTTAAACTTGATAAAATGCCGCTCATTCTAGCAAAAAAACACATCATTTTCCTGCCGATTTATATGAAAAAAGCAACAACACAACAAAGCACGAAAGGCGAAGTACGCATTATCGCCGGCTTATGGCGCGGACGAAAATTACCGGTGCTGCCATCCCAAGGCTTGCGCCCTACCGGAGATCGTGTAAAAGAAACCCTATTCAATTGGCTCATGCCTTATATCGTTGACAGTGAATGCTTAGACGGGTTTGCCGGTAGCGGTTCTCTTGGCTTTGAAGCGCTTTCGCGCCAAGCGGCAAAGGTGACATTTCTGGAATTGGAAAAAGCCGTGGCGCAGCAGTTAAACAAGAATATTCAAACCTTAAAATGTGCCGATCGCGCGCAAGTCGTCAATCAAAACAGCTTGCACTTTTTAAATCAGCCACAAAATCAACCGCACTTTGATGTGGTCTTTCTCGATCCGCCCTTTCATTTTAATTTAGCCGAGCAAGCCATGGCTCTATTAGCGCAAAACAACTGGCTGCGTCCGCAAGCCTTGATTTATGTGGAAACGGAAAAAGGCAAGGAACCGAACGTACCGGAAAACTGGCATGTATTAAAACAAAAAGACAGCGGTCAAGTGAGTTATCGATTATATCAAGCGGAGTAATCTCCGCTCTTTTTTTGCTGAAATCGCAACAATTTCACAAAATTTCCTTAAGATTTCACCCTATTAATTCACGTTTCATTTATATTTTTTTGTATAAAAAAACACACTTCTCATACCACTTGATCATCATAATTTTAGCATTCTCCATTTGACGGCACACTGCTCAACAGCCAACATCAGATCACACCAAAAACGGAAGAAGCGATTAAGAATGTGCTAAAACAAGGCATTCCGTTTATTCCTGTTTCCGCCCGTCCGCCTTACGCCATTACGCCTTACACAGAACAACTCTGGGGCACAACATGGTATGATTTGTTACAGCGGCGCATTAATTTTAGATAAAAATCTGACCGCACTTTATAGCGTGACTTTAGAACCCCAGGACTTACAAAAACTCAACGCGCTTTTAGCCGATTTTACGCACCTTTCCATCAGCTACTACGCCGGTTTGGATTGGTTTTGTAATGATGTGAACAATAATTGGATCAAGCAAGAAAGCGAAATTACGGGCTTAAGCGCCAAGTTGCTGCAAGGCAACCTCACGGATGTACACAAAATATTAGTCATGGGCAGCGCCGAAGAAATCCAAACGGTAGAACCCGTACTGAAACAAGCCCTACCACACTTAAGTATTCACCGCTCCAAAGACGAATATTTAGAAATCATGAACTCTGCCGCGACCAAAGCAAAAGCCATTCAATTTATGGAACAGCATTTGGGCATTAGTGCCGAACAAGTTATCGCTTTCGGCGACAATTTTAACGACTTGGATATGTTGCAATACGCCGGCCTTAGCATCGCCATGGGCAACGCCCCCGATGCCATCAAACAAGCGGCAAAAGAAGTCACCGCCACGAATAACGAAGACGGTATTGCATTGGTGTTAAATCGTGTGTTTGGGAAGTAAACCTAATTAAAATTCAGCGTAAAAAAGGCCGCAATTTTAAGTTTAAAGTGCGGTCGTTTTTTGAGTGAATTTCACTTTCCTTAGAAAAAAGTAATAAAGTGGCATTTTCTCATTAGAAAAAGTATTTTGTATGGTTGCGTAAAGGTTTTCCATAGTGGATTATAAAGAACCTAATTGAGGGTAAATTTGCCGTTGTATGCAGTAAATTTTTTATATAAGGAAGAATAAATGCTGTCAGCAATATTACATGGGAAGAAGACAGGTAGTGGACTAGCCGGAACCAGATTAAAAATAGGAGAAACGCAAGGAGCCGAGGATATTTTGACATCAAGTGTTTTTGAAAGAATAGCTTATTTACCCGATGAAGTATTTAACCGATTTATTCAAAATCTTCTTAATGGTTATGATTTTGGTCACTTATACGAAATAGAATTCTGGCCATATTGGGAAATAAATAACGCCAAAATCGAGCCCGATGTCGTCTTATTTAATCAAATGCAACAAACCATTATTGTCGAAGCCAAACGATACGATAATACCCAGCAACAATATGCGTATCAACTTGCTAATGAAATTCAGGCTGCTTATAACAATGAAATAAACGATCCTATTTTACTAACTGTTGGTGGAATGTATGAATATAGCGCCAAAAACAAGAAACAATTAAAGAAACAAATAGACGATATACTACAAGCTAGAAATCTTGAAATCACTTATCAATTATATATTAAAAGCTGGCAAGACATTTATTTGACTTTAGAGCGAACTATAAAAGAAGACAAAGCTCAATCTCTACAAAGACTACTTAGCGATATTAGGGAGGCTTACAATTGGCATGATATTCGTTATAAACCTTACCAATGGCTAAACGAATTAAAAGAACAAAAGATCACTTATACTGAATACCCTCAATTAATTAAGCAAAAAAACACATGGGTTCAATTAAAACCCATTAATTTAACACATGAAAAATTTCCCTCTTTTCTAGGAGAATGTTAATGAACAAAAATGATATGAACCTTATTCTACAAGATGTCAGAAAGGCCTATCGATTTCTAGCTGATTATCAACAAAGAATTATTGAATTAATTACCTTCATAAAAAAAGAACTAGATATTGAACATTATCACCACTCAATTCCAAACTATTGCGATCCACGTTCCCTTTATAAAATTTATAATATTGAGGATGGTATTGGTTGGCGATTTTTACCAATGATGAACTTAACCTTATTACTGCATAAAACTCGTAGCATTCCAGCTGGTGAAGAATGGCAAAATCACATTAAGCCAAATGATTTAGCCTTTAGTATAGTCATAGCCTCTGATGAAGATAACGACGGAGAGCTATCCCCTATTGACAGTAAAAGTGAGATCCACATCTATATTTATCAATGCCAAAAGCATAAGAGAAAAAAGGACTGGTATAGTGATGTGTGGTGGAATATAGAATACCCAGACTTTGGAACAGTTACTCACTATCAAGATAAATCAGGTGAAATTGAATACCAAATCTATGGAGAATCTTTAGATTTATCTGAAATGTATGACGAGGAAAGTGTGAGATCGACTCTTGATGCCTTTAGAAAACGCGCTTCTGAGAAACTAGGGCAAGAGATTTAGAAATAGCAGTTCGTCCTCCGTGGTGCACGCACCTATTGAAAACAGCACCAGCGTAGACGCTGGTGCTATCAAAAGAAGTAAAATTTAACATGAAAAAAGACCGCACTTTTAAACCCAAAGTGCGGTCTTTTTTTCTAACGTTTTTACGGTGACAATCTCACCCTTTTAAAGCGTTTCATTGGAAGGCCAGGCATTGACCACCGCTTTCACGAGGGTTGCCAGTGGAATGGCAAAGAAAACGCCCCAGAAGCCCCATAAACCGCCGAAAATCAACACGGCGATGATGATAATTAACGGGTGGAGGTTGACGACTTCGGAAAATAAAAACGGCACAAGGAGATTTCCGTCTAATAATTGGGAAACGACGAAAGCAATCAAAATATACCAGAATGTGTGAGTGTCGCCAAATTGGAAAATCGCGACTAACACGACCGGAATGGTGACTAATACCGCCCCAATGTAAGGCACCAAGACGGAAAACCCAACCGCCACAGCCAATAGCAACGGATAATTCAAGCCGAAAGTTAAGAAGATGGCGTAAGTAACTGCGGTCACTACTAAAATCTCGAGCAATTTCCCACGAATATAATTGGCAATTTGCTGCTGCATTTCCACCCACACTTTTGAAGCAAGTGTGCGATTACGTGGCAGGAAACGGCTGACGCCATCAATCAGCTGGCGTTTATCTTTAAGTAGGAAAAACACCATTAACGGCACCAAGAAAGCATAAATCCCAAGCGTCACCAAGTTCATGATAGATGCCAGAGAGAGTTTTAATGCCGATTCACCCAAACTGAGAATTTTCTCTTTTACCGTACCGAAAATAGATTCCACGGTTTGTGCATCAATCAGTTCCGGATAGCGTTCCGGCAAAGATAAAAACCACTCGTTAAAGCGATTAAACATGTGAGGTAAATCACTTAATAAATTCGCTAACTGTGCCCATAAATTCGGAATCAAAACTAATACAACGACAAAAACCAAGCTGATAAAACTGCCTAGCACCAACATCGCAGCCACTAAGCGGGGACACTTCAATTTTTCATTTAATAAGCGTACCGGCCATTCCAATAAATAGGCCAACACAATCGCCACCAACAACGGCGCAATAAGGTCGCTAAAAAAATAAATGGACACGAAACCGAACAGCAAAATCGCCGCCAATCCCATGGCTTGCGGATCAGTGAAGCGTCGGTTATACCAACTTTTAAACATCTCAATCATGTTTGATTCCTCTATAAAACCTGCCTGATTATAAGGTAAAATCTATGCAAAGCACACATTAAGCAGGAGGAATTTCTATGTCGATTACTATCTACCACAACCCTCGTTGTTCCAAAAGCCGTGAAACATTAGCCTTGTTGGAAAGCCATCATATTCAACCGACCATCGAACTGTATTTACAACACAACTACGATGTTGAAACGCTACAAAGCATTGCGGATAAATTGGGTATTACGGATATTCGCCAAATGATGCGAACCAAAGCTGAACTCTATAAAACCTTGGGGTTAGATAATCCAAGCCTAACAGCACAGGATTTACTCAATGCCATTGCACAACATTCTGAATTATTGGAACGCCCGATTGTGGTAAACGGCAATAAAGCCAAAATCGGACGCCCGCCGGAAAGTGTGTTAGCAATTTTATAAAAACACCGTTAAAAATCCGTTGGATTTTGTAACCGCACTTGATCGTGTAAGCGGACAAAAATAAACCCGATTCTACGTCGGGTTTATTTTTTATTGGTTAATCTTTCGCAAGCCCTAAATTGCCAATTTTAATCCCCAAATGTCCTAATGCCACCGGAGAGATTTGCTCGCTTAAATAAATGAATAATTCATCCAAATCGGTGAAGTCTTTTTTGATTTTAATTTGGTCTTCCACTTTGCGGGTAAAGGTATAGTTTGTTTCATTGCCGTTGATGTGCGCTTCTAAGGTCACATAAATAGTCTCAAAAAAGTGGCTTTTCGCGCCTTCTTCGCCCGGATCGCTGATTCTGACGTTCCATGTGTTGTTAAATAAAATTTCTGTTTTCACTGTCATAATAACCTCATTCATATCAATACATTACATAAACTTTACGAGTAGAAAAAAGCCCGATAATAAAATCTCTTATCATAGAAATCTTATTATCGGGCTTTTCGTAATAGCGATTTGCGTGTTTCGCTTGACGTTGATAGCTGCCTTTGCCTTTCTTATTTCGTTCAACACGTTGGCGAAAGAGTTTATCGTGTAATAATGCTTGAATTGCATTCTCTTTAATCACACCGCGCTGATGCTGATAGGTCATCGTTCCTTGCGAATTTTGAGGCGGTGTCTGCAAGGCATGTTTTTGTTTTGCCATGATTTTTCCTCTTATGAATGAAAATAGGTTATGTTTTTTAAGGGCTAAAAAACGGCACACATTATAGCGGATTCCGCTGAAATGAAAAGCCGTTGCACGGAAAGCAAAACGTGAAAACCCGATTTTTATTGGTATTTCACTGTCGCCTTTTTGTACAAAAAAAGGTAGAATTAGCCCCTTTTTTATTACCCGCGATAGACTTTTTGAGAAAATTTATGAGTTCTACCCCAAACATCGGCTTTGTCAGCCTTGGCTGTCCGAAAAATTTAGTGGATTCAGAACGTATTCTGACGGAATTACGTTCCAACGGTTATAACATTATTCCAAGCTATGAAAATGCCGATTTAGTGATCGTGAATACCTGTGGTTTTATTGACAGCGCCGTACAAGAATCTTTGGAAGCCATTGGCGAAGCGTTAGAAGAAAACGGTAAAGTGATTGTGACCGGCTGCCTTGGCGCAAAAGAAGATCAAATTCGCCAAGTTCACCCAAAAGTGTTAGAAATCAGCGGTCCGCACAGTTATGAAACCGTGATGAATCAGGTACAAAAATACGTACCGAAACCGGCTTATAATCCGTATGAAAGCCTGCTGCCGGCACAAGGTGTGAAACTTACACCAAAACATTACGCCTATTTAAAAATATCCGAAGGCTGCGACCATCGTTGCACGTTCTGTATTATCCCGTCCATGCGGGGCGATTTGGATAGCCGTCCGATTACTCAAGTTTTGGATGAAGCCAAACGTTTGGTGGATGCCGGCGTAAAAGAGCTGTTAATCGTGTCCCAAGACACCTCCGCTTATGCCTTAGACCAAACCAAAGAAAACCAAAATAAAACCGTCTTCTGGAACGGTATGCCGATTAAAAATAATTTAATCAGCTTGTGTCGCCAATTAGGCAATTTGGGCATTTGGGTTCGCTTGCACTATGTTTATCCGTATCCACATGTGGACGAATTGATTCCACTGATGGCGGAAGGCAAGCTGTTGCCTTATTTGGACATTCCGTTGCAACACGCCAGCCCGAAAATTCTGAAAGCCATGAAAAGACCCGGCAAAATCGACCGCACTTTAGAGCGCATTAAAACATGGCGTGAGATTTGCCCGGAATTAACCTTACGCTCCACCTTTATCGTTGGTTTCCCGGGGGAAACAGAAGAAGATTTCCAAATGCTGTTGGATTTCTTGAAAGAAGCACAGCTAGACCGCGTGGGCTGTTTCAAATTCAGCCCGGTAGAAGGTGCGCCGGCGACAGATATGCCGGATCAAGTACCGGAAGACGTGAAAGAAGAACGTTATCATCGTTTCATGCAACTCCAACAAGCCATTTCCGCGGCTCGCTTACAACAAAAAATCGGCAAAACGTTAAAAGTGATTGTGGATGACATCAATGAAGAAGGCATTATTGGTCGTTCCATGGCGGATGCGCCGGAAATTGATGGCTTGGTGTATGTAGACAATCAAAGCCAAAGTGCGGTCAATATTGGCGACGTGATTTCTGTGCATATTACGGATGCTGATGAATACGATTTATGGGGAACCTGTTAATTCCTTCAACAAAAATCCTCGCCATGAGGATTTTTTTTATGACTTTTGAGAGAGAAAAAAATGCAACCAATCAACATCCTTTTCGTCTGTTTAGGCAATATTTGCCGTTCCCCGATGGCAGAATACGTCATGCGGGAAAAAATCAAACAAGCCCATTTGCAACATAAAATCCTGACTGCCAGCGCCGGCACCTCCGGGTGGCACGACGGTGAAGGCATGCACTGTGGCACGGCCGACATACTGGATCAACATAAAATCGCGTCGAATGATTTTGTCAGCCGTAAAGTGCGGTCAAAAGATTGGGCGGATTTTGATTATCTGATTGCCATGGACAATGAAAATTTACAGGATTTGGAAAAGCTATTTGGACATCATCCGGAAAAACAGTTTCAAATCACCGCACTTTGTCCTGATTTAGGCATCGATCACATTCCGGATCCTTGGTACACCAAGAACTTTCAGCAAACTTATGCCTTGCTCGATCAATGTTGCGATGCCTTGTTAACCAAAATTCGTCAAACACATCATTTGTGATAGAAATGTTAATTTGATACATGCATTTTGTGATCTCTCGCACGTTTATTTCGCTGCGAATTCGGTAAGATAATGCCAGCATAACTGCCGTTATGCCATGTAAAATTTATAATGAGGTATTTCCACTATGTTTCCAGAATTTAGAGATCTAATTACCAAACTGAAAGTTGAAGATGCTTATTTTGCAAATTTATTTGATAAACATAATGAACTAGACCAACGTATTAAAAACATCGAATCCAATATTGAATTGGGTACGCACAATGAAGTGGAAATGTTGAAAAAGGAAAAACTACGTTTGAAAGATGCAATGTACGAAGTCTTGAAAAAGGCTAGCGCAAAATAAACGAGCATAAAAACAAAAGACCGCATTGAAGTGCGGTCTTTTTTATGGACATTTTTAGTGTTTGCCGCCACAGCCGCAACCACCGCCATGGTGATGATCGTCATCATGATGGTGACCATGACCGCCACAGCAACCTTCGTGCTGATGATCGTGGTCGTGATGATGGTGGTGGTGATGATGGCCGCCACAACCGCAACCATGACCTTCTTCATCGCTATCATGGTCGTGGCCGCCACAACAACCGCCTTCTTGGTGTAAATGACCGTGTGCGATTTCTTCCAATGTCGCCTCACGGGTATCCACTACTTCCACGGTGAAATGTAATTCTTGACCGGCTAACATATGGTTGCCATCAACAACAACATCTGTATCGCCCACTTCAGTAATCACTACCGGCAATGGCCCCATATCCGTATCTGCAATGAAACGCATACCGACTTCTAAATCTTCCACGCCAACAAAAACATCTTTTGGTACGCGTTGCACCATATTTTCGTTGTATTCGCCGTAACCTTCTTCCGGTTTCACGCGAACTTCAAATTTGTCGCCCACAGATTTGCCTTCTAAGGCATTTTCCAAACCGATCACAAGGTTATTATGACCTTGTAAATATTGTAACGGTTGATTCGCAGGTGCTTCATCCACCAATACACCATCTTCGGTACGAACTTGATAAGCGATGCTTACCACCACATTTTTTGCAACTTTCATTGTTTACCTCATTTGTTCAAAGGGGAATTTCTGCGTCAATCTTAACCGCAGAAAAGCGTTGTCATTTTATAAAAAATCTCATTCGGGAAAAAGGGATTAGTTTAATAACTTAATCTGTGCACTCACTGAGGCTTTTAATTCCGCTTTACCGTTATTATCCAGATTCACTTCATCAGCTGCCTCTGAAGAGAAAGAGTTCATTTTGGCAACTGGCATCATACGTCTGTCAAAATATAGCATTTCATTTCGGCTATCCAGATTCAAATTTACCACCTCATAGCCTTTAGCATTCAGTGAAGTTTGGATCAACTGCGCTTTGTGCTGGAATTGTGCTAAAGCGCTTTTAATCATTTCATCTTCAAATTTTACAGCGGCTTCTTTTGATAGCTTCTGAACAACATCGGTAATGGCGAAAGTGTCATTTAAGTCGGAAATCACTTGAGACAACACCACAAAATCCTTACTTTCCAACACTAAATCGGCTCGTTCAATCCATCCGGACTGCTTACCTTTGCTGTCATAACGCACCTGTGTGCTACGCGTATTTTTCTTAACTTCCACCGCACTTTGTTTTTTAAGCACCTCTAGCGCGGCATTCACTTTCTGATTAATGGTTTGATTTAATTCTTTTAAGTTTTTATTTTCTTCTTTGACGAAAAGCGTCACTTCCATGACATCATAATCCACGTCCTTAGTAACTTCCGTACTAAAAGAAATCACATTTTTTTCCGTCTCATCAGCAGATTTTGTTTCTGCATTGGCAGCCAAAGCCATGCTTAAAGGCAAAAGTACTAAAGCAAAATGTTTTAATTTCATGAGTGTCTCCTATATACAAAAGTGCGGTCGATTTTCAGATTGTTTTTTAATGTTTAACGATATCCTCATCATCATCTAAGTCATCGTCTTCGTCAAAAAATTCACCGTCATCACCATATTCATCGTCATCCGCATTCGGATCTTCAAAATAGGTTCCCCAACCGTCATAACTGCCTTGATATTTTTCTACTAACGGCAGTAATTCTTTTTGTTGGGCATCAATGATTTCAGGTTTGAGCTCCACTTCGCTGATAATATCGCAGCAGAACAATACGCTGCCATTTTCCTCTTCAAATTCTTCCGCCTCAGAAACCTCATAGCCGGCTTTAAATGCATCCATAACAATTTTTTCTAATTTATCAAAATTATGGTGAGAAATATGATGTTCAATAATATACAACGCATTCGGATCGCTACCGTCATTTAACAAATCGGTAATAATTTCGCGGGTCTCAGCTTTTAATTCGTCTAAATGACTCATAATGTTTCCTTGCAAAAAGTGGGAAGGGACAAGTGCGGATATGATACAGGAATAAAAAGAAAAATCTTCTCACAAGGAGAAGATTTTATCTAATAAAAATTATTTTTTAAGTAAATCGCGGATTTCAGTCAATAATTTTTCTTCAGCGCTAGGTTCTTTGACTGCTTCGACTGGTTTCTTCAATTTGTTCAATGCTTTAATCATCATAAAAATTGCAAACGCAATGATGATAAAATCAAATACATTTTGAATAAAGACACCATAATTTAATGTCACCGCCGGAATATCGCCAGCCGCTTCTGCTAAGGTGAGTTTAAGGTCTTTAAAATCAATCCCACCGGTTAAAATACCTAATACCGGCATAAAAACATCTGCCACTAATGAACTGACGATTTTGCCGAATGCACCACCGATGATCACACCGACTGCCATATCAACAACATTGCCACGCATGGCAAATTCACGAAATTCTTTAATAAAGCTCATAGACGCTCTCCTAAGATAAGTCAAAAAATCAACGACAAAACATTTGCCGATTGGTTAAAAAAGGCGCACATTATAGTGAGTTTGCGCAGAAATAACAATTTTTATTCAAATAAAAAATGCGGTTGGTTGGAATAATTTCTCCACATCAGAAATATATTTTTTCTCACTTAAATACACCACAACATGATCGCCTGCTTGAATAACGGTTCTTGAATCCCCAATCAACACATCATTGCCTCGTAAGATAGCGCCAATCACCGCACCGGTAGGCATTTTTAATTCATTAACCATGCGACCGATAACATGAGAGCTACTTTCTTCGCCATGAATGATAATTTCAAGCGCCTCCGCTAATCCATGACGTAAAGAAACGACATTTGCCACATCCCCTTTACGCACATGCCCAAGCAACGCAGAAATAGTGGCTTGCTGTGGAGAAATCGCAATATCAATGGTACCGCCTTGAATCAAATTGATATACGCAATGCGTTGGATCAACACCATAGCTTTTTTCGCGCCAAGCCGTTTTGCCAATAACGCCGACATAATATTGGCTTCATCATCACTTGAAAGGGAAAGGAATACATCGATATTTTCAATGTGCTCTTCAAACAGCAAAGATTGATCGGACGCATCTCCGTTGAACACCAACGTTTTTGATAATTTTTCCGCAAGGACCGACGCCCGTTCAGCATTACGCTCAATGAGTTTCACGGTGCAATGCTCTTCTAACAACTTCGCTACACCGGTGGCGATATTTCCTCCACCCACAATCATAATGCGCTTATAGGGTTTTTCGAGGCGTTGTAGCTCACTCATTACCGCTTTAATGTGCACGGTGGCACAAATAAACGTAATTTCATCACCGGCTTCAATAATCGTTGAGCCTTGTGGGCGAATCACTTTATCTTGGCGCAAAATCGACACAATACGGCAATCAATATGCGGTAAATGTTCTTTCAGCGTAGAAATCGAATAACCAACCAAGGGGCCGCCGTAATAGGCTTTCACCACAACCAAACTGATCTTATCTTTCGCTAAATGCGCCACTTGTAATGCGCCGGGATAGCTAATTAAACGAACAATATCCTGCGTCACCAAATTTTCCGGTGAAATAATGTGATCAATAGGAAACGCCTCGTCAGAAAATAATTTCTCTTTTTCCTTCAAATATTCACTATTACGAATACGGGCAATTTTAGTTGGCGTATTAAACAAGGTATACGCAATTTGGCAGGCAACCATGTTAATTTCGTCAGAACTGGTCACCGCAATTAATAAATCCGCATCCGGCGCACCGGCATCACGCAACATCTTTGGCGAAGAGGCTAACCCTTGCATCACGCGCAAATCGTGTTTATCGCGTAAATGCTCCAAACGCAAGGATTCATCGTCAACCAAAGTAATATCATTGTCTTCACTGACCAAATTGGCTGCCAAGGTAGAACCGACTTGTCCTGCGCCTAAAATAATTATCTTCATTTGATTCTCTCCATGGCTAACGTTAACCCTGACGTTTCACCAATTTCGCGTAATAAAAACCATCGCCACCGTCAATTTGTGGAATAAACTGAAAACCAACCGCACTTTGATTACGCTCAAGTACATCAGGCGGTAAATCCAACGGGAGCAATTGCGCATCAGGCGTATTTTGCAAAAAGCGCTCAATCTGCTGACTATTTTCTTCTGCAAGCACAGAACAGGTTGCATACAACAATACCCCATTCGGTTTCAAATAATGCCACAATGCATCCAAAATCTGCCCTTGCAAAGCGACTAACTGCTTGATATCAGCCTCTTTACGTAACCATTTAATATCCGGATGACGGCGAATTACCCCGGTGGCGGAACAAGGTGCATCTAATAAAATGCGGTCAAAACGCACCGCACTTTTGCCCAATTTGTCTAGCCATGCTTGTGGATTCGCCGCATCACCGCACACGACTGTCGCCTGCTGTTGCATCCGTGCTAAATTTTCTTTCACGCGCTGCAAACGGTTTTCTTCCACATCCAACGCCATCACATCAGCCTGCGGCGCCAGTTCTAAAATATGGGTGGTTTTGCCGCCCGGTGCCGCACAGGCATCTAAAATAACCTCATGATTTTGTGGCTGTAATAATAACGCCGCCCATTGTGCATGAAGATCTTGAACTGTCACACCACCTTCGGCAAACAACGGTAAATTTTGCACGGCGGTCGGCTGAGTTAAACCCAGCGCCTGCGGATGAGACGTTACCTGTGTTTCCGTCTGCTGCGCTGCTAATAAAGTGCGGTAAGTTTCCAAGCTGTTTTTTTGCGTATTCACCCGTAACCACATGGGTGGCTTTTGATTATTGGCGTCAATGATCTCGCGCCAGTTCGGATAACTCTTCTTCAGTTTATTCACAAACCAATCAGGATGCAGCGTTTGCCAATGTTTATCCACAATCGCAAGAATATCATCTTGTTCACGCAAAAATCGACGCAGCACCCCATTCACCAAACCACGAAAACTGTCGGATTTTAAAGATTTCGTTGCATTCACGACTTCATCTACCGCAGCATGCGCAGGGATTCGCATATAAAGCAGCTGATATAAACCGACCAATAGCAAACAATGCACAATGCGCGTTTTGCCTTTAAGTGGTTTATCCACAAGGCGTTTGATAATTTGTTCCAAACGAGGCAGTACGCGACATATGCCGAAACAAATTTCTTGCAACAAAGGTAAATCTTGCGCTTTCACCGAAGATTGCGCTTCCGGTATCAACGTAGACAAGGATTTCCCTTCATCCAATACTTGCAAAATCACTTTCGCCGCCATTGCACGCGTAGAAAGTGCGGTTGTTTTTGGCGGTATTTTTTTAGATGAGTATTGTTTTTCCATTAGGCCAGCACCTTACCCACTTGGAACCAATCGGCACGACCGTTTAATAGATCCTGTGCCGACATGGGTTTCTTACCCGCCGGTTGTAATTGCAATAAATTCAGTACGCCATCCGCTGTCGCGATTTGGATACCCTGTTTATCAGCCGCTAAAATCGTCCCCGGTGTTTTATTCACATGGGGCAACACGGTTGCTTGATACACTTTCAGCGTTTGCGGATTATTCTGTCCATCCATTAATTCCAAATAAGCCATTGGCCAAGGATTAAATGCGCGAATGTTGCGTTCCAACTGCGCAGCCGATAGCTGCCAATTTAACTTGGCTTCTTCTTTGGAAAGTTTGTCAGCATAATTACTTTGGGTGTCATCTTGTTTTTCCGCGGTGAATTTACCGGTTCCTAAATTATCCAATACATCAATTAACGCCGACGGCGCAAACTCTGCCAGTTTGTTATAAAGGCTTGTGGACGTTTCTGTCGGCAAAATATCACAATACACTTTGTGCAACATATCGCCTGTGTCCAACCCGGCATCCATCTGCATAATCGTGACACCGGTCCGTGTATCACCTGCCCAAATTGATCGTTGAATCGGTGCGGCACCACGCCAACGCGGCAACAAAGAACCGTGCACATTTAAGCAACCATAGGTTGGTGCATCCAAAACGGCTTGAGGCAAAATCAAACCGTAAGCCACTACGACCATGACATCTGCATACAACGCACACAATTCTGATTGTGCTTCAGGCTTCCGCAAGGATTTCGGTTGATAGACAGGAATCTGATGTTGCTCGGCTAACTGTTTCACAGGGCTGGCTTGCAATTTTTTACCACGCCCGGCAGGTTTATCCGGCTGGGTGTAAACGGCAATAACGTTATGGGAAGAATTGAGTAAAGCTTGTAAATGCTGTGCAGCAAAGTCCGGCGTGCCGGCAAAGATAATATTGAGTGGTTTCATAATGTTCTACGTCATAGATAAATAAAAGTGCGGCTAAAAATTACCGCACTTCTGGAGGATTCACAATTATTTTTGCTTTTCCATTTGTTTTTTCACTTTCATCAGCTTCTCTTTGATGCGTTGACGTTTCAACGGAGAAAGATAATCTACAAAAAGAATACCGTTAAGATGATCAATTTCATGCTGAATACAAATAGCCAGTAAACCATCGGCTTTTAAGGTAAATTCTTTACCATCACGATCGAGGGCTTTTACTGTCACTTTCTCTTTGCGAGGCACTAAAGCGCGAAATCCCGGAATAGATAAACACCCTTCTTCAATGCCCGTCTCACCTTCGGCATCCAAAATTTCAGGGTTAATCAATACCAATTGATTTTGTTTATCACCTTCAATGTCGATAGTGATAATACGCTGTAAAATATCGACCTGAGGTGCGGCTAAACCAATGCCTTCTTCTTGATACATAGTGTCAAACATATCATCAATAATTTTGCGGGTATCATCATTTACGTTCAACACAGGATCGCAAACAACTTTCAGATGTTCTTCTGGATAAATAAGTACATTTAAAGCAGTCATAATTTCTCTTAGAATTTAAAATAAGTGCGTTATTGTAGCCTTTTTCTCATAAAATTCCTATGCTGTAAAAAGCAAAAACCCCCGATGCTCTCACATCAGGGGTTCATATCAGGCTTGGCGGTGACCTACTCTCACATGGGGATA
>NZ_GL622200.1:1769294-1802017 GCF_000185305.1 Aggregatibacter segnis ATCC 33393
TTTGCATAAGCAAGGTTGCGGATTATAAGTAAAGTTTCCATTTATCGTCAAGAAAAAATTTATTTATTTTTTCTCCCTTGCGGTGCGGAGCGGTATTATAGGGTTCAAGATAAATGGATCAAGTAAATTTTTGCATTTTCTTATCGATAGATTAGAAAAGATACAATTCGCTTATTTTAGCTGCAAAAACGCCTCAGAAAATGACCGCACTTTTTGCCAGTCCGTATATTCGATCTCTTTCGTTGGATCTGTTTCGCCTCCCGTAATTCGCATAATGAACTGAATCATAATACGATCAAAGAAATTGTAGCGTGGATAAAATAGCGCACCGGCAAATACAGCTGACATTGTCGGTTTCCAGGTGATACGCTGTAAAAATTTACGCACATAAATATTCGTCTCTGGTGTCGACTTTTCGGGTTTTCGTGCAGTCAAATTGACCCCGAAGAAGGCTGTAGTTTTTTGGTTCAAAAGTGCGGTGTGTTTTTCCAACGTTTTATAAAGCGCTTTATTAAAATGCCCATAACGGATCGAGGCTCCGATAATAATGCGATCATAATTAGCCAACTCATACATATCGGTAATTGACTTCACATCAACATTTTCGTGAATAATTCCTGCAATGTAGTTGGCTATTTTTTTAGTTTGTCCATCACGAGTGGAATATAAGATAAGTGTTTTCATTAGGATTTCCAAAATGCCGGTGTAAATAAGACTAACAGTGAGAAAATTTCCAAGCGCCCACAAACCATAGTTAAAGTGAGGATCCATTTGGCGCTATCGGGAATACTGACGAAATTGCTACTCACCGAACCAAGACCCGGTCCGAGGTTATTTAAACAGGCAATAACCGCGTTAAACGCATCGAACGTTTCAACGCCACAACTGATAACCCCCAGTAAGCACGCCACAAAAACCAGTAAATAGGCAGAAAAGAACGCCCAAATACTTTGTATCACTCGTTCATCAAGGACTCGTTTGCCCAGTTTGATGGGGTACACTAAATTCGGGTGAATTAAGCGTTTAAGTTCACGTTTTCCTTGTAGCGAAAGAACCAAGATTCGTATGACCTTTAAACCACCACCTGTAGAGCCTGCACATCCGCCAATAAAAGAAGCAAATAAAAGTAGAATAGGCAAAAATAATGGCCATTGGTCAAAGCTAGATGTGGTGTAACCTGCTGTCGTTGAAATCGATACGGATTGGAAGGCAGCTTGCTCGAGATTCTTGAAAGTCCCATCAAAATGATGATTGGTTAATAACATAAAAAAGCAGATCGTCACCAAAGCGATCTGAATAAACATAAAGAAACGAAATTCCGGATCGCGAAAATAACTCACAAAAATATTCCGTTTACCAAGATTAGAAAACGCATTGAAGTGCAGCGCATAGTTACAAGCAGAAATCAGTAAAAAAGCAACGGTAATAAGGTTGACGGCCGGACTATTAAAATACGCCATACTGCTATCATGTGTCGAAAAACCACCGATAGAAACGGTAGAGAAGCTGTGGGTAATCGCATCAAAAGGTGACATGCCCGCGAGCCAGTAGGCAAAGGCACAAAGTAGAGTTAAAGAAGCATAAATAAGCCACAAAGTTTTAGCTGTTTCGGCAATACGTGGACGCATTTTGTTTTCTTTAAGCGGCCCTGAAATTTCCGCCCGATAAAGAGACATACCACCGATGCCTAATAAAGGAATGATCGCCACCGCTAATACAATGATCCCCATTCCACCAAGCCATTGTAATAACTGGCGATAGAACAAAATCGCTTTCGGCAGATTATCTAACCCAACAATATTTGTTGCGCCGGTGGTTGTTAAACCGGAAAAAGCTTCAAAAAAGGCGGAAGATACCGTTAAATCCGGATTATCAGAGAGAATAAAAGGAATGGCACCGAGGCTTCCCATAACAACCCAAAAAGCCACAACAATTAAAAAACCTTCCCGCGAACGCAATTCTTCCTTATGTTCATGACAGGCCCACCAAAGAATCGCACCGGCAATCGCACTCATCACAAAGGATTGAATAAAGGCTTTACCGCCGCCGTCACCGTATAATAACGCAACAAATGCAGGCAATAACATAGTGCAGGAAAAGCACATCACTAAAATTCCGACGATGCGTAAAATGGATAAAAAATGCACTAAAAATCTCTCTTATTCTATTTTTACTAAACCTAACTGCCCTGCGAATCGTTCCGTTAATGCTTGCTGAAAAAATGCGAATTTATCGGGGCGAATCGCCAAACGTAACCTAACCTGAGCCTGAAAATCTTGTTCCAAAATCAACACCGCATGGTGCTCACATAACGCCTGCAGTCCGCTAATCTGTGGATAATCGCACCGCACTTCATAATGTGCATAGTTCACTTTCATGTCAGTTTCCAACAATTTTAATGCTTGTTGAACCCCACTACTATAAGCGCGAACCAATCCGCCGGTGCCCAACAAAATACCGCCATAATAACGCACCGTCACCGCACTGATTTCACCCAATCCACTCCCTTGCAACGCGGCTAACATCGGTTTTCCGGCAGTACCGCTCGGTTCGCCATCATCAGAAAATCCAAATTGTTGAGAATCATTCGGACTACCGGCAACAGCTGCCCAACACCAATGACGCGCACTTGGATGCAATGCCTTAATTTCCGTCCAGAACGCTTTTGCTTGCTCTAAACCTTCCGTATGTTGCAAATAAGTAATAAAACGGCTTTTTTTAATTTCTTCGGAAAAATCTACCGCACTTTTGGGAATTCGGTATTCAATCATACGTTTGATGCGCTTAAGGAATTTTGCTGATTTTGTATCATACTTTCTGTATTATATCCCGTAATTTTTCCTAATAAACAACAAAGATGGATAATATCAAAATCACCCAAACACTTGATACGATTGGCTTACGTTGCCCGGAACCGGTCATGTTGATACGCAAACATATTCGCCATTTACAAGAAGGCGACGTACTGCTAATGCTTGCTGATGATCCGGCAACGACTCGGGATATTCCTAGTTTCTGCCAATTTATGGATCATACTTTGCTACATAGTGAAACCGATCAAATGCCTTATCGCTATTGGGTGAAAAAAGGAAAATAACCCAAAACAAAAGTGCGGTTGATTTTAAAAACATTTCTAAAACCCACCGCACTTTCCATCAAAGATTCATCACAAATTTTGTTGTAATTTATACTCAACTAAATCTTCAATTGTCACCACTGCGTAGCCAAACTTTTTCGCAAATTCAACAATCTGTGGTGCTCTTGCCATAGTGCCGTCATCATTCGTGATTTCACAAATCACCCCGGCAGGTTTAAAGCCGGCAAGACGAGCTAATTCAACTGACGCTTCTGTATGCCCGCGACGTTCTAGCAGACCACCATTTGCCGCACGTAATGGAAACACATGACCCGGACGGTGTAAATCTGCCGGTTTTGCGCCATCGGCAATCGCTGTTTTAATCGTTGTCACGCGATCTGCTGCCGAAACACCGGTGGACACGCCTTTCGCCGCTTCAATCGTCACCGTAAACGCCGTCTTATTCACGCTGGTGTTATCAGACACCATCGGTGGCAAGGCTAATTGTTGGCACAATTCATCCGTGATACATAAACACACAATACCGCTACCATAACGAATTAACATCGTCATTTGTTCGGGAGTAATGGTTTCTGCCGGGAAAATCAGATCGCCTTCATTTTCACGATCTTCATCATCAAGAACAAGCACGCCATGACCTTGTTTAAAGGTATTGATCGCGTTAATAACACGTTCTTCTGCAGTGCCGAATTGGGATAATAATGACTGATTCATAGTAAATTCCTTCGTTAAAACTTGAGATACCAGAACCAGGGCTGATGAGGGAGTGCTGCCAATACAAATTGCATATAACAACAAGAGCGACCTAATAAATTAAGTCACTAAAATTCTCTTTCATCCAGACTTTAACTGTCGGCTTTGGAATTACACCAAATCTGCTGACTTTGCCTATAAAGGCAAACGCTCGTGGGCTTTATGTCTAAACATATTTACCACCGGTAGGGAATTTCGCCCTGCCCTGAGAATGCGGGCACAGTATAGCGCAAAGCAAATGAAGAAAAAATGTTTTTATTTAGAGCTGATTTGCATACAATAGCGCAAATCATTCACCAAATTGAGGCATCTATGCTAGATTCCTCAAAAATAGTGCATGTTATACAACATATTCCTGTATTAACGCATCTTCATCATTAAACTACTTGCGTAAAAACACGATAACTCTCGACCGCACTTTTGCCCATGCTTTCTTTCATAAGGAGATGAGTATGTCCGCTTTTTATTATTTACAAGAAAAACGTAAACAACTGAACCTCAAGGTCAATGATATTTGCCAACGCGCCAATATCACCCGCGCTTATTTCAATCAGTTAGTGAGCGGAAAAATTAAAAACCCAAGCGCACACAAGCTTAGTGCGATTCATCGTGCACTACAAATTACCGAGCCGAATCATAAAAAAGTCGGTGTTATTTTCGGTAAGTTTTATCCCGTGCATACTGGTCATATTAATATGATTTATGAAGCGTTCAGTAAAGTTGATGAAGTACATGTGATTGTGTGTAGCGACACCGAACGCGATTTGAAACTCTTTTACGACAGCAAAATGAAACGTATGCCAACAGTGCAAGATCGCTTGCGTTGGATGCAACAAATTTTTAAGTATCAAAAGAACCAGATTTTCATTCATCATTTAATTGAAGACGGTTTACCAAGCTATCCAAATGGTTGGCCGGCTTGGGCTGAACGCGTCAAAGACTTATTTAAAGAGAAAGGATTTGAACCGAGTGTTGTATTCAGTAGTGAAATTCAAGACAAAGCACCTTATGAAAAGTATTTAAACCTCGAGGTTTCTTTAGTGGATCCTCAACGAGAATTCTTTAATATTTCCGCTACAAAAATTCGTAATAAACCCTTCCATTATTGGAAATTCATTCCGAAAGAAGTACGCCCATTCTTCTCTAAAACCATTGCAATTTTGGGCGGCGAAAGCAGCGGGAAAAGCGTATTGGTGAGCAAACTGGCCACCGTATTTAACACCACGTCTGCGTGGGAATATGGTCGCGAATTCGTCTTTGAACAACTGGGCGGTGACGAACAAGCGATGCAATATTCCGACTATCCACAAATGGCCTTAGGGCATCAACGCTACATTGACTATGCTGTGCGTCATGCGCATAAAGTGGCGATTATTGATACAGACTTTATTACAACACAGGCATTTTGTATTCAGTATGAAGGTAAAGCGCATCCATTTTTGGATTCCATGATTAAAGAATACCCTTTTGACGTGACTATTTTACTTAACAATAATACCCAATGGGTGGACGATGGTTTACGCAGTTTAGGCAGCCAAAAACAACGACAACGTTTTCAACATTTACTCAAAAAATTGTTAGATAAATACAAAGTGCCTTACATTGAAATTGAATCACCGAGTTATTTAGACCGTTACAATCAAGTGAAAGCCATCGTTGAAAAGATACTTAACGAAGAAGAACTCCCTGAACTCAATAGCGAGCATGGGCATTCCATTTTTTAAATTAGAGAGACTATGATTTTATTTGCAGGCGATCCCCATGGCAGTTTTGACCACCTTTATCCGTTCATCAAAGAACATAAGGATGTGGCATTGGTCATTCTTGGCGATTTACAACTCACCACCCCGGAACCGTTGGAGAAACTGGCGCAATATGCGGATCTTTGGTTTATTCACGGCAACCATGACAGTAAAACCGTTGCTGCCTTTGAATCCCTTTGGGGAACAGAATGGCATACGCGCAGCCTACATGGTCGGGTACAAGAAATTCAAGGGAAACGCATCGCAGGACTTGGCGGCGTGTTTCGTGGGCAAATCTGGATGCCACCAAACAAACCGCTTTTCTTTGACCCAATTCATTATTGCCAATATTGTCCACAAGAAAAAATCTGGCGCGGCGGTGTGCCGTTACGTCACCGCACCTCGATTTTCCCTTCAGATATTGAAGTGTTAGAGCAACAACAAGCCGACATATTGATTTGTCATGAAGCACCAAAACCGCATCCATCAGGTTTTGCCATCATCAATCAACTGGCTGAAAAAATGGGCGTCACACAAATTTATCACGGCCATCACCACGAAAATTTTCAATATACAACACCGGCACAACAAGGTTATCAAATTATCAACGTAGGATTTCGCAGCTTATGTGATATACAAGGAAACTACCTTCATATCGGCGTTGATGACCGAAATTTATAATTTTGGCAAAAATCCCCCAAAATCTGACCGCACTTTGCATAAAAGCTATTTATTTATAGGTCGTATAGGGTTATTTTATGTTACCTACTCGTTTACTTTTTAGGATTTTTTATGTTGTTAAAAAATAAAACCTTAGGCAGTGCCTTAATTATCGCAGGAACCTCTATTGGCGCCGGCATGTTAGCCATGCCATTAACCTCTGCCGGCATTGGCTTCGGCTTTACTGCCGCCTTGTTGTTCGGGCTTTGGTTACTTCTCGCTTACAGCGGATTGTTGTTTGTAGAAGTGTATCAAACCGCACAACGTAAAGATGACGGTGTCGCCACCTTAGCAGAAAAATACTTCGGCATGCCAGGGCGCGTCATTTCTACGGTCTCTTTGTTTGTTCTCCTTTACGCCTTATCGGCTGCCTATATGACCGGCGGTGGTTCATTATTAGCTAACGTGTTACCGGCAGATTTATTCGGTTCAAATGACAACACGCTAAAAATCTCGATTCTTGCTTTCACTGTGCTTCTTGGTGCCTTCGTGGTTATTGGTACTAGCGGCGTTGATGGCATTACCCGTTTACTCTTTTCCGGTAAAATCATCATCTTCATTCTTGTATTAGCCATGATGTTGCCACGCATCAGCCTTGAAAACCTCATGGAAAAACCATTGGATTATGCATTGATTTTATCCGCCGCCCCGATTTTCTTTACCTCTTTCGGTTTCCACGTGGTCATGGGCAGCATCAATAGCTACTTAGATGGCGATGTAAAACGTTTTAAAAACGCCATTATTATCGGCACATCCATTCCATTAGTTGCCTACTTATTATGGCAGCTCGCGACTCACGGCATTTTAAGCCAACGTGAATTTGTTGCCGTGTTAAAAGACAACCCAACGCTCACCGGCTTAATCAACGCCACTAAAGCCCTTACCGGCAGTTTGAGTAATGTATTAAGCGTCTTTTACTCTCTTGCCTTAATCACCTCTTTCTTGGGCGTGGCATTAGGTTTATTTGAAGGACTCAACGATTTATTCAAACGTGCCAAAATGCCGGCAAACAGAATCAGCTTAACCATCACCACCTTTATTCCGCCGTTGCTGTTCGCCCTGTTCTATCCAAATGGGTTCTTGGCAGCTCTAGGTTATGCCGGTTTATTGTGTGCTTTCTACTGTCTCATTTTACCTATCGGATTAGCATGGCGCACAAGAAAACACTATAAAAATTTACCTTATCGTGTTGCCGGTGGAAACATCACGTTGGTCGTTGCTTTGCTTATTGGAATTTTAATTATTGTCATCCCATTCCTAATTCAAGCAGGCCTCCTACCGCAAGTTATCGGCTAAAAAACAAATAAAAAAAGCACCGCACTTAGTGAAAAAGTGCGGTGCTTTTTTATGGCGTTTCAAATTATTTTATCGGTCTGAACTTCGCATGGCTACGCTGTAAGATCTGCAGTAAATTCTGCTGTTCCGACTCGCCACATTGCTGTTTTAATTGCAACAAATTCATGCGTAAATGCTGTAATCGGTGAATATGCTTAGCGATGTCTTGAATATGTCGATCGAGTAATTGATTAATTTCTGTTTTTTGTTGTTCCGATGCAGTGCCCAAACTCAAGAGCAATTTGATTTCTTCCAGGGACATGTCCAAAGAACGGCAGTAACAAATAAATGACAAGCGCTGCACATGTTCGTCCGTGTATAAACGGAAACCACCCGCAGAACGCAACGGGCGTGGCATGATGCCTTTTTGTTCATAAAATCGAATGGCATCCACACTACAACCAACCGCTTTGGCTAACTTCCCTATTTTCATCTCATCTCCGTAAAAACGCCTGAAAAAGACACCGCACTTTTATGACTCAGGAAGAAATTCTGGGTTAATGTAAAAAATTAACTCGGTAATTTCCGGCAAATGCTGCTGAATAACGCCCAATAATGCCTGTTGGCGAAACAAAAAACTTTGGCGAACCATGGCATTGGCCACCTCAATACGCAAACTCTGTTGTTCAATATTGGCAATACGATACAACCCGGCAAATTCCACGGGAAAGAACGCTTTCATTTGCTGATTTAGTTCATTCAGTCGAACGCCTTTTTGCATCATTTTCGCCAATGGCGAATCTTGCAATAAGGTGTGAATATTGATCGGTTTTTGATAACGCATTGCCTTGTTTTCCGCTTCTCCGCCCTAATATTTATGACATTGTAGCGAAATTCCGCTACAATACCGACAATTTTTTGATAGTGAAATCCTTATGATTATTTCCAACAAAAGCAAACACAATTTTTGGTCGCGACTGCTCCTCGGCATGCTGGCGATTTTTGTTTTGCCCGCTACGCAGGAACTGAATTATCCCGCCGCTGTTGGTAATGAAAACTATCAAAATACGCAACAGCAAAATGCGCCTCAAATTTTAACAGCGGTGTCTTTATTACAACAAACCCGCCAGCAACAATTTCAACCGCAACATGCCTTACCGGCAGTTGAAATTCTCTCCCAAAACGAACCGCACTTTTCGCGTTCACCGTTTATTCCTCATGCACCAATTCGTGCAGGGCCGGTATTCATTTAACCTCGATTGTCTTATTTATTCCGTCGTTTAATGTCATTAAACGATTTCATTTATCTGTTTTTAAAAAAGAAAGAATTATGCTTAGAACTATTGCAACTAAAATTTTTGGCAGCCGTAATGATCGTGTTTTACGTCGCCTCAATAAAATCGTCGTTAAAATTAATAAACTTGAACCGGAATACGAAGCGCTAAGCGATGAACAACTCAAAGCCAAAACAGCGGAATTCCGTGACCGTTTAGCACAAGGCGCAACCTTGGAAAGTTTAATGCCGGAAGCATTCGCGACCGTGCGTGAAGCCAGTAAACGTGTGCTTGGCATGCGTCATTTCGACGTGCAACTTATCGGCGGTATGGTGCTTAACAGCCGCTGTATCGCGGAAATGCGTACCGGTGAAGGGAAAACCTTAACCGCGACGTTGCCATGCTATTTGAACGCGTTACCGGGCAAAGCCGTGCATGTGGTTACCGTGAATGACTATCTTGCCCGCCGAGATGCGGAAACCAACCGTCCATTATTCGAATTTTTAGGCCTGACTGTCGGCGTAAACGTGCCGGGCATGTCACCGGAAGAAAAACGCGCAGCATACGCAGCGGACATTACTTATGCCACCAACAGTGAGCTAGGCTTTGACTATTTGCGTGACAACTTGGCACACGCCCCACAAGAGCGTTTTCAAAAAGATCTCTACTATGCTTTAGTGGATGAGGTGGACTCCATCTTAATTGACGAAGCGCGTACGCCGTTAATCATTTCCGGTCAGGCAGAAGACAGCTCCGAACTGTATATTGCTATCGACAAGTTGATTCCTGTCTTAATTAAACAAGACAAGGAAGATACCGAAGAATATCAAGGTACCGGCGATTACACGTTGGATTTAAAAACCAAACAAGCTTATTTGACCGAACGTGGGCAAGAAAAATGCGAACAATGGTTAATTGAACATGGGTTCATGAAAGACACCGAATCCCTTTATTCACCGTCTAAAATTTCTTTGTTACACCATGTGATGGCGGCATTGCGCGCTCATACCTTATTTGAACGTGATGTGGATTACATTGTAAAAGATGGCGAGATTGTTATCGTAGATGAACACACCGGTCGTACGATGGCAGGTCGTCGTTGGTCGGACGGCTTACACCAAGCCATCGAAGCCAAAGAAGGGGTTCGCATTCAAAGCGAAAACCAAACTGTCGCCTCTATCACTTACCAAAACTACTTCCGTTTATACGAGAAATTAGCGGGAATGACCGGTACGGCGGATACGGAAGCCTTTGAATTCCAAAAAATTTATGGCTTAGAAACCGTGGTCATTCCGACCAATCGTCCGATGATCCGTGACGATCGCACTGATGTGATGTTTGAAACAGAAGAATACAAATTCAACGCCATTATTGAGGACATCAAAGATTGTGTGGCCCGTAACCAACCGGTGTTAGTGGGAACAATCTCTATTGAAAAATCCGAATTACTCTCTAATGCGTTGAATAAAGCTGGCATTAAACATAATGTGTTGAACGCCAAGTTCCACGCACAAGAAGCGGAAATCGTCGCTAATGCAGGGTATCCGGGAGCCGTCACTATCGCCACCAACATGGCGGGTCGTGGTACCGATATCGTGTTGGGAGGTAACTGGAAAGCGGAAGTGGATAAACTAGAAAATCCAACGCCGGAACAAATTGAGGCAATCAAAGCCGCATGGCAAGAACGCCATAACATTGTAAAACAAGCCGGTGGCCTACACATTATCGGTACTGAACGCCACGAATCCCGTCGCATCGACAACCAGTTGCGCGGTCGTTCCGGTCGTCAAGGGGACCCGGGTTCTTCCCGTTTCTATTTATCCTTGGACGATGCGTTAATGCGTATTTACCTCAATGAAGGCAAACTTAACATGATGCGCAAAGCCTTCAGCCAACCTGGCGAGGCCATGGAATCCAAGCTGTTGGCAAAAGTCATTGCCTCCGCACAAGCTAAAGTGGAAGCACACAACTTCGATGGGCGTAAAAACTTACTTGAATTTGATGATGTGGCAAATGACCAACGCCATGCGATTTATGAACAACGCAATGAATTGTTAGAAAATGACGATATTTCTGAAACCATCGATGTGATTCGTCAGGACGTATTCAACAGCGTTATCGATCAATACATTCCGCCACAATCACTTGAAGAACAATGGGATGTGCCGGCATTGGAACAACGTTTAAAACAAGATTTCGCGCTGGATTTACCTATCACCAAATGGCTGGATGAAGACAATCATCTGCATGAAGAAACCTTGCGTGAGCGTATTATTCAAGCGGCTACTGATGAATATAAACGCAAAGAAGAATTGGCCGGTGCACAAACCATGCGCAATTTTGAAAAAGGCGTAATGTTGCAAACCCTAGATGAACTTTGGAAAGAACATTTATCTGCGATGGATCACCTACGCCGTGGTATTCATTTACGAGGTTATGCACAAAAAGATCCGAAACAAGAGTACAAAAAAGAGTCTTTCCAAATGTTTACCGAAATGTTGGATGCCTTGAAATTAAGCGTGGTCACCACCTTAAGTCGCGTTCAAGTTCGCACACAAGAGGAAATGGAAGAAGCAGAACGTTTACGTCAAGAATTGGCGCAACGTGAGGCGGCAGCAATGCAGTATCACAATGAAGAATCACAGGATGAACAAGGCGCTCAAAATGCGGTAGAAGAACACCATAAAATCGGGCGTAATGAACCTTGTCCATGTGGTTCCGGTAAAAAATACAAACATTGCCACGGCAGTCGTGCCAGACATTAATTGGAAATAAATAAAAGTGCGGTTAGAAAAACAATTAAATTTTTAACCGCACTTTTTTCATGAATATTCAGTGAAGGATAAAAAAATGAGGAAGCCGCTTGTACAGGTTGCAGCTGGGATTATTCGAAACGAATTCGGTCAAATTTATTTAACCCAACGCTTAGAAGGACAAGACTTTGCTCAGTCCCTAGAGTTTCCTGGCGGTAAAGTTGATAAAGGGGAAACACCGGAACAGGCATTAAAACGGGAACTAGAAGAAGAAATCGGTATTGTGGTACTCAATGCACAGCTGTTTGAGCGTTTTGAATTTGAATACCCAACCAAAGTAATTTCTTTCTTTTTTTATCTGGTAGAAGAATGGGTTGGCGAGCCTTTTGGGCGTGAGGGACAAGAAGGTTTCTGGTTGGCACAAAACGAACTGGATGCCGGCCAATTCCCTCCGGCAAATGCCAAACTCATTCAACGTTTATTAGCCGAATCTTAACTCTCACCCATAAAAAAGACCCAACATATGTCGGGTCTTTGAAAAAAACAAAAAGCTGGATTATTTGCCCATTGCCGCTTTAACTTGTTTTAATTGTTCAGTTGCTTGGGAGCAAGCTTGCTCTTGTGCAGCTTCTGGCAAAGCAGATAATTGTTGTTTGCTTGCGTCATATTGTTGTTTCAACATCGCTTGTTGTGCTGCAGGTGCTGCACTCACAAAAGAATCGATTTCAGCAAAATATGCTTCGCAGCTTTTAGATAAGCCAGCAGATGCGGACATTGCAAAACCGGATAATAATACTGCAACTAATAGTTTTTTCATTTTTTTCTCCATAATGGTTTGAAAATATCGCCTCAAGTCAGGCGACAGCCTATTATACGAATTTTAGCGATAAAAGAGAAACAATAATAACCATTAGGCATTATGAGGTAGCACAAAACTCAATGGACAACACTTCCAGTTGCTGCCAAATATCATCATTAAATTCTTGTTTTGCGCTACGCTCAACTTCCGCAAGCTGTTGACAGAAAAGATAAAGTTTACGGTAAGTTAAACGTTGGACGGCTTGCGTAAACAACGCCCGGCGGTTCTGCCATACTTTTAAACGATCAAAGTGTTCACGCAGCTGAGAAGTAGGTAATAACGAATCAAGCGATGGCCGTTGCCCAGTTTTGCTAAGTTCCAATAATGTCATTAAATCCCGCTGCAACGTGCGTAATAAAACAATCGGCTGAACATCTTCCTCTTTTAAACCATTTAAAATCCGGCAAGCGCGACTTGCTTTCCCTGCCAGCATGGCATCCACCCATTGAAACGGCGTAAATACCGAGGACTGCTCCACCACGCTATTAACACGAGCAAACGTCAATTTATGATCAGGATACAATAAATCCAGTAATTGCAGCGTTTGTTTGAGTGCTAAGAGATTATTTTCATAACTATAACAAAGCAACTGTACCGCTTCCTGCTCAATACTTAACCCCAACGATTTTGCCCGATTAACCACCCAGCGAGGCAGTTGTTCCGCATTTGGTGTTTGGCAATTAATGACGATAGCTTGCGGTTCATATTGGTTAGCCGCTACGAACCATGCTTGTTTTTCCATAGTTTTGGTCAACTTAGCAAAACGAAACACCGGCAACACATCAGGCGTCAGTAAAGAGATAAACTCTGATAGTTTGTTTTGTAAAAGTGCGGTCAAATTTTCAGGTAAATCTAATACGATAATCTGCTTATTGAAAAATAAGCCCATAGATTGCACCTGCTCGAACAAGTCATTCCAATCGGTGGAGGCATTAATTTCCAACTGGATTTTTTCATCAAATAGCGCTTTCATTGCCGCTTGTTGAATAGCATCCAGGCTTTCTTCAATTAATAACGGATCTTCCCCCACTAAAAAATAGAGCGCAGCTAATTTGCGCTCTAACGAAGGGATAAGTTGCTCAGGAAATAAACGGTTCATTATTTCGGTTGGATTTGATGTTGCAAGGCAACCATTTTATTCATTAACTGACGAGCCGCTTGCTCACGCATGTCTTGCCAAATCACCTCTTTTTCCGAAGATTTCGCCAAGGCTGCTCGAGAATAATCAAAGAACGTACGATTCACTTTAGTCGAAATTGAGAAAGCCTCTTTATTTGGCAATTTCACACTAGCTTCCACATCTAAAACTAAGAGTTTTTCTGCTTCACGACCTTGCTTAAAAATAGAAACCACATGCTCAGATGTCGTTGTCTTATTCAAACGTAAAACCGGCACACCCGCCTTAGCTTCCACCAAATTAACGTTATTCAACTGTAATTGACGACGCATCGACACCGCCATATCACTATAAGGATCGCTACTTTCCAAGTGTAAGGTTTGCAATTCTTGCGGAATCAATTCACCGTTTTGGAAATGAAATCCGCAAGCGGATAAAGCCAAAACACTGGCGGTAAGCAGTAAGGATTTGAGCTGTTTAAACATAAAAATCACCTTAAAAATCGACCGCACTTTGCTTCAAGTGCGGTCACGTTTTTGATTAGATTACTGCGGTTTCACCACAACATTAAGCAACTTGCCGGCAACATAAATCACCTTAACGATTTGCGTTCCGTCGGTAAAGCGTTTGACGTTTTCATCGGCAAAGGCGATCGCTTTCACACTTTCTTCGTCTGCATCCGCAGCCACAGTGACTTTACCACGCACTTTTCCGTTCACTTGAATAACAATCAATTTTTCATCTTCAATCATCGCATCAGGATCCGCTTCCACCCAAGGAGCAAAGTCGATAATGTCTTGATTGCCCAGTTCTTGCCATAAACGGAAACAAATGTGCGGTGTAATTGGATAAAGCATACGCACGACAGCGCTCAAAGCTTCTGCCATCACTGCACGGTCTTGCTCATCATCCAACGGCGCGCGGGTGAGTTTATTCATTAATTCCATGATTGCCGCAATCGCTGTATTGAACGTTTGACGACGACCAATGTCATCGCTTACTTTCGCAATGGTTTTGTGGACATCACGACGTAAGGCTTTTTGAGCGCTAGAAAGTGCGGTCGGATTAACGGCTGCTTTTGTCGGATGTTTGCTGTATTCAAACACCAAATTCCATACACGCGCTAAGAAACGTTTCGCGCCTTCCACACCGGATTCTTGCCATTCCAAGGTCATTTCTGCAGGCGAGGCAAACATCATGAACAAGCGCACGGTATCCGCGCCGTATTTTTCCACCATTTCTTGTGGGTCAATACCGTTGTTTTTGGATTTCGACATTTTCGTCATACCGGCGTGTACCAACTCATGGCCTTCATCATCCACCGCTTTCACGATACGACCTTTGTCGTCACGCTCTAAAGTCACTTTGGTTGGTGAAACCCAAATACGTTCGTTAGTTGGGCTGGTGTAATAGAACGCATCCGCTAACACCATGCCTTGGCACAGTAATTTATTTGCCGGTTCATCACTGCTCACCAAGCCAGCATCACGCAATAATTTATGGAAGAAACGGAAATACAATAAATGCATAGTCGCATGCTCAATACCGCCGATATATTGATCCACCGGCAACCAGTAGTTCGCTTCTTCACTGTTTAACATGCCTTGTTGATATTGCGGGCAAGTATAGCGGGCGTAGTACCAAGAAGATTCCATGAAAGTATCGAAGGTATCCGTTTCTTTTAATGCGGGTTTGCCTTGATAGGTCGTTTTCGCCCATTCAGGATCCGCTTTAATCGGGCTGTTCACACCGTTCATCACTACATCTTCCGGCAGAATGATGGGTAAATCTTCCATTGGCACCGGCACTACATCACCGTTTTCCAAGGTTAACATTGGAATCGGCGCGCCCCAATAACGTTGACGGGAGACGCCCCAGTCGCGTAAACGGTAATTCACTTGGCGTTTGCCCACGCCTAATTTTTCTAATTTGTCGGCGATGCCATTAAATGCCGCATCAAATGGCAAGCCATTAAACTCAGCGGAATGAATCAGTTTGCCGTGTTCGGTAAAGGCTTGTTTAGTTAAATCAATTTCTTCACCGTTCATCGGTTCGATCACTTGTTTCACCGCCAAACCGTATTTTTGTGCGAATTCATAGTCTCGCTGATCGTGCGCCGGTACAGCCATCACCGCGCCAGTACCGTAGTGCATTAATACAAAGTTCGCCACCCACACAGGCACTTGTTCACCGGTTAACGGATGCACTGCATACAAACCGGTAGCCATACCTTTTTTCTCCATGGTGGCAATGTCCGCTTCCGCAACTTTAGTGTTTTTCGCTTCTTGAATAAACTCTGCTAATTCAGGATTATTTTGCGCCGCAAGTGTCGCCAATGGATGAGCTGCCGCTACCGCCACATAACTCACGCCGTAGAACGTGTCCGGACGGGTGGTATAAACGACTAATTTTTCGTTGGTATCTTTAATATCAAAGGTGATTTCCACGCCTTCAGAACGACCAATCCAGTTACGTTGCATGGTTTTGACTTGATCCGGCCATTGTGGCAAGTCATCCAAGCAGTTCAATAATTGCTCGGCATAGTCGGTAATTTTAATAAACCATTGCGGAATTTCTTTTTGTTCCACCGGCGTATCGCAGCGCCAGCAACAACCTTCATGCACCTGCTCGTTTGCCAAGACGGTTTTATCGTTCGGGCACCAGTTCACCGTAGAGGTTTTCTTATACACCAAGCCTTTTTTGTATAACTCGGTAAAGAACCATTGCTCCCATTTGTAATATTCTGGACGGCAAGTGGTCACTTCGCGATCCCAGTCATAACTGAAGCCCAACAATTGTAACTGGTTTTTCATGTATTCAATATTTTCGTAAGTCCATTTTGCCGGGGCAGTATTATTTTTTACCGCAGCACCTTCCGCCGGCAAACCAAACGCATCCCACCCCATAGGCTGCAACACGTTTTTGCCAATCATACGTTGATAGCGGGAGACCACATCGCCGATAGTGTAATTACGCACATGTCCCATGTGCAAACGACCGGATGGATACGGCAACATGGAAAGGCAGTAATATTTTTCTTTGTTGTTATCTTGTACCGCTTTGAAAGTTTTATTGTCCTGCCAGAATTTTTGCACTTCCGGCTCAAGCAAATCAGGACGATATTGTTCTTGCATAAAAAATCACCTTAAAAATAGACCGCACTTTAGCGGGTTTTAACTTAGAAAATACGCCATAGAATAGCGTAAAATGGGGAAAAATAACAGGAAGTGCGGTGGGAATTTCGGATATTTTTTACGGCTTAACTTGGTGGCAAGCCTCATATAATGGCAATAAATCACGAATGCTTTCCACAATAAATTGCGTCACATCTAATTTATCCAATTCCGCTTTTTCTACATTTCGCCCAATGCACCAAAAATCCGCCTCAGAACGCAAAGTTAAGTCTTTTGGGCTCAACTGGCTGACTTTACGGAAATCATCGTATTCGCTTTCATCACCACGCCAAATATCGAATTCGGCAAAGCGAGCAAAATCAACATGTTCGAGCCATTGATTATATTGCTGCACGTTAATTTGTGAGCGATCAGCGCGATAACAATGCCAATCTAAACTCACCGATAAACGACGACGATTCAGCAACACCGACAAAATCGCGGCGGAATTGAGGTTATATTCATATTTAAAATAGGCAAAGAAATGGCCTCGTACTTGCCAACCGTTCGTCCAACTTTCAATATGCGGCTTGGCAAAGGGCGTACCGAGTTCGGCAGCCACCTGCAAAATGGTGGCTTTCCACCGATCCCAATGGGCCTTGTAATCCGCCTTAATACGAGGAATGTCCTGCGGACAAAATTTCTTCATTTGGGCGAATTGAAAGAAGGGAATGTTGAAGAGATCGCACGCATCGGCATTAATGAAATTCATGATTCTTCCTAAAAATCACTGTAATTTTTGACCGCACTTTGGGTGAAATAGCGCTTATCTTCCCAGCGCAACAGAGTGAGACGATTGTTCCAAACGCAACCGGTATCGAGGGCATAAATATTCGGTGGCGTGATTTCATCCACTAAGCTCGCCCAATGACCAAAAACAATATTTTCGGTTTGATACAGCGGATTGTCTAAAGCAAACCAGGGTGCAAGGTTCTTCGGTGCATCCTTGATGGGCTGTTTACACGCAAAATCGAGACGATGATCCCGATAGCAAAAACGCATGCGAGTAAAAGCATTAATAATGTAACGCAGACGATCCAGTCCTTTTAAATTTGGCGACCAACGATCAGGCTGTTCCGAATACATATTTTCAATGAGATAGCGATAATCACCATAGCGCAGCACATTTTCCACTTCATTGGCGCAGGCTTTGGCGGTTGCCAAATTCCAATCGGGCGAAATACCGGCGTGCGTCATGACGAAATTCAACTGTTCGTGGTGAATCAACAAAGGTTGTTGGCGCAGCCAGTGAATTAATTCAAAAAAATCCGGCGCGGCAAAAATCGGTGCAACACGATCACGAGGTTTGATTTTTTTAATGCCAAGTGCGGTGGAAATTAAATGTAAATCATGATTACCTAAGACGGTGTAAGCGGCAGTTCCCAAGGATTTAACGAAATGCAGACATTCCAGCGATTTATCGCCCCGTGCCACCAAATCACCGGTTAAATAAAGTGTATCTTGTGTTGGGTCGAATTTCACTCGATCCAATAACATCTGCAATTCGTCATAACAACCTTGTAGGTCGCCCACTAAATATGTCGCCATTTTTGACCGCTCTTTTTAGTCTTCCGAATCCACCACATCCTCTTTGCTCACCTCTGCCGGTGGGTTATCCGCCAACCAGTTCGCTAAACGGGCATAATCAGCAATGCTGAGATTTTCTGCACGTGCATTTAAATCGATATTAAGTGCGGTCAGATTTTCCGGTAAAAATAAGCCGGACAAGGCATTACGCAAGGTTTTGCGGCGTTGATTAAATGCTTGCGAACAAACGCGATTAAGCCAATATAAATCTTTCACCGGATGCGGCAATGTGGTATGCGGGATTAAACGAACTACCGCAGAATCGACTTTCGGCGCAGGCTTGAAGGCACTCGGTGGCACTTCCAACACCGGCATCACTTGGCAGAAATATTGCGCCATGATAGTCAATCTTCCGTAAGCCTTGCTGTTTGGGGAAGCACATAGGCGTTTCACCACTTCTTTTTGCAACATGAAATGCATGTCTTGAATAATGTGATGATATTTAAACAAATGGAACATTAACGGCGTAGAAATGTTATACGGCAAGTTACCAAAGACGCGCAATTTTTGCCCTTTCTCTGCCAAATGCTCTTGTTCATAAAGGGAGGAAAAATCAAACTGCATGGCATCGGTTTCGATGACATTGAGTTTTTGATGTAAAAACGGGTGATGACGTAAGCGTTCTGCCAAATCACGGTCAAGCTCTAATACAGTCAAATGCTCCACCTGCTCCGCAACAGGTTCTGTCAGTGCCCCCAAGCCAGGTCCGATTTCCACTAAAAATTGATTGGCTTGCGGATAGATCGCTGCCACGATATTTTGAATCACATTGTTATCGTGCAAGAAATTTTGCCCGAACCGTTTACGCGCCGTATGGCCTAAATGCTTTTTTGAATTCATTGAATAAGATCTTATAAAAATAACGAAAAGTGCGGTGTATTATAAAGCAAAATCCCGACCATTGGGTCGGGATTTCCGTTAATTTATGTATTTAATGTTGGCTCGTTTACGCAATGCTTGTACCCAGTCACGTGCCGAATCTTGCAATTGCTGATTGACGATTTGCTCGTAGGCTTTTTGACGATAAGCATCTTCTGTGCGGTCAGCCTGACGGGTATTGGTCACTTCCAAAATATGCCACCCAAATTCAGTTTTAAACGGCGCACTAATCACGCCTTGTTTTGTTGTACGTACCGCTTTATTAAACGGACCCACGTACATTTCAGGAAAAGCATAGCCTAAGCTACCGCCGTTAGCACCGGATAAATAATCTTTCGAATATTTTAATGCAGCATCGGCAAACGTTGTTTTGCCGGCAAGAATATCCGCACGGATTTGTTCAAGCTGTGCTTTGGCCTGTGCATCGTTTAATAACGGATTGAGTTTTAACAAAATATGACGCACTTCGTATTGGGTATCCGTCAGTTTCGCCACGTTACCTTTTGCCTTAGCCTCCGCCAACATTTTTTTTGCTAATGCTTCAACCTGTTCACGAGAGACGTCAACACTTTGGCTAATTGCGCGATTACGTACTTCCGACATCATCAGTTGTTGTGCAATTTGTTGACGATATGCCGCATAACTAATGCCTTGATAATCAAGAGCATCAAGCAACTGACCGAAAGTTAAACCGTTTTGCGCTGCGATGCCTTCAATAATTTGATCCACTTGCGCATTATTAACGGAGACACCGGATTCTTTTACTGCCTGCGCAACCAAAATATCGTCAATCACTTTATCTAAAGCCGCTTGGCGATTACTTTTCTTCGTTAAAGCACTTTTTACTTGGCTTTCCAACACAGGAACGCCGTTTACTGTCGCAACCACTTTTTCCTCAGCTTGCGCATTTGCAATAAATGCCAAAAAACCAAGTGCGACAAACAAAACAGACTTCAAATTCATCTTCGTTAATATTCCGTTATAGGGTTGAAATTGTTGGTTAGATTATCAATTTTAATAAAGGTTCACAAATTTATTTCGTTAATAACGCCACTTCGTAACATTGGTCAAACTTCATGGTGCGCACCTGAATATTTTCACTACGACTGGTTGGTACGTTTTTCCCTACATAATCGGCACGGATCGGTAATTCACGATGCCCTCTATCCACAAAAATCACCAATTCCACTTTTGCTGCACGTCCGAAATCCACTAACGCATCCAACGCAGCACGAATCGTGCGACCGGTAAACAGCACATCGTCCACTAAAATCACTTCTTTATGTTGGATGTTAATAAAATCAGACGCACCACTATAAATCGGCACCTGTTCTTCTTGGGTCGGCTCAAGATCATCGCGATAAAAGGTGATATCCAAATCAAAAGAAGGAAGTTCAACTTGCGTTAATTCTTTAATTTTATGTTTAATTAACGCCGCAATTTCCGCGCCCCGTCGTTTAATACCGACAATGACCAAATTATCTAACGTATGATGTTTTTCAATTATTTCATGCGAAATACGAGAAATCGTTCTAAAAAACTGATTTTCATCAATAATGATTTTTTCCATAAAATTAAAGCCACCCATTAAAACAATAAAAATGATATTTAACATAGCATAAATTCCATCGCTTTGCTCATATCAACTCCCCATTTTCTGACCTTAACATTAAGATAAATAAAAGAAAAAGTGCGGTCAGTTTTGGGATTATTTTAAAAAGTAAAAAAATATCGGAAAAATACTTGCTTTTATTTATGTTCTCTTGCTATTAATTACGCGCTTACACAACATATTTTCAATCTTATTTAGAAGGACAAACTTATGAAAAACGTTGGTTTTATCGGTTGGCGCGGAATGGTTGGTTCCGTTTTAATGGATCGCATGCAACAAGAAAATGATTTTGCAAATATCAATCCGGTTTTCTTTACGACCTCTCAAGCTGGACAGCCTGCACCGACTTTCAGTGGAAAAGATGCCGGTACCTTAAAAAATGCATTCGATATTGAAGAGCTGAAAAAACTGGACATTATCGTGACCTGCCAAGGCGGCGATTACACCAACGAAGTTTATCCGAAATTAAAAGCCACCGGTTGGAACGGCTACTGGGTCGATGCAGCATCTGCACTACGTATGGAAAAAGATGCGATTATCGTGTTGGATCCAGTAAACCAACATGTCATCAGCGAAGGCTTGAAAAACGGTGTAAAAACCTATGTGGGCGGTAACTGTACCGTAAGTTTAATGTTAATGGCATTAGGCGGTTTATTCGAGAAAGATTTAGTGGAATGGATCTCCGTTGCGACTTACCAAGCCGCCAGTGGTGCCGGTGCGAAAAACATGCGTGAATTACTCGTGCAAATGGGCGAATTAAACGGTGAAGTGAAAGGCTTATTAGCAGATCCGAATTCCTCTATTTTAGATATTGAACGCGCTGTTACCGCGAAAATGCGCGACAACAATTTCCCTATTGATAATTTTGGTGCGCCTCTTGCAGGCAGCTTGATCCCTTGGATCGACAAATTATTAGAAAGCGGTCAAACCAAAGAAGAATGGAAAGGCTATGCGGAAACCAATAAGATTTTAGGCTTAAGCGACGACCCGATTCCGGTTGACGGTTTATGTGTACGTATCGGTGCATTACGCTGCCACAGCCAAGCGTTCACCATCAAATTAAAACGCGACATTCCACTGGCAGAAATCGAGCAAATTTTGGCATCACACAACGAGTGGGTGAAAGTCATTCCAAACGACAAAGAAAGCACCTTGCGTGAACTCACGCCGACTAAAGTCACCGGCACATTAAGCGTTCCGGTAGGACGTTTACGCAAGCTCAACTTAGGGCCGGAATATTTGGCGGCATTCACTGTCGGCGACCAATTATTATGGGGTGCAGCAGAACCAATTCGCCGTATCTTGGTGCAATTAGTAAAATAATCTCTATTTTCTAAAAACAAAGGGCTGTTCAATACAGCCCTTCTTTTTATCTTGGGAAATTAATTAAAACGCACATGGGATTTCATTTTTTCTAATGTCGCATCGCCAATACCCGGAACTTTGGATAAATCACTGAGATTTTTAAACTTGCCATTTTTCTCGCGATATTCAATAATCGCTTTGGCTTTCGCTTCACCAATACCGGACAAACTTTCTAATGCCGCCACATCTGCTGTATTAACATCCACTTTTTTACCTTGCGTCATTTGGGCTTTATTTTCCACTGCACTTTTTTCTTTCGCGGTGGATTTATCTTCCACCTGTGCTGGTTTGTCATTGCGTAATTTGTCTTTTATCGCTTTCTTACCTTCTGCAACTTTTTCTTGAGTAACCTCTTTCGCCTCAGTCAACTTTTCTTTTGTTGCATCTTTAGCTTCGCTAAATTTCTCTTTGGTTGCATCCTTAGCTTCGCCGAATTTTTCTTTCGTCGTCTCTTTTACTTTCACTGCACCATTCTTTATTTTAGTACCAGCCACTTTACTGTCTTCTTTCACAGTTTGCCATGCAGATTTTGCGCCTTCTTTCACTTCAGATAAAACACTTTCTTCCGCCAATGCAGTGGAGGAAACAGCAATAGCAACTGCTAACGCCAACAAAGATTTTAATGATTTCATGTTTTCTTCCTTTTTTACTAAATAAAAAGACGGCGAAAAAACACCGCACTTTTCTATAATAAACACTTTTGTTAGAGCCAAAGATGTATTAAAAGTTCAAATAAAGAAAAAATCAAAACGGCTAAAATAAATTAATAATATTAATTATATTTACAAATTTGTATTTAGTGATAATTTTTAAAGGTTCGCTTATACTTCACTTAATATTTCGATACATGGAGTAATTATGTCAGATCATACAATTTCTCTCGCTTTTTCAGTATTGCACCATTATTTAAAGCTATTCGCTGAAAAACAAGAACCTCATTTGCCTCTTCCCTCTTTTCCGTCCCAATTCAAACAGGTTGATATATCTCCTTTCTTATCACAAGCTGAACACCTTGTTTTAGGTAAACAACCTGAATTAAAAGAAAGCAATAAACTGTTTAGTTTGTTTGAAAATATCAATCAAGAAAATAAAAAAACACAATTTTCTTATGATTTTCAACCACTTTCGCCGAATACTATTTTCCCGAAAAAAGAAGAAAACAACACCGCACTTTCAACACATTGGGATAAGTTTGTTCAAGCGATCGCAAAGATTCCTAAATCTCATTGTGATAACCCAAGTTTATGGCTAGATCATTTTGATACCGCAATGCAATGCTTCACTTGCAATTTGCCAAGTCCTTATAGTGATGACATTTCTTTCTATGATTTCACTAAAGCAGTCGCAGCGTTTGTGGTCGCACTCGCAGATCAAGAAATCAATAAAGAAGAGCCATTTTTATTGATTCAAGGCGACTTTTTCGGCATTCAAGATTTTATTTTTTCCGGAGGCAGTGCTTCCAACAAAGGCGCTGCAAAAATCTTACGCGGGCGTTCTTTCCAAGTGTCTCTTTTCACCGAATTAGCCGCACTAAAAGTACTAAACGCCTGTCAACTGCCAACCACTTCTCAAATGATGAATGCCGCAGGGAAATTTTTAATTGTTGCCCCAAACACCAAGGCAGTAAAAGAGGCAATCAAACAAGTTCAAGCGGAACTAAATCAATGGTTTATTAAAGAAACCTACGGATTAATCGGGCTGGGTATCGCAGTTCAATCGGCAAAATACAGTGATTTTGAACAAAATCACTACGAAACATTAGTTAAAAAATTATTTGAGAATTTAGAAGAACAAAAACTCAAGCGGTTAGATTTAACGGATACCACGCAAAGCGTGCAAGAAGTTGAATATCCAAATGGTGTTTGTGAAATGAATAGCTTTTTCCCATCTCAAAAAGAAGAAGATTGTCCTACAATCGATGGTAAAAAAGTTAACTACTCTGTTATCTCTGAAGATCAAATTAATATTGGTAAATGGCTATCTAAAAAAGACAGAATTATCATTACAGATAATGAAAGTAAAATTCATAGCGATAGTGATACTAAAATTCTGAAATTACCAATTTTTGGTTTTAATGTAATTTTTACCGAAGAGGAAGAAGAAACCGGAAAATTCGGTTTGCATGTACATAAGATTCATCGCTTTTGGGATTTCTCATTACCAAAAAATACAAACAGTACCATTTGGAATGGATATGCCCGCCGTTATATCAACGCCTATGTTCCTTTTGATGATGAAGGAAAGATTGTTACTTTTGAGGATATTCAAGCTAGAGATGAAGGACAAAAAGCATTAATGACCTTAAAAGGTGATGTGGATAATCTTGGTACGATTTTCCAAAAAGGCATTCAGCCTGCCAACATCGCAAAAATGGCGGCGCTATCTCGCCAAATGAACCAATTTTTTAGTCTTTGGTTGCCGGCCTATTGCTCGGAACAAAGCCAAAATATGTACACCGTGTTTGCGGGGGGCGATGATTTCTTCTTAATCGGTCCTTGGTATTCTACACAAAAAGTGGCGCATGCAATGCAACAAGCCTTTGCACATTATGTGGCAGAAAATCCAGAAATTCATTTTTCAGTGGGAATGGTCATGAGCAAATCCAATATTCCAGTGCCACGTTTAGGCGATTTAGCGGAAGAGGCATTGGAGAAAGCGAAAGGTATTGATAAAGGCAAAACTGTTTCTACAGCGGAAGGTAAAAATGCCGTGACAATTTTTAATCGGTCGGTGAAGTGGGCGGATTGGAAACAACTTTGTGGTTTAGAGGAAGAAATTCACCGCTTGGCAGACACTTATAAAATTTCGACTTCTTATCTTTATTCATTAATTCGTTTATGTGAACAAGCCGCAAATACAGAAAATATTGAAAGCACCATGTGGCGCAGTCGTTTTTATTATAAAACAGTCCGATATGTGCTTGATAAAATAAAAAGAGAAGAAGATCGAAAAGATGCTTTAAAAGTACTTTCTGAAACATTAGGGAAAAATGGAATTGAATTATATAAAATTAATTTTTCTATTCCATTATTTAACTACTTTTATAAAAAACGCAATATTTAGGAGAAATTATGGATCTTTCTAAAATTAAATTTCCAGCAGAAGCCGGCTCAGGTATTTTTGATTCTGTAGCAGAAAATGCAGCAAAAGAAATCAGAGATAGTAAAGTTAACAAAAAAACACAGATTAGAAAATTCTATGATGAATTAATTATGTGGAATGAACGTGTTCAGCACTCTAAAATTTCAAAAGAAGAAAAATATATAGAATTAGAACCATTTATCAAAATGTTAAAAGCAAAAGTTACCTATGCAAAAGGGAGAGGACATATTGATGAAAAATTTCAAAGTATTTTCAATCATTGTATAGACCAAATTAAAGATGCCAAAACATTACAACACGCAAAATTATTTATGGAAGCTGTAACAGGTTATTCTAGAGAATTAGAAAAATAAGGGGTTGAATATGAAACTTAATAAAATTATTGAAATTAAAGCAAAACTAGTTTTACAAACTGGATTACATATAGGTAGTGGAAATAGTGAAATGCAAATTGGCGGAATTGACAGTCAAGTTGTAAGAAACCCTATTACTCGAGAGCCATATATTCCTGGTTCAAGTTTAAAAGGGAAAATCAGAACTTTGTTAGAATGGCTCTCAGGAGAGGTAAAAAATGAACCGTTAAGTTTAGGAAACATAAAAGATATACATAACAAAGAAACGGTAAAAGATATTTTGCGTTTATTTGGATTTGCAGGTCATTCAGAAAATAATAAGGAGCTATGCGTAGAATTAAAAGCATCTCGTCTTTCTTTTTGGGACTGTTCTCTAAGTAAAAAATGGAAAAATGAATATAGTGAAGATGGCTTTATTATTACGGAAACGAAAAGTGAAAATACAATAGACCGAATCACATCGGTTACTACAGGTGGTGGTGTGCGCCAAACCGAACGTGTGCCAGCTGGTGCAGAATTTGATTTCAAATTGATGTTACGCCAATTTGAAGGCGATAAACCGGAACTTCTCGATTTAGTGTTAAAAGGCTTAAAACTGTTAGAACTTGACAGTCTTGGCGGCTCCGGTTCTCGTGGTTACGGTAAAGTGAAATTTACTGAATTAACGGTTGATGGCGAAGCTCGTAATTTAGACGACATTAAACCTTTCGAATAAGGTGATTTTATGAAGTTATATCGTTTTACACTCACACCACAAAGTGCGATGGGAACGCCTTTGGTGGGCGATACCTTATTTGGTCAGCTTTGTTGGGCAGTGAGAAATCGTTTTGGTGAAGCACGCTTAAGTGAATTACTTAAAGGTTATACCACACAACGCCCATTTATGGTGGTATCGGATGCTTTTCCAGAAAGTTTTTTGCCTTTACCGACTTTGCCATCAACGTTTTGGGAAACCAAAACAGAAACCGATCGCAAAAGCTTAAAAAAAGCCCAATGGGTCAAAATCACCGATACAGAAAAAAGCGCGGTGAAATTTTGGCAAGAATGTGCTTTACAAGCGAATTTTCAATTCAAAAAAGAAACTCAAGATCAGTTTCACAACACTATTGATCGCCAAACAAATACCACGGGTGATGGACAATTTGCGCCTTATTCCACAGAACTAACCTGGTTTGGCGCACAACAAAAATTCGAGCTCTATGTTGTGTTAGATGAAAATCGCTTTTCATTGGAAGCGTTACAAATAGTACTTCAAGATGTCGGAAATATTGGTTTTGGACGTGATGCCTCTATCGGGCTAGGCAAATTCCGTTGTGAAAATCCACAAGCCTTCGATTTTGCTCAACCGAATGCAAATTGCTATTTAACGCTAGCCAATTGTGCCCCGCAAGGTTTAGGTTTAAACAAGGAGTATTGCTACTACCAAATTACGACAAGATTTGGTCGCCACGGTGACATTCAAGCGTTAAGCTCCAACCCATTTAAAAAGCCGATTATTTTGGCAAAACCAGCAGCCATTTTTACACCTGAAAACTATCAACCCCGTTTATTTTTAGGTAATGGATTAGGCAATGTGTCTTATGCTCAACCAGAAGCCGTGCATCAAAGCTATGCTCCCGTCTTAAATTTATTTGTCGATTTTGAACATAAGGATCACAAATGAAACCATTTATACAAATCCACAACGTTTATTTAACCCCATTAAGCCCAATACATATTGGCTGCGGGGAAGATTTTGAGCCGACGAATTATGTCATTGATAATGAAACTTTATTTAATTTTGAACCTAGCCATTTAATGTTAAATGAGAGGGAGAGAACGAATTTGTTAAATGCAGTAAATAAAGATATTCTCGCTATTCATAATTTTTTCTCTAGTAACAAGAGTAAAATTATCCCCTTATCTCAGTATTTTAGTGCTATAACTAAAGGATTTGTATCTGAGTATAATAAAAATATAGAGAACCCTGCTCACAAAGAGAAAAATGGAAATAAAGTTTTCAATCAACTACAAATTGAAAGAACTGCATATCTACCTTACCAAGGTTTGGCATTTATTCCAGGAAGCAGTTTTAAAGGTGCTTTTACTACTCCAGTGTTATCAAAAAGACATATTGACAATGGCGGCAATCCTCTGATTAAACGAGAAAAGAAAACGTCTAAAACAGCGTTAAGTCTTATATCACAAAAAATAAATGAAGATTATCTATATAATATAAATAATCTTAAGAGCTTCGATGAAGTAAAAGAGAATTTTGCACATAATGAATTTAGAAGTATAAAATTCAGTGATTTTTCTCCTCTAAATAATGTACAAACCAAGATCTTTTACTGCTTAAATTTTAATCGTGAACTAAAAAATGGGGAGAAAACATTTAATACAAAAATTGTACAGAGAAGAGAGAGCATCCTACCAGGTCAATATAGAGCATTTTCAGCTAATTTAAGCATATTAGATGATAAAGTTAATAAATTACTTTCATTGAATGAATACTTAACTATAAATGATTCATACTATAAAAAAATATTCATTGAAGAAATGGAAGACCTAGTTGCTAAAGGTTTTGTTTCTCAAAATTATCTCAATGGTATATTAAATATAATTAATAAAGCTGGATTTTTAATTAGATTAGGTAAAAATGGATCAGATAGTAAAGTTCTTAAAGGAAAAAATGTCGCCCAAATAGAGATTAAGCCTAAGAAAAATCAAGAGGTTTATTATCAAGACAAAGCTACAACTTATTGGCTTTCTGCGGACTCAAAAACACAAAAGAATAATCTTCTTCCCTTCGGTTGGGCATTAATTGAAGTTGATCCCACTACGGAAAATGAAGCCTTAAAAACGTGGTGTGAAGCTCAACCAAAATCAAAATTTGATCGTTCTGAAATTTTGGCGAAACGCGAAGCTCAAAAAGCGGAACAAGCACGCTTGCAAGCAGAAGCTGAAGCAAAACGCTTAGCGGAACAACAAGCAGAAAAAGAAAAGCTAGCATTGTTAGATTCGCTTTCGGACAATCAACGTTTAGTAGAAGCCAAGTTGGTTGAATGGAATTCTCAGGAAAGAAAACCATTTACGGTTTCACCTATTTTTAGTGAAGCCAAAAAATTGTTGGAAGATGCTCAACAATGGAATAAAGAAGATCGTCATTATCTTTATGAAAAACTTGATCCAACAAAATCAAATGAAGGGTTACAAAAATATGTTGATGGCTTAAGTGGTTTCAGCAATTTAAAAGCAAAATCAGCCGTAGAATTTAAAAAATTGCGTAACAAACTGGTGGCAGAATGATTCCAAATTCTTTCCCCATAGCCCGCTATCAATTTGATTTTGTTGTGAGCGAGCCGATTTTATTACCGGAATATTCAGGCTCCACCTTGCGTGGAGCCTTTGGTCGTGCTTTGCGGAAAATTTCCTGCATGACAAAACAAGAGGATTGCAAAGGTTGCCCACTTTATCGCACCTGCCCTTACACCAACATTTTTGAAACGCCCGCACCGACAGAGCATGAATTACAAAAGTTCAGTCAAGTGCCGAACGGCTATATTATTGAACCGCCAGCATGGGGAGAGCGACTTTATGCCGAAGGTGAAACATTAACATTTTCGCTTGTGCTATTTGGACGGTTGATTGAACAGCTCCCCCTCATTGCTTTTGCTTTCAAACGGGCTTTTGAATATAACGTCGGGCGGGGAAAGGCAAATTTACTTGATATAGCAAAAGTTGAGTCAAATTTAACCACCCGACAATCCATTTTACAAAACGGAAATATCATCGAACATCAAAAAACAATCGAAATTCCGACCGCACTTGATAGCGTGGCACAAATCAAAATTGATACGCCTTTAAGGCTGCAAGAAAATGGCAAGCCTTTGCGAGTAAATGAGATTACGGCAGAACGATTTTTTATTTCTTTAGCCAAGCGCCTTTCCTTATTAAGCGAATTTCATTCTGAACCCTTGAATCTAGATTTTGGATTGCTAAAAAACCAAATCGAACAAATTCAAGATAATAAACATTTAAAATGGCAAGATTGGACGCGCTATTCCTCCCGCCAAGATCATAAAATGAAATTAGGAGGCGTCATCGGTCTGTGGCAATTCAACAATTTATCCCCTGAATTAGCCAAATTACTTTACATCGGGCAATGGCTACATTGTGGGAAAAATGCCACTTTTGGATTAGGCAAATATCGGATTACAAATTTGTAATTTCCAATCAGAAATAAACTACTTGTTAAAATATGGTTTTAATTATTTAAGGAGAATGATATGACAACATGGTTTATTTCAAGACACCCCGGCGCGATTGAGTGGGTGAAGCAGCAAAACATTCAGATTAATCGATTTGAAAGCCATTTAGATACATCACTGGTGCAAGCCAACGATGTAGTGATTGGCACGCTTCCGATTCATTTAGCAGCAGAAGTGTGCCAAAAAGGGGCAAAATTTTATTTTCTTTCTATTAATGTGACACCTGAACAACGTGGTATAGAATTAACTTGCAAACAATTAACTGAGCAACAATGCTCAATTCAACCATTTAGAATTGAAAAATTATAGGCGTTTTTATGCAAAAATATGATATTCATGTGTGTTTAGTGTCAGATCAAGCCGCACCAAACTTATTACCTATTTTGGATAGTGAATTTAAACCTCAAAAAGCTGTTTTTGTTGTTTCTACAAAAGATGAAATTAAAGAAAAGGCAAATTCTCTTAAACTAGCATTTAAGCAAAACGACATTGACGTAGATATTTTAGAGCTTTCTAATGAATTTGATTTCCAAAGTATGGAAACTGAACTATTTGATTTGTTATCAAGCTATGAAAATGAAAACATTGCATTGAATGTAACTGGCGGAACAAAATTAATGGCAATCGCTGCTCAAAATGTTTTCTCTGGTGTTAAGCCTATTTTTTATATAAATACAAATAAAGAAGAAATTATTTTTATTTCTAAAGAAAATGATAAACATATACCTGTACAAAAGTTAAACACCAAAACCTTAATTAATACTTATCTTTCAAGTTATGGAGTCAGTGTATTAAAAAACAAAGATGATTTTAACTTCTATAAACTAGGTGTATTTACCGAACGCTTTGTAAGAAGACAAGAAGATTATAAAGATATTATTTCAAAATTGAATTTATTAGCTTTTAATGCTTCTAATAGCAAACTAGAAACAAATTTCACAAACTACAGTAATGATCTTAAATTAATTCTGGAAGATCTTGCAGATGAAGATCTAGTAAGATTGAATGGTGATATCGTAGATTTTAAGAATGAACAGACAAGAAGCTTTTTGAATGGAAACTGGTTGGAATATTTTACTTATAAACAAGCTAACAGCATTGCAGATGTTATTGATGCTGATTGGAATGTAGAAGTAGTAAATTCAAAATATGAGAAAAACAAAGTTGGTGTGAATAATGAATTAGACGTTATCTTTATGGCAAAAAATAAGTGTCATATCATTGAGTGTAAAACGATAAATTTTGAAAATACAGAAAATAAGGATAAATTACAGAGCTATTTAGATAAATTAAATTCCTTAAAAGGCTATGGCGGTTCATTAACAAAAGTTTGTTTAGTGAGTTTCTATGCAATACCCCAAAATATAAAACGTCGGGCAGAAAAAGATAATATTGAGATCATTGATGATTATCGTATTAAAAATTTAAAAGAAAGAATTCAAAGCTGGATTAAAAAATAATGAAAACCTACAACAAACGCATTTTACTCTCTGTCACAGGAAAGTCCCCTGCAGTTGTCACCGAAACACTTTATGCTTTAGTAACAGAAAAAAACTTTATTCCAACGGAAATTCAAGTAATTACAACAATTGAAGGAAGAAATGAATTACTTTCCGCATTACTTGGCATTGAGGGCAAACGAAAAGGAGCTTTGCAAGAGTTTATTGAAGATTATGGCAGCCAATATGGTTTTGATCATATTCATTTTAATGAAGACTGCGTACATATTATTAAAGATACGAACGGTGAACAATTACCGGATATTCGCACACCAAAAGAAAACGAACAGGCCGCAAATAGCATTGTGCAGTTAGTCGGTAAATTGTGCCAAGATGACGAAACTCAACTACACGTTTCTATTGCTGGTGGGCGGAAAACCATGGGCTTTTTTATGGGTTATGCGCTGTCACTCTATGGGCGTGAACAGGATAGTCTTTCTCATGTTTTAGTGGATGAAGAATTTGAAACGTTGTCAAATTTCTATTATCGCAAACCTAAAGAATATCGTATCGTGAATGACCGAAATGGCAAGGAGCTAGACGCATCACAAGCTAATATTATGTTAGCCGAAATCCCTTGGGTTCGTTTAGGTTTAGGTGTGCCTGAAGATCTCAAACAACAAGCTATTTCTTATAGTGATTCGGTAAAAAATGCACAGGCATTGTTAGAAGCACCTTCGCTCACATTTCTTTCACCCATAGAAGATTGCCTTGTTACATTCGGTTCAAAAACAATCAAACTTGCACCAAGAGGCTATGCCTTGTTCTTAAGTCTTGTTATTGCGAAAAAGCAAGGCTGGAACGTTGGAACGGGGAATCGTGAAGAAGCTCGAACCATAGCGACTTATTTGAACATTTACAGCCAAATGAAAAATGACGTTGAAATGGAGAATCGCTTGAAAGGTGCTAACAACGATTTAAAAAATGTTTTATCGGAATCTCGTACCGATATTAATAAAAAAGTGATGGCAAGTTTTTCTTTAGGAAAGGGTGCAAAGAGTGCTTATATTCCATCTTCTAACCGTAAAACAGGCAATTATGAACTCAATATTCACTTAGATAATATTGATGTATCGAAAATAGAATCCGATCTTAAACGACTAAAACTTATCTAAAATCAACCGCCCTTGTGGCGGTTTTCTTTTCTAGAAATTTAAATTTCACTCCCCCACCCTTTTTCTTCAGCATGCTGTTTTCATAAAAAATAATGTGATGTTGAAAACCAAAAACTTTAAACATACAAATTTGTAAAATCCTCAACAACCTTTAATTATCACTAAACTAATACCATCGAATTACACAGGAGAAACATC
>NZ_GL622200.1:1802799-1804042 GCF_000185305.1 Aggregatibacter segnis ATCC 33393
AAGATAAACAAAGAAAGAGGAAACATGGAATTTATATTAGCTTTTTTAGATGAGTGGTATAAAACTCAATCCATGCGATAAACATGGCGGTATCGCAAGCCGGAAATTGCGAAAAGTACTATCAGCTCTTAATGTTATTTTACAAAAGAACTGTATGCAAACCCACCTCAAAAATACCTTATCACCTATAATATCACGCAACAAAAAATCCAATAACTCTTAGAAAAAGAAAGCCTACCCCAAAGCATTATCCAAACGGACCGATGAATGCACCCTATAAACAGAGATGAAAATGTGGAGAAAGTGAGGTAAAATGGCGCACAAAAATCACATAAAAAATATCGTTTTTTATCACCGCACTTATAACAAACATTAAAAAGAAAATGGATGAAATCGTTCAATATTTAATCAAACCCATACCTTACTTTTCGCATGAGGGGAAAAGTTGGGAAGCGATCCTCCCAAGCCTTATCCATCAAGGCACCAAACCACCCCCGCAGTCGAAAGACCCCGCCCTGTTCCAAAGGGATTAAAACAAAGGATATTTGATGAATATAAGAGACTTGAATGGTCGAAAGACCCCGCCCTGTTCCAAAGGGATTAAAACAGCGAATAAAATTCATCGCCATTATACTCGTGGTCGAAAGACCCCGCCCTGTTCCAAAGGGATTAAAACCCAGACGGTTCTTGAAAAGCTTCACACGCAGGATGTCGAAAGACCCCGCCCTGTTCCAAAGGGATTAAAACATTTGCCGCTCTTTTAAATTGACTTGCGTCTCGTGGTCGAAAGACCCCGCCCTGTTCTAAAGGGATTGAAAGTACAGCGCACCGTTTTTGTAAACACGGATGTCATATGTCGAAAGACCTCGCCCTGCTCCAAAGGGATTGAAACTCTGGGTGGTATTTGATTGCCATTCTTTTATATGTCGAAAGACACCGCCCTGTTCCAAAGGGATTGAAACTAAGCTACTTGTTCAGTAGTGATGTTTTAACACACAGTCGAAAGACCCCGCCCTGCTCCAAAGGGATTGAAACTCATCATCTAAAATCAACCGCCCTTGTGGCGGTTTTCTTTTCTACAAACCAGCATTCCACTCCCATCTCTCCTTTATTCACCATGCTGTTTTCATCAAAACAATATGATGATGAAAACCAAAAGCCTTAAACATACAAACTTGCAAAACCCTCAACGTCCTTAAATTATTACTAAACTAATACCATTAAATTACACAGGAGAAACACC
>NZ_GL622200.1:1804740-1919335 GCF_000185305.1 Aggregatibacter segnis ATCC 33393
AGGATAAACAAAGCAGGAGGAAACATGGAATTTATATTAGCTTTTTTAGATGAATGGTATAAAACTCAATCCATACATCGAAAGAACCCTTCCCGTTTCAAAGAGATTAAAAACATATCTAAAATTAACCGCACTTTTAGCATTTTTTAAAATGTGTATTTTCAAAATACAAATTTTTCTTATCTATTCTCAACCCTCAATTCAAAATAAATAATCCCATCTAAATAAAATCACCGCTTAATCTCTTTTATATACAAATTTGCATTTTATTTTTTACATTATTTTCTCATTTATGATGTATTCATAAAGAATAAGTAAGGAGGAAATATGTTGAACTTAAGAATGCATCATAAAGCAACACAAGTAATATTTAATCCTTCCTATGCTGAAAGTGAAATTAACGCTATTGCTGCAGGTTTTGTTGAAGTAAGAGACGAACGTGCTTATAACGGACGTTATTTCATTAAAAATGGTAAAAAATGGATTCATAATTTAGAAGCTTTACGCAAGAAATTAAATACTAAATATGGTCGTTATATTGATGATGAGGAACTGTCTTCACCGGCACCTGAAGGGTTTGGTTACGACATTAAAACCTATTATTTATATAACTCAACATCATCAACTCACAATGAGTTTTCAACTCGTTTTCGTACGATACTGGAGAAGGTTTGTATTAAGCATTAGCTTGAGTGCAAATTTGTATTTCAATATTTAACACTCAAGATAATTTATTATTTAATCAATCATTGAAACACGAAAGGTATAAATAAAAATGTTCTATATCACTAAACATAATTATTATAAAAACATTATCTGTAAGTTAGATATTGATATTCCTACTATTGAAAAAACAGGCTTTTTCTCAAGTTACAAACTCGATCTATTTGATCTTGATCTTAGCTATTTTGCAAAAAATGAGCGTGAAATGCTCATCATCAGCGATCATTTATTCCGCAATATTTCTAATATTAATAAGAATGTGATTTTTAAACAAATCAAACACAAAGAAAATAACTGGGTGTATAAACTTAGTGTGCCTGCATATCATGCGGATCGTCATTGCCCGAATTTAACAAAAGAATTCAATAACATCAGAATTCCATATTCTCTTGAGCCTTCTCTATGCAAGGAATATCGTCAATTTTTTATTGATAATAAGGATCGTTATGGTAATAAAGCCGGTCTTATTGAACCGAAAGTTTTCGCACGTAAGTTAAAAGAGAAATTTAACTTAAGCGAAGAGCTTGATGAATTGCTAGAAAATCACATTTTACCGGAAATCCGTGAAAATAGCGGTGTAGAGTGCGTAAACATCACTGTTGAACAGCTTATTGATGAAATCAATGAACTCATTGATATTTTTAAGAATTTCATTAAAAAAGAACAGATTTCAGGCTTATTGTCCCGTCGCTCATGGTTGAGTACTAAAGATGATTCTGAACTTTCTGAGACGGAACGTGAATCTATGCAGAAAGTATATGAACAAAAAAGAAGAATCTGCGCCCGTATTCTCGCATTTCATTTTCAGCACTTTGAAAAAGAAGGGTTTAATATTTCGGAAAACCTATTAGAAATGCTTGGATTTCAGGCTTGCCCAAATTGCTGTAAGCATATTATTCCATTCTAAAATCGGAGAAGGGTTATGGATACTCGTCGGAGTCGCTACCTGATCGCCTATGATATTGCTGATTCTCATCGACTTTATCAAATGCATAAACACGTCGAGGCCTATGCCATTGGCGGACAAAAATCTTTCTATGAATGTTGGCTAACAGAACATGAAATGATCGCATTCCAACAAGACGTAAATGCATTAATTGACGCCTCTGACGATCGTGTATTTATTTTTAGAATTCCAAATAACATCGAACCTTTGCTATTCGGCAAAGCTACATTGCAATCAAATTCCCCATTTTTACTCGTTTAGGAGGCATTATGTCGAGCTTATATATTGATAGAAAAGGCACCGAAATCAAATTAAATGGCGAAGCCTTAGTGTGTTATGAAAATGGTGAACGCGTCGGCACCATTCCCCTTGCGCCAATAGAACGCATTTATTTAAAAAGCTATGTCACCGTACAAGCCTCATTGTTGGCAAAATTGGGAGAAAAGGGCATTGGCATTATTTTTCTTTCCGGCAGAAAAAATACCCCCACACTCTTTTTGGCTCAACCGCACAATGATGCCACCCGTCGTTTAAACCAATATGAACTGGCAAAAAATGAATCTTTCTGTTTAGCGTTTGCGAAAAAACTCATGCAACTCAAATTAGTCACACAAAAAAATTGGCTTTGGCAGGCAAGTAATGCTCGCGCGGATAAAAAAAGCCAATTGGCAGAAAAAGCCGGCGAATTGGATCAACTGATTGGCAAAATCAATGAACAGACAACCCTCGCCTCATTGCGTGGTATTGAAGGCAGAGCCGCCTCCGTTTATTTCACCGCATTAAGTCTTTATCTTCCTCCGGCATTACGCTTTCAAGGCAGAAACCGCCGTCCACCACGGGATCCGTTCAATGCCGGCTTATCCCTCACCTACACACTCATCCATTCAGAAGCCGTACTCGCAGCCTATGGCGCAGGGCTTGATCCATATATCGGCTTTTATCACGCCCTTGATTTTGGTCGAGAATCCCTCGCCTGTGATCTCATTGAACCGTTACGTCCTTTAATTGATAACTGGTGTTTAGGCTTATTTCGCCAAAACATTTTACGCGAAGAGTCTTTCTCTACAACACAAGAGGGCTGCTTTTTAGGGAAAGCAGGGCGTGTAGAATTTTATAAAAGCTATGAAAGTGCGGTCGGAAATTGGCGCAAAATGCTCACAGAGAACAGTTTAGACATTGTTAATCTCATTAAACAAGCTGATTTTATCAGCTCACCACAACGCCGTGAAAGTGAATGGCAAACCTTTTCCGGCATTAACGAACGACAATGGCAAGGTCTGTTAGGACGCTATTATTTTAATCAACAAACCATGCTACAAGACGTGATTTTCCAATTTTAGGAGGGAACAATAATGCAATACCTTATTGGTTACGACATTGCCGACCCCAAACGTCTCCAGCGTATTCATCGCCGCATGACCAAATATGCCACCCCAATTCAATACAGTATTTTCTTATTTGAAGGTTCAGAAAAATTGTTAACACAATGCTTAACGGAGGTTATGCAGATTTTCCATAAAAAAGAAGATGATCTCCGAATTTACCCCTTACCCCATAAGTGCTCTCAATGGCGCTTAGGAAAAGCGAGCCTGCCCCAAGGCATTATTTGGACAGCATTACCCATCAGTTTAACGTTATAACAGAGGTGAAAATGTGGAGAAACTGAGGTAAAATAGCGAACAAAAGTCATATAAAAAACGTCGTTTTTTATCACCGCACTTTGAACAAAGATTAAAAAGAAAATGAGTAAAAACGTTCAACATTTAATCAAATTCATACCCTACTTTTCGCGTGAGGGAAAAAATTGGGAACCGATCCTCCCAAGCCTTATCCATCAAGGCACTAAACCACCCCCGCAGTCGAAAGACCTTGCCCTGTTCCAAAGGGATTAAGACTACTCAAGCTTCTCGAGTCTAGCAGGTTCACCGTCGAAAGACCTTGCCCTGTTCCAAAGGGATTAAGACTTCTCCTTTAATTTCGCTTCGATTTCAGAAATCAGTCGAAAGACCTTGCCCTGTTCCAAAGGGATTAAGACTTGTAAAGTGCTAAATAAACCTTATCCATTATTGTGTCGAAAGACACCGCCCTGTTCGAAAGGGATTAAGACTTATCACCGCTTTGCCGGCTATCAAGCATTTGCAGTCGAAAGACACCGCCCTGTTCCAAAGGGATTGAAACGAATATGGGATATTGATATTAATTTCGTTCATTTGTCGAAAGCCCCGCCCTGCTCCAAAGGGATTGAAATGCGTTTAATGGGCGCTAAAATACGATTTAAACCTGTCGAAAGACCTCACCCTGCTCCAAAGGGATTGAAACTCTGGGTGGTATTTGATTGCCATTCTTTTATATGTCGAAAGACCCCGCCCTGCTCCAAAGGGATTCTCCATCAATCACCAAAGTGCGGTGTGTTTTTTAAATAAATCACGCCAATCAAGTTTCTACTAATTAATCGGCAAGACTAAATTTTTTCATTTTTTCTCTTGAAATCCCTCAAAACGATCTTATTTAAATTTGGCGAACAAATGTTCAACAGAACATCCATGGAACGAAGAAGGAAATACTTATGAATATTGAAAAATTTACGACCAAATTCCAACAAGCCATTGCTGAAGCGCAATCTTTAGCGATTGGCAAGGATAATCAATTTATTGAACCGGTGCATTTATTGAGTGCCTTGTTAAATCAACAAGACGGTTCGGTGGCACCGATTCTAACCGCAAGCGGTGTGAATGTTGCCGCGTTGCGCAACGAACTCAACAACGAACTTGCCAAACTTCCGCAAGTGTCCGGCAATGGCGGTGATGTACAACTTTCCCGTCAGTTGCTTAACCTTTTGAATTTATGCGATAAATTGGCGCAACAACGGCAGGATAAATTTATTTCCTCCGAACTCTTTTTACTTGCCGCCTTAGAAGAAAAAGGCGCCGTCAGCGAAATACTGAAAAAGTGCGGTGCGAAAAAAGACCAAATTTTACAAGCCATCGATCATATTCGTGGAGGACAAAACGTGAATGACCAAAATGCGGAAGAAAGCCGCCAAGCCTTAGAAAAATATACTATCGACTTAACTGCCCGCGCGGAAAGCGGCAAATTGGATCCGGTGATTGGGCGTGATGAAGAAATCCGTCGCACCATCCAAGTGTTGCAACGCCGTACTAAAAATAACCCGGTACTTATCGGTGAACCTGGCGTGGGTAAAACCGCCATTGTGGAAGGGTTGGCACAACGTATTGTGAACGGCGAAGTGCCGGAAGGTTTAAAAAATAAACGCGTACTTTCACTTGATATGGGCGCGTTAATCGCCGGCGCAAAATATCGCGGTGAATTTGAAGAACGCTTGAAAGCCGTTTTGAAAGAATTGGCGCAGGAAGAAGGCCGTGTCATTTTATTTATTGATGAAATTCACACCATGGTGGGTGCGGGTAAAACCGATGGTGCCATGGATGCGGGCAACTTGTTAAAACCAAGTTTGGCACGCGGTGAATTGCATTGTGTAGGCGCGACTACGTTAGACGAATATCGCCAATACATTGAAAAAGACGCGGCTCTTGAACGTCGTTTCCAAAAAGTGTTTGTGGGCGAACCAAGCGTGGAAGATACCATTGCTATTTTGCGTGGCTTAAAAGAACGTTATGAAATCCATCACCACGTGCAAATTACCGACCCGGCTATTGTGGCAGCGGCAACATTGTCCCATCGTTACATTTCCGATCGCCAGTTACCGGATAAAGCCATCGACTTGATCGACGAAGCCGCATCCAGCATTCGGATGGAAATCGACTCCAAACCACAGCCGTTGGATCGCTTGGATCGCCGTATTATCCAACTCAAATTGGAACAACAGGCGTTACAAAAAGAAGATGACGATGCCAGCCGCAAACGCTTGGAGATGTTAGAAAAAGAATTATCGGAAAAAGAACGGGAATACGCTGAATTAGAAGAAGTGTGGAAATCTGAAAAAGCCGCGCTTTCGGGCACCCAACACATTAAAGCTGAATTGGAAAACGCCCGTACCCAAATGGAACAAGCCCGTCGTGCTGGTGATTTGAGCAAAATGTCCGAATTGCAATACGGTAAAATTCCGGAATTGGAAAAACAATTAGCGGCAGCAGAAGGTGCGGAAGGCAAAGAAATGAGCCTATTACGCTATCGTGTTACCGACGAGGAAATTGCTGAAGTGCTTTCCCGCGCCACCGGCATTCCGGTCTCCAAAATGATGGAAGGTGAAAAAGAAAAACTCTTGCGCATGGAAGAAGAATTGCACAAACGCGTTATCGGGCAAAACGAAGCCGTGGATGCCGTGGCGAACGCCATTCGTCGTAGTCGTGCCGGTCTTTCCGATCCAAATCGCCCAATTGGTTCCTTCTTGTTCTTAGGGCCAACCGGTGTGGGTAAAACCGAATTGTGTAAAACCTTGGCGAAATTCTTATTCGACAGCGAAGATGCCATGGTGCGTATTGATATGTCCGAATTCATGGAAAAACACAGCGTGTCCCGCTTGGTCGGCGCACCTCCGGGTTATGTGGGCTATGAAGAAGGCGGCTATTTAACCGAAGCCGTACGTCGTCGCCCGTATTCTGTGATTTTGCTCGACGAAGTGGAAAAAGCGCACCACGATGTGTTCAACATCTTGTTGCAAGTGTTGGATGACGGCCGTTTAACCGACGGACAAGGCAGAACCGTGGATTTCCGCAATACGGTGGTAATCATGACGTCTAACTTGGGTTCCGATTTGATTCAAGGCAACCAAGAAGAAAGCTACGACGACATGAAGACGTTAGTGATGTCTGTGGTGAGCCAACATTTCCGTCCGGAATTTATTAACCGAATTGACGAAACCGTGGTGTTCCATCCGTTGAATAAAGACAACATTCGCGCCATTGCGGAAATTCAGTTAAAACGCTTAATCAACCGCATGGAAAGCCGTGGCTATGTGTTGCACTTTACGGATGCCACCCTCAATTTCATTAGCGAAATCGGCTATGACCCGATTTACGGCGCGCGTCCGTTAAAACGTGCGATTCAGCAAGAAATTGAGAACCCGTTAGCGCAACAAATCCTTTCCGGTAGTTTATTACCGGAAAAACCGATTAGCGTGGATTATGTTGACGGCAAAATTGTAGCAAAACAATAAAACATAAAAAAACAAAAGCCATTTAGTGAACGCTAAATGGCTTTTTTGTTATCTCGATGACAGAAAGTGCGGTCAAAATCCACCGCACTTTTTCTTTTCTTATTTCCGACGGTACATGTTCGCACACATCACTTGCCCTAACGTATAAAGGGAAGATTGTGGCTGTAACGCGATAGTATGTTGAGATTGGCGTTTCGGCGCGGTGCGAATACCGTCACCCCAAAAATCAGCGTAGAAATCGCTGCGCACGTGGGTGAAATAGTGACTCTCACAATTTAAAATTTTATATTGGCGCATGGATTTGGCATAAAGCGTCGGATGATCTTTGAATACATATAACCCTTTGTCCAAGTTAATCACCACATCAAAATGAATCAGGCGTTTGTCCTTGTTATCCACCCAAACGGAATTGGTGTCCACATAATAAAAAATACCCGGCACAAGTTGTAAAAAGCCGTTTTTCGTTTCTTTTGGCGGAACAAGCGGCACATCGCCCTGCGCTTTCGCATTGACTTGTGAATTTAACGCCGGCTTGGTTGAAGGCGAGGAAGAGCAAGCAGCCAATAAAAGTGCGGTTAAAAATACAAACGTTTTTTTCATATTAGACTCCTTATTCACGCCAAAGGGCACTATTCCTATGCCTTTCATTTTGGCACAATTCTTATTCAATAGCTAATTGAAAGCCGGCTTTCGGAGAAAAATTCTTTACACGTATCGCAAACGTTTGCGTAAGCGTGTACAATGGCGCCCTAATTAATTTAGTCATCATTAACGGGAAGCCATCGTGAGTACACAATCCTTAAGTTATAAAGATGCCGGCGTGGATATTCATGCAGGTAATGAATTAGTTGAACGCATTAAACCAGAAGTGAAACGCACCACTCGTCCTGAAGTGATGGGCGGTTTAGGCGGTTTCGGCGCACTTTGTGCCATTCCGTCTAAATATAAAGAGCCGATTTTGGTATCAGGTACTGACGGTGTCGGCACAAAATTGCGTTTAGCCATTGATTTAAATCGTCACGACAGTATCGGTATCGATTTGGTGGCAATGTGCGTAAACGATTTGGTGGTACAAGGTGCCGAACCGTTATTCTTCCTGGATTATTATGCCACAGGCAAATTGGATGTAGATGTTGCCGCCAACGTCATTAAAGGCATTGCAAATGGTTGTGAACAATCCGGCTGTGCTTTAGTGGGCGGCGAAACGGCTGAAATGCCGGGCATGTACCACGAAGGCGATTACGACCTTGCCGGTTTCTGCGTCGGCGTGGTGGAAAAATCGGAAATCATTGATGGCAGTCAAGTCAAAGTTGGCGATGCGTTAATCGCCCTCGCTTCTAGTGGCCCACACTCTAACGGCTATTCTTTAATTCGCAAAGTGATTGATGTTGCCGGTGTGAATCCAGCTGAAGCACAGTTAGAGGGCAGTCCATTAGCCGACCATGTACTGGCACCGACAAAAATCTATGTGAAATCCATTCTGCAATTAATCAAACACGTAAATGTTCACGCTATCGCTCACTTAACCGGTGGTGGTTTCTGGGAAAATATCCCGCGCGTGTTACCAAACAGCGTCAAAGCGGTGATCAATGAAAACAGCTGGCAATGGCCTGCGGTGTTTGATTGGTTGCAACAACAAGGCAATATCACCGACTACGAAATGTATCGCACGTTTAACTGTGGCGTGGGTATGGTGATTGCATTGCCGCAAGAAGACGTGGAAACCGCACTAGGTCTGCTACAACAGGCTGGTGAAAACGCTTGGGTCGTCGGGGATATTCAACATCTCGCTGATGAAAACGAACCGCAAGTTGTTATTCGTTAATGAAAAAAATCGTTGTTCTTATTTCCGGTTATGGTGCGAATTTACAGGCGATTATTGATGCTTGTGAATCGCGCTATATTGACGGTGAAGTCGTTGGCGTATTCAGCAATCGAGCGGATGCCTTTGGACTGCAACGGGCAAAAAGTGCGGGTATTTTTCACCGCACTTTTTTACGTAGCGATTATGCCGACAACCTCGCCATGGATCGCCATATCGCCGATGAAATCGACAATCTCGGCGCGGATTTAATCGTGCTGGCCGGCTACATGAAAATCCTCACGGCGGAATTTACCCAACGCTTTGCGGGAAAAATTCTCAACATTCACCCTTCTTTATTGCCCAAATATCCTGGGCTGCATACCTACCAACGGGCAATCGAAGCCGGTGAGACGGAACACGGCATGACCATTCATTTTGTCAATGAAGAAGTTGATGGCGGCGCCATTGTGTTACAAGCCAAAGTGCCTATTTTTGCCGAAGATGATATTGCAGATATTGAGCAACGGGTCAAAGAACAAGAAATTCGTTTTTATCCGTTGGCAATAAAATGGTTTGCTGAGGGAAGACTCAGGTTAATCGACAATCATGCCTATTTAGACGGCAACCGCTTACCACCGCAAGGTTATGCGATTGACTAAAGATATAAAAAACGCGCTTTTCAGCGCGTTATTTTTTATTCGTTAATTAATCCGGCTTTGATAAGGAATCGATAAATGCCGTCTTGATCAAGCGGTTCCGCCACATGATCGGCAATCGCTTTGAGTTTTTCATTGCCATTGCCCATCGCCACACCTACGCCCACGGTGCTTAACATTTCCAAATCGTTTAACTGATCGCCGAACGCCATGACATTGTCCATTTGTAGTCCCAAGTGTTTGACCACCGCTTGAATACCGCGAGCCTTTGAACCTTCTGCATCGAATAAATCCACAGAATCTTCATGCCAACGCACCACGCGCAAGCCATCTAATACGCCTGAATTTTGCACCAATTCATCATGCTCTGCGCGATAAAACGGCAGAACTTGGCCAATATCATTTGTTTCAAAAAAGGTTTTATCCACAATATAATCTTTCAAGATCGGATCCATCGCGAACTGCACCACTGAATTCCGCTCTGAAACTGCCACCGTATGATCCGCGACAAACGCATAAGGCATATTATGTTGCTCAAAAAAATGCACCAAACGGCGAATTTTTTCCGTTGGAATCACATGTTTCTCAATCACTTGCCCACGATAACTTGCCATCTGCCCGTTCATGGTCACAAATAAATCAATGCCTTCCTGCTCAATCACCTGATTTAATTTATGCGGGAAAGCACAACGAGTACGCCCTGTGGCAATGGCAGGAATAATGCCGTTTTCTTTCAATTTACGCATAAACACAGGCACCGTTGCCGGCAGAAAATCACGTTGTTTCATAAACAACGTGTCATCGATATCAAAAAAGACCACTTTGATTTGGTCTCGATAATTCGGAATGCTCATGTTTTTTCTCTTCTATTAAATTCAGTGTCTGGCAGAAATGTTGCCTGATTTTAGCATTTTTGCGAGGCAGATCCTAAAATCGGGCAAAAAAACAACGAAAAAAAGCACCGCACTTTATGATGTGCCGGTTTTCTTAATCAAGTGCGGTCGCTTTTATGAACGTTTTTCGATCCAGCTGCGTGCATTGCCATGCGCCTCTTAAACTAGCCAAACATGGCTTATGTAGCCGTTGTAATCGAACGATTCGGCGTTTTCCTTATTGCGGTTGCTGTGGCTCAGAGCTGATGGAAAATGCCTTGCATTGTGGCAACTGTTTACAGCAGGAACCGGCGTGGGATCGCATGGTGATTATAGGTCGTTACAACGAACCGCTTTCCACGCTGATTCATCGCTTTAAATTTCAAAAACAATTTCAACTCGACCGCACTTTAGCACGCCTGTTGTATTTGGCCATCCGCGAAGCTCGACGAAATCATCAATTGCCTTTGCCTGAGGTGATCCTGCCCGTGCCGTTACATCATGTTCGACAATGGCAACGGGGATATAACCAAGCAGATTTATTGGCGCACCAACTGAGCTCATGGCTTAAGATACCCGCCAAAAACGACTTAATCATCCGTGCCAAACGTACACCGACTCAACGAGGCCTTAGTGCTAAAGATCGACGACAAAATCTCAAAAATGCGTTTCAACTTTCCGCTAAAGCCCGAGATTTTCCTTATCGTCACGTTGCCTTAATAGACGATGTGATCACCACCGGCGCGACGTTAAACGAAATCGCCAAGCTATTACGCAAAGCGAATGTTACACATATTCAAGTGTGGGGATTGGCGCGAACATAAAACGCATGATAAGGCAGCGGTATTTTTTATTACACCAAAAGGTGGAAAAAAAACCGCATGAAGCGTATCATATCCGACAAATTTAATTAGGTTTTATTGTGGGAGCGTTATGCAACAAATTACCATTTCAGCGGAAGCACAAGCACATTTCCGCCGTTTATTAGATCAGCAAGAAGAAGGCACTAACATTCGTATTTTCGTTGTCAATCCCGGTACGCCAAGTGCCGAGTGCGGTGTGTCTTACTGCCCACCCAATTCGGTGGAAGCAAGCGATACCGAAATGAAATACGACACCTTTTCTGCCTTTGTGGATGACATCAGTCTGCCATTTTTGGAAGATGCAGAAATCGACTATGTCACGGAAGAATTAGGCGCACAACTCACCTTAAAAGCACCAAACGCTAAAATGCGCAAAGTGGCAGACGACGCGCCGTTAATCGAACGCGTGGAATACGTCATTCAAACTCAAATCAACCCTCAATTAGCAAGTCACGGCGGTAAAATCACCTTATTAGAAATCACCGATGACGGCTATGCGATTCTACAATTCGGAGGCGGTTGCAACGGTTGCTCCATGGTGGATGTCACCTTGAAAGACGGCGTAGAAAAACAATTAATCAGCCTCTTCCCGGATGAATTAAAAGGCGCAAAAGATGTGACGGAACACCAACGCGGCGAACATTCTTATTATTAAACCCAAACAAAAAACCACCGAAAAGGTGGTTTTTTGTTGTCTTTGAAAACTATTTTGCACGTTTACCAACCAACATGGTCAAGAACATCACGCCTAACGCCGGAATTAACCACGCCAAGCCATTATCATATAATGGGAAATTGCCAAGGAATTGTTTCACGCTGTCAGACAATAATCCCACGTTATTTAAGCTGTCGCACAGACTAAAACACACGGTGACCGCAATCGTGGCGTTATAGGTTAATTTCACACGTGGCAATTTAGCACGGACGAATTGCAATACCACCAACATGATTGCCACCGGATAAATTAATAACAATGCAGGAATAGTTACTTGTAATAATTTCGTTAAGCCGTTTTCGGAAATGATGGTCGTCATGATAGTAAATACCACCACCCAAAAGGCGTACGGTAAGCGGTTGGAGAATTTAGCGAAATAGTAAGCACAAGCACTGGTCACGCCCACTAAGGTGGTTAAACTTGCCAAGAAGATGATACCGGACATAATCCAAGAACCTTCTTTGCCAAATAACACGTTTACATAACGAGAGAAAATTTGACCGCCGTTGCTAGCGCCTTGCGCCACTTGGTCACTGGTCGCACCAAGATAGAAAAGGGAAAAATAAAGTGCGGCTAATAAAACCACTGAAATGCAGCCCGCAGAAATGGTGTAACGCATGATTTTTTGCGGTTCAGTGACGTTTTTCGCACTTAACGCACGTGCAACAATGCCGCCGAAAGCAATTGCCGCTAAGACATCCATGGTTTGATAACCGCTAATTAAACCGGTGGTCAACGCGGAGCTGTCCGCATAACTTTTGCTTGGTGCGGCAATGTCAGACAATGGCGACATAAAGACTGTCACAGTGACCACCACCAATAACACCAATAACGCCGGGGTCATAAATTTGCCTACGCTGGAAATAATGGTGTTTGGTTTTAGCATGAATAACATAGCAATAATGTTAAAGACTACGGCAAAAATCAGGTGATTTGCCGGTGTATCCGAGACAATCTCTAACGGCACCAACGCCATTTCATAGGCTACGTTGGTAATTCGCGGCATCGCAAACGTAGAACCAATCACTAAATATAAGGTGGCTAAAAATAAAATTTCCGCCCATTTTGGTAGGTCGCGAGTAAGTTCTTCGCCACGTCCTAAAACAGACACAATCACTAAGGTGATAAATGGCATTAACACACCGGTCACAACAAAACCTAATGCCGCTGTTGCCCAATGTTGCCCAGCAGTGTAGCCTTCCATAGGTGGGAAAATGATGTTTCCTGCACCTAAAAACAGGGCAAAAATCATCATACCTAAAACAACAATATCTTTACGTGAAAACATAATAAATTTCTCTTTTGTTATAAAAAGTCGGCGGATTTTACACCAAAAATAGCGAATTTCGTAATAAAACATAAAAAAAGTGTGATATTTTTCCACCGCACTTTCTGTCAAATCCGCAAGCGCGGCGATTGAGTTCATCGGACCTTTGTTGTAAACTAGGCTCCCGTCTTGATAGATTATCTTTATTCTAATTTTTCCATTCATTCCAATAGCAACAAACAGGTTTCTTATGGCTACCAATTATATTTTCGTCACAGGCGGCGTGGTTTCTTCGCTTGGTAAAGGTATTGCAGCAGCGTCCCTTGCGGCAATCTTAGAAGCGCGTGGCTTGAACGTCACGATCATGAAACTCGACCCTTATATCAACGTCGATCCGGGCACCATGAGCCCGACCCAGCACGGTGAAGTTTTCGTGACCCAAGACGGCGCGGAAACCGATTTAGATTTAGGTCACTACGAACGTTTTATTCGTACCAAAATGACCAAACGTAACAACTTCACGACCGGTAAAATCTATTCCGAAGTGTTACGCAAAGAGCGTCGCGGAGATTATTTAGGCGCGACCATTCAAGTGATTCCACACATTACCAACGAAATTAAAGCACGCGTGATTGATGGCGCAGCGGGGCATGATGTGGCCATCGTAGAAGTAGGTGGCACAGTGGGCGATATTGAATCCCTCCCATTCTTGGAAGCCTTGCGCCAACTTGCCGTACAAGTGGGACGTGAACGCACGATTTTCATGCACTTAACGCTTGTTCCTTATATTCCGACCGCCGGCGAAGTCAAAACCAAACCAACACAACATTCCGTGAAAGAATTGTTGTCCATCGGGATTCAACCGGACGTGCTGATTTGCCGTTCCGACCGCATGATTCCACCAAATGAACGCGCCAAAATTGCGTTATTCTGTAACGTACCGGAACGCGCGGTGGTTTCCCTGAAAGATGTGTCTTCTATTTACCAAATCCCGGCACTTTTAAAATCTCAAGGATTGGACGATTTCATTTGCAATCGCTTCCACCTAACTTGCCCGGAAGCAGATTTGTCCGAATGGGAACAAGTGTTGTATCAACAAGCCAATCCGACAGGCGAAGTCACCATTGGTATGGTGGGCAAATACACTGAATTGCCGGATGCGTATAAATCCGTAAACGAAGCCTTAAAACACGCCGGTTTGAAAAATCGCTTGAGCGTAAATATTAAATACATCGACTCACAAGATGTAGAAACCAAAGGCGTCGACATCTTAAAAGGCTTAGACGGTATTTTAGTACCAGGCGGCTTCGGCTATCGTGGTGTGGAAGGCAAAATCCTCACCGCCAAATATGCCCGCGAAAACAACATTCCCTATTTAGGTATTTGCTTAGGGATGCAAGTGGCGCTCATCGAATTCGCCCGTAATGTTGCCGGCATGACCCAGGCAAACTCTTCCGAATTCGACCGCACTTGTCCTCAACCGGTGGTAGGTTTAATCACCGAATGGCAAAATGCAGAAGGCAATACGGAAGTCCGCAGTGATGAATCCGATTTAGGTGGCACCATGCGTCTTGGCGCACAAAAATGCCATTTAATTGAAGGCAGCTTAGCACGTCAATTATACGGGGCTGAAACCATTGAAGAACGCCATCGTCACCGTTACGAAGTCAATAACGTATTGCTTCCGCAAATCGAAAAAGCAGGCTTAAAAGTGACCGGTTTATCCGCCGATAAGAAACTGGTGGAAATCATTGAAGTGCCGAACCACCCTTGGTTTGTCGCTTGCCAATTCCACCCGGAATTCACCTCTACGCCACGTGATGGTCACCCGTTATTCGAAGGCTTTGTGAAAGCGGCAAAAACCAATCAGAAAAAATCCGACTAACGGCTTTCTGAAAAATTGAAATGAAAGTGCGGTCAGAAAAACACTTGGATTTTTGACCGCACTTTTTTATTTTCTCGCCGTGATCCACTTCACAAAAAATGGCCTTTGCTCTTGTTCTGCCTCTTGCCTTTCACTATATTGAGAACCCTCTTGTCGGAGTGCCGGAAGGCTGAGATCGCAATGAACGCGAGATCCGTGGAACCTGTGGATTAATCCCCGCGCAGGGAACAAGTTATTAGCAATTTGCATTTCATCACACCTTCCGCACAAGCTACCTTTTATTTACCTTACCGGAGATTGCCATGTCGGAAGCTGTGTCTCATTTATCAGAAATCATCCCGCCTAAAGCGCCTTTTGCGCCCACCGAATTTAAGTTGGGATTGTATGTCATCGTGGACAGTTACGAATGGATTGAACGGCTCATTCATGCCGGCGTGAAAACCTTGCAAATTCGCATTAAAGATCGCTCGCCGGAACAAGCAGAAGAGGAAATCGCCCGTTGCATTGCCTTAGCCAAACAACATCAAGTGCGGTTATTTGTAGATGATTTTTGGTCGTTAGCGATTAAATATCAGGCTTATGGCGTCCATCTTGGGCAGGAGGATTTGCTCACAGCGGATTTAAACGCCATCCAACAAGCAGGACTGCGTCTCGGTGTTTCCACCCACAATCAAGAAGAAGTCGATCTGGTGTTACCGTTGCGCCCTTCCTATGTTGCCCTCGGGCATATTTTCCCGACGCAAACGAAAGACATGCCTTCCGCCCCTCAAGGTATTACCAATTTAGCTGCACAGGTAAAAAACTTAGGTAAAATGCCGACTGTCGCAATCGGCGGTATTAGTGCCTCACATTTCCCCGATATTTTGGCCACAGGAGTCGGTAGCATTGCCGTGATTTCTGCTGTAACCAAAGCGCAAGACTGGCAACGTGCGGTGAAAAATTTACAGCAATATTTTGTCGAATAACGGGCTATTTTCGTTCAAATTTATGGCGCACCATCTCGAAAAATTCATCTTAAAATTGAACCGCACTTCAGACGCAGTAAAACATAGAGCAAAATCAAATTGTCTGTAGTTTTTGCAAGACAAAGGAACAAAATAGCTTTATGATACCGACATTTTTAGAGCAAACTAACCCGTTTTAATTAACTTAATGAGGAAAATAAAATGGCAAAAATCGTTAAAGTCATTGGTCGTGAAATTATCGACTCCCGTGGTAACCCAACAGTGGAAGCCGAAGTCCATTTAGAAGGCGGATTCGTCGGTCTTGCAGCAGCGCCATCAGGAGCATCTACCGGTTCTCGCGAAGCGTTAGAATTACGTGACGGCGACAAATCCCGTTTTTTAGGTAAAGGCGTATTAAAAGCGGTTGCCGCAGTAAACGGACCAATTGCCGAAGCAATTCTTGGTAAAGATGCGTCTAACCAAGCTGAAATCGACCAAATCATGATCGATTTAGATGGCACTGACAACAAATCTAACTTCGGTGCAAACGCCATCTTAGCGGTATCCTTAGCAAACGCAAAAGCAGCCGCAGCGTCTAAAGGTTTACCACTTTACGCTTACATCGCTGAACTTAACGGCACACCAGGCGTTTACGCTATGCCATTACCAATGATGAACATCATCAACGGTGGTGAGCACGCAGACAACAACGTTGATATCCAAGAATTCATGATTCAACCGGTTGGTGCGAAAACCTTACGTGAAGCACTTCGTATCGGTGCGGAAGTATTCCACAACTTAGCGAAAGTATTAAAATCTAAAGGCATGAGCACCGCAGTTGGTGATGAAGGTGGTTTCGCACCTAACTTAGCCTCTAACGCAGACGCGTTAGCCTGTATCAAAGAAGCGGTAGAAAAAGCAGGTTATGTATTAGGTAAAGACGTGACTTTAGCAATGGACTGCGCATCTTCTGAGTTCTACAACAAAGAAACCGGCAAATATGAAATGAAAGGCGAAGGCCGTTCATTCACTTCTCAAGAGTTCACACACTATCTTGAAGAATTAACCAAACAATACCCAATCGTGTCTATCGAAGACGGTCAAGATGAATCAGACTGGGAAGGTTTTGCATATCAAACTAAAGTGTTAGGCGACCGCGTTCAATTAGTGGGCGACGACTTATTCGTAACTAACACTAAAATTTTAAAAGAAGGTATCGAAAAAGGTATCGCAAACTCCATCTTAATCAAATTCAACCAAATCGGTTCTTTAACCGAAACCTTGGCTGCGATTAAAATGGCGAAAGATGCTGGTTACACTGCTGTGATCTCTCACCGTTCAGGTGAAACCGAAGATGCGACTATTGCTGACTTAGCCGTGGGTACCGCAGCAGGTCAAATCAAAACCGGTTCTATGAGCCGTTCTGACCGTATTGCGAAATACAACCAATTAATCCGTATCGAAGAAGCATTAGAACGCGCAGGTACACCTGCTCCGTTCCCAGGCTTGAAAGCGGTTAAAGGTCAAGCTTAATTAATAACCATCGCGGTTATTAAAACGCGCTAAAAGAACACCGCACTTTTTGTTGAAAGATAAAAAGTGCGGTGATTTTTTTATGTGTTTTTTTAAAGCAATTTATTCACAGTATTGCTCAAACCAACTTTCCAATATTAAACAAGCAGAAATACCGTCCACTTTACTTTTATTCAAAGCTCGATAACCGCCCCGCCCAAAAATTTCGCTACGGGCTTCTGTGGTAGTTAAGCGTTCGTCCTGTAACTCCACCGGCAAATTGAAACGCCCATGAAGGCGGTTAGCAAATTTTTTTGCCCGTAAAGTTAACGGCTGTTCCGTACCGTCCATGTTCAATGGTAACCCCACCACAAGTCGTTCAGGTTGCCAATCTTGAATACACTTTTCAATGGCTTCCCAGTTTGGAATACCGTCTTGCGCCTTGAATGCGGGTAAGGATTGCGCCGTGCCGGTAATACTTTGCCCGACCGCACAACCGATACTTTTTGTGCCGAAATCAAAGGCGATAACCGTAATGCCCATTAACTGTGCCCTACCTGACCGGCAAAATTATGGGAATCAATACCTAACAATTGGTTTGCTGCAAGCCAGCGCTCTTCGTACGGCAAATCAAATAAAATCTGCTCGGTTGCTGGTACAACTAACCAAGAGTTATTCATAATTTCCCGTTCCAACTGATTCGGTTCCCAACTCGCACAACCAAGTGCTACCAAATATTTTTCCGGCTCCAATAGCGTGCCGAAAGTATCCACGACATCCGCTGAAGTCGTCAGCATGAGGTTGTCGTTCACCCGATAACTGTGATCAAAAGGCTCATGAGTATTAGTATGCAAAATAAAACCACGATCGACATTGACCGGTCCACCGGCAAGCACCAACTTATCGCTATAAGTGCGGTTGCTGACCATCATGAAATTCATCTTGGCGCCCAGCTCCGCAATACTTAAATCTGTCGGTTGATTTAACACTAATCCCATAGAACCTTTTTCATTATGTTCACAGATATAAATCACCGAGCGGTAAAAATAACTGTCATCTAAATTCGGCATTGCAATCAAGAGATGATCTTGTAAATCCATCATATTTCGTTTTTCTCTATCCTAAATCACCAAAACACACTTGCAAGGCGGTAATTGCCGCCATCGCTGCGGTTTCAGTGCGTAATACACGTTTTCCTAATAAGACTTCCACAAAGCCATGTTCCTCGGTTTGTGCAATTTCTTGTGGGGACAAACCGCCTTCCGAACCGATTAATAAGCGAACCCCCGCCTTAGAGATTGCCGGCAGAGTACGAATGGAATAACTGGCTCTTGGATGTAAATTTAATTTGAGTGCGTCATCCGGTTCGGCACACCATTGTTGTAATTTCATTAACGGACGAATTTCCGGGATGGTATTCCGTCCGCACTGTTCGCAGGCAGCAATCGCAATTTTTTGCCATTGCTGAATTTTTTTCTCCATGCGTTCACCGTCTAATTTCACGCCACAACGTTCCGACCACAGAGGCGTAATGACATTCACACCCAGTTCAACGGATTTCTGAATAGTAAATTCCATGCGTTCCCCACGGGAAATCACTTGTCCTAAATGGATCGCAAGTGGACTTTCACGATCATCTAACTGACGACTCAAAATATCGACATCAACGGATTTTTTCGTGATCGCATTGATGACAGCTTGATAGATATGGTTACTGCCATCAAAAAGTTCAAGTTGATCGCCCGGTTGCATACGCAAAACACGAGCGACATGGTTGGCACCATCTTCAGAAAGTGCGCAGGAGGTAAGTGAATTAAGAGAAGTTGGATGATAAATTCGAGGTATTCGCATAATAGAACAAATAAGTAAAAATAATTTGTTCTATCATAGCAGAAAAGCAGATGGCAAAACGAAAAATGCGAAGTGAAAAAATTAATATTCCCACTGTGTCGGATCAATGCCCAACTCGCGCATAATTTTTTTCGCTTCTTCCGGAATTTCGTCACTACGTTCTTTTAACAGGTCTTCATCTGTTGGCAAAGGTTGACCTGTAAAAGCATGTAAAAATGCTTCGCATAACAGTTCACTGTTGGTGGCGTGACGCAAATTACGAATTTGGCGACGGGTACGTTCATTGGTCAAAATTTCAAGCACTTTAATCGGAATAGATACTGTAATCTTTTTAACTTGTTCGCTTTTTTTACCGTGTTCCGCATAAGGACTGATATATTGTCCGTTCCAATCCGCCATAATTGATTCCTAAAATAACCTTATTAATTGTCGAGATATTCTAATAAAAAATAATAAAAATAACAATCTAGCCGTGAAGACTGCTAGATTTCCAGCGCTAAAAATAGAAAAAATAAAGGCATCTTATCGATGCCTTTTTATTCAACAAAATTAAAATGTTTTTACTAAATCTTTTAAATAAGATTTAAATTCACCACCCAGTTTATTGTGATGCAAACCATATTCTACGAAGGCTTTCATATAACCAATTTTATCACCGCAATCGTAAGAAACGCCGGTCATATGGAACGCTTCGACAGTTTCTTTTTCAATTAACATATCAATCGCATCGGTTAATTGAATTTCATCACCAACACCAATCGGTGTTCTTTCCAACAAATCCCAAATAGCCACAGAGAACACATAACGTCCCACAACTGCTAGATTAGATGGCGCTTCATCAACACTTGGTTTTTCCACAATGCTATTAATTTTCGCACTTTCTCCCGGTGGAATTTCAACACCGCCGCAGTCAGCAATACCGTAGCTGCTGACAGCTTCCGCTGCAACAGGACTTACCATGATTTGGCTGGCTTTCGTTTGATTGAAACGTTTTAACATTGCTGCTAAATTTTCTTTTTTCTGGTTCGCAGAAAATTCCGCTAATAACACATCTGGCAAGATCACCGCAAAAGACTCATCTCCAACTAACGGACGACCACATAATACGGCGTGACCCAAGCCTTTCGCATTCCCTTGGCGAACATGCATGATGGTGACATCTTTTGGCACAATAGAACGAACTTCTTCCAAGAGCTGACGTTTTACCCGTTTTTCTAACATCGTTTCCAATTCGAAAGAGGTATCAAAATGGTTTTCGATAGCATTTTTGGAAGAGTGGGTAACCAACACAATTTCTTTGATGCCCGCGGCAACACATTCATTTACAACGTACTGAATAAGTGGTTTATCCACCAGCGTTAACATTTCCTTTGGAATCGCCTTTGTTGCAGGCAACATACGTGTGCCTAAGCCGGCAACAGGAATAATTGCTTTCATGTCTATTTTCCTTATATAAAAAGACCGCACTTCTCTCTTCGGAAAAGTGCGGTAAGTTTTTTATGTGTTTTTACTGGCGAAGTAATGCCAAAATCTCTTCGGTTTTTTCCGCCATCAGTTGTTTATCACCACGGGTTTCTAGGTTCAAACGAACCACCGGCTCGGTATTTGATGAACGCAGGTTAAAACGCCAATTTGGATATTCAATACTAATACCGTCAATATCATCAACGCGAACAGCGTTTTTTTCATACGCAGCACGTACACGTGCAATGGCGCTTTTCGCATCGGCTAATTTGCTGTTAATTTCGCCTGGAGACGGGAAGGTATTCACGCTATTGTTCACTAGCTCACCTAATGATTTACCGGTAACAGAAACAAGTTCCATCACAAGCAACCATGGGATCATACCACTATCACAATAGAAGAAATCACGGAAATAATGGTGTGCGCTCATTTCACCGCCGTAAATTGCGTCTACTGCACGCATTTTCTCTTTAATGAAAGAATGACCTGATTTAGACATAACAGCCTCGCCGCCATTTTCTTCTACTAATTTCACCGTATTCCAAATTAAACGCGGATCATAAATAATTTTCGCGCCTTTATTTTTTTGCAGGAACGCTTGGCTTAACAAGCCGACAATATAGTAGCCTTCGATAAAATTCGCGTGTTCATCAAATAGGAAACAACGGTCAAAATCACCATCAAAGGCAATTCCCATATCCGCTTGATTTGCCAAAACAGCATCAATCGTATCTTGGCGGTTTTCCGGCAATAAAGGATTAGGAATACCATGTGGGAATGTCCCATCCGGATTGTTATGAACCTTAATAAACTCGACCGGCACTTGTTTTGCTTTAAATTGAGCTTCAATTGCGTCAATAACGTGTCCTGCCGCGCCATTACCGGCGTTAATCACTAACTTTAAAGGCTTCAACTGTGCCAAATTAATGTAGGACAACAAGTGTTCAACGTAATCGCCTAGCACGGAAAGCTGTTTATATTCACCACGTTGAATCACTGGTGGAAAATTATTCTCTTCTGCCAAACGTTGAATATCCGCCAAGCCAGTATCTGCACTAATCGGACGGGAACCTTCACGTACTAATTTAAGTCCGTTGTAATCCATTGGATTGTGGCTTGCGGTAACTTCAATACCGCCATCGGTTTTCAAAAATGACGTAGCAAAATAGACTTCCTCTGTCCCCGTTTCACCTAAATCAATTACATTAACTCCGGAATCCAATAATCCATTTGTTACCGCACTTTTTAGTTCTTTGCTCGTTAAACGAACATCTCCACCAACGACAATGGTTTTAGGCTTCAAAAACTGCCCAAATGCACGACCTATACGATAAACAATATCCACGTTTAACTCTTCGCCTAAGCGACCACGGATATCGTAAGCTTTAAAGCAAGTCAATTTACTCATAACTACTCCATTTTAATTGTCCATAAAATGAAATTTGCTACTATGCTTTGTTTTCATCCTTCGCTTGATGAATACGCTGGTAAATTTCTTCTCTATGAACAGAAACATCCTTGGGGGCTTGCACGCCAATTTTTACTTGGTTGCCTCGTATATTGAGAATCGTGATAGAAACATCATCGCCGATGAGCAAGCTCTCGCCAACTTTACGGGTTAAGATCAGCATATAAACTCCTCACCTTTTATAGTTTATTTCCAACTTCCCTATTTTGCTTCCAACATCCCTATCAAACATTAAACAATACTTTGTACTTTGGCACTCATGAAATCATAAGTACCCATAATTAATTAACAAGAAACAAAGATTACAAATTTGCTTTTAACCAATCAGAGCAAACAGATAATGCTTTGTTGATATTTTGTGGTTCAGTACCACCGGCCATCGCCATATCCGGGCGACCACCGCCTTTACCACCGACTTGTTGAGCCATTAAATTCACGAGCTCACCGGCTTTTACTTTGGCGGTTAGATCCTGAGTTACGCCAACAATTAAGTTAACTTTTTCATCCAACGCGGAAGCAAACACCACGACGGCAGAGCCTAACTGATTTTTCAGGCTATCAACCATTGCGCGTAAAGACTTCGCTTCAATACCATCAAGCTGCTGCACAATCACAGAAACACCATTAATTTCGACCGCACTTTTCGCCAAGTCATTACCAGCCTGAAGTGCAGCTTTTTCTTTTAATGTTTGTAACTCTTTTTCAACTTTCTTATATTTATCTTGCAACAGAGAAATCTTATCCGTAACGGAATTAACGTCCGATTTCAGTAATTCAGCGCTTTGATTCAATAAAGTTTGTTGATGTTGTAACCATTCAATCGCAGTTTCACCGGTAATCGCTTCAATTCGACGAATACCTGCTGCCACAGCAGTTTCTGTGACGATTTTAAATAATCCGATATCTCCCGTACGTTTTGCATGAATACCACCACACAACTCAATAGAGAAATCACCCATCGTTAAGACACGAACTTGTTCGGAATACTTCTCACCGAATAACGCCATAGCACCTTTTGCTTTTGCGGCTTCCAACTCCATAATGTCAGTTTGGATTGGATTATTTGCTCTCACTTGCTGGTTCACAATACGTTCAACTTCAGCTAATTGTGCTTTGCTAATTGCTTCATGTTGAGCAAAGTCAAAACGTAACAACGTATCGGAAACAAGTGAGCCTTTTTGCGCGACATGTTCACCTAATACTTGACGTAATGCAGCATGCAACAAGTGTGTTGCGGAGTGATTTAACGAAATACGTTGACGGCGAACATCGTCAACCACTGCATTTACAGACTGCCCAACAGATAAACTACCTTGGGTAAGCTCACCAATATGACCAAACACTTGACCATATTTTTGAGTGTCTTTTACGTCAAAACAAAAACCATTGCCTTCTAAACGGCCGATATCACCAATTTGACCACCTGATTCCGCATAGAATGGCGTATTATCTAAAATAACCACTGCACTTTGACCGGCTGAAATCGATTCCACCGGATTTCCCTCATGGAAAAGTGCGGTCACTTTTGCCAGTGTTTCTGACTCGGTATATCCTTCAAAACGGGTTGTCCCGTCAACACGGATTACACTGTTATAGTCCATGCCGAATTGACTTGCAGATTGTGCGCGAACTCGTTGCAATTCCATTTCACGCTCGAAACCTACTTCATCAATGGCAATACCACGCTCACGGCAAACATCTGCGGTTAAATCTAATGGGAAACCATAGGTATCATATAACTTAAAGGCCACTTCACCGGATAAAACATTCTCTTTTACATTGGCTAACGCTTCATCCAACAAAGTCAAACCACGTTCTAATGTGCGAGCAAATTGTTCTTCTTCCAAGCGCAAGAATTTTTCCACTGTCGCTTGCTGTTTTTTCACTTCTTCACCGGCCTCTGCCATCACATCAATCAGTGTTGGGACGAGTTTGTAGAAGAATGCTTCTGTTGCACCGAGTAAATGCCCATGACGTACTGCGCGACGAATAATACGACGAAGGACATAACCACGCCCTTCATTGGAAGGAACCACACCGTCAGCAATTAAATAAGCGCAAGAACGAATATGGTCGGCAATAACACGTAATGATTTATTGGCTAAATCTTTCTCGCCGGTTAACTCTGCCACTTTGGCAATTAAGGTTTTAAAAATATCAATATCATAGTTGGAGTTGACGTGTTGCAATACGGCACTGATTCGTTCCAACCCCATACCGGTATCCACAGACGGTTTTGGAAGTTTCTCCATTGTGCCGTCAGCATGGCGGTTAAATTGCATGAACACGATGTTCCAGATTTCAATATAGCGGTCACCATCCTCCTCAGGAGAACCCGGAGGGCCACCCCAAATATGATCACCATGATCGTAGAAAATTTCAGTACAAGGACCGCAAGGACCGGTATCGCCCATTTGCCAGAAGTTATCCGACGCATAAGGCGCTCCTTTGTTGTCGCCAATACGAATAATACGCTCTGCAGGAATACCGATTTCTTTATGCCAAATGTTGTAGGCTTCATCATCGGTTTCGTACACGGTCACCCATAATCTTTCTTTCGGTAAGCCCAACCATTGTGGTGAAGTTAAAAATTCCCAACCGTAATGAATTGCATCTTGTTTAAAATAATCACCAAAGCTGAAATTACCTAACATTTCAAAGAAAGTATGGTGTCTGGCGGTATAACCCACATTTTCTAAATCGTTATGTTTTCCCCCCGCGCGTACACAGCGTTGTGCTGTAGTTGCTCGGGTATAAGGGCGTTTTTCTAATCCTAAAAAAACATTTTTAAATTGGTTCATTCCTGCGTTGGTAAATAATAACGTCGGATCATTGTCTGGAACCAAAGAACTACTTGCTACAACTTGATGCCCTTTACTATGGAAAAAATCAAGGTACGACTGTCGAATTTGTGCTGTTGTTTTCATGTACACGCCTTAGCTTTTAAATCTTATTAAATACCGTCAATTCACGGAGTAACTCTGTATTCTTACATATTTTTGAAATTTATAAAAAAACTTTTTATACCGCACACTTTATTTTCTAATAATAGAGAAAATAAAACCGCACTTACGCTCTAAATTCGTGAAAGTGCGGTCGGTTTTTATAATATTTTTAATAACTGGCTACGCTTTGTAATCATTCTTCACGAAGAGGAACTACGAGCATATCAATGGTAATTGAGTTCATCACCTGGCGAGTAGAAGACATCAATTTACTCCAGAAATCTTGATGGTGTCCCGTTACCAATAAATCAACATCATATTGTTCGATAGCATCTGTCAACACTTGACCTAAGTCGCCGCTACCGCTAAGTTTTTCATTGATCGGATAACCGGCTTGTTCTGCTAATTGTAATAACGCTTGTTGCGTTTCACTGGAAATACGATCCTGCATTGACACCATATTTACATCAATCAGCCCTGTATAAAGATCCGAAAAATTTACATCAACATGGATAATAGATAATTTCGCATCGTGGCGTTTTGCAACCCCCACCGCTTTTTTCAAGAGAATTGGACTTTCTTCTGAAAGATCTACTGCAACTAATACATGTTTATACATAATCGACTCCTTATCCGATCAGGGTTAATTAATCTTCATCAGTATAGTATCACTAGGTTTCAAGAAAAAATATGTGCAAGATCACATTTTAGAAAAAAGATCCTAAATGTCTTTTATGTTATTATTTTGTCTCCTTTTTCTCTCTATTTTCAAAAAATATGACCTATTCAATAAACGACTTTTTAAAATTAATTGCCCAATTACGCGATCCTATAAATGGCTGTCCGTGGGATATTAAACAAAACTACCATTCCATGATTTCTTGTTTAAAAGAAGAAACCTACGAAGTCATTGAGGCGATTGAAAAAAATGATGTTGAAAATCTAAAAGAAGAACTGGGCGATTTATTGCTCCAAGTGGTATTTCTGAGTCAACTTGCGACGGAAGAAAATAAATTTACGTTTGACCACGTCGTACAAAACGTAGCCGAAAAGATCGTTCGGCGCCACCCTCATGTGTTTGGTGATAAACAGGCTAAAAATGAGCAAGAAGCTTTACAAAATTGGAATGCGATGAAAGCCGAAGAACACAAAACACTTGGGCATACGTCAATTTTAGACAATATTCCACAGTCCTTTCCCGCCTTAATGCGGGCGGAAAAACTACAAAAACGCTGCTCAAAAATCGGATTCGATTGGGATAATATCGCGCCGGTCTTTTCTAAGGTAGAAGAGGAATTACAAGAGGTCAAACAAGAACTCGCACGTCAGCCACAAGACCAAGTAAAAATTGAAGAAGAGATGGGTGATTTGCTCTTTGCAACAGTAAATCTAAGTCGTCATATACACTGTCAAGCAGAAGAAAGCCTACGTAAAGCTAACCAAAAGTTTGAACAACGCTTCCGTAAAGTCGAAGAGAGGTTAAAACAACAAAACCGTCGCCTTGAAGATGCAAGCTTAGTAGAAATGGATGTGCTTTGGGATGAAGTGAAGAAAGAAGAAAAACACTGCTAAAAATGACCGCACTTTCAGAAAAAATACCGAGCAATTGCTCGGTATTTTTTGTATGAGATCAGAGAAGAACTAGTCCAAGCCCAATACTTTACGACCGTTGATACTGGCGATATTTACCATGGCATCTAAATCAGGGAAGCGGCAACCTGCAGCCAGTAAACTTAATTCTTGCCACATATCCCCTTCGCACAAGGGCACCATGTAGTCACAAATATTATCCGTACCAATCGCCACCGTAATCCCTTCCGGAATCATTTCATCAGCCGGCGTTAACGCATTATGGAAAGGCATAAGTTCTTCTTTACGATTACTATCAATCCACGCCATAGGGCAAGCAATCATCATCATTTGCGCTTGGCGCATTTTCTCATATAAACGATAACGATACTCTTTAGAATGTGAACCGATAGAAATCCCGTGAATCGCCACGACACGTCCTTGCATCCCATGTTCAATGGTTTTGTCACATAGTTGTTCGGTTTCAATTTCGGTTGGCGAGTTAAATTGATCCACATGCACATGACACATAATCCCTAAAGATTTCGCCTTATCCAACAAAATATCCATGGCTTCCAAACCGCGACCATAATCTAGCTCGTCGCGATACGGCAAACCACCAATCATATCCACCATTTCCGAACCAATATCAAACCATTTACGTGCTGTTGGCTCAATCACGCCTTTTAAGGTTTGGTTAGCGAATTTCAATACGATGTCATGTTTATAAACTTCACGGGCTTTATGTGCCGCGATAATTGCACGATCTTCACACACCGGGTCGATATCAACAAAGGTTCCGAAAGCCGTTACCCCTTGAGAAATCATTAATTCGATAGATTGGCAGAAACGGGCATAGTAATCATCCACGGAAGACGTACGTTTTACTTCATCTACCAAGTCCCATTTTTGTTGTAAATTGCAACTTTGGTAAATGCCAATTTTTTCCGGCGTCATGGTAAAAGCACGATCCGCGTGGGCATGAGCATTTACCCAGCCCCCTTTTTTAATGATTTCATCCCGAATATAAGTTTTAAAACTACGAACGTGATTTTTGGTCATAACGACTCCGTAATGAGTAAGTTTTGGAAACGGGCAGGGAGCAAATAGAAAAAAATCCTCATGGAAGAGGATGGCTTATTAATTGAAAATAGAAAGAGGTTCAATGATAATGCATTGAAATAACGAACAATGTTATGAAAAATTCTCAGATTTTTAATTAATAACATCTTATTTGTCCTGATGGAATTGCGCGCTAGTATAAAACTCGCTGCTACAAAAATATAATTGATTTTAGCTATCGGTCAGCGCCTATTTCATTATTTTTCTAAAAAAGAACGCTCCTGACTAAAGGCTTCTAAAAACAATCCTAAAGGCGGTCTTTCGGATGACATTTTTTGATAAGTGCGGTCGTATTTTTCATAATTTCCGCGGTTATCAATATGATATTGCGTACCATCCGGTTGAACAATCACATTCCAACGATAATTAGAAACCAAAACCCAATCCGAACTAGAAGTAAGATCAAACAAATCTCGTCCTTGAGCATAATCGGCAATTGGATTTTTTACCTTAAAAATATGCTTCATTAAAGCCGGCACTAAATCCACATGTGAAGTTAACTTGGAGATTTTCCCTGTTGCCAAACCATTCCAATGAACAATCATTGGTACTTGCACTTCATCACGCGAAAAATAATTTGTTTCTTCTTTTTCTGATAATTTTTTGAATGTATAGCCATGCTCAGCAGTAATAATCACAAGGGTATTTGGCAAATCTAACTCGGGCAACAACTGTCCCAATGACGCATCAATATCTGCCAGTTGCTGCTCATATTTCTCTTGCGTAAGATTGGGTTCGATATTCAAGCTTAAATGCCCCCAAAACGGTTTATTCTGCGTTTTTGCGGTATCCAACCAACGCGTGAAAGAACGAATCGCGGCCTGATTACCATTCTCCGCAACAAGCTTCGTTTTTGGATAAATGGCACGACGGAAAATACCCGCATCCATCTTTTTAGAAAAAAACACGCCTTGCGCATATTGTTGTTGTGTTAAACGTTCCACTAACACAGAAGGCGTTTTATTGCTGAGCAAGCTGTCGGTATAACTTCCATTTAGACCATAAAACAACCCGACTAACCCTGTATTATTGTTATTACCACTGCTGTAATGATTGATAAATTGTGTCGAATTCTCTGCAAATTGTGCCAAATTCGGCATTTTTTCCGCATCAATCACATCATGGCGCAAGCCTGACAGCGTGATTAATAGAATATTGGTATTTTCCTGTTGCTCAGCAAAGACTAACGGATTTTTCGGATAGTCGATGGCTAAGGCATCTAATCGCCCCTCTTGTGCGAGACGTTGTGCATATTCTGCTTTATCTAAGAAACCGTGTTTCTCTAAAAAGGAACGTGCTGTCATCGGATAAGACAAAGGAAAATTAGAACGTTGCATGGTGATTGGACGGTATAAATAGGCATCCGCCCATGCATAAATTAGGTGAGTTGCACTAAAGGTGCAAACAAAAAAGACGCCCACTGCTTTTAGCCATTTTTGGCGTTCTAAGCTACGCAGTTTTTGCCAAGACCAGCGGGAAAACAGCATTTGCACCAATAAAATCAATGGCATCGGCACAAAGAAACTTTGCCAGTTGCGTGATAATTCTCCGTTCTCCGGGTTAACTAAGAGATTCCAGACTAATGACGACAAGTGCAAGTTAAAACGCAAGAATACTTCGCTGTCCACCAACAACAAAGTGTTGCCGATAGTTGCAAGAATAACCGTCAGTCCACGAAAAGTGCGGTGGTTTTTAACAATGAAACTGAGCGGGAAAATGACCAGCAAATAAAAGGCGAAAACAATAAAACTAAAATGCCCAAGTAAGCTGATAAAGAAGTAAATTTTGCCGAATAGCGTATCCGGCCAGTCAATGATAAACGCATAACGGGCACCAATAAAAACAGCCCAAAGAATATTAAAAAAAGCAAACCAGTGACCCCAAGAAATTTTCTGTGAGGTTTCTTCACGATATTGCCTGCTTTTAAATGTCCACATACGCTAATTATTTTGCTGTTTTAATAGAGTTGAGTAAGGCGTCAGAAAATGCTTGCGCTAAGACGTGTTGCTGCTGTTTGCCTACGCTGCCGGTAAGTAAATTTGTGGTCATGTTCCCGAGAACAATTAAGGATAAGTCTAGAGGAGCCTGATGTTTCTCAAGCACTGCAATCATGTCATTTAAGATCGCATCGATTTGTTTATCTTGATATTTAGATTGGATTGCCATAGTGATAATTTACCGGTTTAAAATGCCGTTTATATTAACTGATAATTGCGCTAATCCTAACATATTTTGTTAGTTCTGTTAAAAAGTGCGGTTATAATAGCGGAAATTTTTTAGAGGCAAATTTATGAGCATTACCGTTAAACAAATCATTCTTCATCAACTCGTTAAGTCCAATGAAGAAGCTGAAAATTCTCCTCAATTAACCGCTGTTTTGCGGGAACAATTACTTGCTATCACGCCGGAAGTGGAACAAATGATGTTACAACTTCATCAAGGCTATCAAAATAAAGCTAAAGGCTATGGCATCTTTCAGGAATCATCTATTTTTGCACAAAGTTTAAATCGCTTACTGGAAAACGAAACAGACTTTCTGCCTTTTAGTCATGAATCAACACATTTACTCATCAACGAATTAAGCAAGTATAACTTTGCCGATAACGGTACATTGGTGCTGTGCCAGTACAACTTTTTAGCCACCGACTATTTATTTATCGCATTACTAGACAGCAGAATCAGTATGCTAGTTAACGAACAGTTAGAAATTCAACGTACAGAATATCTTGATATTACTCAATTCGACATTGCCGCCCGGATTAACTTGACGGATTTACAACTGAATGCCAATTCAAACCGCTATTTAACCTTCATTAAAGGTCGCGTTGGACGGAAAATCGCTGACTTTTTTATGGATTTTCTTGGGGCGGAGGAAGGATTAAATCCGCAAGTACAAAACCAATGCTTATTACAAGCGGTTGATGATTATTGTGTCCAAGGCGAATTAAACCGAGAACAAACGCAAGCGGTGAAAAAACAAGTATTTGAATATTGCAAAGGTCAATTAAACAGTGGAGAAGAAATTGAATTAGCGGAACTTTCCAATGAGCTGCCGACTCTAAACCAGCAACCTTTTATGGCGTTTACCCAAGAACAAAACTACGGCCTGGAAGAAAATATTCCGCCGGTACGCACCGCACTTAAATCGTTGACCAAATTTTCCGGCTCCGGCAAAGGCGTTACCATTAGCTTTGATGCCGAATTAATTGATCAGCGAATCATTTGGGATGAGGCAGCCGATACTTTAACCATCAAAGGGCTTCCACCGAATTTACGGGATCAATTACAGCGCCGGTTAAAAGCATTGAATTAATTTGGCAATGCACTAAACTTTCAGTATGATCATTGCAACTATTTACAGAGGATAAAAAGCAAAAATGCAATTCAAATCTGTTCTCACCACACTCATTTTGGCACTCAGCGTAACTGCCTGCTCCAGCGTTAACAAAATTGTTTATCGTATTGACGTGCCGCAAGGCAACTACTTGCAAGCAGAAACTGTGGCTCAAGTTAAGACCGGCATGACAGCACAGCAAGTTCAGTACTTGTTAGGTACACCGGTGCTCATCGATCCATACAGCAACCAAACTTGGTACTACGTTTTCCTACAACAAAAAGCCTATGAAACACCGGAACAACATACATTGGTCGTCAACTTTGACCAACGTGGTATTGTGACTAATGTCGATTTAGATAAACCATTACCAAATAGCGGCCAAGCAGAAGTCAATAATACGATTATCAACGGACCAAGTGCTCCCTCAAAGAGCTGGTGGAAATTCTGGTAATAGTCTTAAAGTTTCATCATATAGATTGACATAAACACGGTTTTCTTTATGCCCAAAATCTTACTTGTCGATGATGATACTGAATTATCTGAATTGCTCGCCAACTTCCTGACATTGGAAGGTTTCCGGGTCACTATCACAAAGACAGATCAAATAGCACAGCAACTTGATCTGTCTTACGATCTTATCTTATTAGATGTTATTGCTCCCACATGGAACGGCATCGCAACTCTCAAACAAATCCGGAAACACTATTCCACACCGATTATCATCTTAAACGCCCAAAATGATGCGATGAGTCGAATCCTGTACTTAGAGCTGGGTGCTGATGATTATTTGGTAAAACCCTTTAACGCTCATGAGCTGATTATCAGAATAAAAATGCTTTTGCGTCGGAGCGGGCAACAAGCCAACTTTATCGAACCGTATTCCGCAACATCAGAACAAATTAAATTTGATTTATTGACGCTCCATCCGGAAACCCAGCAACTTTTTTTTGGTAGCACCCCAATTGAATTAACCCATACTGAATTTACGTTGCTTCTCCAATTCGTTAAACGCCCGAATATATTGATGACTCGTGAAGAATTAAGTGTGGCGATCCTCAATAAGCTGTTAACGCCTTTTGATCGTGCTATAGATATGCATATGTCCAATTTACGCAAAAAATTGCCTAGCCGAGAAAATGGCTTACCTTGGTTTAAAACCGTCAGAGGCAAAGGATATATTCTGCTTAAAGATAACTAAAACTTCGCTCAAATAGACCGCACTTAAAAAATTTCCATCAAAGAAAAACCCCATTGATTTCTCAATAGGGTTCTTTTTTATGACTAAATACCTAGCAATTAATGCAGGGATGTCACCACAACCATAAAGCCTTTCAATACGGCGGCATTCACCAGGTCAATAAAGAATGCACCAACCATTGGTACGATTAAGAATGCTTTGTGTGATGGTCCAAAACGGCTCGTAATTGCTTGCATATTTGCAACAGCAGTTGGTGTCGCACCAAGACCGAAACCACAGTGACCGGCACTTAACACAACCGCATCATAGTCTTTCCCCATCATGCGATAAGTCACATAGATTGCAAATGCGGCCATTAAAACAACTTGAACCGCTAAGATTACCATTACCGGTAATGCCAAGCCGGCCAATTGCCATAATTTCAAAGACATTAATGCAATAGCCAAGAATAGAGACAACCCAACGTTACCTAACACATCAACGGCCGCATCCGCCACATTAAATTTGAAGATGTGCGTTAAGGTGTTACGAATGATCACCCCGGTGAACAAACACCATACGAAAGTAGGTAATGCAAGTGCGGTGCCTTTTGTTTGCGCATCTAAGAATTGTCCGATAAGCAAACAACACGCCAACATAGTGATGGTTTCAATTAATGAACGGGTATTAATTTTACGTTGGAAAGTCGGGTGTTCAAACGCTTCTTGAATGTCGCTATTGTCTTCATTTTCCGGGCTTTCATCACGGTGCATTTTTTTCAATAAATGACGCGCTACCGGCCCACCGATAATACCACCGGACACCAAACCAAATGTCGCACAGGCCATAGCAAGCTCTGTCGCACCTTGTAAGCCAAATGTTTCAGTGAAGGTTTTGGCCCACGCTGCACCTGTACCATGACCACCGGTTAAGGTAACAGAACCGGCAATCAAACCGTAAGCAGGATCAATACCAAGCAATAAAGAACCGGCAACGCCTACTGTATTTTGTAATGCAATCAAAATCCCTGCGGCAACCACAAAAATAATTAAGGGTTTTCCACCTTTAATCAATCGGGCAAAGTTAGCACTCAAACCAATAGATGAAAAGAACACTAACATCATAGAAGAACGCAAATTGTCATCGAATGTAAAAGAAACGCCCCAACCTTGATATAATACCGTTAAGATGATCGCGACAAGAAAGCCGCCAACAACAGGTTCCGGAATATTGTAGTTTTTTAATAGGGAAATACGTTTTACTAAAAAGTATCCTAGCAAGAGCACAAAGCCTGCTAAAGCAAGAGTTTCATAGGTATTAAAATTCATAGAATAGCCTCTTTCTGATGATTATTTATACGAAATCATCGTTGATGATTTGATATAAAATAAATTTATGCGAAGAATAAAAATTTCTATTAATCACAAAAGGAATTTCAATTTAACAGAAAAAAAACATCGCTTCTACAAAAAACTCAAAAAGATTTTCTCAATTTCTAACTATTTAACCAAAATGTGACCGGTCCCTCATTTACTAGACTGACTTGCATGTCCGCTGCAAATCGGCCGCATTCCACCTCCACTTTTTCACCGCACTTTTCGGCAAAATATTCATAGAGTTCGTTTGCTAACGATGGTGTTGCGCCTTTGGAAAAGCTCGGACGAAGCCCTTTTTGTGTATCCGCCACCAACGTAAATTGCGACACAACCAAGACTTCGCCAGCCACTTGTTGTACGTTCAAATTCATTTTGTCATCTGCATCGCTGAAAACACGATAATTCAGGACTTTCTCCGACAACTTATCTGCCTTTTGTCGGTCATCATCCTTTTCTACGCCTAACAGGACCAACAACCCTTTGCCAATTTGCCCAACGATTTCACCGTCAACTTCCACTTTTGCACTGGAGACACGCTGAATTAATGCGATCATTTTGTTTCCTCACTTTGTTCTAAATTCATCATTTTTTTCGACCGCAATTCTGCCAACACTGCGGCTAATTGCGCGCCGAGCAACACCACCGTCCAGCTTAACTGAATCCATAACAACATAATGGGCAAGGTGGCCATGGCGCCATAAATTAATTGATAAGACGGGAACGTCACGATATACCAAGCAAAGGCTTGCTTACCTAAGGTAAAGAATACAGCAGCAATCAGCGCACCGGCGGCAGAATGTTTAATACTGACTTTTTGATTCGGCACCACCATGTAAATCAGGGTAAAAATAAACCACGTGGATAAAAACGGCACAAAACTCAACAACTTCAAACTAAAAGAAAAGTTTGACGCGCTCTCAAACATGGTCTTTACATAGGTGCTGGCGGCAATACTGGCGCCGACTAACAGCGGGCCAAGTGTCAGAATCAACCAATAAATCGCAAAAGACGTAAAAATCGGCCGCGTGCCGGTATCATGCCAAATACTGTTTAACGTGCGATCGATAGAATTAATCAACATCAATGCCACAACAATTAAGCTGATAATCCCCACCGCACTCATTTTTTTGGAATTATTCACAAATTCATCAATGTACTGACCCACCATGTCACTTGCTGACGGGGCAAAATTGGTGAAAATAAATTCTTTCAACGCACCCGTTACTTCATTAAATACCGGAAATGCCGAGAAAATAGAAAACACCACCATAATCAACGGCACAATGGCAAGCATGGTGCTGTAAGTTAAATAACCGGCGGCTTGGGTTAATTTATTCTGATTAAAACGCTGCCAAAAGATCGCACCAAACGTTTTCCACTCACTCATAAAAAGCCTCCGCAACAATGCTTAAATTTTTTGCCGGAACCGCACACGCAAGGTTGTTTCATCGTTGGCAGTGGCACCGTTGGATCCACAAAATACCAACGCCCGTCAATTTTCACAAAAATCGACCGCTCATGATGAGATTGTTCCCCCTCCTCACCTTGAAAAACGGCGTTAAATTCCACCGCACTTTGGATTTTCGTTAAGCTTTCCGTGTTCAAAATTTGCAATCCCAACCATTGTGTTTCCTCCGCCCATGCTTGAATGGCTTGTACGTTGAGTAACTTCTGTTGGCTCAGCACGGTGGTTTCCACAATATAAGGCACATTTTTCAACACATAAGCGGCATAGCGGGAACGCATGAGTTGCTCAGCAGTTTCAGGGAATTGGGCATGTGTATGAAAACGTCCACAACAATCCCCGTAAGATTTATTCGATTGACAAGGGCAAGCTGAATCTAAAAGTGCGGTCATGTTTAACTCTGTTTTTCTTGTAATTTCATCAGTTGTGAATTTAACGAACGCTTAAATGCCGGGGCTAATTCTTCAATAGCCAGAGCTTGTTTCAATTCCGCCATGCTCGGTTTATCGGATAATAAACGATTTAAATAACGAATAGTAAATTGCGGATACGGACGCTGTTGCAAAATTATCTCATCGCCCTTGTGAATCTCACCGGTTTCAATTACGCGGACATACCAGCCCGTCCAACCTGATTGATGCACAATTTTCTGCGTATTTTCATTTTCGGTATTTTTCGACAACCGTTCGCAAGGTTTACGCGGTTGAGATACCTCTAATAGCACCGAACCGATTTTAAATCGATCGCCCACGCACACAGAATCTTCATTAAATCCCGATACCACAAAATTTTCGCCATAAATTGCCGTATTATCGTAAGTAAAATTTTCACCTAACAAGGCATTTAATGCCGGAAAAGATACGTCAGACATAAAAAATAAGGCTTTATCCGGACCGCCGTGATGCGCTTTTAACCCAACATCATTGCCTTCCGCCCCCAACGCATGAATTTTCACCGACGCGACCGGCTGCTTACGAATCGCACTTTCATATTGCGATCCATCGGCAAAGGTCAATTGTGCAACTTCCCCAATTTTTATGATTAAAACTTCTGCTTTTGACATACCTCACTCCAAATCACACTAATAAATTAATAAACTAATAAAATGTGGCAGATTATAACGTAAAAACACTGAAATTTTTGACCGCACTGTGTTTTTTAAATATCATGCCTCGCTTAATACGCAATCAATTAGGAACAACAAAATATGCAATATTTACTCGCCCAAACTAGCCAAAACCAACAACTTGGTATCACCGCGAAAATGGCGAACCGCCACGGTTTAATCGCCGGCGCCACCGGCACAGGGAAAACCGTCACGTTACGCAAAATGGCGGAAGCCTTTAGTGACGATGGCGTGCCAGTGTTTTTAGTGGATGTGAAAGGCGACCTTTCCGGCTTAGTGCAGCCGGGCGCGATGCAAGGCAAAATCGCCGAGCGTATTGAACAATTCAATTTAGGCGGCGAAAGCTATTTGAGCGGTTATCCTGTTTCTTTCTGGGACGTGTTCGGCGAAACCGGCATTCCGCTTCGCACCACCATTTCCGAAATGGGGCCGTTATTGCTCTCCCGTTTATTAAACCTCAACGCGACGCAAGAAGGCTTGCTCAACCTCGTGTTCCGTGTGGCGGATGACAAAGGCTTATTGCTTATCGACCTAAAAGACCTGCGTGCCATGTTGAAATATGTAGCGGAAAACGCCAAAACCTTCCAAGTGGAATATGGCAATGTGTCTGCCGCCAGCGTAGGCGCCATTCAACGCGCCTTATTAACCTTAGAAAACGAAGGTGCGGCAAATTTATTCGGCGAACCGGCGCTTAACTTAGATGACTGGCTACAAACCCGTGATGGTCGCGGTGTAATCAATGTGCTTAATTCGGAAAAATTAATTAACTCTCCACGCATGTACAGCGCGTTCTTGCTTTGGTTAATGGCGGAATTATTTGAACAGCTACCGGAAGTAGGCGATCCCGACAAACCGAAATTCGTGATGTTCTTTGACGAAGCGCATTTGCTGTTTGACGGCGCACCAAGCGTATTGGTGGATAAAGTGGAACAGGTCGTGCGTTTGATTCGTTCCAAAGGTGTGGGCATTTATTTCGTGACCCAAAATCCGTTGGATTTGCCGGATACCGTGCTCGGTCAATTAGGCAACCGCGTGCAACACGCCTTGCGCGCCTTTACGCCACGCGATCAAAAGGCTGTGAAATCAGCCGCGGAAACCTTCCGTTCCAACCCGAACATAAACGTGGTTGAAACGATTTCAACACTCGGCGTAGGTCAGGCATTAGTCTCATTCTTAGATGAAAAAGGCATGCCGACACCGGTGGAAATTGCTTACATTTTCCCACCGAAAAGCCAATTAGCGCCGATTACCGCCGAACAACGCACCGCTTGGGTGAAAGACGACGATTTGTATGCCTTCTATAAAGATTATGTGGATAACGAATCTGCTTTTGAGGTGTTAAACCAACAAGCAGATTTAGCCGCCGTGGCGCAAAAACAAGCGGAACAAGCCAAGCAAGAAAAAGAAAACGGCATTATGGGTAGCCTCAGCCGCATGATCTTCGGTACGAAAAAACGCGGTGAACAACTGACCGTAACGGAAGAGCTGGTCAGCGGCGTCGCCAAAGCCGTAGGACGCAACATCCGCAGCCAAATCACCAAACAAATTATGCGGGGAATTTTGGGCGCGTTTAAAAAATAAAATTTATCCGAAAAATGCACCGCACTTTTGGATATTCACTGACGATATTCTCTAAAAAGTGCGGTCATTTTTTTTTAATGTTTTTCACTCTTCATTACTCAGTCTTTAATCAAGAATAATTCTCATCTATAATCACCCCTATTAATAAGAGAAATCACTTTCCCACGACGGCAGTTTACGCCGTACTGCCCGCCATAGCTTTATTCCACTGCAAACAAGCAGGATAAACATAAGGAGTAACTATGTTTCAAATTCAAGATGCGGTCAGCGAAACCCTGCTTATTCCGCTATATATGCGTTATCGAGAATCATTAAAACCCAATCCGATTATTCATGATGAATCGGCGCTGCGCCTGATTCCACAAATCGATTATGATTTCAGTAAATTTGATACCGCCGTACACAGTTCCGTAGGTTCGGCGATTCGCGCCACATATTTGGATAACGTGACTAAAGACTTTATTCAACGCCATCAACAACCGATTATCGTGATGGTCGGCTGCGGGTTGGATGCACGTCATGAGCGTGTTGGTGATATCGGCAAAAACATTCCTTTCTATGAACTGGATTTGCCTGATGTCATTGCATTACGCAAGCAAATGATGCCGCCGGCGGAAAACGAAATTTTATTGCCTGCGTCAGCCTTTGAAACGGATTGGATGGACACATTACAAACGCAATACCCGCACGCTTCGTTTTTATTTGTGATTGAAGGGGTGTTGATGTATTTCACTAAGTCGCAGGTAAAAAAACTGTTTAAAGATTTAGCCGCCCGTTTTAGCGGCGGAGAAATCGTTTTTGATATCGGTAGCACTTGGATGAGCCGCAATTCGAAAAAACATCATGACGTAATAAAACATATGCGAGCCCAATTTGATTACGGCTGTGATGACGATCATGAAATGGAGCACTGGGCAAATAATCTACAACTCATATCGGCAAAATATATGCCCGATTTTCCGGCTTGGAAACGTGTCGGTTTGCTAAAAGCAGTCATCATGTGGCTCGTTCCGACAATCCGCAAATCCTACCGTTTCCTGCGCTATAGAATTACCTAAAATTTGAGGTAAAAAAAGACCGCACTTTGATTTTGTCATTCAAAGTGCGGTCAGAATTTCAAACGTTTTTCGGGATTATTCCACTGTTACCGCTTTCGCCAAGTTACGAGGCTGATCCACATCGGTGCCTTTGATTAAGGCAATATGGTAGGCCAATAATTGCATCGGCACAGTGTAATAAATCGGTGCAGTAATATCATTTACTGTCGGCATAGTGATGATTTTCATACCTTCCGCTTCACTAAAGCCAGCCTCTTTATCCGCAAAAACATACAACTGACCACCGCGTGCGCGAACTTCCTCAATATTGGATTTGATTTTCTCCAGTAATTCATTGTTTGGTGCCACCACAATCACCGGCATATCGGCGTCAATTAATGCTAACGGACCGTGTTTCAATTCGCCGGCGGCATAGGCTTCCGCATGAATGTAAGAAATTTCTTTTAATTTTAGCGATGCTTCCATGGCTATCGGGTAAAACGCGCCTCGGCCTAAAAATAGTGCATGGTTCTTTTCAGCAAAATCTTCCGCAAGCTGTTCAATGTGTTGATCAAAAGCCAGTGCTTTTTCAATTTCTGCCGGTAATGCTTCTAACGCTTTCACGATCTCCTGTTCTTTCTCAGCCGAGAGCGAGCCTTTCGCTTTACCAACCGCGACCACCAACATTAATAATGCGGCTAACTGTGTCGTAAAGGCTTTGGTGGACGCCACACCGATTTCCACACCGGCGCGGGTCATGAAGGCAAGATCCGATTCACGCACCAACGAGGAACTGGCAACGTTACAAATGGTCATCGCAGCCATGTAGCCTTTTTGTTTTGCTAAGCGCAATGCCGCTAAGGTATCAGCGGTCTCACCGGATTGAGAAATGGTGACCAATAAACTGTTCGGACGGGTCACAAACTTGCGATAGCGAAATTCGGAGGCAATTTCCACATCGCAACTGATGCCGGCTAAGCTTTCAAACCAATAACGTGCCACCATACCAGAATTATACGAGGTACCACAGGCCACGATTTGGATGTGTTCTACATTTTCTAAAATCGCTTTTGCCCCATTGCCAATGGATTCAATGACTAAATTATCATGTGTCAAACGCCCTTGCATGGTGTTTACCAGTGCGGTCGGTTGTTCGTAAATTTCTTTTTGCATGTAGTGACGGAATTTTCCTTTCTCTGCCGCATCATTTTCGGCGTTGGAATCGTTCATGCCCCGTTCCACTTTATTACCATCGCGATCGTAAATATCCACAGAACGGCGGGTAATTTCCGCAATATCCCCTTCTTCTAAATAAATAAAACGGCGGGTGACACTCAATAATGCCAGTTGATCAGAGGCAAGGAAATTTTCACCGATCCCTAAACCAATCACCAATGGGCTACCGGAACGAGCCGCCACTAAATGTTCCGGATGCATGCGATCCATCACGACCATACCATACGCGCCGGTCAGTTGCTTCACCACATTTTGTACGGCAGCCAATAAACTTTCTGTACTGCGCATTTCCCATTCCACCAAATGCGCAATCACCTCTGTGTCGGTTTGAGAAGTAAAAATATAACCACGGGATTTTAGCAATGTCCGTAATTCTTCATAATTTTCGATAATGCCGTTATGCACTACGGCGAAATTACCGGAAACGTGCGGATGGGCGTTATCTTCTGAAGGCGCACCATGGGTTGCCCAACGGGTATGCGCAATGCCGGTGCCCCCAATAATCGGCGATTTTTCTACCGCCTCATCAAGCGCTTTAACTTTACCTAAACAACGAATACGTCGTAATTCGTGCTGTGCATCCACCACCGCTAAACCGGCAGAGTCATAACCGCGATACTCAAGACGATGTAATCCGTTAATTAAAATTTCTGCCACATCACGTTGAGCGACTGCACCAACAATTCCACACATAAATTTTGCTCTCCTAAATTCAATTAAAAAAACACTCATAAAAACGACCGCACTTTTAAGCACAAATGACTTCCACGCCATGTGCCTCTATACGTTTTTTACTCTCTTCCGACAACAAATTGTCCGTAATCAATACATCAATTTGTTGCCATACCAATTCAACGTTAGGCATCTTTCGCCCTATTTTTTGTGATTCCACCATCACAATCACTTCGCGAGCCACCTCTGCCATCACTTGGCTCAAGCCAACTAACTCGTTGAACGTTGTCGTTCCCCGTTCAAAATCAATTCCATCAGCACCGATAAATAGCTGGTCAAAGTTATAAGAACGCAATACTTGCTCCGCCACTTTCCCTTGAAAAGACTCTGAAGCCTTATCCCATGTTCCCCCCGTCATTAATAAGGTGGGTTCATTTTCTAGAGAACGCAGTTCGTTCGCCACATACATAGAATTGGTCATCACTACCAATCCTTGCTTGTTGTTCAACTGTTTAATCAACGCTGCCGTGGTGGTGCCGCTATCAATAATAATGCGATTGTGATCTAAAATACGTTCGGCTGCCAATTTAGCAATGGACAACTTTCGTTCCGAAAGAAAGTCCTCCTGTTCATCCTCAATAAGTTCTTGCGGCATCAAGATCGCGCCACCGTAACGGCGCACTAAGAAACCATTGTTTTCTAACACCGTTAAGTCTTTACGAATTGTTACTTCTGAGGTATCAAACAGCTGAACAAGCTGATCAACACTAACTTCTCCACGCTCAAGCAATAATTGCATGATGCCATGGCGACGCTGTTGGGTATTACGAGGCTGAATGTGTCGTTTAGTCATTTCCAAACCAAAATAGTTCCGGTTAAATTTCGGTTCGAAAGTTTATAGCCATTTAGAAAGGATGTAAATAAAAAGATAGGCAACAAAAAACCCTGTTCACTAGAAACAGGGTTTGAAGATTAAATATCAGAACTAATTATTTAACAGCATCTTTTAATGCTTTACCAGAAACGAATGCAGGCACTTTAGAAGCCGCAATTTTAATTTCTGCACCGGTTTGTGGGTTACGACCAGTACGAGCTTTACGCGCGTTTACTTTAAATGTACCGAAACCGATTAATTGTACAGCTTCACCTTTTTTCAAACTACCGGTGATTGCGTCTAAAGTTGCTTCTAAAGCTGCTTTAGCTTGTTTTTTATTTAACTCAGCGGCGCTTGCAATAGCATCAATTAAGTCTGTTTTGTTCATGGATTAGTACCTTCTTTTTAAGAAATTTAACAGTGGCTGAATAAGTATTTTAAGATACCTTATTCAATAAACCAGAATCACTGCAGTCAGTGCAGGCAAAGCTTAATCTAAGTTGCCTTGAAAACAAAGCAGGATTTTTAAAATTTGTGGAAAAAATCACATTATTGGTCAATTTTTACACAAATATTTGAAACTCCCACCTCGCGTAACTCATTTTTTAAATCAGAAATCAACTCAACGTTGTGTTTTTCAGCTTCTTTCAATGCACGATAAATCTGCCATTGCACGTCTAATTCCTGCTGAATTTCTTCCGTTTCCTTTAATTCTGCTTCGGATAATTCACGACCATTTTGCTCAACTAATAAATCGGCTACCGTTTGCAGAGAAAGTTCACTCAATTTAACCGCTTGCACACATGAATCGACGGCGATGACCGTATGCAACACTTCAGCAAGCCCCTCACAGGCATCCAACGCAGGTACGACACCATAAAAATCATAGTCATTCACATCGGGAATAATGTTTTCTAACTTCTCTAACTGATTTTCAAAATTAATATTGGCATCTTTAACCGTTAAATATTCCCACACTAAATTCAAAATATTGTGATATACCTTGGCATTTTGTGGCTGTTCTGTGATTTGGCAGAATAAATGGTAGTTGGGATACATTCGCTCACACAAGCACGCCATAAAAGTTAAATGCTGCCAAGTGGCGAGATTTTCTAAACGTTTATGAATCGGATTTCGCATATTATTTTTACCGCACTTTAGAGATGATAAGGCTTGGATAGCTGGTGTACCGCATCCACCAACACTTTCGGACTTTCTTCCGGCACGTCCTGATGAATGCCATGCCCAAGGTTAAATACATGGCCGCTCCCTTCACCAAACGCCGCTAAAATTGACCGCACTTCGTCTTCAATTCGGCCAGCAGGCGCATAGAGCACGCTCGGATCCATGTTGCCTTGCAATGCTACTTTATGCCCAATACGGTGGCGTGCCTTAGCGATATCCACCGTCCAATCCAAGCCTACCGCATCACAACCGGTGTCGGCAATGGCTTCTAACCATAATCCGCCACCTTTGGTAAATAAGGTGACCGGCACACGACGCCCCTCATGCTCGCGAATCAAACCATCTACGATTTTGTGCATATAACGCAAGGAAAACTCCGGATATTCACGATGCGCCAACACGCCGCCCCACGTATCAAACACCATGACCGCCTGGGCGCCGGCTTTAATTTGCGCATTTAAGTAAAGAATCACGCTGTCTGCCAGTTTATCTAACAAGGCGTGTAATAAGTGCGGTTCGCTATACAGCATTTTTTTAATTTTCGTAAAGGCTTTCGAAGATCCGCCTTCTACCATATAAGTGGCCAATGTCCACGGACTCCCGGAAAAGCCGATAAGGGGCACTTCTCCATTTAATTCACGACGAATCGTGCGCACCGCATTCATCACATATTGCAGTTCTTGTTCCGGATCCGGAATAGGTAAATTTTCCACCGCACTTTTGCTGTCGATAACCCGTTCAAATTTCGGCCCTTCACCGGCGCCAAAGCTTAACCCGAGCCCCATGGCATCAGGAATCGTTAAAATATCGGAAAATAAAATCGCGGCATCCAAAGCATAACGGCGCAACGGTTGTAATGTCACCTCACAAGCTAAATCCGCATTACGACACAAGGACATAAAATCACCGGCTTGCGCACGAGTGGCTTTGTATTCAGGCAAATACCGCCCCGCTTGGCGCATCATCCAAATCGGCGTCATATCCACAGGCTGACGTAAAAGGGCTCTTAAATAACGGTCATTTTTTAATGTGCTCATAAAACCTCATGATTTATTTTTATCTTGTTGACATAAAACAAGCGTTGCTTCAATTAATTTACGCGCAATAGTGCCATGTGGCGGCAATTCAGGCAAAGGCTGTTCGCAATCAAACCACTGCGCATCATAGATTTCTTCCGGTTGGACGTGAATTTCTCCTGCTGCGTAATCAGCCAAAAAGCCCACCATTTGCGAATTAGGAAATGCCCACGGCTGATTGCCAACATAGCGTAAATTTTTCACTTCAATCTGTGTTTCTTCCCAAATTTCACGGTGTACAGCCTCTTCAAAGGTTTCACCCACTTCCACAAAACCTGCCAGCGTCGTGTACATACCGCCTTTGTGGCGCATATGATTTGCTAACAAAATTTGCGAACCGCGCCGAACGGCAACAATCACACAAGGGCAGATTACAGGATAAGTACGAAAGCCGCAAACTTGACATTGTACTGCCCACTCATCCGATTTTTGTTCGGTTTTGCCACCGCACTTGCCACAAAATTGATGCGTTTGGTAAAAATGATTTAATTCTACGCCACGAGCAAGCAGATTAAATTGTTCCTGTGGTAATGACAGCTGATCGCGCAAGGGAAAATACGCCCGTGCATCGTTCGGTTGAGGCACCACGAGATATAACGGTTGCGCTAACCACTCGCCAAGAAAAAGTGCATGATGCCCTGTTAAACCTAATTCAGCCGCAGAACCAAAAGGAAGATTGCCATCAACAAGATGTATGGTGGAACCCTGTGTAAAAAGCCAAAAACCCTTGTCTTCAGCTTGAATTAATTTCATTTTTTGACACCCGTTTAAATACGTGAAAAACACTTAAATTTTCCACCGCACTTTGTTGTTCTGAGAAGAAAAAAGTGCGGTCATTATAAAAGGTATTTTTTTATTTAGCGAATCATGCCCATAAAAAAACCCGAGGTTTAGCTCGGGTTTTTATACGAGGGAATATTATTCCGCGTGCTCGTCATCTTCTACCATGTTTAACATTTCAGTTAAGCTGGCGGAAGCATCTTCAGAGGTCATAACGAATTCAGAAGCAATTTCTTCTTCATCCGCAGCCGATAATCTTACCGGCACCTCTTCATCAGCGATAACTGCCGGGTTTTTGTGACGATTTTGGTGATACGCAAAACCGGTACCAGCCGGGATCAGACGACCCACGATGACGTTTTCTTTCAAGCCGCGTAATTCATCGCGTTTACCTGCTACTGCTGCTTCCGTTAACACACGAGTGGTTTCTTGGAAGGATGCCGCAGAGATGAAGGACTCAGTTGCCAAGGACGCTTTGGTAATACCCAATAATTCACGTTCAAATTCCACCGGTGGCTTGCCTTCCGCTTCACGTTTACGGTTAACGATTTTCACGCGAGCTACTTCCACTTGTTCCCCTTCAAGGAATTCTGAGTCATAAGCTTTGGTAACAATCGCTTTACGCAACATTTGGCGAACGATAACTTCGATGTGTTTATCGTTAATTTTTACCCCTTGTAAGCGGTAAACTTCTTGGACTTCGTTAACGATATATTCGGTTACCGCGTGTACACCGCGTAAACGTAAGATGTCATGTGGCGTTTCTGCGCCATCGGAGATTAAATCACCGCGTTCTACCATTTCACCTTCGAATACGTTCAATTGACGCCATTTTGGAATCATTTCTTCGTACACTTCGCCTTCTGCCGGGGTAATCAACAAGCGACGTTTACCTTTGGTTTCTTTACCGAAGGACACGATACCGGAGATTTCCGCTAAAATCGCAGGCTCTTTCGGTTTACGCGCTTCAAACAAGTCTGCCACGCGAGGAAGACCACCGGTAATATCTTTCGTTCCCACAGATTCTTGCGGAATACGTGCTAACGGATCACCGATATGCACTTCTGCGCCGTCATCTAGGGTCACGATAGCTTTACTTGGTAAGAAGTATTGCGCTACAACATCGGTACCCGGCACGAAAATATCGTTACCTTTGTCATCAACCAGTTTAATCGCCGGACGTAAGTCTTTACCTGCTGTTGCACGTTCACCCACGTCTTGCACCACGATAGAAGAAAGACCGGTTAATTCGTCGGTTTGACGAGTAACAGTTAAACCATCCACGATATCCACGAATTTTACGAAACCGCTCACTTCAGAGATAACCGGCATAGTATGCGGATCCCAGTTCGCAATGGTTTCACCGGCATTCACCTCTTGCTGATCGCCTTTGTTCAAAATAGCACCGTAAGGCACTTTATAGTGCTCTTTGGTACGACCGAAGGTATCCACAACGGTTAATTCCGTGTTACGAGAAGTTAATACTAATTTACCTTCGTTATTGGTCACGAATTTCGCATTGGCCAAACGCAATGTACCGTTGTTTTTCACTTGTACGCTAGACTCTTTGGCTGCTGCAGATGCCGCACCACCGATGTGGAACGTACGCATGGTTAACTGTGTTCCCGGCTCACCGATAGATTGTGCCGCAATAACGCCCACGGCTTCACCTTGGTTAATCAAGTGACCGCGCGCTAAATCACGACCGTAACATTTTGCACACACACCAAAGTCGGTATTACAGGTTACAACAGAACGTACCTTCACGCTGTCCACAGAATTTGCATCTAATACGTCACACAATTTTTCATCTAATAAGGTATTGCGTGGAATTAATACTTCTTCTGTACCTGGTTTTAAGATGTCTTCTGCCGCAACACGACCTAAAACTTGTTCGCGTAGAGGCACTTTTTCATCGCCACCCTCAATTAACGGGGTCATCACGATACCTTCGTGTGTACCACAGTCATCTTCTACGATAACGAGGTCTTGTGCGACGTCAACCAAACGACGAGTTAAGTAACCGGAGTTCGCTGTTTTCAACGCGGTATCCGCCAAACCTTTACGCGCACCGTGGGTAGAAATAAAGTATTGCAAAACGTTCAAACCTTCACGGAAGTTTGCCGTAATCGGGGTTTCGATAATGGAACCATCCGGACGTGCCATCAAGCCACGCATACCCGCTAACTGACGAATCTGTGCTGCAGAACCACGTGCACCGGAATCCGCCATCATAAAGATGCTGTTGAAGGACGCTTGTTTTTCCGGTTTCCCTTCACGGTTAATCACTTCTTCCGTAGAAAGGTTTTCCATCATGGCTTTAGCAACACGCTCGTTGGCAGCAGCCCAAATATCGATTACTTTGTTATAACGTTCGCCGGCGGTCACAAGACCGGATTGGAATTGTTCCTGAATTTCAGCCACTTCTTCTTCCGCTGCAGAAATAATTTCATATTTCTTCGCCGGAATGACCATATCGTCAATACCAACGGAAGAACCAGAACGGGCAGCATAAGCAAAACCGGTATACATAATGTGGTCAGCAAACATAACACTGGCTTTCAAACCTAAACGACGATAGCTTTCGTTAATTAACTTAGAAATCGCTTTTTTACCGAGTGTTTGGTTAAACAAGCTAAATGGCATACCTTTCGGTGCAATCATCCATAAAATCGCACGACCGATAGTCGTATCTGTTAATGTGGTTTTTGATTCAAACTCACCGGCTTCGTTTTTCACATACTCAGTAATACGCACTTTCACACGAGAATGTAATTCTGCTTGACCGGTACGATAGGCTTTTTCTGCTTCGCGCGGGTCTTGCAATAACATGCCTTCACCTTTACCGTTCACTTTTTCGCGGGTCATGTAGTAAAGACCTAACACCACGTCTTGTGATGGAACGATAATCGGATCACCGTTTGCTGGAGAAAGGATGTTGTTCGTAGACATCATTAACGCACGCGCTTCTAATTGCGCTTCCAACGTTAACGGTACGTGTACCGCCATTTGGTCACCATCGAAGTCCGCGTTGAACGCCGCACAAACAAGTGGGTGTAATTGAATCGCTTTACCTTCGATTAAGATCGGCTCAAATGCTTGAATACCCAAACGGTGCAATGTTGGCGCACGGTTCAATAGAATCGGGTGTTCACGAATCACTTCAGCCAAGATATCCCAAACGATGGCGTCTTCACGCTCCACCATTTTCTTCGCAGCTTTAATTGTCGTTGCATAACCACGGCTTTCTAATTTCGCATAGATAAACGGACGGAATAATTCCAATGCCATTTTCTTCGGCAAACCACATTGGTGTAAACGTAAGTATGGACCTACGGTAATTACGGAACGACCGGAGTAGTCAACACGTTTACCCAACAAGTTTTGACGGAAACGGCCTTGTTTACCTTTAATCATATCCGCTAATGATTTTAACGGACGACGGTTAGAACCGGTGATTGCACGACCGCGACGACCGTTGTCTAACAACGCATCAACGGATTCTTGTAACATACGTTTTTCGTTACGCACGATAATATCCGGTGCGATTAAATCTAATAAACGTTTTAAGCGGTTGTTACGGTTGATGACACGACGGTATAAATCGTTCAAGTCGGAAGTCGCAAAACGACCGCCGTCTAACGGCACTAACGGACGTAAATCCGGTGGAAGCACCGGTAATACGGTCATCACCATCCATTCTGGTTTGTTGCCGGATTGTAAGAAGGCTTCCAATAATTTTAAGCGTTTAGTGATTTTCTTACGTTTGGTTTCGGAATTGGTTTCTTGTAATTCTTCGCGTAAATTTTCGCATTCCGCTTCCAAATCGATACCGCGTAATAAGGCTTGAATGGCTTCTGCACCCATTTTGGCATCGAACTCATCTTGCCAACGATCTTCCGCGTCAAGATATTGTTCTTCGGTTAACAACTGACCACGCTCGAGATCGGTCATACCCGGTTCGATCACAATGTAAGATTCAAAATAAAGCACGCGTTCAATATCACGCAACGGCATGTCTAACAATAAACCGATACGGGACGGCAGGGATTTTAAGAACCAAATGTGCGCCACCGGTGAGGCCAATTCAATGTGCCCCATACGTTCACGACGAACTTTAGTTTGAGTGACTTCTACGCCACATTTTTCACAAATCACACCGCGGTGTTTTAAGCGTTTGTACTTACCGCACAAACATTCGTAATCTTTTACCGGTCCGAAGATACGGGCACAGAAAAGACCGTCACGCTCTGGTTTAAAGGTACGATAGTTGATTGTTTCAGGCTTTTTAACTTCACCGTATGACCAAGAACGGATCATGTCAGGTGAGGCTAAACCGATTTTAATCACATCAAAATCTTCAGCGGTTTTTGATTGTGCTTTTAAAAACTTAACTAAGTCTTTCACAGATTTGCTCCTGTCGGAGTTAAACTTATTCAAGTGCGGTCGTTTTTCAAAACGTTTTTAAAATCGACCGCACTTGGGCTCAATAGGGGGTCAATACCCTGACTTATTCTTCGTCCAAGTCGATGTTAATACCAAGTGAACGGATTTCTTTCATAATTACGTTGAAAGATTCCGGTGTGCCCGGATCCATTTGTTGGTTGCCGCTGACGATGTTTTTATACATCTTCGTACGACCGTTCACGTCATCGGATTTCACGGTTAACATTTCTTGTAAGGTATAAGCCGCACCATAAGCTTCAAGTGCCCACACCTCCATCTCACCGAAACGTTGACCACCGAATTGCGCCTTACCACCCAACGGTTGTTGAGTAACAAGACTATAAGAACCGGTTGAACGCGCGTGCATTTTGTCATCAACCAAGTGGTTCAATTTGAGCATATACATGTAACCTACCGTTACCGGACGCTCGAATTTCTCACCTGTACGACCATCATAAAGGGTAATTTGACCGGAAGTCGGTAAACCACCAAGCTCTAATAAGCCTTTAATTTCTTTTTCATGAGCACCGTCAAATACCGGTGTCGCAATCGGCAAACCTTTACGCAAGTTTTGTGCTAAACGCATCACTTCTTCGTCTGTAAAGGTGCTGAGATCCACTTTTTGTGAACCGCCGCCAAGGTCATAGGCTTTCTGCATGTATTCACGCAATTTCGCGATAGATTGTTGTTGTTTAATCATCGCATTAATTTGATCACCGATACCTTTTGCCGCCAAACCTAAGTGAGTTTCTAAGATCTGACCAATATTCATACGGGACGGAACGCCCAGCGGGTTCAATACGATTTCAACAGGTTGACCGTTTTCATCGTATGGCATGTCTTCCACAGGGTTAATTTTGGAGATAACCCCTTTGTTACCGTGACGACCCGCCATTTTATCACCCGGTTGAATTTGACGTTTCACCGCCAAGTACACTTTAACGACTTTCAACACGCCCGGTGCCAAATCGTCGCCTTGGATAATCTTGTTGCGTTGAACTTCTAATTTACGTTCAAATTCTTTGCGTAATTCTTCGTGTTGTTCCGCTAACTGCTCTAACTGGTGTTGTTTTTCCTCGTTATCTAAGGTTTGTTCCAACCATTTAGTGCGGTCTAATTTATCTAAGGATTTCGCATCGAAACCGCCGGATAACAAGAGGTTGCGGACACGCATAAACAAGCCGGCTTCTAAGATCTCAAACTCTTCGCTCAAGTCTTTTTTCGCTTGTTTTAATTGCATTTCTTCGATTTCTAACGCACGTTTGTCTTTTTCTACGCCATCACGGGTAAACACTTGTACGTCAATAACGGTACCGGAAACGCTGTTTGGTACGCGTAAAGAAGAGTCTTTCACATCAGACGCTTTTTCACCGAAGATCGCGCGTAATAATTTTTCTTCCGGGGTTAATTGGGTTTCACCTTTTGGTGTCACTTTACCGACCAGAATATCGCCGCCCTTCACTTCCGCACCGATATACACGATACCGGATTCGTCCAATTTGCTTAATGCGGCTTCACCGACGTTAGGAATATCTGCGGTAATTTCTTCCGCACCTAATTTGGTATCACGTGCCACACAAGAAAGCTCTTGAATGTGAATAGTGGTGAAACGATCTTGTTGTACCACACGTTCGGAAACTAACATGGAGTCTTCGAAGTTATAACCGTTCCACGGCATGAACGCCACGCGAATATTTTGACCAAGCGCCAATTCACCTAAATCGGTAGAAGGACCATCTGCCAAAATTTCACCACGCTCAACCGGCTCACCTAATTCCACACAAGGAATTTGGTTGATACAGGTGTTTTGGTTAGAACGGGTATATTTGATTAAGTTATAAATATCAATACCGGCTTCGCCCGCAACGGTTTCGTCTTCATTGACTTTCACCACAATACGGGAAGCGTCCACGTATTGAATCGTACCACCGCGTTTTGCAACAACCGCAACACCGGAGTCAAGCGCTACTGCTTTCTCAATACCAGTACCGACTAATGGTTTGTCTGCGCGTAATGTTGGTACGGCTTGACGTTGCATGTTCGCCCCCATCAAGGCACGGTTCGCATCGTCATGCTCTAAGAATGGAATCAAAGCTGCCGCCACAGAAACCACTTGTTGAGTAGAAACGTCCATATAGTGAATTTCTTCAGGTTTATAAAGACCTGATTCACCATGTTCACCACGACAGGTAACAAACGCATCGGTAAAGCGGAACTCGTCATCAAGATTTGAGTTCGCCTGTGCGATAACGTATTTACCTTCTTCAATCGCAGAAAGGTATTCGATTTCTTCAGTCACTTGGCCATTGACGACTTTACGATACGGTGTTTCTAAGAAACCGTAGTCGTTGGTACGCGCATAAACGGAAAGAGAGTTAATCAAACCGATGTTTGGACCTTCAGGGGTTTCAATCGGACACACGCGACCATAGTGAGTCGCATGGACGTCACGCACTTCAAAGCCTGCACGTTCACGAGTTAAACCGCCCGGTCCCAATGCAGAAATACGGCGTTTGTGTGTAACTTCTGATAATGGGTTGTTTTGGTCCATAAATTGAGATAATTGAGATGAACCAAAGAATTCTTTCACCGCAGCAGAAATTGGTTTCGCATTAATTAAATCTTGTGGTGTCACAGCTTCCAGATCACCTAAAGACAAGCGCTCTTTCACTGCACGCTCAACACGCACTAAGCCAATACGGAATTGGTTTTCTGCCATCTCACCCACAGAACGAATACGACGGTTACCTAAGTGGTCAATATCATCCACTTCACCACGACCGTTACGAATTTCGATCAATTTCTTCATGACACTTACGATATCTTCGTTACTTAATGTGCCACTGCCGGTGGTTTCTTCAATCCCTAAAGAGCGGTTGAATTTCATACGGCCTACCGCAGACAAGTCATAACGGTCGGAAGAGAAGAATAAATTCTCAAATAACGCTTCTGCCGCTTCTTTTGTCGGTGGCTCACCCGGACGCATCATACGGTAAATTTCCACTAACGCGCTTAAACGATCGCTAGACGGATCAACACGTAATGTTTCGGAAATATATGGGCCGTAATCCAAGTCATTGGTGAATAAGGTTTCAACTGTGGTATAGCCTGCTTGTGCTAATTTCGCCAATACCTCAAGAGAAAGCTCCATATTCGCCGCACAAACTAATTCGCCGGTATCTAAATTGACATAGTCTTTCGCAGCAACTTTACCCACAATATATTCAGTTGGTACGTCTACTTGTTTAATATTATCTTTTTCTAATGCTTTAATATGACGAGCAGTGATGCGACGACCACGTTCCACATACACTTTGCCATTTGCTTCAATATCAAATGCCGCCGTTTCACCACGTAAACGTTCAGGCATTAAATTCATCAGCAATTTATTATCTTTAATTTCGAAGACAACTTTATCAAAGAAAAGATCTAAGATTTGTTCAGTGGTGTAACCCAACGCGCGCAAGATAATCGTTGATGGTAATTTACGACGACGGTCGATACGTGCATATAAGTTATCTTTCGGATCAAATTCAAAATCCAACCATGAACCACGGTAAGGAATAATACGTGCGTTATACAGCACTTTACCTGAAGAGTGAGTTTTACCTTTGTCACTATCAAAGAATACACCCGGACTACGATGTAATTGAGACACGATAACACGCTCGGTACCGTTAATCACGAAAGTACCATTATCGGTCATTAATGGGATCTCACCCATATAAACTTCTTGTTCTTTAATATCTTTGATCGTGCCAGGTGCGGCATCTTTGTCATAGCTAACCAAGCGTAATTTCACACGTAACGGTGCCGCATAAGTGGTACCACGGATTTGACACTCACGCACATCAAACACCGGCTCACCTAGCCTATAGCTAACATATTGTAATTCGGTATTTCCATTGGTACTGACAATTGGGAATACAGAGCGGAAAGCGGCTTCTAAGCCTTGTTGACCATCCGGATCTCTTTGAATAAATTTTTCAAAAGAATCAAGCTGGATTGTTAATAAATAGGGAATATTTAAAACTTGCGGACGTTTGCCGAAGTCTTTACGAATTCTTTTTTTCTCGGTATAGGAGTAAACCATAGGGTTCCTCTGCTTGCTGTTCAGTGACCCACAATCAACACGCAATATTTGCGACAAATATTGGTGATAATGTATTAGATACCGTTTTTAGATGACCGCACTATGAACCTTACTTCTTGAGTGGGTAGCTCAAATTAAAATGCTTTGTTTAACTTGAGGAAACAAAAGTAATCAAACGGCAAATTTACTTCTGTTTTTGATAGCACAAAATGGCTGATGGTCACCCACCAGCCATTTAGCCTGAGAAACAGGACGAAATAAAATCAAAATTATTTGATTTCTACTTTCGCGCCAGCTTCTTCTAATTCTTTCTTAAGTGCTTCTGCTTCTGCTTTAGCAATGCCTTCTTTCAATACAGCCGGTGCAGATTCAACTAAGTCTTTAGCTTCTTTCAAGCCTAAACCGGTTGCACCACGTACTGCTTTGATTACTGCTACTTTGTTAGCACCAGCTTCAGCAAGAACTACGTCGAATTCAGTTTTTTCTTCTGCCGCTGCTGCTGCACCACCTGCTGGAGCTGCTGCTACTGCTGCCGCTGCGGAAACACCGAATTTTTCTTCCATCGCTGCGATTAATTCAACGATTTCAGTTACAGATTTAGAAGCAATCGCTTCAATGATTTGTTCGTTAGTTAATGACATAACAATCAATTCCTAAAGTAAATAAAGTTAATTGGATGAAGAAACGCTTGATTAAGCCGCTTCTTGTAATTTGTCGCGTAATGCCGCAAAAGTGCGAACAAGTTTGCCTGCCGCAGCTTCTTTCATTGTGCCCATTAAACGTGCAATTGCTTCGTCGTAAGTCGGTAATGTTGCTAAGAATTCAACATCTTGGATCTTACCTTCAAAGGCTGCACCTTTAAGTTCAAACTTATCGTTTGCTTTCGCAAATTCTTTGAACAAACGTGCTGCAGCACCTGGATGTTCAGTAGAGAATGCGATAAGTGTTGGACCGGTAAATGTGTCTTTCAAACACTCGAATTCAGTACCTTCTACCGCACGACGTAATAAAGTATTACGAACAACGCGCATAGAAACACCGGCTTCACGTGCAGATTTACGCAATTCGGTCATTTTGTCTACTGTCACACCACGGGAATCCGCGATCACAGCAGAAAGGGCACCTTTGGCTGCTTCATTTACTTCGGCAACAATTGCTTGTTTGTCTTGAAGATTTAATGCCATTGGCTGTTAGCTCCTGAATACACTCCGATTGCTCGGAATTTAAATACCTAATAAAACGACTATTAGGACGAATTCGGTGCACAGAAGCAAGAAAATTCTTATTCTGTTCACCATCTACGTAGGATGATTAAGATTGCTCCCCTACGGTCTTGGACGGGGCTTGAATGAGGTCAAGCACCAACCAGAAATGCTAAACCGCAAATAAAATACGGTCTAAAAGGACGCAGATTATAACGATCGAAATAACATTTGTAAATGCCTGATGATAAAAAATCACCAATTCGACAACGATAAATGTCGAAAAAAATAACCGCACTTGTAAAAGTGCGGTCATATTTCATCGTATTTCTACGGATTACAGTGAAGCTTGATCGATTGCTACACCGGCACCCATTGTAGTAGAAAGACTTACTTTCTTAATGAAGATACCTTTAGATGTTGCAGGTTTCGCTTTAGTTAAAGCGGCTAACAACGCTTGAAGGTTTTCTTTCAATTGTACTTCAGAGAAGTTTGCTTTACCGATAGTAGTGTGGATGATACCGTTTTTATCGTTGCGATAACGGATCTGACCGGATTTAGCATTTTTCACTGCTTCAGCAACGTTTGGTGTGACAGTACCCACTTTCGGGTTTGGCATTAAACCACGTGGGCCTAATACTTGACCTAATTGACCAACAACACGCATTGCATCAGGAGAAGCGATAACAACGTCAAAGTTCATTTCGCCTTTCTTAACTTGCTCTGCTAAGTCTTCCATACCTACTAAATCAGCACCAGCTTCTTTAGCTGCTTCTGCGTTTGCACCTTGGGTGAACACAGCAACACGAACTTCACGACCAGTACCGTGTGGTAATACTGTTGCACCACGAACGTTTTGGTCAGATTTACGAGGGTCGATACCCAAGTTTACTGCAACATCAACACTTTCAACGAATTTAGCCGTTGCGAATTGTTTCAATACTGCGATTGCTTCGTTGATTTCGTATGCTTTAGTAGAATCTACGCCAGCTTTGATTGCTTTCATTTTTTTAGTCAATTTAGCCATCGTATTACTCCTCTACCACTAAGCCCATTGAACGAGCAGTACCAGCGATTGATTGCATTTTGTCTTCGATAGTCGCACCAGTCATATCCGCTGCTTTAGTTTCAGCGATTTGACGAACTTGTTCTAAAGTCACTTTACCTACTTTATCTTTGTTCGGTTTAGCAGAACCAGATTTCACACCAGCTGCTTTTTTCAACAATACTGCTGCCGGTGGAGTTTTAGTCACGAAAGTGAATGAACGGTCTGCATAAACGGTGATAACAACCGGAATTGGTAAACCTTTTTCTAAGCTCTCAGTACGAGCGTTGAATGCTTTACAGAATTCCATGATGTTTACACCTTGTTGACCTAACGCAGGACCAACCGGTGGTGATGGGTTTGCCATACCAGCTGCAACTTGCAACTTAACGTAGGCTTGGACTTTTTTTGCCATTTTAGTTTCCTCTAAATGGGTGATAACGCTATTGCTAGCTCCCCTGTTGTTAAAAAGGGCTGCATTCTAATCAAACGCAACCGGTTTTTCAAGTAAAACGTCGAAAAAATGCACCGCACTTAAAAAAGTGCGGTGGAAAATTCAACCATTTTACTAGTTATTCTTTTCTACTTGTCCGAACTCAAGTTCAACCGGCGTAGCACGACCAAAAATAGACACAGACACTTTCAAGCGGCCTTTTTCGTAGTCGATTTCTTCTACTGTACCATTGAAATCCATAAATGGACCTTCGGTTACTCGTACTTCTTCCCCAGGTTGGAAAGTCGTTCTTGGTTTCGGTTTATCGCTATTTTGTTCCAAGCGATTTAAAATGATATCCGCTTCACGATTGCTAATTGGCGCCGGTTTGTCCGGTGTGCCACCAATGAAACCCATCACGCGTGGTACGCTACGCACCAAGTGCCAAGTGTCATCGTTCATTTCCATTTGTACTAATACATAACCTGGGAAATATTTACGTTCACTTTTGCGACGTTTACCCGCCACATTTTCGACAACTTCTTCTGTCGGCACTAACACTTCACCGAACTGTTCTTCCATATTGTGAAGTTTGATGTATTCACGCAATGTGGTCGCTACGCGCGCTTCAAAACCGGAGAACGCTTGCAACACATACCAACGTTTTTTATTTGCGGTTTCGGTCATTTTAGAATCTCCAGTCGGTTAAGAAGGTAATGATGCTAACGATGATTGAATCCAAGCCCCAAAGGATTAAAGACACAAATACGGTCACACCAACAACGATAAAAGTTGTTTGCGTTGCTTCCGGACGGCTTGGCCAAACAATTCGACGTAATTCAGTACGGGCATCTTGAAAGAAACCAAGGGCTTTTCTGCCTTGATTGGTTGTCGCTGCAACCCCTAAAGAGATCAACAACAACACGATAACCGCAACAACGCGAATTGGGGTGGAATATTGATCTTGGAAATAGATATTACCAAATGCACTCGCCGCAATGATTGCAACGGTTAACAACCATAAAAAAATGTTTAATCCTTTAGACTTTTCAACGGAAGCCTCAGATTCATTTTTCTTTTTCTCAATCTCTAATGCCATAAAAATTTATCCATTATGTAACTTTAAAAAACAGGGATCCTTTTTCGAACGCAGGATTATAGCAGCTAATTTTCCAGTTTCACAATTAAAAATTATGCATTTACACAAGTGCGGTCGTTTTTCAGCGTGTTTCTAAACATTCTCAAAATCCACCGCACTTTTTACCACAACTGATACAGTGCAATAATGAAGGGCATGCTAAACATGCAAAGGAGGGTGGTGACCCCATAAATGGCACTGGCTTTTTGCGGATTATTCCCAAAAATTAACGCCATTTGCGTGACCGTCGAAGCCGCTGGGCTCGTTGTCGCAAGGAAACTAATCAAAGCGATCGTTTCACCGTTTTGTACCCAACCTGAAAAGCCGCAAAGTTTAACGACAACCATTAAAAACAGCGGAATCACTAACAAACGCAGAAACGTCACCAAATAAATACGTTTAGAGGAGAAAAGATCCCGCAGTGGAATAGAAGCAATCAGCATGCCGGCAATCAACATCGCATTCGGACCAATAAACATCCCGACGGAAGACAACGTACCATTGATGGTATCAGGCAGTTTAATTTGTAAGGCAAACATCACTAAACCCATCATGATCGACCAAATGTTGATATTTTTTAGCACCGTTTTCAGCGTTAAATTGCCCTTTCCGGCAATAATCAGACGACAGTGCGTCCAAAACATGAACGTTTGCACGATAATAAAACAACTGGCGTAAACCACCCATTCTTTACCGAACAATCCCATCACCAACGGAATAATCAAATTACCTGAATTAGCATAAATCGATGCCGCATGCTCGATAGGATCCAATTTCAGCGTTCTCTTTAACACCGTACCGATAATCACCAGCATGCCATGTAAAAACACCGCCATCCCAAAAGACAGCATTAATCCCTCTAGAATTTCCGGCGTATACGAAATCTGAAAAGCTTCAATCATCACGGCGGGACTGATGATATATAACCCGATAATAGACAGCGGCTTACTGTCTTCCGATTTAAGCAATTTGCTTTTCACCAACCCATAGCCCATCAACACAATAAGGGTCAGTTCAACGATTTTCGTGCCGAGAATGAATGCGATATCCATAGTTGTTCTTCGTCAAAATAATTAAAAATCACACCGCACTTTGTTTATAAACGTATCCATCGCCTTGCGGGATAAATTCAAACACATGCGTAATGCAATTCGGCGCGTCCTGATCTTGGTGGGACACGAAGAGTAGTTGGGTTTGACTATTGTTCACCAGTTGTTCGATAAAGTGCTTTACCAGTTTGCGATTCATGCCGTCGAGGCCTTGCAACGGTTCATCTAAAATCAATATGGGCGGGTGTTTCACCATCGCGCGGGTAATCAACAACAGGCGCTGTTGTCCCCAAGAAAGGGAACGAAACGGACGATTTGCCAACGCCTCCATATTCAAGCGCGTAAGCCATTGCATCGCCTTGATCCGCAGTGCGCCGGGAACGCTTTGGTATACGCCGATGCTGTCAAAAAAGCCCGAAAGAATCACCTCTAACGCAGAACAGTTGACCCGATAATCCATGTGTAACTGACTGCTGACATAACCGATGTTGCGTTTAATCTCCCAAATGGTTTCGCCACTTCCCCGCTGTTTACCGAATAAAACCACATGATTAGCATAAGATTGCGGATGATCGCCGCAAATAAGCGACAATAGCGTAGATTTTCCCGCACCATTCTGCCCTTTAATCCACCAATTTTGCTCAGGCGCCACTGTCCAATCAAGCCGATTTAAAATGACATTCTCACCATATTGAACAGTAACGTTTTTCAGTTCAAAAGGGGATTGATTCGGCGGTAATTTAATCGGCGATACAGCACTTTCCGGCAACGGCACATCAACGTTTTGTTCCGCATATTGTACTTGTTGAAATAGACTTTGTTGCTCAACCTCCGTCCGCCCTCCCTGCAAAATTAACTGGTTGTGATCTAACAACGCCACATGATCAGCGGCAGAAGGAATGTCGGAAAAGCGATTGACGATCAACACCAACGCCATTTTTTCATTGAGCTGTTGTAGCAATTGTTGCCAATCCGACACAGACTGTTGATCTAGCCCTTCAAAAGGCTCATCTAAAATTAATAATTGCGGTTCGGAAACCAATGCCTGCGCCAACAACACTTTGCGGCTCTCGCCGGTAGAAAGCAACATAAACGGACGATCCAACAACGACGTAATATGCAACAGCGCCGCATAAGAGTCACACAAGGTTTCCTTATCACTACTGTTCAAAATGGTCTGACGTGCGGTTTTGCCGAAATCGTCTGGACTCACCGTATCGTTGTTACGATCTTTAAACGTTTGTTCCAGAATTTGTTGTTGCCGTTCAAAAGAAAACAACCCAATGCGTTCAAAATCACTGTGATATTCGCCCGCCTCAAGAGGCAATGCCCCTTGTAATGCTAATGAAAACGCCGTTTTTCCGCTGCCGTTACTGCCCACCACGACCCAATAATCCCGAGCCTTGACAAAAAAGTGCGGTAGATTTAGCAAACGTTTTTCATGCAGTCGAAATTGCGCATTTTCTATATTGAGTTGAGGCATGATTGCTCCTTTTATTTACCACAAGCAGACAGTACCACGGAACAATTTTCCCCATGAACATGAATTTGCCCAGCTTTTTACTCCGCATTCACTGTTTTACGGTGCATACAACACATCTAAATCCTGTTGTGGCAGGAAATCTTTTTCCTGTACTTGGAATTGTACCACCTTGTCGTTTTGCAAGACTTTCTTCACTTCTCCTTTGCCTTTCCAGCAAAATGACACCAACTGATCTTTTGGTCGCTCGATGGTTAAGGTGAAATCGGCGATTGGTTTTGCCCAGTTGGCCCCGGTTTTTAAAATATAGCCCAACTGACGATAAGAACCACCGCCCTCAGGAATTAATTTTCTAATGGCATGTTTAAATTCAGGACCAATACAATATTGCTCGGTAAACGGTGTCTCCTCACCGAGTTCTAATATAGACGAAATAGACACGCCACCACCGACCAAAGGGGCATATTCATGGCTGATGTAAGTCGTGTCGGAGGCTTTAAAGGTTTGCTGCCAACTATAAATAATTTGCCCGCCCCAAAACAGTTCACCTTCATATTTTTCCAATTCAAATTTGGCTAAACGAGGATCTTTACACTTCAAAATTTTATTATCTGCCGATGCAGATTTGCGCAACCAAGGTTCCATCAATTCTTCCTCAGTTAAACCACAATCTCTGAAAATCGCCGTCACATCATGAGGCACCAATTTTTGTTCCTCTGTCCCTTCTTTTTCTGTTTTATAAAGAAACGCCCGCACATGCACTTGCGGTTTAATTTCCTTACCATTAGCGTAGATTTTAAAGGTGTTAATTAACCCTGCTGTATCCGCAAAGTCTCCGTAATCATAAAGAGAAACCTCAGGTAATGGGAATAGCACAGTTTCCGTAATGTCTTTGTCGGTGAGATTTTGATATTCGTAGTCCACCTTAATTTTATCGAGGCTGATAAACAGATTTTCTTTTTGCATGGCAATATTGTCATTTTTGAGGTATTCCACGCCACCAGTGGACACAAACCCCATGCTATCGTTGGCTTGTGCAGTAAAAGCGAAACAGAGCGCGGTTAAAACAACGTATTTTTTCATATTGGTCCTCAGGAAATAATGTATTGATGAACGGCGAAAATCATAGCAGGAATTGGCAGGATTAGGGATAAAAAGTGCGGTGGGTTTTGAAAACGTTTTTGAGACTCTACCGTGAGTAATACATTACCCTGGTTGGCACGCATAAGAAGACGCGCGCCATCAGAGTAAGCCACTATCTTAGGGCTAAACCTTGCTTTTTGCCCAATTCACTGCCGTTTCAATAGCGTTTCGGGCTTGTGGGCTGTTGCGCCAACAGGTTGAACCGGTGATTTCTGCACCGCGTTGAAGAATGAAATCCGGGCTGGTAGCTGCCAATATTTTGACGTCATCCAACCCCATTTCCATCAAACGTTTTAAGATCGTTGGGCCAATGCCTTTTTGCGACAGAAGGTCGTGTTTTTCAACTTCACTAAATGGCATATTATCTTCCTTGTGAGGTAAAAGTGCGGTGGATTTTGAAAATGTTTTTTTAGGTTCTGCCGTGGGTAATAAATTACCCACGGTTACACATCCTTCAGCCCCCTTGGGGCCGATTTTAAATTCCCCGATGGGGAATGATTAGGCTTCCACCTTTGGTTTAATCATCGCATAAACTACGCCGGTCAACACAGAACCAATGGCGATGGCGCCAAGGTACATAAGCGGTTCGGAGACGAACGGAATCACAAATAAGCCGCCGTGTGGCGCTTGTAAGGTAATGCCTAAACTCATGGAAATCGCCCCCGCAGTTGCACCACCTAGCACACTGCTGATAATCACGCGTAGTGGATCTGCCGCCACAAATGGCAATGCCCCTTCGGAAATAAAACAGAAGCCAAGCACGAAAGAGGCTTTACCCGCATCACGTTGATTGGAAGTGAATTTACTGCGCGCTAACCAAGTGGCAATCGCCATGCCGATTGGCGGCACCATGCCTGCTGCCATTGCCGCTGCCATTGGGGTGTAAACCTGAGAGGCGATCATGCCCACGGAGAAGGTATAAGCCGCTTTGTTTACCGGCCCTCCCATGTCGATACACATCATGGTGCCGATAATCACGCCAAGCACCATGGCATTCACATCGCCCATGGATTTGAGCCATTCACTCAACGCCGTCATGATTTTCGCAACAGGCGGGTTAATGAGATAAATCATGGCTAAGCCGACAATGAAAGACCCCAATAACGGCAAAATTAAGATCGGTTTAAGGGACATCAGGCTTGGTGGTAATTTAATCACATTATTAAGCCCTTTCACCACATAACCCGCAAGGAAGCCGGCGATAATTCCGCCTAAAATCCCCGCGCCTGCGGTCGTCGCCAACATCCCGCCGATTAACCCCACGGCAAGTCCCGGACGGTCGGCGATGGAGAACGCCACATAACCTGCGAACACCGCAATCATTAAGTGGAACGCTGCTCCACCGCCGATATCCATTAAGGCTTTCGGCAAGCCACCCGCGATGTTTTCGTCTTTGAACGCTTCAATACCGAACATGAAGGAAATGGCGATAAGCAAACCGCCTGCCACCACCAATGGCAACATATGCGATACGCCTGTCATTAGGTGCTTATAGACGCCTTTCTTCTCGCCGCGCTCTTCGGCTTTCGCCGCGGATGTTGCGCCGCCTTCGTAAATTTTGGCGTCTTTAAAGGCTTTATCGAATTCTTGCGCGGTTTTCTTCAACGCAAGTCCGGTGGAGGTGCGATACATTAATTTGCCTTTGAATTTGTCCAACGGTACGTCAATATCCGCCGCCACAAACACCAAATCCGCTGTAGCCACTTCTTCTGCCGTGATTTCATTGCCCGCCCCCACTTGTCCGCGGGTTTCCACTTTCACCTGCCAACCTTGTTGTTTGGCGTAGGTTTCGATAGCCTCGGCAGACATGAACGTATGTGCGACGCCTGTCGGGCAAGCAGTCACCGCCACAATATTTTTCATTTTACCGTTAGAAACGACCGCACTTTCAGCAGGCGGAACATAATCCTGCGCCTGTTGAATAGCCTGGTCTAACAAGTTTTCGGGTGCGTTGAAATGTTCGTCAATTTTTGCCAAAAACACTTTTTTGCCACTGAATTGAGCATTATTGGGTAAAACATTCCCCAAAACGATGATCAGATCCGCCGCCTCGGCACTGTCCACAATTTGATGTTGCGCTTGCGCGGCTTTGCTTAGCATTTCACGCAATAAAAAGGCCTTTGCATGACCGAAGTTGGCGGTTGGGGTTAAATAAATATGCATAAGATTATCCCTCAATGACAGTAATGTTGACATTGTTTAAAATTGGTTCAAGCAAAGTGCGGTCAGAAATGCCCACGTTACTTTGCGACACGGCAAAAGCGGACACCGCACTGGCAAAGGCAAGGGTGTCTTTTTGCGGAAGGTCGTTAATTAAACCGTAAATCAAGCCCGCCACCATAGAATCGCCCGCACCCACGGTACTCACCACATGTTCACATCTCGGTGGTTGTGCCTGCATAATTGCCTCATCACTCAACCATAAAGAACCATTCGCCCCCATGGAAATAATCACATGAGCAATGCCCTGTGCTTTTAATTTTTTGGCGGCAGACACAATTTCTTCCAGTGAATTTAAGGTATAACCCACCCAGGCTTCTAATTCGCGGTGGTTGGGTTTCACCAACCAAGGCCGTGCGCTTAAACCTGCGGTTAACGCGGCGTGGCTGCTATCCAACACCACTTTTACGCCTGCCTGATGGAGTTGTTTTAGCCAATCAGCAAACAAGTCCGGCGTCACGCCTCGCGGTAAGCTACCGCACACGGCAACAATGTCGAAGAATTTGCAATACGCAAGAGAATCCGCCACAAATTGTTGCCACGCACTTTCACTGATTTCATAGCCTAAAAAGTTTAAATCGGTAACATCCGCGTCGGTTTCGGTAATTTTCACGTTGATACGAGTTTTGCCCGGCACGCGTTGGAATTTATCTTGTAATCCCAGTTTGTCGAATAAGGCAACAAAATCTCCTTGGTTGTCTTCACCGAGAAAACCGCCCACCGTGACGTCAATACCCAAATCTTTTAACACTTTCGCTACGTTAATGCCTTTACCCGCAGGAAAAAGCCCGAGGGTTTCCACGGTGTTGACTTCGCCCAATTCGATACGTTTTAAACGCCCGACCAAGTCATAAGCGGCGTTTAAGGTGATAGTTGCGACGTTTGCCATCATTATTCCCCTAATCCTGCGTTAATTGCTGCACCGATACCCTCAATAGCTTGTTGTGCTTGCTCCCCGGTGGCCAAAAAACGTAAACGATGGCCTTTCACTACACCTAACGCCACCACTTTCATCAGACTTTTTGCGCTGACCAACGGCGTATCGCGATCGAGATTTTGTACGGCAATATTGGCGTTATATTTTTTTACTTCACTGACTAAAATCGCCGCTGGACGGGCATGCAATCCATGTTCATTTTTTACTTCAAAAATGCCTTCCACGGATTCACTCGGATTTTCCACCGCACTTTCACCACTTGGCGCAGAAATTGCCGACGCAACTTTCTCCATCACTTCAATGGTGTCCGGTTCGCTTGGTGGTATCGCAGAAATAGTTTCGCCAAGCCCTGACGCAATCACTTTACCAATAGCTTCAACTGCAGCTTGTGCATCATCGCCTTCTGCCACAAAACGTAAACGATGCCCCTGAGTCACCCCCAAGGCGACAATTTTTATCAAGCTCTTGGCGCTCACCGGTGCGCTGGCTCGGGTAAGATTTTCCACGGTAATCTTAGAGGTGAATTTTTTCACTTCATTAACCAAAATGGCGCTTGGTCGGGCATGTAAACCATGTTCATTACGAATAGTAAAGGTACCGACAACGCTGCCGGCAGCCACAGACGGCGCGGCGGAAGCAGTTGAAGTCGTCTGTGTCGTCGCTTGCGGAATTGCCCTGCCTTTTAATGCTGCAGCAATCTGTGCGCTATCGCCGTTTAACAAGATTTGCTGTACCTTGGCATCTAACAGACGGGCTAAAGCTTCGTCAATTTGCTCGTTGGCATAAGCCACCGTTACCACGCCATGCACAATTTTATTATTCAAATTAAACGCCTGTTTTGCGCGACTGAACGCCAACCCATTCTTTTGGTTTCCTACGGCGGCATCGGTTACCCATAGGCCTTGCGCCAACGGCAATGCCGGATTGGCAATGACTTCCGAAACGTACTGATGATTGACCGCACTTTGTTGTTCTAATTTGCCGGCGTTAATGGCGATTAAAGTGAGCAAACTGCTGGTGTCCACATCTAAGCTAATGTTTTCATCAACCACATTAAATTCGTCCGCTTCGCCCATTAAAATGGCGCGGAATTTTTTCACATCGGTGAGAGTGGCTAATCTTGCAGCGGTGTCTTCATCGCCGAGAACATGAGTCAGTTGACGTAGCAGTGCCAAATGTTCGTCAGAACGGGCCGCAATGCCGATCACCACATAGGCGATATTACCTTCGCCCCATTCAATCCCTTGTGGAAACTGGAAAATCTGCACACCGGTGTTTTTTACCATACTACGGGTTTCTAACGTGCCGTGCGGAATGGCGATACCATTCCCTAAAAAGGTCGATGTTTGTTGTTCCCGCCCTAACATGCCTTGTAAATAACCGCCTTCCACATAACCAGCCTGTTCAAGGGCATTTGCCGCCAGCGTAATGGCTTGCTGTTTATTATCGGCACTCGCCGCCAAATGAATGTTGCTTTCGGGTAAATTAAACATTCTGTCTCCTTGTTTCTACGAGGGTATAAATTGGGTGCTGAATATTGCAAAAACCTTTCAGCTTGGTTTTAAAAATACAAAAAACTGCCGGTAAAAACCGACAGTTTTGTAAATTATTTTCCGGTACACAATTTGAGTAATTGCTCGGAACCTTGCACGATATATTCGTCATTTTCAGACCGCACTTTGTCTTTTTTCAAATCTAACATGGCGTCATAAATACCTTGGGTCGCGCTCGGCGTATCGATAAGACTCCAGCATTTGGCATTCAGTTTGCCAAAATTATTTTGCAACGCCGAGGCATGTACAACGCCGCTGTAGTAGGCATAAACATCGGAATCCTGTCCTTGTGGGCTATACAATTTTTCTTTGATTTGTTCAACAGGCACAAGAATTCGGCCTAAATACCAATCATTGGCACCACTGGCGAAAGAATTCACATTAAAATCGCTGTGCACGCGCCCTTGGTAGGTTGCGACCGTAGCCTCATACGCGGTGGCGTAAGATTTTTGGTCAATTTTATCTTCGTCTAAGTCAATGACCGTTTTTTTGTCACCCATGAAAGGCACATACGAGGAAAGGGAACAAGCGCTCAATAAAGAGGCTAGGAAAAGAATGGAAAGTTTCTTAATCATAAAAATCCTTGAATTTCGGTGGAAGAAAACAAACTAACTCAAGCGTGGCGCTCATTATACTGTTTCTACGGTGCGCAATAAATAGCTCACGAGGATTGCACGTTAAACTGCAGTAACTCATCCAATGTGTTGATATTGGTAAACGCTGCCTTATTTTCTGAGAAATCCACACTCACCGCCCCGTTTTGGCGCATAAACTGCAACATTCTGCGCTCGCCAGTAGCCAAATAAGCCGCAAGTTTCTCTTTTAAGCTACGCGCCATTAAACAGAAGGTCGGATGTTCACGCTCACCATCATGCACATACGCAATAGAAACGCCGTGAAAAACCACCGCACTTTTCAATTTTTCCAGTAAATTGTCCGGGAAGAAGGGGCTATCACAAGGCACAAATAAGACAAAATCTGTCTCAGATCGTTCCAGCGCGGTCAAAATCCCACTTAACGGCCCTTGAAAGCCTTCGATATTATCGCCAAACACCGGCAATCCGGCGACAGCATAAATGGCCTGATTGCGATTGGCGTTAACAGAAATATGTTCCACCTGCGAATGCAGGCGATCGTAAATAAATTGAAATAACGGTTTTCCCTGCAGGGGCTGCAAGCCTTTATCCACACCGCCCATGCGTTTTGCTTGCCCACCGGCTAAAATGACTGCGCTAATTGAAATTGTCATGCTTCTTTGTTTTCTTATGAAGTTAATTCAAGTATGATCCCGCTCGTTTATCTCACAATAATAAGGAAATGCGTATGAAATGTCATCGCCTGAATGAAGTGTTGGAACTTTTACAACCTTACTGGTCTAAAGACCCCGATTTATCATTAATGCAAATTATGCAAAAAATTGCTGACGAAACCGGATTTGATAAACCTCTCGCAGAACTATCTGATGAAGTCATCATTTACCACTTAAAAATGGACGGCAAAGATAAATTCGAGCCAATTCCCGGCATTAAAAAAGATTACGAAGAAGACTTTAAAACCGCGTTATTAAAAGCGCGCGGTATTATTAAATAAATCGATTATTAAGGATAACAAATGAAAAAATGGTTATTTTTAGCGCTGACAGCAGCGCTATCTGTTTCTGTTCAAGCAGCTAACTTAACGGAAGGTAAACAATATGTGGTGGTAGAAGGGCAACAACAGAGTGCACAACCGGAAGTATTAGAGTTTTTCTCTTTTTATTGCCCGCATTGTTATCACTTTGAAACCCAATTTCACATTCCACAAAAAATTAGCGAGAGCCTGCCGGAAGGCACGCCATTCAAGCAATATCACGTGAATTTTTTAGGTCGCCAATCTGAAAACCTCACGCGCGCGTGGGCGTTGGCCATTGCGATTAAAGCGGAAGAAAAAGTCAAACTGCCATTATTTAAAGCAGCACAAGCCAATACATTGAGTTCGATGAACGACATTCGCCAAATCTTTATTGATAACGGCATCTCTGCCGAACAATTTGACGGCGGTATCAATAGCTTCGCGGTAAACGGTTTAGTCTCCAAACAGCAACAGTTAGTGGAAAAATACCAAGTGCGTGGTGTACCCGATTTCTATGTAAACGGTAAATATCGTGTAAACATGGAAGGCTTGGCGCATGATGAAAACACTTTTGTGATCGAATACGTCGAAACCGTAAAAGGTTTATTGCAAAAATAAACAAAAATTGGTTTAATGCCTGCCGATTTTATTTTCGATACCTATTTTAGAGGATTATATGGCTGAGAGTTTTAGCGTAACCCGTCGTTTTTTTGACGACAAAAACTACCCGCGCGGCTTTGCCCGTCACGGTGATTACACCATCAAAGAAGCACAAGCTTTAGAACAATACGGACAAGCCTTCCGCTCATTAGATTCAGGCGAACGTAAGCCGGTAACCAAAGAAGAAAAAAGCTTTGTTGCATTCTGTCGTGGTGAACGTGCTGCGGAAACTTTCTTCGAAAAAACCTGGCAGAAATATCGTAGCCGTATCTCCACCAACAAACGCCTTTACACCTTATCCGGTGTGGTTGGCGTGGACAATCTGGACGACTACTCGGCAGACTAATCACTTAAACAACAATCAGAAGGCTTGGGATTCCGAGCCTTTTGTTTTTACGACCGCCAATTCCATGAATGCTATGCTTAATTTACCCGTTGATCGTTACGCCAAATTGCTCGAAGAAAAGCAACAAAAACTGACCGCACTTTTATCGCCATTTGATGCACCTGATTTACAGGTGTTCGCCTCGCCAACGCAGCATTTCCGCATGCGGGCAGAGTTTCGAATTTGGCACGAAGGCGATGATTTCTATCACATCATGTTCGATCAACAGAGCAAACAACGTTATCGGGTGGATAATTTCCCTATCACCAGCGAACTGATTAATCGCATGATGACGGCATTGTTACCGTTGTTAAAACAGCAAATGGTATTACACCACAGACTGTTCCAAATCGATTATTTAAGCACGCAAAGCCAACAGATTATCGTCAGTTTGTTGTATCACAAAGCCTTGGATGAAAATTGGCAAACCGCTGCGCAAACCTTGCGTTCACAACTCCAACAGCAAGGTTTTAACGTGCAAATTGTCGGACGTGCCAGCAAGCAGAAAATTTGTCTGGAACAAGATTATGTAGATGAGATCCTACAGGTACAGGGCAAAGACTACATTTATCGCCAAGTGGAAAACAGCTTCACACAACCAAACGCGGCAGTAAACAGCAAAATGTTGGAATGGGCGGTAGATTGCACTCGCAATAGTCACGGGGATTTATTGGAGCTTTATTGTGGCAACGGCAATTTTTCTATCGCGCTGGCGCAAAATTTCCGCAAAGTGTTGGCCACAGAAATTGCCAAACCTTCGGTCGCCGCCGCGCAATTTAACATCGCAGCCAACGAAGTAGAGAATTTACAAATTATTCGTATGTCTGCCGAAGAATTTACCCAAGCCATGCAGGGCGTACGCGAATTTAATCGACTAAAAGGCATTGATTTGAAAGCCTATGAATGCAACACCATTTTCGTCGATCCGCCACGCGCCGGCTTAGATGCGGAGACCGTTAAACTGGTGCAACAATATGAGCGCATTTTGTATATTTCCTGCAATCCGCATACGCTATGCGACAACCTGAAAACACTCAGCCAAACCCATCGCATTGAAAAAGCCGCCTTGTTCGATCAGTTTCCTTACACGGAACACATGGAAGCGGGCGTTTGGTTAGTGAGAAAGGGATAAACATGAACATCCAACTGCTCTGCGAAACCAAAACACCGCAAAAATCCACCACACTTTTTGCCGAAGCCGGCTTAACACACGATCCGAATAGCCCGTTGGCGTTAGTATGGACAGAAGCGGAAGGCACAGAACGCTTGGAATTACGCAAATTAGACGAGCCAAAATTAGGCGCAGTATTTGTGGATTTTGTCGGCGGCACCATGGCACATCGCCGCAAATTTGGCGGTGGACGCGGTGAGGCGGTGGCAAAAGCGCTAGGTATTAAACAAGATAATTTGCCGACGGTGATTGACGCGACGGCAGGCTTAGGGCGTGATGCCTTTGTATTAGCGTCACTTGGCTGCCAAGTGAAACTGGTTGAACGCCACCCGGTCGTACGTTTGTTGTTACAAGATGGCTTACAACGTGCTTATGCTGACGAAGAAATCGGTCCGTGGATGCAACAAAATATGCAACTTTTGCCTTATCAACACATCAATCAACTGAATCCTGACACGGATTTCGCGGATGTAGTGTATCTCGACCCGATGTACCCACACAAAGCCAAAAGCGCCTTGGTGAAGAAAGAAATGCGTGTGTTTCAACATTTGGTCGGTGCCGATTTAGACGCCGATGAACTGCTTACGCCAGCACTTCAATTGGCTCGTCAGCGCGTTGTGGTGAAACGTCCTGACTATGCCGATTTTCTCGCGCAAAAAGCACCGCACTTTTCACGCGAAACGAAGAATCATCGCTTTGATGTGTATGTGAAACACAACTAAGCCATTTTATTCCACGAAATAATGAGGAATAAAATGGCTGTCGTTGCCGGTGACGGCGGTGAAATCTTCCCGCAAGCCCATGCCGCATGCCACATCGCCCACCACCCAAGAACCAATGACCGGATACATCCCATCAAAATTCGGTAACTCAAATTTCTGCTGATAAATATAGCCTGCATTGGCATAGAAATTTGAATGTTCACTGCCTTTGGCGGCAAATTCCAAGCCGTTGCTTTTTTCATAATAAAACACGTTAGCCCCTTCGCGACCTAATAACGGCTTTTTCACCCAAATAACATTGCGATCCGTAATGTCGTGTCGATTGAAATAGGTTGGCAATAAATACGGATGGTTCGGGTGTTTTTGCCAGAGTTTAGCAAGCAGCGCTTTATTGCTCAGTAACAATTTCCATGCCGGTTCAAAAAATTGCGTTGCACTGTTTAACATGTGCGGTGCGTATTCAGTAGTCGTCATCCATTCTAACGGATACAATTTGAACAATGCTTCAATGGGTTGATTGTTGAGATCGACAAATTGTTGCGTGTCGTTATCGTAGCCGATGTCTTCAATGGTCAAGCGGTGAATATGCCAACCGGCGTTATACGCCACATCCGCAAGATAATCCAAATTGCCCCAATCTTCCCGTCCGGCATCCGCCATCGCAGCAAAATGGAAACCGGTTTTGCCGCTTTGCTGTTGCAACACGGAAAAACGGGTAATCAATTCTTCATGAATCCAGTTGAATTGATCACGATTTGGTAAACCTTCCGCTTGCTCCAACCACTGCCATTGCACCACCGCGGCTTCCAATAAAGAGGTCGGCGTATCGGCGTTATATTCAAACATTTTGAGATTGTCACCGTCATAACCGAAATCAAAACGGCCATATAAGTACGGTGCGTTTTCACGCCAAGATTGCTCAATTAGATTTTTTTGTAAATCGGTAAAGCGATAATGTTCGTAATCGCCTTGTTTTACTTCATCGGCGACAAAATCCATGCACATGGCATGCAATTCGTTAGCGGCATCTTCAATTTTGTCGATTTCTGCCAACGTAAATTCGTAGGCAACATTGTCCGACCAATAATGCGAGCCATCGGTAGAAGGCAGATTGTAATAATCAAAGCCCACCTCAAGCAGCTGTTGCACCATGTCGGGACGGGTTGGAATGCCGGTGATACGTTTCATGATTAACCACCGCCACTTTTATTGGTGTTACTGCTACTAAACCCACCGCGTGAAACAGGTTTGCTGTTTGCGCTGCCGGCACCGCCCTTAACCAACACCGGCTTACCCACAGAATGGTTGCCTTGCGGTCGAATAATTTGCCCGGTTGGTGTCGAAACGGCGCGATTATTTGGATTGTAACTCGGGCCTAGAAAACCACTCATGGCTTTGGCGATCATATAACCTGCCGCCGCACCGGCAATGGCGCTGCCGATAGAAGGGCCTTCATCACCACTGGCTGTGGTAGTTGGCGTGGCATTATTGTCGCCGGCAACCGCGTTATTTTCGCTACTCGCCACACTGCCATTATTATTTGCCACAGGACTCGTGTTTGTGCTTTGAGATTTATCCTGTTCGCATAATTCCGGTCTAATCCAGTCCGCAATGCAATCGTCCAGACTGTTGTACACATCGCGTTGCACTTCATCTTCCGAGCAGCCACCCAACAGCGCTACCACGGATAATGTCACTAAAATTTGATTTTTCTTTTTCATCATAAACGTTACTAGAAAGTGTTTACTTTCCCCTTTTCATCGTATCTAAAAGACGTTTTCTGTCATACCAAAACATTGAGTTTGAATGGCGCTATCATAGCACAGAGTTACTGCAGCAATGAGTGCGGACGAGAAATTAACCGCATTAAAAATTCAGTTGGGAAGCGCAAACAGAACACTTCCCAACATTTGCAGCAGTAAAAGCAAAATAAAAAACACAGAAAAAACTGACCGCACTTTCAGTCATAGCCTAAAGTGCGGTCAGTTTTAAAAATGTTTTTTAGAAAAAAACGGCGAACCTTTTAGATTCGCCGTCACTATATTATTCCATCTCAAAAGTTTCACTACGTTGTCGCTGAGGCAACACAAGAGATAAACCGATACCAACCAGTGCCGGGGTAAGCCAAGAAAGCGAGTACTCAGCAAACGGCAGATGGTGAAGGAAATCCGTTAACCACGCTAATTGATAGTGATCTGCAATGACCCCAGCAAGAGAAATTGCCGTCACCAACGCAATGGTAAGTTGCATACCAATTTTGGATAACGCAACAAATTTATTCACGATAATCAGCAACACAATGGCAATCGTGATCGGATAGAGCACCAACAACACCGGAATAGAATACTGAATAATTGCGCCCAAGCCTAAATTTGCGATACCGAACCCAATCAAGGTAAACAGCGTAGCATAGGTTTTGTAACCCAACTGAGGGAAACGCTCACGGAAAAACTCGGAAACGGCAACAATTAAACCGGCTGTCGTGGTAAAACAAGTCATGGTCACCATCACAGCCAAGAAAATTTGCGCATTAGCCCCGAAAATGACTTGTGTTGCTTGAGAAAGAATATACACGCCTTTGTTTGTGTCAGATGCCATCACATCCGCAGGCACAGGGAAATGGTTGCCCAAATACGCCAAACCGATATACAGCAGACTAAAGCCTAACGCCACCACAAGACTCACTAGCCACACCGTAGAAACATATTCTTGTTTATTTCGGAAACCGAGCTGCTTCAAGGTTTGTACCGCCACCACGCTAAATGCTACGGAAGCCAAAGCATCAAGGGTGTTATACCCTTCAATGAATCCGGTACCAAAGGCAGAGGTCGCATAGTCGCCAAGGGCAGAAGATGGCGTTGTATCACCGTATTGGAAAAAGCCTAATGTGACTAACAATACGATAAGTAGAGCAAAGATCGGGGTCAAAATACGGCCGATGCTGTCGAGAATTTTAGACGGATTTAACGCGATCAAATAGGCTGCAATAAAATAAATAACCGTAAAAATAATCAACCCGGTAGCACTAAACGATGCAGGCAGCATAGGTGCTACACCCACTTCATAGGCCACCGTTGCCGTACGCGGAATCGCAAAGAACGGCCCGATGGAAAGGTAAAGCGCGACTAAATATAAGGTGGCAAACCAAGGAGCGATTTTTATCGAAATTTCATACACATAACCTTTCGGGTTAAGCGTACCAATCACCAAGGTGAGAATGGCAATGCCCACGCCGGACAACACAAATCCACTAATCGCTTGCCAAAAATTCTCTCCGGACAAGGCGCCTAGACTTGGTGGAAAAATCAAATTTCCCGCACCGAAAAACATTCCAAATAACAGTAAACCTGTCAACGTTGCTTTTTTGATCATAATTTTATTCTCTGTAATTAAGGTGGCGGGAGTATAACACCCTAAATAAGACCGTCAAATTTTGTACAACAAGAAAGGGGCAATGTAGATAAAATTAACATTTAATGCTGTTTTTTTAGGCATTAATGTTTAAAAATGTGATCTGCTTCCCTGTTTTTCAATATCATTTTTGTACACTAAAGATATGTCAAAGGAGCGACAAACTCTCTACTGGGGATTTCGGTGACAGCCTAAAACAATGGGTTGCCAATGTTTTAATAGCGGTGCATGAGAAGATGAATGTCTGCCATGCAATGGGTCACATCCCGAGGGCAAAGTGCGGTTGGAAACATCAACGTTTTTAACCGCACTTTTTTATCCAATACTATAAAAAAAGAGCAACATTGCCCAAGCCTGTTGCCCTTTGAAGCGTGAAATCAATTCGACTTATTTCTTCTTCGGTCTTTCCCAGCCTTGCACGTGTTTTTGTGGCACGCGTGTGGTCACCAGTTCATCTTGTTTCACGTTACGGCGAATAGTGGAGCCGGCACCAATCGTCGCACCGCTTTCAATGGTCACCGGCGCGATAAGTTGGCTGTCGGAGCCGACAAAGACGTTATCGCCGATAGTGGTTTTAAATTTATTGGCACCATCGTAGTTACAGGTAATCACGCCCGCGCCGATATTACAATTTTGACCAATTTCCGCATCGCCCACATAGGTTAAGTGGTTCACTTTAGAACCTTTGCCGATTTGTGCTTTTTTAATTTCCACAAAGTTGCCGACATGGGTGTTTTCTGCCAGTTCGGCGCCCGGACGCAAGCGGGAGAATGGGCCGATAGCCGCATTGGCGCCCACGATAGCATCTTCCAGTACGGAATACGGTTTAATTTCTACATCATCGCCGATGTCACAGTTTGTCAGCACGCAACCGGCACCGATTTTCACGCGATTTCCCAACCGCACTTCGCCGTTTAAAATCACGTTAACATCAATTTCAACATCCTTACCGTGAGTCAAGTTGCCACGCAAATCAAAACGCTCAGGATCTAACAACATCACGCCTGCCAACATCAGTTTATCCGCTTGTTTACGCTGAAAATAACGTTCCATACGCGCTAATTGTTGACGGTTATTGATACCTTCAACTTCCATAAAATCCTCAGCTTGTACTGCAACAACAGCGCGTCCATCACGATTTGCTAAACCAATGACATCTGTAATGTAATACTCGCCTTGCGCATTATTATTGTCTAACTGAGCAAGCCATTTTTTAAAACTCGCGCCGTCAGCAACTAAAACCCCCGTATTGATCTCCCGAATCTCCCGTTGTTCCGGTGAGGCATCTTTTTGCTCCACAATACCAACGACTTTACCGTTTTCACGTAAAATTCGGCCATATCCTGTTGGGTTATCCAATACCACCGTTAAAACAGCAACGCCATTTTCAGGCTTGGCATCAATCAACTTTTGCAAGGTTTCAGGGGTGATCATCGGTCCATCGCCGTACACCATCAAAATATTTTCATCATCAGCAAAAAACGGAGCAGCCTGTTGCATGGCATGGCCTGTGCCGAGCTGTTCTGTTTGCAAAACCCAATTCACCGGTTCAGCCGCCAAACGCTGTTGCATTAAATCGCCACCGTGTCCGTAAACCAAATGAATATTGCGCGCGCCAAGTTGTTTCGCTGTGTCAATAACGTGTTTCACCATCGGTTTTCCCGCAATCGGATGTAATACTTTGGGTAAATCGGAATACATGCGGGTGCCTTTGCCGGCCGCCAAAATGACGACGCTGAGTGCTTGAGTTGTCATAAAAATGTCTCTTTTGTTCGCTAAAAATTGCGCGCTAGTATATCATTCTTGCCATTTCGAGTTAAGTTAAGGATAAGCCGCCATGCAACAAGAATATTATCTCGGCATCATGTCCGGCACTAGTTTGGACGGCGTGGACATTGCGCTAATGGCATTTGGCGAAAAAACGCAATTTATCGCATCACAATTCACGCCGATGCCGGCAGATTTGCGCCAAGATTTATTGCAATTAATTTCGCAAGGCAACAGCACATTGCAGCGACTGGGCGAATTGGATCAGCGCTTAGCCTTGCTATACGCTAATACGGTCAACCATTTTCTCACGAGCCATCAACTGCAACCGCAGCAAATTCGCGCTATTGGCTGTCACGGGCAAACTGTTTGGCATGCACCGCAAGGCAATTTTCCGTTCACCATGCAATTAGGTGACATGAATCTGCTTGCTACGCGCACCGGCATTGATGTGGTTGGGGATTTTCGTCGTAAAGATATGGCATTTGGTGGACAAGGCGCCCCGTTAGTGCCTGCGTTTCATCAAGCGTGGTTTTATGATGAGAATTGGGCAACGGTGGTACTGAACATCGGTGGTATCAGCAATATTTCCGTCCTGTTTCCTCATCAACCGATTATTGGCTACGACACCGGCACAGGCAATGCGCTGATGGATGGTTGGATTGAACGCCATCTCGGAAAATCTTATGACGCTGACGGGCAATGGGCAGGTAGCGGTAACGTGCGAGCAGAATTATTGACGGAAATGTTGAAAGAACCTTATTTCCAACAGCCACCACCGAAAAGCACCGGGCGCGAATTGTTCAATCTGGTATGGCTTGAAAAAACATTAGAAAAAACCACCGCACTTTTAGGTGAGATCCCGCCACAAGATGTACAGGCGACCTTATTGGAATTTACCGCACAAAGCATTGCACTCGCATTAAATCAACTTGAAACGCCATTACCCCGCCGTTTATTGGTCTGCGGCGGTGGTGCAAAAAATGGCTTACTGATGGCGCGATTACAATCGCTATTACCACAATGGCAATGCCGCCCGACTAATGATGAAGGATTGGATGCAGACTACGTGGAAGCTGCCGCCTTTGCTTGGCTGGCTTATCGCCGCATACACAACCAACCGTCTAATTTGCCAAGTGTGACCGGCGCCAAACGTGCGGTCAGTTTAGGTGCAATTTTTCCTGCGGAGAAACAGGCATGAGTGAACACAATTTATTAAAAACGCTTGAAACGATGTTAAGCGAACAACGCAATCCAAACACCTTGCACATTGATGCTTTGTCATCGTTAGAGGTTGTCACGTTGTTAAATAATGAAGACAAACAAGTGGCTTTCGCCGTGGAGAAAAATCTGCCACAAATCGCACAGGCGGTAGAACACATCGTGGTGGCATTTCAGTCTGGCGGACGCTTGGTTTACATGGGCGCCGGCACCAGCGGTCGCCTTGGGGTACTGGATGCGTCCGAATGTCCGCCAACGTTTGGCGTGTCGTCAAGCATGGTGGTTGGATTAATTGCCGGTGGAGAAACCGCATTGCGTAACGCGGTAGAGGGTGCGGAAGACAATCGTGAAGCAGGCGAACAGGATTTACGTCATATTCATTTTAGTCGCAAAGATGTGTTGGTTGGGATTGCAGCCAGTGGGCGTACGCCTTATGTCATCGGCGGATTGCGGTATGCCAAACAACTCGGCGCCACCACGGTTTCTCTAGTCAGCAACCCGAACGCTATCATGAGCGAAATCGCGGACATTGCCATCACCACCGCAGTCGGTCCCGAAGCCCTCACCGGTTCCAGCCGTTTAAAATCCGGCACGGCGCAAAAAATGGTGCTGAACATGCTCACTACCGCTGCCATGATTCGTCTCGGCAAGTGCTATCAAAATCTGATGGTGGATGTGCAAGCCACCAATCAAAAACTCAAAGCACGCGCCATTCGCATCGTCATGCAAGCGACTGATTGTGACCAAACCACCGCCGAACAAACCTTACACACCACCAATGGCAACGCTAAATTAGCCATCATGATGTTGTTGAGCAGATTAGATAAAGCGCAGGCAGAAGCAGTTTTAGCACAGAACAAAGGGCGATTACAGGACGCGTTAGTAGCGTAAAAATGCAGAGAAAAACGACCGCACTTTAATACCATATAAAAATAAAAAACGTGAGCTTATGGCTCACGTTTTTCATTTATCTCATACGGTTAATATAAGCTGAACGCTTGTAGATAAGGCAATTTTCCGCGTCTCATCATATTTTCGATACCGCTTTGGTGATCATTGCCGAAACCACGTAATTCAAAGGTCACGCCGATGGCATTATCATAAAAAATCTCATCATTTCTTTGATTTTGACGGTTTGTGACATAACGTCTTGCTCCCACACCAACACTCCAGCAACACGTGTTATATTGCAGACCAAGGTATTGTTCTACCGGTTTTTGCAAAGAAAGATCTTGGTAATAACGCCCAACGATTGCCCAGTTATCCGTTAATTCCCAACCGAATTGAATCCCTAACTGATTAATGTCTTGGTTATAGCCTTGAGCATTAGACGTTAAGTTTTGATCGATATATTCTTGACTCACATAACGATAATTTAACTGAATGACATTATGGTTCATTGGGTTAAATTCGATGCCGGTATTTGCTAAAGAAATTTGTTTTAACTGTTGGTCGTATTGAAAACTCGCACGCCAGTGCCATTGTTCATCAATCTTCCAGTTAGACTCAACCGCCCAGGAAGAAGATAAACCGGAGGTTTTATTACGTGGATCATCGTCAATGCGTGAAGATTCCAAATAATAGGTTTGTCCGGCGGCAACATTAAAACGCTCTTCTTTGTTTTCATCAAAGAAGCGCATCGTTCCGCCAACCGTCACTTGGTTGACCGAAGCAATTCGGTCTAAGCCGCTGTAACGGCGATCGCGGAACAAAGAGAAATAGTCTTGTTGCAATAATGAAGAATCGTATCCAAAGCCAAGGTACTCTGAATTTCGTTTGGAGCCGATATTGCTTTGGTTTTTATAAGGGCGATACAAATATTGCACACGCGGCTCAAGGGTCTGTGTGTAGCCGTCTAAGAAACTCTTATTGCTAGCCAATACGGTTTGGAAATCCGCTTTAATTTGTGGGATCACGCGAGTAACGTGATGTTCAACATCCTCGGCGTCCGCTGCATTACCCCGCTTTTGTTGGTAATGGGTTGCATATAATTTAGTTTCAAAATTTGCGCTACCATAACGATTCGACAACGTACTATTTAAACTTGGCTCAAGGTGGAAACGCCACGCTTTTGGCATGCTTGCACTGTCATTATCAAAGTGCACCGCTTGAGAAAAGAGTTTAAAATCGAGCTTATCGTCAAGCAAACCATTTTGGTAATAATTGAAATCAATTTGCGGTAACGCACGATAAGGCCCAACATCTACTTCATCAAAAATTTGGAATTGTTTGGCGGAAAGGGCGATATTGTAGTTCGGTTGATAATAGGCTAAACGCGCGATTTGATTCGTATAGCCATCGGTGCTGCTACCATAGTTGGAATCAATATCAGTAAAATAACGTTTGTCACTCACTTTGGTGTAATCAATATCTAAGCGCCAATCCTGTGCAAACGCCGCATTGTGTTTCCAATGGAATAAATGACGTTTACGGTTATCGCTGACATAATCACTTAAGCGGTCATCATTCAAATATTCACCAGCAATTTGCCCTTCACCCAAGGCACTAAGGTAACGAAACTCACCGTTAACTTGCCAACCACGGCGAGACATATATTTTGGCGCAATCGTGGCATCAAAATTCGGCGCAATATTCCAATACACCGGCTGGGCATAGAAATAACCGTCACGGCTAGAATGTCCCACAACCGGCACAAGTAAACCGGAACGACGGCGATCGCCAATTGGTAACTGTAAATACGGTGTATAAAATACCGGCACGCCATGTACACGTAAACGGGCATGCCACATTTCCGCATATTCTTCTTTGACATGTTGGCGCATTTCATTGGCGTAAATAGACCAAGCATTATCGTCCGGCAAACAAGAGGTAAAGGTGGCATTTTTCATCACACGATAGTCATCACGCAATTCCACACTTTCTGCGGCGCCACGGCCTTGACGATCCACTAATTGATAATTGGCATTTTGAATATCCGTATCTTTGTTGTTTAAATGCACTTTCGCATCATCACCCAAAAGATTAATTTGGTTGTCCCGGTAATCAAAACCACCACGCGCAAACGCATAACGTTGTATGTTATCGCCTTCACCTGTCTGTTGAATCTCCACTTCCGCAGATTGCAAATGGCGAACGCCTTGCTTGATATCTACGTTGCCTTTATAAACACCACCGTTAGATTGGTTGATTTCCGCACTGTCCGCCTCGATGTAAATCGGCAAATCATTTGGATTTTCGGACACCACCTCACCACTAAAGTGCGGTACGCCGGATAAACATTGTTTTGCTAAATCGGCGGCACTTGTTGCGCTATAAAGTGCGGTCAAAATTGACAGTGAAATTAAGGTATAAGCATTTTTCTTCATTGGACAACCATTTTCTAGCCAAATAATGGCGTGATTATACGGGAAAATAAGGGGGATCGCACTGTTTAATCCGGCGATTTACAGTGGCATTGATTCCAGTGATCATTCACCAATCCCATGGATTGCATAAAGGCATAACAGGTGGTTGGACCGACAAACACAAAACCACGTTTTTTTAACGCTTTTGACATTTCAATAGACGTCGGCGTTTGCGCCGGGACCACCGAAAGCTCGGGGACATCATTCATTTGCGGCTGATGATTCACAAAAGACCAAATAAAATCACTGAAATTCTCACCGCACTTTTTCATGGCAAGAAATGCCTGCGCATTTTTAACAATGGCTTCTAGCTTTGCTCGGTAACGAATCAATCCCGGATTTTGCATACATTGATCAATGTCTCCAGCCGTCATTTGGGCAACTTTTTCCGGATCAAATTGAAAAAAAGCGTTTCGGTAATTTTCTCGCTTTTTCAAAAGCGTAATCCAAGACAACCCCGCTTGCTGCCCTTCCAAACAGAGTTTTTCAAATAATTTCTGCTCATCAAATTGTGGTTTGCCCCATTCGTTATCGTGATAATCTCGATAAATTGGCAACTCCTCCGACCAAGCACAACGTTTTATCATACCACCTCTCTTTTATTCCTTTCGCCTCATATTACCTATCAAGAAAAAGTCTTAATCATTCTTTTAAAAGAATAAAATCCAACTAGGATAAAAATTCTGAAAGAAACGACTGGTCATTCATTTCATTGATTTGAATTATAAGAAAAAACCACCTCATACAGAGGTGGTTTTTTATTTAAAGTGCGGTCTGAAATTAAAGAATTTCTTTCGCTTTAGCGACCACGTTATCCACCGTGAAACCAAAGAGTTTGAACAATTGGTCTGCCGGTGCGGATTCACCGAAGCTGTTCATACCAACGATACGACCATTGAAGCCAACGTATTTGTACCAGAAATCGGCAATGCCTGCTTCAACAGCAACACGTTTAGTCACCGCGCTTGGCAATACGGCTTCGCGATAAGCCTCGTCCTGTTTGTCGAACACGTTCGTACTTGGCATAGAAACCACACGGATTTTTTTGCCTTCTGCGGTTAATTGTTCTGCGGCTTTCACTGCCAATTCCACTTCAGAACCGGTCGCAATGAAAATCAGATCCGGCGTGCCGGCGCAGTCTTTTAATACATAAGCACCGCGCGCTACGTTAGCTAATTGCTCAGAAGTGCGGTCCATTTGTGCCAAGTTTTGACGGGTGAAAATTAATGCGCTTGGGCCATCGGTTCTTTCAATCGCCGCTTTCCAAGCAATGGCAGATTCTACTTGGTCGCAAGGGCGCCATGTGTTCAAGTTCGGGATTAAACGCAATGCGGAGGTTTGTTCAACCGGTTGATGGGTTGGACCATCTTCGCCTAAACCGATGGAATCATGGGTGAACACGAACAAGCTGCGTTGTTTCATTAAGGCTGCCATGCGAATCGCGTTGTGAGCGTATTCCATGAACATGAGGAACGTTGCGCCATAAGGAATGAAACCGCCATGAAGCGCGATACCGTTCATGATTGCCGCCATACCGAACTCGCGTACGCCATAGTTGAGGTAGTTACCATCCACGTTTTGAGTCGCACGAATTGGTTTAGAGCCGGACCAAAGGGTCAAGTTGGAGCTTGCCAAATCGGCAGAACCACCAAGTAATTCCGGTAACACTTTTGCATAAGCTTCGATAGCATTTTGTGATGCTTTACGGCTTGCAATGCTTGCCGGGTTCGCTTGTAAATGGTCAATGAACGCTTGAGATTCTTTTGCCCAATCTGCCGGAAGGTTTTTCTCCATGCGACGGGTAAATTCAGCGGCTAATTCCGGATAGGCTTTCGCATAAGCAGCAAATTTTTCATGCCATGCTTTTTCTAGCTCTGCGCCTTTCGCTTTTGCATCCCATTGTGCATAAATATCAGCTGGGATCTCAAACGGTGCGTAATCCCAGTTTAGTGCTTTACGGGTTAATGCGATTTCTTCATCACCTAATGGTGCACCGTGGCAATCGTGAGAGTTGGATTTATTCGGAGAACCGAAACCGATAATGGTTTTACAAATAATTAAGGTCGGTTTATTGGTTTCCGCTTGCGCTTGTTTAATCGCCTCAATGATTTGTGCCGGGTTGTGACCGTCGATTGCCGGAACCACTTGCCAGCCGTAAGCTTCAAAGCGTTTTTGTGTGTCATCGGTAAACCAACCGTCAACATGACCATCAATAGAAATGTTATTGTCATCGTAGAAGGCAATTAATTTACCTAAGCCCAAGGTACCTGCTAAAGAACAAGCCTCGTGGGAAATCCCTTCCATTAAACAGCCATCGCCCAAGAAAACATAGGTGTGGTGATCCACGATGTTATGGCCGTCACGGTTAAATTGACCCGCTAACGTTTTCTCTGCAATCGCCATACCGACTGCGTTGGTGATGCCTTGACCTAGTGGGCCTGTAGTGGTTTCAACGCCCGGTGTGTAACCAAATTCAGGGTGTCCCGGAGTTTTGGAATGTAATTGACGGAATTGTTTTAAATCTTCAATAGATACATCGTAACCGCTTAAATGTAACAAGCTGTAAATCAGCATAGAACCGTGGCCGTTAGATAACACGAAACGGTCGCGGTTAGCCCATTGTGGGTTGGTTGGGTTGTGATGTAAAAAATCACGCCATAATACTTCTGCGATATCTGCCATGCCCATCGGTGCACCCGGGTGACCGGATTTGGCTTTTTGCACCGCATCCATACTTAAAAAGCGAATGGCATTGGCGAGTTGTTGACGAGTTGACATTGTGCCTCCTGATTGAGATAAATTGACAAAATAGGGTGTGCTCATAAAAAAATGCGGTCAGATTTTTCAGCGTTTTTAAACACGGAAAATGTCTACCGCACTTTTGCTTAATACATAACTAATAAACCATTACCATTTAGACAGTAACATCTCTTCTAATTTGCCTTGGTCAACGGCAAATTTACGAATACCCTCGGCCAGTTTTTCCACGGCCATGGCATCACTGTTATGTTGCCAATAGAATTCAGCTTCGGTTAATGGTTGCGGTTTAGCTTGTACTTCGCCTTGGAAACCCAGTTTTCTCACTACCGCATTTGGTGTTTCGTGTAGGGCTTTTAATAGTGGCGGAGCAATGGTTAAACGGTCGCAACCGGCTAATTCAATGATTTCGCCCACGTTACGGAAACTGGCGCCCATCACCACGGTTTTATAGCCATATTGTTTGTAGTAATTGTAAATTTTGGTCACAGAAATCACGCCCGGATCTTCTGCCGGCGCATATTCTTTTTTATCGGTGTTAGCTTTATACCAGTCTAAAATACGGCCTACAAATGGCGAGATCAAATAAACACCGGCTTCTGCACAAGCGCGTGCTTGCGCTTCGGAGAATAATAAGGTGAGGTTACAGTTGATGCCTTCTTTCTCTAAGATTTCCGCAGCACGGATACCTTGCCATGTAGAGGCGATTTTAATCAAAATACGATTTTTATTAATGCCTGCCGCTTCATACAACGCAATCAATTTTCTTGCTTTTGCAACGGTCGCCTCGGTGTCATAAGAAAGACGCGCATCCACTTCCGTAGAAACACGGCCCGGCACTAATTTTAAGATTTCCAAACCAATGTTGACCGCCAATTTATCTTCCGCATCAACAAGTTGCTGTGCTTTGTCCTGACTTTGTTGTTTACCATAAGCAATTGCTTCATCAATCAACGCCGCATATTGTGGTAGCGCCGCTGCACTCAGAATCAAAGATGGATTCGTCGTGGCATCTTCAGGTTTATATTGACGAATGGCATCAATGTCACCGGTATCGGCAACAACAACGGTAAGTTCGCGAAGAGAATCTAACTGGTTAGTCATAATGTATTCCTTTATTTGGAGGGTGGAAAAACGAGTTGAATCGTTAAGATAGCTATCTTTGCGCATAGCCAAAAAGTACTAGGAATATACCCCCACTTAGCCCAGAAAGCAACTTTTAAGACGTGTTCTTACGTAATGAAATCAATAGGTTTCATCTTATAAAATAAATGTTAATTCGGTGGATTTTTATCATTTGATGGCTTAAATAAAAAACGACCCGCACTTACATATAAAGTGCGGGTCGTTTTTCATGTATTTATTGGCAGAATAGAAATTAATTGGTTTTTAATTGATTCCAATATTTTTCATAAATATCCACCGCGGAGCCTACATCGCTTTGGATAATGCCTTTTTCCACTTCTTCAGCCGGTGGGAATAAAGTTGGATTTTCCGCCATGGCCGGTTCCAACAAGGCTTTCACCCCATTATTTGGCATGGAATAACCCAATCGTTCCAACACCACTTTGGCATTTTCAGGACGTAATAGGAAATCGATGAATTTATAGGCATTTTCCACATTTTTTGCGCTTTTTGGAATCGCGTAGTTATCCATCCAGAAAATCGCGCCTTCTTTCGGATATACAAAAGCAATTTTATCGTTTTCTTTATGCGCCAAATAGCCGGAACCGTTCCAAATCATGCCTAATGACACCTCGCCTTGCACATAAGGCACTTCCGGTGAGTCGGAGTTAAACACCGCCACATTCGGCAGCAGTTTCACCAAGCGCTCATAAGCCGCTTTAATCTCTTCTTCATTGGTGGTATTCGGCGATTTACCATCTAACAATAACGCAACATGAAATACTTCGCGTGAGTCACTGGTCAGCAATACTTTGCCTTTATATTCCGGATTCCATAAATCGGCCCAGCTGGTGATTTTGCTTGGATCAATATCTTCGGAATTCACCGCCAACCCGGTCAAGCCGTAAACATACGGCAAGGAATACTCGTTGTTCGGATCGAAGTCTTTATGCAATAAATTGTCGGGAATTTGTTTGAAATTGCTTAACTTACTGTGATCAAGCTTTTGCAACATGCCATCTTTCGCCATTTTGTTCACATAATAGCTGGACGGGAATACCAAGTCATAGCCAGCGTTATCAGAAATCAGTTTGAGTTTGGCATACATTTCTTCGTTGCTTTCAAACGTGGAATAAATCACTTCAATACCGGTTTCTTTGGTAAATTCGGCAACGAGGTTGGAAGGGACGTAATCGGTCCAGTTATAAACGTACAGTTTTTCTTGCGCAAAGGCGGTGGTGGAAAGGAGAGTCAGCGTCAAGCCGAGGGTTTTAAGCGTTTTTGCAAACAAATTTTTCAATTTATTGTCCTCCAAAGCTAACAATAGCGAGTGGTTAATTTTCATAAAGGAACTGAGTAAAAACTCGGCTGGCAGTATAGCAGATTTTAAATACTTGTCCCGTGCTTTCGGGCAAACACAATGAATTTTTACCGCATAAAGTGCGGTGAGTTTTCAGGTTGTTTTTATGTAAAACGTTACAAATTCTTACCGCACTTAGGCTGACTCAATGACGTAACCAACGGTCAAAATCCATGATGTGTGATCAACCTCCCTTTCCCCTTGCTTATAAGCGTTGTAGAATAAAAATTATCCAATCACAGCAAAGGGATATTGTTATGAAACACCTTCACATTTCTTTCAAATGTACCTTACTTGCTGGCAGCCTTGCTTTACTTACCGCATGCCATTCCATTATTTATCACCCCACCAAAACTATCGAGCAAATTGAGCCGGAAAAAGGCTATCGCTTAGAAAGTGCCATGCAACAGGCATTACAAAAAGAAAATTTGGTGATTGTCGCCTTTTCTGGTGGTGGCTCACGGGCAGCTTCTTTGGGTTATGGTGTGTTAGAACAATTCCAACACGCCAGCGTACGACCAACGGAAAAAGGCGATACGTTATTACAAAATATTGACGTGGTGTATGGTGTCTCAGGCGGCTCTGTGCTTGCCGCATATTTTGCGTTAGAAGGACAAGACATTATTCCGAAATTTAATGAGTCCTTTTTGAAAAAGAATTTCCAGAAGAAAGTCATTAATGAAGTCTTTTCCATGAGCAACGTACCTCGTCTTACCTCCCCACAATTCGGGCGTAGCGATTTGTTGCAAGAGCAGCTGAATCTTGCGTTGTACGGTGGGAAAAAATTTGCCGACCTTGAACAACGTAAAGGGCCCTTTGCCGTCATTAACGCCACCGACATGACCGCAGAACAAAAAATTTCCTTTACACAAGATTTCTTCGATTGGCTTTGCGTGGATCTCAATGATGTTGAAATCGCCCGAGCAGTGGCCGCCTCCAGTGCCGTGCCGTTAATTTTCTCACCAATCACACAAAACAATCACGGTGGCACCTGCCATGCGGAAAGTAAGAAAGACTTGCTGATGCTGACACTACCGAAAAATCGTCTGTTGTTGAGCAATTTTGAAGCCATGAAAAAACGTGTTGCGCGTTACCAAAACAGTGCAGAAAGACCATATTTACATCTGGTTGACGGTGGCTTAACAGACAATCTTGGCCTAGCCAGTTTATTGGATGTGTCGAATTTACTCAGCATGCGCAAATTATATGCTGAGCTAAAACACTACAATTTACGCAACATTGTGGTGGTCAACGTCAACGCACAAAACGAGCGCACCAGCCACATTGATAAGTCTGCCGACGTACCGGGCATCAGAGAAGTGGTGAACACGGTCATTAATGTACCGATTGATAAAACCACGGAATCTACGGTGAAATACTCACAAAAATTTGCCGAACAATGGAACGCTTACGCTAAACGTAAAAAAGACGTAAAAATTAAAATTTATTTTGTGAATTTGAGTTTGAAAAATCTACCGGAAGGGCAGCTGAAAAACGATGTACTCAACATCGGCACCTCTTTCTATTTGCCGGAATCTGACGTGGATAAACTGCGCGAAGCCGCTAAAATTTTATTGCAACAATCAAAAGAATATCGCAAAGCATTGAAAGCGTTGCAATAAACAAAACGCGAAGTGCGGTCAAAAAACACATCAATTTTTGACCGCACTTTATACTTGATGGATTCCGCCTAAAAAGTCATTGGACGATATCACTGATTTCTTCTAGTATGACGCATCGTTTTTAACGTTATAGAGAAAACATGACTAGAATCAACCTGGTGCCACCTGCCGAATTGTGCGATCAACATTTACTCGCCGAACACCGCGAGCTCACCCGCATTCCCAATGCCGTCGCCAAAGGCAAATATCATTTAAAAGGACAACCGGCAGAGTACAAACTAGGCGAAGGCCACGTTCGTTTCTTCTTCAACAAAATGGCTTTTTTGAAAAAACGCTACGATCTTCTGCATGCCGAATGCAAAGCACGCGGCTTTAACGTGCAATACATTTGGAATGAAGAGTTGCCGCAAGATCCCACTTTATGGCTCGATTACAAACCCACAGAAGCAGCCCTCGCGCTCAACCGCGCACGCATTCAAGAACGCATGCCGGCAAAGGCGAGATTTACGCCATATAAAATTCAGGTAGAAAAATAACCGCACTTTTTCGTGTGTTTGTTCAAATATTGACTTCTCCCCCTTGCGTAGTAATATGCACCCACTTTTCATTACAGGCGTTTATTTATGCTAGCGTTTTCACATCAAGAACATATTGAATCCTATTATTCCGTCACCCGTAACCAACATTTCGAGTTACCGCCGTTAAATCAAAAAGAATCGGCTGACGTGTGCATTGTCGGTGCAGGCTTTTTCGGTTTATCCACGGCATTAGAACTTGCCGAACAGGGCAAAAGCGTGATCGTACTGGAAGGCGCACGGGTAGGCTTTGGCGCATCAGGGCGTAGTGGCGGTCAGGCCATTAACGGTTTTGAAGACGGCATCGATGAATATATCGAACAAGTAGGCTTGGAAACTGCCCGTAAGTTATGGCAAATGTCCTTAGAAGCCATTGATATTATTGATGAACGCATTGCGAAATACGATATTCAGTGCGATTGGAAGAAAGGCTATGCCACGTTGGCGCTCAACGAGCGTCGCATGGAAGATTTAATCGCGGCTGAAAAAGCCAGCCACGAGATTTTTGGCTATCAAAATATGCAGCTTTGGGACAAAGCAAAATTGGAACAACATCTCGGCAGCAAAATTTATTGTGGTGCGTTGTATGATAGCAATTCCGGCCATTTGCATCCGCTTAATTATTGCTTAGGTTTGGCAAAAGCGTGCTTGGATTTGGGCGTGCGTATTTATGAGCAATCGCCTGTGGTAGATTTGCGTGAAAAGGCGACAGACATTGAAGTCATAACGGATAAAAGCGTGGTTGTTGCCAAAGATGTAGTGTTGGCGACTAACGCCTACATTGATGTGCTACCAAAAAGTATTCACCGTGGCATTGCCCGCAAAATTCTACCGGTAGAAAGTTTTATCATCGCCACCGAACCGCTTGATCAAGCCACCGCCGATTCCGTGATCAATAACGGCATGTCTGTGTGCGACAGCAATTATTTGCTGGATTATTACCGTTTAAGCGCCGATAACCGTTTATTATTCGGGAGCGATTCCAGCTCGGAGAAAAACATGATTGAGGTTATGCGCCACAATATGTTGCACGTTTTCCCACAGTTGGAAAACGTTAAAATTGATTACGGTTGGGGCGGCCCTATCGACATGACCATCAATTCCAATCCACATTTCGGACGCATTTCGCCACATATTTATTTCGCCCACGGCTATTCCGGCCACGGCGTGGCGCTCACTGGTTTGGCGGGACGCGTTGTCGCAGAAGCCATTTTAGGCAACGATGAACGCTTGGCTATCTTCAGTAAATTAAAAGTGCCTTCAGTATTCGGCGGCAAATTAGTGAAGAACCTCGCATTAAAAATCGGCGTGAACTATTACCGTTTCTTGGATAAATACCGTTAATTTGGTGACATCATTTTATTTCTTTTGGTTATACGATAGAGAAAATGATTATTTTATTGGGTGTAAATTTACTGTAATAATTCACCGCACTTTTGGTCTTATTAAGCAAATTCTCAAGAGAGGAATGACTCATGAAAAAATCTATTTTTGCAAACGTATTACTGTTATCCGGTTTGGCATTGGGTGTCGCCACTCAGACCATAGCGGGTGAAATTTCTGACCGTGTAGAAAAAACCAAAACCTTATTAGTGGGCACAGAAGGCACTTATGCGCCCTTCACCTTCCACGATGACAGCGGCAAATTAACCGGTTTTGACGTAGAAGTCATTGAAGCCGTAGCACAACGTTTAGGGTTAACCATTCAATTTAACGAAACCCAATGGGATTCTATGTACGCAGGCTTGAACGCCAAACGTTTCGACTTAATCGCCAACCAAACCAACCCAAGCCCGGAACGTTTGAAAAAATACCTTTACACTGCGCCGTATAACTATTCCACTGCCGTTATCGTGACCAAAGAAGACGACAATAGCATTAAAACCTTTGAAGATTTAAAAGGCAAAAAAGCAGCACAATCCTTAACCAGTAACTACGGCAAAATCGCCAAAGCCAATGGTGCAGAATTAATCGTGGTGGACGGTTTGGCTCAAGCGTTGAAATTGATCACCCAAGATCGCGCCGAAACGACAGTGAACGATCACTTGGCAGTTTTGGATTACTTCAAAAAACAACCGAATGCCGGTTTGAAAATTGCCGTAAAACGTGATGAAAAAGTGCCTTCCGGCTTCGCCGTGTTAAAAGGAGAAGAACCGTTGATCGAAAAAATTAACCAAGCATTGGAAGAATTAAGAAAAGACGGCACCTTGAAACAAATTTCAATCAAATGGTTCGGTGATGACATTACTCAATAATTTTCTCGCGTCACTTCCCTTTATGAATGCAGAAAGAGCTGATGAAGTCATCAGCTCTTTTTGGCCTATGTTGGAAGCCGCCATTGATAAAACCATTCCGTTGGCGGTGATTTCTTTCTTTGCCGGGGTGGCTATTGCATTAATTGTGGCGTTGATTCGCATTGTGGAAAAGCCAAATCTTGGCATGCGTTTATTGCAAATACTTTGCCGCATTTATGTTTCCACCATTCGCGGCACACCGATGTTGGTGCAGATTTTCATTATTTTCTATGGTCTGCCGGAAGTAGGCATTAAGCTCGATCCGTTTCCAACAGCGATTATCGCCTTTTCCATTAACATCGGCGCTTACGCCTCAGAAACCATTCGCGCAGCGATTTTATCTATTCCGAAAGGGCAGTGGGAAGCCTCCTATTCCATCGGCATGAATTATTATCAAACTTTCACTCGCACCATCATGACGCAAGCCTTGCGCGTATCGGTGCCGCCATTGGCAAACACCTTTATCAGCAACGTAAAAGATACGTCTTTGGCATCGTTAGTATTAGTGACGGAAATGTTTCGCGTGGCACAAAACATCACTGCAGAAAACTATGAATTTATTATGATTTATAGCGAAGCCGCACTGATTTACTGGTGCATTTGTTTGATTTTATCCTTTGCGCAAGATCGCTTGGAACAACGCCTATCCCGTCATCTCAAGGCCTAAGGAAATCACATGTTAGAAGTGAACAATATTCATAAAACATTTAATGGCAATTCGGTGCTCAAAGGGATCGATTTTCACATTGAAAAAGGCGAAGTCGTGGCGATTCTCGGTCCTTCCGGCTCGGGTAAAACCACCTTTTTGCGCTGTTTAAACCTATTGGAACGCGCTGAACAAGGCACGTTGCATTTTACCGATGGCAGCCTTTTCTTAGATTTTGCTAAGAAAATCAGCAAAGCGGACGAACTCAAATTACGTCGTCGCTCTTCCATGGTGTTTCAGCAATACAATTTGTTCCCTCATCGCACCGCACTTGAAAATGTGATGGAAGGGATGGTCGTAGTGCAAAAGAAAAGCAAAGTAGAAGCAGAACAACGTGCCGTGGAATTGCTCACCAAAGTGGGCTTAAAAGACAAAATGCACTTATATCCATCGCAACTTTCCGGTGGTCAGCAACAACGGGTGGGCATTGCCCGTGCGTTAGCGGTTCAACCGGATATTATTTTGCTAGATGAACCCACCTCGGCGTTGGATCCGGAATTAGTGGGCGAAGTGCTACAAACGTTAAAGTTACTGGCACAAGAAGGCTGGACGATGATTATCGTGACCCATGAAATGCAATTCGCCCGTGATGTGGCAGATCGTGTGATTTTGATGGCTGACGGGAATGTGGTGGAACAAAACAGCGCTCGCGAATTTTTTGAAAATCCACAACATGAACGCACTAAGCAATTCTTGCTGCAGGCAAAAATTCCCGTTTGCGTGGAATATGAAATTTAGCCTGTTCTTTTTATAGGGCAATTTGTGGGAAATACTGTTCGCTGAGCGCAACAAAATCTGCTAACGAAATAGACCGCACTTTTGCATCATTTGGCAGAAGTGCGGTTAAATTTCTCGCCAAAATATCGTTCTCTAAGGCAAAACAGGAGGCATGACAACGCGCCAACACATCCGCCTGTTTTAACGCCAATAACACGCCATCTTGCCATAACACCACCGCATCCTGCGCCGTGGCATTCAGCAAATAATGTTCCAGTTCTGTTTGTGAATAATGGGCTTGAGAAAAAGTATAAAGCATAATCAAAAAGTCAAAATTTTTTCACTTTGTTGCAGGATTTGTAACAACTGTTGACGCGGTAGTACATCACAATCCAAGACGAAATCCGACGATGTCAGCTGAAATTGTTGCAGTGAATCGGCACACACATAGCGCTGTTCAATATCGTATAAATCCAATAATTTCAACGCACTTGCCGTGTCTTTTTGCAAGACGACTTCCGCTTGTTGCTGTTTTTGCAAGTTCAACACACCGTCATCTAGGAAAAACACCGCAATGTCTTCTTCGGCACAAAATGCCGTCGCGGCAAGCAGCGCATCTAATCCTTCCCGTGTATTGGCCGTGCCGTAAGGGGCATGACGAAAAATAAAGGCAAGTTTACTCATACGGTTATCACTCGATCAGCTTGAAGCAAGGCTTGGCTAAATTCACCTAAGCCGGCAAGTTGAAAAACGTCCGCCAAACTGACCGCACTTTTATCCGCCGCCGACTCGCTGTCCACCACGCCACGGCGTTGCGCTGCGGCAACACATAAATGCAACGGCACATTAAATTGGCGAGAAAAGGCTTGCCATGCTTTGACTAAATGAAATTCATCATTGGCGGGATACACCAAGGCGTTGCCATTGCTAACACCGTCTTGATAGAAAAAGATTTGGCGGATGTGATGTTTGTGAACCAACTCTTGTGCTAACTGATACGCAAGAAAAGCGCCTTGGCTCCCATAAACCGATTGTTTAACCACCAATACATAATCCATGATTACTCGTCCTGATCCTGTTTAATTTGGCGAATGTATAAATACACGGTATGGCGGGAAATATTGAGGCGTTCCGCCACCAAATTGATCGCATCTTTAATGTCGAAAATCCCTTTCTCATACAACGAAATCACGATTTGGCGGTTTTTATTATTATTTGCCACCATACGGTCGGAAGTCACTTCCTCAATGGTTTTTTCCACGGTTTGAACCACCAATTCCTCCACCGAACTGGCAAAGTTCACCGCAGAGGTTTCACTGTGATCCGATGCCGGAATAAAGTTTTGTAGGAATTGCGACATAGGGACATCTAAATTAATGTTGATGCAAAGCAGGCCAATGATACGTTTTGCGCTGTTACGAATCGCGATAGTCACTGACTTCATCAAGCCACTGCTTTTCTTGGCGCGGGTAAAATACGGTTTGCTGACGCTTTCCGATTTCATATTGTGCAATGAACGCAACGCAAGATCCGTCATAGGCGAGCCCACTTGGCGGTTGGTGTTATGTCCGTTAGCGATGTAAATGGCGGAGTGTTCTAAATCCTCAAAAGAATGTAGAACGATTTCACAATGTTGCCCGATGAGCGCACTGACACCGTCAACCACGGCAATATAGGAATTTAAAATTGTGCGATCTTCGTCGGTAAAAGGGCGTTTATCTGTGAGCATGAAAGAGCGTGTTGGTATTTATTCAAACAAATGACCGCACTTATCAGTTCAACACCGAAAAGTGCGGTCGTTTTTTTCGTTATTTTTTCGCAGGAATCACATCTAAGACTTCGACGTCAAAATAAAGTGTTGAGTTTGGCGGAATGCTCGCACCGGCACCGTCTTTGCCATAAGCCAAATCCGGTGGTAACACCAATTCGATTTTGCCACCTTTTTTCACTAATTGCAGACCTTCAGTCCAACCTTTAATTACTTGATTTAACGGGAATTCTGCTGGGGTACCGCGTTGTACGGAGCTATCAAACACCGTTCCGTCAGGTAATTTGCCGGTATAGTGTACTTTTACGACATCTGTCGCGTTGATCGCATTACCGGAGCCGGCTTTTTCGACACGATATAACAAACCGGAAGCCGTTTTCTTCACGCCATCTTTTTTAGCAAATTCCGCGGCAAATTTATTGCCTTCCTCTTCGGCTTTCTGTGCCACGGCAGCGGCACGTTTTTCACTCTCTGCTTTTAATTTAGCATCAATGCCTTGCAAAGCAGTCGCGATGTCTTTGTTGTCTTCCAACTTAACTTTGCCGTTTAATACATCGGCAATCCCGGCCACCACTTTTGCGTTGTCATAGTCGATAACGCCTTTTTGGGCATTGATAAGGCCTTGTAAATCAGTACCAAATAACACACCAACGGCATAAGAAGATTCTTCTTTGAATTTAGCATCGTTTTGCTCTGCTGCTAAAACGTTGCCGGAAATGACCGCACTTAACATGAGCGCTAAAGCGGAGACTTTTTGAATTTTTAACATTGTGTTCAATCCTTTATAATAAGTGACAGATGCGCAGGATAGGGTAAAACGGATTCAACAAATTCACAACATTTATTTAGGAAATTATTATGTCGATACAACAACATTTAGAACAGCGAATTGCCGAGCTGGAAATGAAAGTCACCTTTCAGGAAACGGTGATTGAAGAATTGAATCAAGCGTTAATCGAGCAGCAATTTATTTTAGACAAAATGCAACTCCAGCTCCGTTATGTGGTGAACAAAATGAAAGACATGCAGCCTTCCAATATCGCCAGCCAAGCGGAAGAAACCCCGCCACCGCATTATTAACTAAAAAACAAAAAGGACGTCAACATGACGCCCTTTTTTATTCAGTCTATACGCTGATTATTTCGCGAAATACGCTTCTAAATCATCGCTACCACCGATGTGTTTACCACCGATGAAGACTTGTGGCACAGTCGCACGACCGGAAACCGCACGCACGCTCACGATAGTTGCATCATGACCTAATACGATTTCTTCAAAGCTTAAGCCTTTGTCATGTAACATTTGTTTTGCTTTTGCACAGTATGGGCAACCAGGTTTAGTAAAGATCGCGATGGATTCTTGAACTTGGTGTTGTGGTGCAAGGTATTTCAACATGGTATCAGCATCGGACACTTTGAACGGGTCGCCCGGCTCATTTGGTTCAACGAACATTTTTTCTACTACGCCGTTTTTCACGAGCATAGAATAACGCCATGAACGTTTACCGAAACCTAAATCTTCTTTACCTACCAACATACCCATGCCTTCGGTAAATTCACCATTACCGTCCGGAACGAAAGTGATGTTGTCGGCTTTTTCGTCTTCTTTCCATGCGTTCATAACGAAAGTATCGTTCACAGAAACCACGAGAATGTCATCAACGCCGTATTTTTTGAATACTGGTGCTAATTCGTTGTAACGTGGTAAGTGGGAAGAAGAACAAGTTGGGGTAAATGCACCCGGTAGAGAGAAAACGATAACAGTTTTGTTATCAAATAATTCGGATGAAGTTACATCAACCCATTGGTCGCCTTGGCGAGTGCGGAATGTCACTTGAGGAACTTTTTTACCTTCCATATTGGACATGATTTTTCTCCTATTAATGATGTGGAACGGATTAGAAACTGCTGTACAAAACCTAAACAGATTCTAAATGACGATGAATTATAGGTAAAATTATGATATAGTCACAATCAATTAATTCTATCCTTTTAATTGTTACTTTCTATAATGAGGACCTATGAATATTCGCGATTTAGAATACCTTGTTGCTCTTGCTGAATACAAGCACTTTCGTCGTGCGGCAGATTCTTGTCATGTCAGTCAACCTACCTTAAGCGGTCAAATTCGTAAATTAGAAGACGAGCTCGGCATTATTTTATTGGAACGTACCAGCCGTAAAGTTTTATTCACTCAATCAGGTTTATTGTTGGTTGAACAAGCCAAAACTATCCTACGCGAAGTGAAATTATTAAAAGAAATGGCAAGCAACCAAGGCAAAGAAATGACCGGTCCATTGCACGTTGGCGTCATTCCAACCATCGGGCCTTATTTAATGCCGCACATTGTTCCGGCGCTACAACAGGCTTTCCCTGAACTCGAGTTATTCTTGTACGAAGCACAAACCCATCAATTATTGGAACAATTAGAAACCGGCCGACTCGATTGCGCTATTGTTGCCTCTGTGCGTGAAACCGAACCGTTCATCGAAGTGCCGCTATTTAACGAAAAAATGCTACTGGCCGTTTCCGAAACCCATCCTTGGGCGAAGGAAGAGACCATTCCAATGAGCATGCTAAAAGATCGTGAAATGTTAATGTTAGATGATGGACACTGTTTGCGGAATCAAGCTCTTGGCTATTGTTTCACTGCCGGTGCAAAAGAAAATTCACATTACCAAGCAACCAGTTTGGAAACCTTGCGTAACATGGTGGCGGCCAATGCCGGCATGACTTTAATGCCGCAACTTGCGGTTCTTAGTGAGGGCGCTCGTGGCGGCGTGAAATACCTGCCATGCCACACACCACAGCCGGCGCGTGATGTCATTTTAGTTTACCGTCCGGGTTCCCCATTGCGTGTACGTTATGAACGCATTGCCGAAGCGGTTTCTAAATCAATTAAACCGCTTTTAGATTAATGGAGTAAAGCATGGTCGGTATTCGCGCACAACAAAAAGAAAAAACCCGTCGAGCTCTCATTGATGCCGCGTTCAACCAGCTGACGGCGGAAAAAAGTTTTTCCAATTTAAGCCTACGGGAAGTGTCTCGCGAAGCCGGCATTGCACCGACCTCATTTTATCGACATTTTCGCGATATGAACGAATTAGGTCTCACCATGGTTGACGAAGCGGGGCTAACCCTACGTCAACTCATGAGACAGGCACGTAAACGCATCGCCAACGGCGGCAGCGTCATTGTGATTTCGGTGGAAACCTTCTTTGAATTCATTAATAACAGCCCAAACGTATTCCGCCTGTTATTGCGCGAAAGTTCCGGCACATCCCAATCCTTCCGTACCGCAGCCGCCCGTGAAATCAAACATTTCATTGATGAACTGGCAGAGTACATCGCTCACAAAAACAACTATTCCCAATACATTGCCTACGTGCAGGCGGAAGGCATGGTAACCATTGTCTTTACTGCCGGCGCCAACGCCTTGGACATGAGTAAAACAGAACGGGAACAGTTAAAAGAGCGGTTGATTTTACAGCTCAGAATGTTAGCTAAAGGCACCAAACACGAAGCCAAAGACCGCCATGACATCGATTAATATCAAAAAATTATTGAAAAATACGGTTTCTTTATTGCTCACTTTACTGATCATGAGCAGTATCTTGGATTTTATTCGCAAACCGACTGTACCGGATAATCTCAACGCCACGGCGTTATACGATTTACAAGGCAACCCGTTTTTTCTGCCACAACTGGATCAAGACAAGCCTACGGTACTTTACTTTTGGGGAACCTGGTGTAGCTACTGTCGTTACACCTCATCAGCAATTAATGATCTGGCAAAAGAAGACTATCCTGTGGTTTCCGTTGCATTGCGTTCAGGTTCTGCACAAGATGTAGCGAATTACCTGACGGAACATCAATATGGTTTCACCACGGTTAACGATCCTCAGGGTGAACTAGCAACGCAATGGCATGTGGGCGTTACTCCCTCCATTATCATTTTACGTCACGGCAAAATGGATTTGGCGACAACCGGTTGGACAAGTTATTGGGGACTAAAAGTGCGGTTGTTTTTAGCGACGTTTTTATAAGAAAAAACACATTTAAAACCTATCACACAAAAACCAACATTTTTTGAATATTGGCTTTTCTAACAGCATCAATCGGCGAACAATCAAGCCTAACTTGATTGCGAATACTTTTACCTTGGTGAGCAAATCAATTACAATGAGCGACAACTTTCATATCTAGTAAGAGGACAGAACTATGATTATCGTAACCGGTGGCGCAGGCTTTATTGGCAGCAATATCGTCAAAGCATTAAACGACATGGGTCGTAAAGACATTTTAGTGGTAGATAACTTAAAAGACGGCACAAAGTTCATTAATTTGGTGGATTTAGACATCGCTGATTATTGCGACAAAGAAGATTTCATCGCCTCCATTATCGCCGGCGATGATTTAGGCGACATCGATGCCGTTTTCCATGAAGGTGCATGTTCTGCCACCACAGAATGGGACGGCAAATACATCATGCATAACAACTACGAATATTCCAAAGAGTTGTTGCATTACTGCTTAGATCGCCAAATTCCATTCCTCTACGCGTCCAGTGCCGCCACTTACGGCGACAAAACCGAATTCCGCGAAGAACGCGAATTTGAAGGCCCATTGAATGTGTACGGCTATTCCAAATTCTTATTTGACCAATATGTGCGCGCGATTTTACCTGAAGCGCAATCACCGGTGTGCGGCTTCCGTTATTTCAACGTGTACGGCCCACGTGAAGGCCACAAAGGCTCTATGGCAAGTGTCGCGTTCCACTTAAATAATCAAATTCTCAAAGGTGAAAATCCGAAACTCTTCGCCGGTAGCGAACACTTCCGCCGTGATTTCGTGTATGTGGGCGATGTCGCCGCAGTGAATATTTGGTGCTGGCAAAACGGCATTTCCGGTATTTTCAACTGTGGCTCCGGTAACGCAGAATCTTTTGCTGAAGTAGCAAAAGCGGTGATTAAATTCCACGGAAAAGGCGAAGTGGAAACCATTCCATTCCCGGAACATTTAAAATCCCGCTACCAAGAATACACGCAAGCGGATTTAACCAAACTCCGTGCTACCGGCTACGATAAACCGTTTAAAACCGTGGCAGAAGGCGTAGCGGAATATATGGCGTGGTTGAATAAATAATTACACCTCTCCATTCAAAACAAAAAGAAAGTGCGGTTAAAATTCATTATGTTTTTTAACCGCACTTTTAGCATAAGGCAAAACATGAATATCCTAATTATCGGCCCCTCTTGGGTCGGCGATATGATGATGTCGCACAGCTTATATCAACAACTTAAACTGCAATATCCAACTTGCCTAATTGATGTGATGGCGCCGAACTGGTGTAAGCCGTTGCTGGCACGCATGCCAGAAGTGCGTAACGCCATTGAAATGCCGCTCGGACACGGCAAATTTGCGCTATGTGAACGTTATCGTTTAGGCAAAGCGTTACGTCATCAGTATGACATGGCGATTGTTTTGCCGAACTCTTTAAAATCCGCGTTTATCCCTTTATTTGCGAAAATTGCCGTGCGTCGTGGTTGGAAAGGGGAAAGTCGTTATTTTCTGCTCAATGACTTACGTAACAACAAACGGGATTACCCAATGATGGTGCAGCGTTATGTGGCATTGGCGTTTGAAAAAAATGCGGTGCCGAAAGCGGCAGATATTCCTGTCTTAAAACCTTACTTAACCGTTGAGCCAACACAACAGGCAGAAACCTTAAAAACATTTGAAAACCAGACCGCACTTTTAGGCAATCGCCCGATTATTGGTTTTTGTCCGGGGGCCGAATTTGGCCCGGCAAAACGTTGGCCGCATTATCATTACGCGAAATTAGCGGAAATGCTGATTGAAAAAGGCTATGCCGTGGAATTGTTTGGCTCCCCGAAAGACGTAGAAGCCGGCGAACAAATTCGCAATGCATTGCCTGCCGAGTTGCAACCGTTTTGTTTAAATTTAGCGGGACAAACTAATCTGAATCAGGCTGTGGATTTAATTGCTCACTGCACGGCGATCGTGAGTAACGACAGTGGTTTAATGCACATCGCGGCAGCTACAGATCGCCCATTGGTGGCGCTTTACGGCCCAACCAGCCCAACGTATACGCCACCACTGTCAGATAAAGCGGAAATCATCCGTTTAATTGAAGGCGATTTGATTAAAGTGCGTAAAAGCACCGACAGCGCGGAAGGATATCATCAAAGTTTGATCGATATTACACCACAAAGCGTATTTGAAAAACTCACCGCATTACTGAATAAATAGTTAAATCACCGCCAAAGTGCGGTGATTTTTTTTTGATAAATTCGTTGGGGGGCAAAAAATAAAAGATCTATACTACGGTTTTAATTTACTCTTTCGGAGTTGTTATGCCGGATCGTTCTCCTAATATCGCAACACATGATCCCTTCGGCAGCTTATTGGGTTATGCACCCGGCGGCGTTGCCATTTACTCTTCAGATTACAACACAGCAGATGCGCAGGAATACCCTGACGACACCGCTTTTCGTAGCTACCTGGGTGGCGAATACATGGGCTATAAGTGGCAATGTGTGGAATTCGCCCGTCGCTATCTTTATCTCAATTACGGCATGGTCTTCACCGATGTTGGCATGGCGTACGAAATTTTTTCTTTGCGTTTTCTACGCCAAGTGGTTAATGACGCGTTGTTACCACTACAAGCCTTTGCCAATGGCGGAAAGCGAGCGCCAGAATGTGGTGCATTGCTGATCTGGCAGGAAGGTGGCGAGTTCAAACATACCGGCCATGTGGCGATTATCACCGAAGTGCTGACAGATAAAGTACGCATCGCGGAACAAAATGTGATTCATTCCCGCCTGCCGAGTGGTCAACAATGGACCCGTGAATTGCCGATGACGATTACAGAGGATGGCTATCGCTTACATGATACCTTTGATGATACAGAAATCCTCGGTTGGATGATTCAAACGGACAACGAGGAATTCAGCCTACCACAACCTATGCCGGAGCCGAATAAACTCAACATTTATGCAGAACACATTGAGAACCAAGGACAGTTTTCAGCAAACTGGCTTGATCAAACAAAACCACTAGAGGCAGCTTACGTTAAAGCAATGCAAGGGCATATTGTGAATCATGGTGATCAATATCGTTATTTTGTGCTTTCAGAAAGTGCACAGCATGAATTGATTCGCGCCACGAATGAATTACACCTCATGTATTTACACGCCACCGACAAAGTGCTTAAAGACGATAACTTATTGCAATATTTCAATATCCCAAAACTGCTTTGGCCTCGCCTGCGATTATCTTGGCAAAATCGTCGTTATCAAACCATCACTGGGCGGTTAGATTTCTGTCTCGATGAGCGTGGTTTGAAGGTGTATGAATACAATGCCGATTCCGCATCTTGTCATGCTGAAGCAGGCGCAATTTTGCCACAATGGGCAAAACAAGCTGGCATCACAGCAGGGCATGACCCGAGCGAAGGATTACGTAATGCGTTGGCGGACAGTTGGAAACACAGCCGTGCTACACCACTCGTACATATTATGCAGGACTACGATGCCGAAGAAGATTACCATGCCCTATTTATGCGTGATGCACTAATCCAAGCCGGTTTTAACACAAAGATTATTCACGGCACAGAAGGGCTACATTGGGATATTCGTGGGCAGTTATTAGATGATGAAAATCAGCGAGTCCAAAGCGTATGGAAAACCTGGGCGTGGGAAACCGTGTTGGAACAATTACGCGAGGATGCCACGGGCCGCGAGGTTGCCCCACCGATTCGTACCGGTTATCCGGAAGATAAAGTGCGGTTAATTGATGTATTACTTCGCCCAGAAGTATTGGTTTATGAACCCTTGTGGACGGCTATTCCAAGTAACAAAGCTATTTTACCGGTGTTGTGGTCATTGTTTCCCAATCATCGTTATTTGTTGGAGGCAGGGTTTGAGCTCACGCCAGCATTAATTGCCAACGGTTATGCACAAAAACCAATTGCCGGGAGACGTGGTGATAATGTGAAACTGATTGGTGAATGTAAAAGCGTGCTAGACAGTACAAATGGGCGTTTTGGTAAACAAGAGAACATTTATCAACAGTTATGGTGCTTGCCTAAAGTCGAAGAGCAGTATGTACAGGTGTGTACTTTCACCGTAGGTGGACATTATGCCGGCAGCTGTCTGCGTTCTGATCCAACCCGTGTGATTGTCGGTAATAGCGATATGCAACCATTGCGTATATTAAGTGATAAGGCGTTTACACAGAAGGTAAAATAGATTTAGGGGAGATCAAAATAGGCACCTTCAAGGTGCCTATTTTTACTTTAAAGTGCGGTCAAAAAACTCAACGTTTTTGAACCGGTTTATTTTTTGTCTTTTGACTCAGCCGGCTCAACCTCAGCACCTTGCAACCAACCCGGAGCAACTTTACTCATATCCGGTAAGTTGTGTGCAATACCTTTATGGCAGTCAATACAGGTTTTGCCGTTTTCTTGAGCAAATTTATGCATTTTTTGCGCCACCGTTTTTTGTTGAGAGAAATCCATGCGATCCATTTTATGGCAGTTACGACATTCTTTAGAATCATTAGCTTTCATACGCGCCCATTCATTTTCCGCCATGTGCGGACGACGAGCGTTGAATTTCTCAATAGTATCGGTCCAACCCATGTAATGGGCATACACTTCTTTTGCCGCCACCATTTTACGCCACATTTTCGGGCCAAACTCATGTGGTACGTGACAATCCGGGCAGCTCGCCCCTACACCGGTACGCGTTTGATAGTGTACGCTGTGTAAATATTCCGGATAAGCGTCATTTGTATGGCAACCTGAACAGAATTGTTCCGTGTTGGTTTGTTCCAAACTGTAATTAAAGCCGACCCAGGATAAAATACCGCCGATAAAAGATAAAACGATAATCGTACCAACCGCTATACGGCTAGGTGATCTAAACCAGCGCCAAAGCCGAATGAGAATATTTGCTTTTTTATCTGACATAATCGCCCCTTAATTACTTACCGTAACCTTTCATTGGTTTGAATTCATTTGGCACGATTGGCTCAACATCAGATTGAGAAACGTGACATTGCAAACAGAAATAACGGCGAGGAGATGAACTGGAGCCGATATTACCATCGCGATCAGCAAAGTGTGTCGGGCTGATACGCGTTGCCCCGGTAACACGAGAGGCTTCAACGCTGTGACAGTTCAAACATTGGTTAACATTTTTGGTGACTTGATAGTTTTTTACGCTATGTGGCACCATTGGTGGTTGGTTAACATAATTTAATGCAGGTAATTCACTTTGTTTCGGTGCATCGTGGAATGCCGGTGCAACACTTTCCGGTGAATTATTGAAAAAGTCTCCGGCACCACTGTTTGATTGTTCTGCCATGACAGAAGTCGCAAACAATGCCGCGAATACAGCACCGCTAAAAGCAAAGAGGTTTTTTCTAGTCATTTTAATCACTCCCCCGAATGATGGAAATTTTTTATTTTTATTGGTTTAAATTGACGACAGGAATATCGTTATTAAACCTATGGCTAAAGGTGAATACTTTTTCAGCGCAAACATCGATACAACGTCCGCAACTGATACAATCTTGAGAAAGCACAAGCAGGCTTTCGTTATTTTTACCGTGTAATGGAGAACGTAACACTTGTGGTTCCGGACAAACGTTATAACAATCCATGCAATTATCGCATCTTGCTCGGTCAATTACTTTGATCCGAAGCAGACTTTTCGCACCGATAACACCATAGGTTGCGCCGATTGGGCAAAGGTGTCCGCACCATCCGTGTTCGACAATGAATAAATCAAAGAAGAAAACAACTAAGATTAACCACGCTGTTGCACCAAAGCTATAAATTAAAGCCCTTCCTAATGCAGCAACGGGGTTCACCCATTCCCATAGTAACAAACCGCTTACCGCACTACCGGCTAAAATCATGACTAAGATAGCATAGCGTAAACTGCGTGGAATTTTTGCCGTTTGACGAATACCCAACTTACGGCGAATCCAAGCCGCACAATCGGTGACGACATTTAACGGACAAACCCAGCCACAGAAAACCTTACTACCTAACAACGCATAGATTATAAAAATAATCAATGCACCGCTGAGAGTCAGAATACCCGGTAAATGGCCAGAAGCCAGACTTTCTAAGGTAATTAACGGATCACTAAACGGAATAACATCGAAAAGCAAACTTCCGCTATAATTGCCTTTTAAAATCCAAACACCCAAATAAGGTCCGCTTAAAAACATCAACAAAATGCTTAGCTGACTTACACGTCGCCAAAATAGGAAACGATTAGCATACCACCAGCCCAGTTTTTCTCTGGCTTCTCGTCCAGCAAACTTTGGTGCATTAGCCATTACTTACCTCCTAATACCGGTGCCAAAACAGGCTCTGGAATTTGTTCAGCACCTGTTGCAGGAATAGCACCCGCAGGTGTTGGTATTCCGTCCGGTAATCGGGTCGGCATAGAAATCAAATCGTCCGGTGCAAGAGAATGTCCTGCTTTCGATTTTTCTTCCCAACCTAAACGATAATGTTTACCCAACATACCTTTAGCAAGAGACATCGGTAATACTTTGATTGCCGCTTCTTCCAATACGCAAGCTTTTTCACATTTACCACAACCGGTACAAGCATCAGAATGAACGGTCGGAATAAACACGGCGTGTTTACCGGTACGCTCGTTACGATGGCTTTCTAATGTAATCGCTTTGTCGATTAAAGGACAAACACGATAACATACATCACAACGCAAACCTTGCCAGTTAAGGCAGGTTTCGTGGTCTAGCAATACAGCAAGCCCCATACGGGATTCGTTAATATCCTGTGCATAGCGATCTAACGCACCACTTGGACAAGCGTGAGCGCAAGGAATATCGGGACACATTTCACAAGGTTTATCTCGCGCAATAAAGTATGGCGTACCGGCTTCCATTGGAGAAAGTAAGGATGCCAAATGCAACATATCATATGGGCAAGCTTGCACACATTGACCACAACGAATACAGGCGGCTGCAAACTTCTCGTCATCCTCAATAGCAAACGGTGGACGTAACGCCACACCTTCACGGGCTAAGCTTTGTTTTTGTTGTAAACCTAATAAAAGGCCGAGCCCAACTAAACCGCCCGCAGTACGGGTTGCTTCTTTGAGGAATTTTCGGCGATCAGGTGTTACTGTTGGTTTTTTCATTGTCTTAATGACCGCACCATAAAGTGCGGTCTGTTTTCCCATTATTTTTTAAGCTTTTTCCACTTTTACCGCACATTTCTTGAAGTCGGTTTCTTTGGAAATCGGGTCAGTTGCATCCAATGTTAATTTATTGGCTAACTGTCCTGCATCAAAGAAAGTGGTATAAACCAAACCTTCCGGTACTTTATTACGACCACGAGTATCTAAATAAGAAATCATTTCGCCACGACGTGAAGCGATCTTAATCTTATCGCCATGACGCAACCCGCGTTTTTGTGCATCGTTCGGGTGCATCCAAACAACGTTGTTCGGGAAAGAACGGTGCAATTCCGGTACACGGCGGGTCATGGTACCTGTATGCCAATGTTCTAACACACGGCCGGTACATAACCATAAATCGTATTCAGCATCCGGTGACTCTGCAGGTGGTTCATAAGGCACAGCAAGAATAATCGCTTTTTTATCCGGGTAACCGTAGAACGCCACGCCTTCACCTTCTTTCACATACGGGTCAAAGCCTTCACGGTAACGCCATAAGGTTTCTTTACCGTCCACAACAGGCCAACGCAAACCACGTGCCTTGTGATACATATCGAACGGCGCTAAGTCATGACCATGACCACGACCGAATGATGCGTATTCTTCAAACAAGCCTTTATGTAAATAGAAACCGAAGTGGTAAGACTCATCATTTAATTGGCCTTCTGCAAGCTCGCTTAGTGGGAATTTATCCACTTGACCATTGCGGTACAACACTTCATATAAGGTTTTGCCTTTGTACTCCGGATTTTTCTCTAGAATTTCTGCCGGCCACATTTCATCGGTGGTGAAATATTTAGAGAACTCCACTAATTGCCATACGTCAGACTTCGCTTCACCCGGTGCTTTGACTTGTTGACGCCAGAATTGAGTACGACGCTCTGCGTTACCATAAGCACCTTCTTTTTCTACCCACATTGCTGTTGGAAGCATTAAGTCTGCGGCTAAACAGGAAACAGTTGGGTATGGGTCGGACACCACGATAAAGTTGTCCGGATTACGCCAGCCCGGGAAAGTTTCTTCATTAATATTTGGACCGCCTTGCATATTGTTGGTACACATTTGCCATAACACACGCATTTTACCGTCTTTTAATGCACGGCTTTGAGCAACAGCATGGAAACCTAATACATCCGTAATAAGTCCTGCAGGTAATTTCCAGATTTTTTCTGCAATTTCACGGTGTTTTGGATTGGTAACCACTAAGTCTGCCGGCAAGCGGTTAATAAAGGTACCTACTTCACGGGCTGTACCACACGCAGACGGTTGACCGGTTAAGGAGAACGGACCACAACCCGGAATAGAAATTTTTCCGGTTAATAGATGGATGTTATAGATTAAGTGGTTTGCCCACACACCGCGAGTGTGTTGGTTGAAACCCATGGTCCAATAAGAAACCACTTTACGTTTTGGATCAGCATATAATTTCGCCAAGTTTTCCAACACATCTTTTGGTACGCCGGACATTTCGTGGGCTTTATCTAAGGTGTATTCAGCAACTAGGGCTTTTAATTCCTCAAAGTTACTGTCATACATTTTGCCGCTGTTCGGATTTTTTGCCGCTTTTTGCAATGGGTGATTATCACGCAAGCCGTAACCGATATCGGTTTCACCACGTTTGAATTTGGTGTGTTTATTGACGAAATCCCAGTTAATCGCATCGTTTTGAATTAAGTAATTGATAATGTAGTTTAAAATCACTAAGTCAGTATGTGGCTTAAAGACTAGACTATAGTCAGCCAACTCGAAACTACGATGTTCATAGGTTGAAAGTACGGCGACTTTCACATCTGGGTTGGATAAGCGACGGTCGGTAATACGAGACCACAAAATTGGGTGCATTTCCGCCATATTGGAACCCCAAAGCACGAAAGCTTCAGCATTCTCAATATCATTATAACAACCCATCGGTTCATCCATACCGAAAGTACGCAGAAAGGCTACTGCTGCGGATGCCATACAGTGGCGCGCATTCGGGTCGATATTATTAGAACGGAAACCGGCTTTCCAAAGTTTAGCTTTAGCATAACCTTCAAAGATGGTGCTTTGACCGGAACTGAACATACCCACACCGTTTGGCCCTAATTCTTTCACAGCAGCTTTGAATTTTTCTGCCATGGTTTTAAATGCGACATCCCAGCTAACTGGCGTAAAATCACCGTTTTTATCGTATTTGCCGTCTTTCATACGTAGCATCGGCTGGGTTAAACGGTCTTTACCGTACATGATTTTCGGTAAGAAATAACCTTTAATACAGTTTAAACCACGGTTTACTTCTGCATCCGGGTCACCTTGTGATGCTACAACGCGACCATCTTTGGTTCCTACCAATACGGCACAACCGGTACCACAGAAACGACAAACGGCTTTATCCCATTTAATTTCGGATTCAGCGGCTTCTACATTTTTTACCGGAATAGTTAATCCGGCAGCCGTAGCTGCAGCAACAGCAGCATTGGCTTTCATAAAGTCTCTACGACTTAAATTCATAGTGTTTTCCCCCCACTATATGATTTTTGAGTTATTCAGGCTGTTCATCCTGTTGATGATAAATCAGCGAAACGGTAATAACACCGTCAATATCTTTCACAGATTCCATGTTGTTAAGCAAGATATGCTGATCGTGAGATTGCATAACAGCAACAATCTTACCAATCTTTTCGTCAAAGGTTGGCACTTCTGTGTTTGGAATCGCTAAAAGTGCGGTACGAATCGCGGGTATTTTTTGGGGTTTTCCTTGCACCACCAAACCGACGACGTGCCAGTCTTTCGCTTCTTCCATGGTTAAAACTTCAGTTTCATTCATCGTTGTTAGGATATGTAATTTTTATTGCATTCACCGGACAACTGTTTAAACAGGCGCCACACCCATTACAGTTATCCACGTTTACCATCGGCTGTGCCACACCACCTATTTGTAAGCGGAATCGAATGGCATTTACCGGACAGTTATCTTGACAGCTACGACACTCGATTTTCTGTTGCGTTAAGCATAAAGAGGTGATTTCTACCTTATGTTCCCAAGGTTTCTCTTCTATTAAACGGAAAATCGGTTGTTTGCAAACATCCACGCATTTATGGCAAAAAGTACATTCGCCTTGGCTAAATTGCACTTGCGGAAAACCGCCCTCACCCTTAATCAAAATATGCGTTTCACACACTTCAATACAGTCGTCACAACGGGTGCAATGCTGAATAAATACTTGGTTATCTTTGCTCCAAGGTGGTCGAATACCATTAAAACCTTGGACTTTTTGTTGTTCTGTCTGTAACGATGACAAGAAAGAACCACGTAAAAAATGGCGCCGTGAAACATCAGGCGTTGTCATTCGTCTTTACCTATTAATCTATTTTTAGATCCTGTATGTTAATTCCTTCACAGCCAATTAACATAACTACAAATAAGTATTTACCTCACCTTCTGTCTTCAATTTGTTTTAGATCAAACTCTATTATTGGTTTGCTCTCATTCTCCCTAAAAAACTCTTATAAAAGAGACCGCACTTTTTGTTAAACTAGCGGCACATTTTCCACCAAGGTTTTTTATTGTGAAAATCAAGCATTCTGTTTCTACCCGCATAGCCAACTATCTCATCGTAATTATTATCTTTGTTGGCATTATCAGCGCATTTAGTTTAACACTAATGGAAGGTAATCGTTCCTATGCAGAAGCAATTAATGTGTCTGGTTCATTACGGATGCAGAGTTACCGCTTACTCTATGAAATCGAACATAATCCCCAAATGGTGGAAACAAGCCTACGTCAATATCGCGTCAGTTTGCATTCAAAATCCCTGATAGAAATTAATTATCATCCTTTCGCCTCACAAGAAGTAAAAGATGCCTATCGCAATTTGATTAAACGCTGGGAAGGCATGGAATGTCTTGCACGAGAAGGCAACTTTTCTGAGTATCAACAAAATATTGCTAATTATGTGGCGCAAGTGGATCGGTTCGTGTTCGCCTTACAACATTCAGCGGAAGAAAGATGGATTTGGGCATTATGCGTCATTATTTTTTCGATGCTACTCATCGTCGCCATGGTGTCTTATGTAAATTGGTATACTCGCAAAGCCGTCGTGACACCATTGGAGCAACTGACGCGCGCCAGTATTCAAGTTCAAATGGGGCAATTCAATCATATTCCGCTAGATCTTAAGAAAGAAGATGAGTTAGGCCATTTGGCACGCACGTTTACCAAAATGGCCTCGGATTTAAGCAAGTTATATTCCAGCTTGGAGGCGACGGTAAATGAAAAAACCCAAAAATTACAACAAACTAACCACTCTTTAAGCACGCTGTATCACTGTTCACAACTTGTCACAACCAATAAAATTGACAGTAAAATTTTGCAATTAGTCTTACAAAACATCATGCTCAGCGAACACTTGCGCTATCTGGAGCTAGATGTATTGGATATGGCACATTGGCACATTTGCTTAGGTGAGAAAAATGACGACTTGGAATTACAACAAACAGAAGTGACCATTGAAGGGGAAACCTTAGCGGTGTTGTATTGGCAAGCAGGGCTTCCTTGCCCTGATTTACGCACCATGCAAAACTTAGCGCAAATGCTAAGCCGCTCCTTATATTTCCAGCGCACACAACGTCAACAAGAACAGCTATTACTCATGGAGGAACGTTCTATTATTGCGCGTGAATTACATGATTCGTTGGCGCAAGTTTTGGCATTTTTACAAATTCAACTGACTCTACTTAAGCATAACTTAAATAAAGACGAACCAGATTCTAAACACAAAAGTTTGATGATCATTAAACAGTTTGAACAAGCCTTGAGTGACGGTTACAGCCAGTTACGCGAACTGTTAGCCACTTTCCGTTTAACCATTCAGGAAGCCAATTTGAAACTCGCGCTAGAACAAGTGATTGATTCCTTACGCAATCAAACAGACATTCAAATGAGCGTAGATTGTTCCCTACCATCGCAAAGTTTTAATGCACAACAATTAGTCAACGCCTTGCAAATCGTACGCGAGGCTGTACTCAATGCCATTAAACACTCACAAGCCACGCTCATTGAAGTCATCGCTCGTACCAACGAAGATGGCGAACAAGAACTCATTGTGCGTGATAACGGCATTGGTATTCCAAGTTTAGAAGAACCGGATGGACATTACGGACTTAACATCATGCACGAGCGTAGCGCACAACTCAACGCCAAGCTCACCATTACTAATCAAGCAAGTGGCGGCACAGAAGTAAAAGTTACGTTGGCGCACACATCATCTTAATTCAGAGGAAATTATGCAGAATTTACAATCGTTTCATACCTTTGCTATTCCGGCGCATGCCGAAAAAATCATTAAAATTGCCTCCATTCCTCAACTGAAACAGGTATGGGACGAGTGCCAACAAGAAAATCTGCCCGTGTTGTTTTTGGGGCAAGGTAGCAATGTGTTATTTATTGAGGATTTTGCCGGTGCTGTGCTCATTAACTGCCTGCTCGGCATTCAACACAAAGAAGACCAGCATTTCCATTATCTGCACGTTAATGGTGGCGAAGTATGGCATAATTTGGTGCAATGGAGCATCGAACAAGGCATTTACGGCTTGGAAAATCTCGCCTTAATCCCAGGTTGCGCTGGTTCCGCTCCCATCCAAAATATCGGTGCCTACGGCGTTGAATTTAAAGATGTGTGCGACTATGTAGAGGTATTAAACTTAGCCTCCGGCGAGCAATTCCGTTTAACCAATATCGAATGCGAGTTTGGTTATCGGGAAAGTGTATTCAAACATAAATATGTAAAAGGTTATGTGGTGACAGCCGTCGGATTAAAACTGGCAAAAGATTGGAAACCGGTATTGAAATATGGCAACTTGGCAAACCTAGATAAAAGTGCGGTCAGTTCTGCGGACATTTTTTCAGAAATTTGTGCCGTTCGCCAAAGTAAATTACCCGATCCGAAACAATTTGGTAATGTAGGCAGTTTCTTCAAAAACCCTGTTGTTTCCGCCCAACAATTTGAGCGTCTACAACAAGAATACGCGACGATTCCGCATTTCCCACAAGCAGACGGCAGCATAAAATTAGCCGCAGGTTGGCTTATTGACCAATGCAACTTAAAAGGCTACCAAATCGGCGGCGCAGCGGTACATCAACAGCAAGCCTTGGTTCTTATAAACAAAGGCAATGCCACCGCATCTGATATCGTTGAATTGGCACATCACATTTATCATCTGGTAGCACTTCGCTTCGATATTCAATTACAACCGGAAGTACGTTTTATCGGTAAGTACGGTGAAGTGGATAGTCAACAAACCATCAGTTAATTACAGGAACACCATGACATTTAACGAAATTTTAGTCGCATTACCGACAATTGAACATCTGAGTGAAATCAACATTTTAGAAAACGGTAAACAGATTCATCAAATTCCGGCTGCGCCTGGAAAATTAGGTTCATTACGGGTGTATAACGCACTGGCAGAGGAATTTAACGGGAAATTAGACCGCACTTCTGCACAGAAAGGCTTGCAACTCTTCGCTGAGCATACGGAAGATGCCCGTCAGTTTCCAGGTAAACACCCGAATATTGATTTATTACTGCGCGTGATTGAACAAGACTTGTGTTATCACATTGAGGCTCACTAATGGAACAGCAAAAACCATTTCCTATTCCCGTCAATTATTTCAGTATTGTTTTAGGCTTATCCGCGTTAGGCTTGGCTTGGCGTTATGGCACGCATACTGCAGGACTACCTTCGATTATTAGCGAAACCTTGCTAGGTTTAGCGACTATCATTTGGTTGATATTTATTGTGGCTTATGGCGTGAAATGGTTACGTTTCCCTCAACAAGCCAAAGAAGAATTACATCACTTAATTCTGGGCTGTTTTATCAGTTTAATTCCCATCACCACCATTTTAATTGGCTTGGCTGTCTTGCCATATGCCTTCCCATTATCCATAGGATTAATCGCATTAGGGATCATAGGGCAGTTAGGTTTCGCCGCTTTCCGCGTTGCTGGGTTATGGCGCGGCATTCACAAAGCAGAAGCCGCAACACCGATTATGTATTTACCAACCGTAGCAACTAATTTTGTCAGCGGCACAGCATTAGGCTATTTGGGGTATAGCGAGTTGGGAATGCTCTTTTTTGGTGCCGGCATGTTTTCGTGGCTAAGCCTTGAACCGGCAATTTTGCATCGCTTACGCAATTTAGAACCCGTTGCACCTGCCGTACGTCCAGCGATAGGTATTCAACTTGCACCGGCATTTGTGGGTTGTTCCACTTACTTAACGTTAAATGGTGGTGAGGTGGATTTATTGGTGAAGCTGTTCGTCGGTTATGGTGTATTGCAACTGTTATTCTTAATCCGTTTATTGCCTTGGCTATTCCAAAATGGTTTCATGGTTTCATTTTGGGCATTCTCGTTTGGACTAGCATCCATGGCAAACGTAGGATTACATATTTATCAAGGTACATCAGACCCTATCCTAAGCGTTATTGGCCTATCCCTATTTTGGTTTGCTTCGACGATGATTGGACTATTGATTTTAGGGACAATTTACCTCATGATGCGCGGTCGTTTTTTAGTAAAATAAACGAACTTTCAGGCAAAAAATTGGTCATATAAACGATGAAAAGACGAATTCCAATCGCTAAAACCGATTGAAATTCTCATAAATTGTGTTATAACTGGGCTCTCTCAATCAAGCCTGGTGACTTTACTAAGAAGGAAGATGATGGATAAAGAAACTCAAACCATGATGTTAGTTCCCCAAGGAAGCTTAGAAGCCTATATTCGCGCAGCGAATGAATACCCGATGTTAACGGCGGAAGAGGAAAAGGAACTCGCGGAACGTTTGTATTACAACGAAGATATTGAAGCAGCAAAAAAACTCGTGTTATCTCACTTGCGCTTCGTTATCCATGTTGCCCGTGGTTATTCCGGTTATGGCTTGCCGCAAGCGGATTTAATTCAAGAGGGCAATATCGGTTTAATGAAAGCAGTTAAGCGTTTTAACCCGGAAGTAGGTGTTCGCTTAGTGTCTTTCGCAGTGCATTGGATCAAAGCAGAAATTCACGAATACGTTTTGCGTAATTGGCGTATTGTGAAAGTTGCGACGACCAAAGCGCAACGTAAGTTGTTCTTTAATCTACGCAAAACCAAACAACGCTTAGGTTGGTTTAATGAAAACGAAGTGGACATGGTGGCAAATGAGTTAGGCGTTTCTCCACAAGATGTGGTGGAAATGGAATCACGCATGACCGGTGCTGATGTGGCGTTTGATTTGCCAACAGACGATCATGATGAAGAAACCTACGCACCGGCGTTGTACTTGGAAGACAAAGGCTCCAATTTTGCCGCGGAGTTAGAAAATGAAAACTATGAAGCACAAGCCACTGATCAACTTGTGGTGGCATTAAATAATCTTGATGCACGTAGCCAAGACATTATCAAAGCCCGCTGGTTGGATGAAACCAAAGCAACTTTACAAGACTTGGCTGCAAAATATAACATCTCAGCAGAACGTGTTCGTCAGCTAGAAACTAACGCACTGAAAAAATTAAAAAGTGCGGTCAGTTTTTAATGCATTTTTGAAGCGTATAAAAAGAGAAAACCCGCTCCATCAAGAGCGGGTTTTTCTTTTTCCAACGAAGTTATTTCACCGGAATTTCTGCTAATAATTTCGTGATCAAAGACCAATAAATTTGTACCGCCGGAATATGAACCTTCTCATCCGGTGAGTGCGCATTTTTGATTGTTGGCCCGATGGATACCATATCCATATTCGGATAGATTTTCTTCAGTAAACCACATTCCAGACCGGCGTGAATCACTTTGATTGTTGGCTCATAGCCCAAGACGTCCGCATAGATTTTATGGGTTAAATCAACAATTGGTGAATGTGCCTGTGGCTCCCAGCCCGGATAAGAGCCGGAGAATTCAGCACAAGCACCACTTAATGAAGCAAGCGATGTCAACATCTCGGCAACATATTCTTTGCCGCTATCAATAAGTGAACGTACTAAAATTGTAGCTTTAATTTGATTCTCTTCTGTTTTTAATACGCCAACACTGAGGGATGTTTCCACGGTGTTTTCTAATACATCGCTATTACGAATCACACCATTCGGTAGCACGTTCAAGAAATGAATCACACGTTGTGTGCTAGCCACAGTAAAGGTTTTCTCAGATTTCTCAACAGGCTGCAAATCAAACGTAAGATTCGGTTCAATTAGTGCCAGTTCAGCTTTTAATAAAACAGCAAAATTTTCCACCGCACTTTTTAGTTGAGCCACGTCACCGTTGAAGTTCAACGTTGCAAACGCTTCACGCGGAATAGCGTTACGAATAGAACCGCCGCGAATGTCACTTAAAAGGAAATCAAAGTGCGGTTGATGTTGGGTGAGTTTTGCTAAGAAACGCGCAAGCACTTTAATCGCATTGGCACGTCCAGTATGGATATCGCAACCGGAATGTCCGCCACGTAACCCCTTAAGAATAATTTGATAGCTGTGAGAGAAGGCATTGTCTTGATATTCCACCGGCAATGTCACATTCGCATTTTCGCCACCGGCGCAACCCACATAAATTTCTGCGTTTTCTTCTGTGTCGGTGTTAATCATAATGTCGCTTTGTAGCCAGTTTGGACGCAATCCGATAGCCCCTTCCATGCCACGTTCTTCTGTCATGGTGAGTAACACTTCTAAATCGGGATGGGCAATATCATCACTGTCTAAAATGGCTAACGTCGATGCCATTCCAATACCGTTGTCCGCCCCTAAGGTCGTGTCTGTAGCACGCACCCATTCACCATCAATATAAGGACGGATAGGATCGGTGGCAAAATTATGTGAGCTACCTTCATTCGCTTGCGGCACCATATCCAAATGCGCCTGTAAAGCAACTTTTTGACGATTTTCCATGCCTTTTGTTGCCGGTTTACGGATTAATACATTGCCTACATCATCACGTTCCGCGTAAAACCCTTTCCCTTTTGCCCAGTTGATGATGAATTCCGCAAGTTCATTTTCTTGGTAGGATGGATGTGGGATTGCACAAATTTGATCAAACCATTTCCATAATAAATTCGGACTTAATTGTTGTATTTCTGACATAGTTCCTCCTTAAAAAATTAGGGAAAATAATAGCATAAAATGCCATTTCGGGTTATCCTAACGCAATTTTTATTTCCAGGGCGATGCCCGTAAAATTTTTAAAAGGTGTGTTTATGAGTGAAAAATATGTTGTGACGTGGGATATGTTCCATATGCACGCACGCAAATTATCCGAACGTTTACTTCCAGCTTCCCAATGGAAGGGCATCGTCGCAGTCAGCCGTGGCGGTTTATTTCCTGGCGCAGTACTTGCCCGTGAGTTAGGTATTCGTCATGTAGAAACCATTTGTATCGCTAGCTATAACCACGATAAACAAGGTGAATTGCAGGTCTTACATGCAGCTCAATTAGAAAACGGTGGAGAAGGATTTATCGTCATTGACGATTTAGTAGATACCGGAAACACTGCACGCGCTATTCGTGAGATGTACCCAAATGCTCATTTCGTTACTGTTTTCGCAAAACCAGCCGGCGCTGAATTAGTTGATGATTATGTAGTTGATATCCCACAAAACACATGGATCGAACAACCTTGGGATATGGGCATTTGTTTCGTTCCACCACTTGCTAGAAAATAAAAAATAATAGAAAAAAATGACCGCACTTTATTTCATTAAAG
>NZ_GL622200.1:1920092-2005759 GCF_000185305.1 Aggregatibacter segnis ATCC 33393
TTGAGAGTCCCTCTAAACAAACACGGTTATCGATGGTTCAATTTACCAGACTAACCAAAGTATTAAAATTTGTAATGGAGAGATTATTAAGAAGTGGTGCTGATAGGCAGATTCGAACTGCCGACCTCACCCTTACCAAGGGTGCGCTCTACCAACTGAGCTATATCAGCGCTTGGAGCGGGCAGCGGGAATCGAACCCGCGTCATTAGCTTGGAAGGCTAAGGTAATAGCCATTATACGATGCCCGCCGTTCTTAATTCATCTGTCCCATCGGTCGCTTAGAAATGGTGGAGGGAGAAGGATTCGAACCTTCGAAGGCTGAGCCGGCAGATTTACAGTCTGCTCCCTTTGGCCGCTCGGGAATCCCTCCACTCTAAGTTGGAACTTGAATACGAGAAATGGTGCCGACTATCGGAATCGAACTGATGACCTACTGATTACAAGTCAGTTGCTCTACCTACTGAGCTAAGTCGGCGTCGTAAACAAGTGAGGCGTATTATAGGGATTTTTTTATGCCTGACAAGTTTTTTTTTAGTAAATAAAGTTTTTTTTGGTTATTCGTTTAATTATCAAGCAAAAACCCTCTAACGTCGGTGAATTTAGCTGATTATGCAAAAATTTTACTGCTCAATCTCTTATTTATAAGGTATATTTTGCAACCTATCATTGGCTAAAAAAGAGTAATTCAGCACGTGGACTTTTCGGTTTCTCCTTCTATGTCGGAACAACTTACGCCATTTTTATCATTTGATCGGCAACGTTGGGCGGAATTGCGTAAATCAGTACCGTTAACATTAACCGAACAGGATCTCAAACCTCTGCTTGGAATAAATGAAGAGCTTTCCATTGACGAAGTTCGTACTATCTATTTACCGTTAGTCCGTTTGATTAACTACTATATAGATGAAAATATTCGTCGCCAAAATGTGTTGCGCCGTTTTCTTGGAGAGAAAAGCACAAACGTGCCCTACATTATTAGTATTGCTGGCAGTGTAGCAGTAGGAAAAAGTACTTCTGCCCGGATTCTGCAATCGCTCTTAAGCCATTGGCCAAAACAACGTAAAGTCGATTTGATTACGACAGATGGCTTCCTACACCCGTTAGCATATCTTCAGGAACACAATTTATTGCATAAAAAAGGCTTTCCAATTTCTTACAATACGCCACAACTGATTCGTTTTTTAGCAGATATAAAATCCGGTAAGCCAAATGTTACTGCGCCAATTTATTCTCATCTAACCTATGACATTATTCCTGATCAATTTAATGTCATCGATCAACCTGACATTCTAATTTTAGAAGGGTTAAACGTCTTACAACCTAACAGAAATCAAGCCAATGAGCTGTTTGTTTCTGATTTTGTCGATTTCTCTATTTATGTTGATGCGGAAGAAGACTTATTAAAAGAATGGTATATTCACCGCTTTCTGAAATTCCGCCAAAGTGCTTTTACCGATCCGAACTCATATTTCAAACATTATGCCAATCTCTCTGAACAAGAAGCAGTTACCACGGCGGGAAAAATTTGGGATGAAATTAACGGATTGAACCTGAAAGAAAATATTCTACCTACGCGAGAACGTGCCGATTTAATTCTAAAGAAAGGCGCAAACCATGAAGTCGAATTGGTCACCTTAAGAAAATAACAAAAAAGCACCGCACTTTTTATTCAAAGTGCGGTGCTTTTTTTAAGTGAATGTTAAATATCCAGATTTGCTCTTAATGCGTTACTTTCAATGAATTCGCGACGAGGCTCTACTTCATCCCCCATTAAGGTGGTGAATAACTGATCTGCAGCCACCGCATCTTTGATAGACACTTTCAACATACGGCGAGTGTTTGGATCCATTGTTGTTTCCCAAAGCTGTTCCGGGTTCATTTCACCTAACCCTTTATAGCGTTGAATCATCAAACCACGGCGAGATTCTTTCATTAACCATTCAATCGCTTGCTCAAAAGAAGTTACTGCAACTTTACGTTCACCACGCATAACATAAGCATTTTCTTCTAATAAGCCGACCAATTTTTCACCCAATGCAATTAAACGCGCATATTCATTACCGGTTACAAACTGGAAGTTTAAGAAATAATCCGTATCAATCCCGTGCGTTCTTACCGTTAATACCACTTCATACAAGTTTCGTTCAGCATTGAATTGCAAACGATAGCTATAATGTCTGCCGTCAGTTTCTTTTCCATTTAAAGAAGCAACCAAAGAATCAGCCCAAGAATTGACCGCACTTTCCTGTTGCATTAACGCTGTGGTCAACGCCGGTTGATAAATCAATTCTTTCAACACGCTTTCCGGATAATAACGACTCAAGCGGGTCGTCATTTTTTGTACTGCAAGATATTCGGAAGCGAGATTTTGTAACGCCACACCCTGCATACCCGGCGCATTCTCATTCACATAAAGCGCCGCATTTTCCAATGCAATCGCCAATTCAAATTCCGCCATGGCTTCATCGTCTTTAATGTATTGCTCTTGTTTGCCTTTTTTCACTTTATAAAGCGGTGGTTGGGCAATATACACATAACCGCGTTCAATCAGTTCCGGCATTTGACGATAGAAGAAGGTCAATAACAACGTACGAATGTGCGAGCCGTCTACGTCCGCATCGGTCATGATAATAATGCTGTGATAACGCAATTTATCCGGGTTATATTCGTCACGACCGATACCGCAACCTAGCGCCGTAATCAATGTCCCCACTTCCGCAGAAGATAACATTTTGTCAAAGCGGGCTTTTTCCACATTCAGGATTTTCCCTTTTAACGGCAAAATTGCTTGGTTTTTACGATTACGCCCTTGTTTTGCCGAACCGCCCGCAGAGTCACCCTCTACGATATAAAGTTCGGATAATGCCGGATCACGCTCCTGACAATCCGCTAATTTACCCGGCAAGCCACCCAAGTCTAGTGCGCCTTTACGACGAGTCATTTCGCGCGCTTTACGTGCCGCTTCACGGGCACGTGCCGCATCAATAATTTTGGTCACGATGATTTTTACATCGTTTGGATTTTCCAACAAATAGGTTTGCAAATACTCGTTCATCAAAGATTCCACCGAACTTTTTACTTCGGAGGAAACCAATTTGTCTTTGGTTTGAGAAGAGAATTTCGGATCCGGTACTTTCACGGAAATCACAGCTACCAAGCCTTCACGAGCATCATCACCGGAAGTCGCCACTTTGGATTTCTTGGTGTAGCCTTCGTTTTCCATGTAGTTATTCAACGTACGGGTCATCGCCCCGCGGAAACCTGCCAAGTGCGTACCACCATCGCGTTGTGGAATGTTGTTGGTAAAGCAGTAAATGTTTTCTGCATAACCATCGTTCCATTGCAACGCAATTTCCACGCCAATGCCGTCTTTTTCTGCAGAGAAATAGAACGGTTTCGGGTGGATTGGCGTTTTACCACGATTGATATATTCCACGAACGCTTGAATACCACCTTCGTAGTGGAAATGGTCTTGTTTGTCGGTACGTTCGTCAATTAAACGAATAGAAACGCCGGAGTTTAAGAAAGATAACTCTCTTAAACGCTTGGCTAAAATATCGTATTCAAATTCAATATTAGTGAAGATAGTCGGGCTTGGCCAGAAACGCACGGTGGTACCGGTTTGGGTGGTTTCGCCGATAACGGCTAGAGGTGCTTGTGGATCGCCGAGGCTGTAAAATTGCTCATGCACCTTGCCTTGACGGCGAATGGTGAGCTGTAACTTGTCGGACAACGCGTTTACCACGGATACCCCCACACCGTGCAAACCGCCGGAGACTTTATAGGAGTTATCGTCAAATTTACCGCCCGCATGCAAAACCGTCATGATCACTTCTGCGGCAGAAACACCTTCTTCCGGGTGAATATCTACCGGAATACCGCGCCCGTCATCCTGTACGGAAACAGAATTATCGGAATGAATAGTCACCACGATGTCATCACAATACCCAGCCAAGGCTTCGTCAATAGCGTTATCCACGACCTCGAAAACCATATGGTGTAAACCTGTTCCATCGTCTGTGTCACCGATATACATACCGGGACGTTTACGCACCGCATCAAGCCCTTTCAGCACTTTAATACTGTTTGCACCATAAGTTTCTGGAGTAGTTGTTGACATAATTCTTCTCTGTGTAATTCGTAAAAAATTGGGCGGGATTATAGCAAAATTTTGCGCAATTAGCTAAACATAACTGCACTTAAACGGTACTTAGACTTATTCGGTTGCGCGGGCATTTTTATGTTCGCGGATTAAAGACAGAAACGCTTGTCCGAAACGCTCCAATTTAATCGTACCGACACCGTTAATTTGCAACATTTCAATATTGCTGACCGGTTGGTATTGCGCCATTTCTTGCAAAGTCGCATCGTTAAACACGATATATGGCGGAATATTTTCCTTATCGGCAATTTGCTTACGCAGGAAGCGCAAACGTGCAAATAAATCTTTGTCGTAAGAACCGACCGCACTTTTGTGCATCATGGCCGTAGTGACGATAGACGATAGACGTGGCGTTGCCAATTCCAACGGCATCTCTCCCCGCAAAATCGGCTTGGCGTTTTCTGTGAGCTGTAACGTATTGCCATATTCACCGATCATTTGACGCACCAAGCCCAAATGAATGAGTTGACGCAACACGGACTGCCAGTATTCCGTGCTGTGTTCTTTGCCGATGCCATACACACTCAGTTGGTCGTGCTGCTGGTCACGAATTTTCTGGTTATTCATGCCACGCAAGACGGCAATGACATAATGGGCGCCATAAGATTGACCGGTGCGATAAATTGCCGACATGATTTTTTGCGCGTCCAACAACCCATCGTATTTTTTCGGCGGATCAAGACAAATATCGCAATTTTGACAGGCGGTTTGACGATGTTCGCCAAAATAATTCAATAAGACCAAACGGCGACAGGTTTGGCTCTCGGCAAATTCACCGATGGCTTGCAATTTATGCTGTTCGATTTGGCGTTGTGGCGTTTCCGGCTTTTCCATGAGCATTTTGTTCAACCACACATAATCCGCCGGATCGTAAAACAACACCGCCTCAGCCGGCAAATCGTCACGCCCTGCACGGCCGGTTTCTTGATAGTAGGATTCAATGCTACGCGGCAAATCAAAATGTGCCACAAAGCGCACGTTGGATTTATTAATCCCCATACCGAAGGCGATCGTCGCCACCACCACTTGAATGTTATCCCGCTGAAAATCCCGTTGTACCTTTTCCCGCAAGCTATTTTCCATGCCAGCATGATACGCTGCCGCCCGCACGCCTTTGTTACACAACGTTTCCGCAATGCGCTCCACTTTGTTGCGGCTGTTGCAATAAACAATGCCACTTTTTCCTTTTTGTGCCACAACGAAACGACACAGCTGCTCCATCGGCTTAAATTTTTCTACCAAGGTGTAACGAATATTCGGACGATCGAAACTGCCCACATGAAAGTGCGGTCGATTTAGCCGGAGATTTTGCAGAATATCTTGTTGCGTTGTGGGATCTGCCGTGGCTGTCAAAGCCATAATCGGCACATTCGGGAAACTGCCTTTTAAGCCACCGAGTTGGGTATATTCAGGGCGAAAATCGTGTCCCCATTGGGAAATGCAGTGCGCCTCATCAATGGCGATAAAGCTCACCTGACATAAGGAAATAAATTGGAAAAAACTGTTGGTCATGACTTTTTCCGGGGACAAATACAACAATTTTAACTGCCCGGAAATCGCCCTATTTTGCACCTGTTGTTGCTCTTCAAAGGTTTGCGAGGAGTTTAAATAATCCGCTTCTACGCCACTGGCGCGTAGCTGATCCACTTGGTCTTTCATTAGTGAAATCAATGGCGACACCACCAAAGTCATCCCGTCAAAACACAACGCAGGAATTTGATAGCACAAGGATTTTCCCGTACCCGTCGCCATAATGACCAAGCAGTCTTGCCCATTTAGCGCCGCCTGGATAATTTCCTCTTGCCCTTTGCGAAACGCTTGATAGCCGAACACCGAATGCAACACATTCTTTGCCGTCGCATAAAGTGCGGTGGATTTTGCCGACGATTTATCGAGAAAATCCACCGCACTTTTCATGGGTTCGGATGAGGTCAGGTGATTCATTAACCGAGCTGCACCTGCTCACCATGTTTAGCAAGCGCTTCGGTTAGAGCTTGCCAGAAGTCTAAGCCGTCGTTGCTGACCCAACGTCCATTTTTATAGGCAAAATGGAAACCGCCATTGTGGCTCGCCAACCATAATTCTAACAACGGTTCTTGTTTGTTGATCACAATTTGGCTGCGATCACCAAGCGTAATCGTGAACACGGAACCTTGGCGTTCACAATCGGCATCACAATCTTGCGCTTCCAGTTGCTCTTCAATTTCATCCCAAATTTGCTCGATTTTCTGATGAAACTCAACGATATTCATAAAATCACTCCAATAAATGACAGTAGGGCGGAAATTATAAAGATTTTCTGTGCGTTGTGATAGCACAAAGCCGGATTTAGTGGTAAAAAGAACAGTCAAATTTGAGCACAAGGAACAACCAATGAAAAAACTGATTTCCGTATTTTTACTCGTGACATTGTGTGCGCTAAGTACCGGCTGTGGCGTTAAAGGTCCATTATATTTTCCTGAACAAGACAGCGCTCAGAAAACAACCAAATAACTTTTTATAGGCGACCTTATGGACTTTTTCCAATATAAAAATAATCAACTCATGGCAGAAAATTTGCCGGTCAAACAATTGGCCGAACAATTTGGTACGCCGTTGTATGTTTACTCCCGCGCCACCCTTGAACGCCATTGGCACGCGTTTAATAACGCGTTTGGCGAGCATCCGCATTTGGTGTGTTTTGCCGTAAAATCGAACCCGAATATTGCGATTTTAAACATAATGGCGAAATTAGGTTCAGGCTTTGACATTGTGTCCCAAGGGGAATTGGAGCGCGTCCTTGCCGCCGGCGGTGACGCGGCTAAAGTGGTCTTTTCCGGCGTTGCAAAATCCCGCCAAGAAATCGCCCGCGCCTTAGAAGTCAATATTCGTTGTTTCAACGTGGAGTCGGAAGCAGAATTATTGCGCATTAACCAAATCGCCGGTGAAATGGGCAAAATTGCCCCGATTTCATTGCGCGTAAATCCGGATGTGGACGCCCACACGCACCCTTACATTTCCACAGGGTTAAAAGAAAATAAATTCGGCGTGAGCGTAGAACAAGCTCGAGAAGTCTATAAATTAGCCGCCACCTTACCGAATATTAAAATCGTCGGCATGGATTGCCACATCGGCTCACAACTCACGGAATTACAACCCTTTTTAGATGCGGTAGATCGCTTAATTGTGCTCATGGAACAATTAAATCAAGATGGTATTCATTTAAAACACTTAGACTTAGGCGGCGGCTTAGGCGTGACTTACACGGACGAAACACCGCCACATCCGACAGAATATGCCAAAGCGTTGTGGGAAAAATTGAGTGCCTTTAGCGAACTGGAAATCATCGTCGAACCCGGACGCGCCATTACTGCAAACGCTGGGATTTTGGTAACCAAAGTAGAGTATTTAAAATCCAACGAAAGTCGCAATTTTGCCATTGCGGATGCGGGTATGAACGACATGATTCGCCCGGCACTTTATCAAGCCTACATGAACATTCTCGAAATCGACCGTACTTTAGCGCGTGAAGAAAAAATCTATGATGTGGTCGGCCCAATTTGCGAAACCTCCGATTTTCTCGGCAAACAACGCAAACTTGCCATTGCGGAAGGGGATTATTTAGCCCAACGATCTGCCGGTGCCTATGGCGCAAGCATGTCTTCCAACTATAACTCTCGCCCAAGAACAGCGGAAGTGATGGTGGATGGAGATAAAGCGTATCTTATTCGTCGCCGCGAGGCTTTAAACGAATTGTGGCAATTAGAAAGCTTATTGCCGTAACGCAAGGTGAAACATAAAAAATCCCGCAAACTCACTTGCGGGATTTTTTATAAACACATCGGTGAACAAAACTACGCTCTTACCGCAATGGCCTCAATTTCTAAGCCAACATCTTTCGGCAGGCGGGCCACTTCCACACAAGAACGTGCAGGGAAACTCAGATGATGATTTTCTTTGAAGAAACGCTCATATTCGCCATTGACTGCGGCAAAATCATTTAAATCTTTCACGAATACCGTTGTTTTCACAATATCAGCAACAGTGAGTCCGGCTTGTTCAATGATCGCTTTCACATTTTCCAAAGACTGACGAGCTTGTGCCACAATGTCTTTCGGCACTTCACCGGTTGCCGGATTGACCGGAATTTGTCCGGACGTCAGCACTAAATTGCCTAAATCAACGGCTTGTACATAAGGCCCAATCGCGGCTGGCGCCTTCTCTGTATGAACTACTTTCGTCATTTTTTCTCCTAACTGATGATTTTGTGGAACGCTATTCTACGTTGAAATCGATAACATGTCAGTTACCATACAACACTAATCAAACTCGCTCGGGTCAGAACCCACATAATCCGCAAAATCCTCTTGATGAAACCCATGTGACAGCATGTATTGCCAAATTTTTTGGCGCATTTTCGGCGGTTGCTTTTCCTTATAATCAGGAAACTTTTTGCGTAACACATTTAACGCCAATGCCGACCAATCAATATCGCATTCACGGACAACCGCTTCAATGGTTGCGCTTTCAATCCCTTTTAATTGACGCAATTCTTGTTTGATTCGATTGATGCCATAGCCTCGTTGAGAACGACTGTTCAAATAACTTTCAGTAAAACGCTGATCACTTTGCCAATTTTTTTGCTGGCAATAGGCAATGGCTTGGTCAATTTCTTCCTCGGAAAAGGCTTTTTCCTGCATTTTGCAACGCAGTTCAAATTCGCTGTATTCACGGTGAGAAAGTAAATTCATCACATAATTAAGGGCAAGGGAGGACATATTGTGTCACTTGTTATTATGGTTAAAAACAGATAGAAAAAGTGCGGTCATTTTTAACCGCACTTTTAGACATCACCCATCTTATTCGAAGTCAGCTTCACCGGCTTCGTCTTCAACATCGGCGGTAATGGCTGTTTCCGGATGCGCTAACAATTCATCACGCAAGGTGCTTTCAATTAATTTCGCTTGCTCCGGATTCTCTTTTAACCATTTCATTGCATTGGTTTTACCTTGACCGATTTTCTCGTTTTCATAGGCATACCATGCACCGGCTTTGCTGATGAGCTTGTGTTTTACGCCAAGATCAATCAATTCGCTTTCTTTAGAAATGCCTTCACCGTACAGAATTTGGAAATCCACTTGACGGAATGGCGGTGCCACTTTGTTTTTCACCACTTTCACGCGGGTTTCGTTACCAATCACTTCATCGCCTTCTTTGATTGACCCGACACGACGAATATCTAAACGCACAGAGGCATAGAATTTAAGCGCATTACCACCGGTAGTGGTTTCCGGGTTACCAAACATCACACCGATCTTCATACGGATTTGGTTTATGAAAATCACTAAACAGTTGGCATTTTTAATTTGTCCGGTTAATTTACGCAACGCTTGAGACATAAGACGCGCTTGCAAGCCCACATGAGAATCGCCCATGTCGCCTTCAATTTCCGCTTTCGGCGTTAAGGCTGCAACGGAGTCAACAATAATCACATCCACCGCGCCGGAACGTACTAAGGCATCACAGATTTCTAACGCTTGCTCACCGTTGTCCGGTTGAGAAACCAACAACTCTTTCACATCCACGCCCAGTTTAGAGGCATAAATTGGGTCTAAGGCATGTTCTGCATCGATAAAGGCACAGGTTTTACCCGCTTTTTGCGCTTCGGCGATAACAGAAAGCGTCAAGGTGGTTTTACCGGAAGATTCCGGGCCAAAAATTTCAACGATACGTCCCATTGGCAAACCGCCGATCCCTAACGCTAAGTCAAGACCAAAGGAACCGGTGGAAATCGCTTCAATATCCAATTTTTGGCTATCGCCTAATTTCATGATAGCGCCTTTACCAAATTGTTTTTCGATTTGACCTAACGCGGCTTCGAGCGCTTTTTGTTTTTCTTCTTGAGTTGCCATTTTTTACCTCGGGAAAATCATTATCAAAATTCGCGCTTATAATAACTGTATCAATATACAGTATCAAGTGAAATTTTGATCTTTTTAAAATTTATGTGATGTCGCTTCCAAAACAAGATTATTTTGCCGTTTATTCTGCTTGAGACATGATGTCTTCTATGCTTTCTTGGAGTGCCAACCAGTCAACTTCTACCTCTTCTAGCTGCTTTTTCACCTGCACCTGCTCGGCTAAAAGTGCGGTTAATTTTGCTTTCATTTCTGCGTCGTACAAACTCGGATCCGCCAAATCTGTTTCAATCTGCTGTAACTTAGCCCCCAATTTTTCCATTTGATTTTCCAGCTGCGTTGCTTGTTTACGTAATGGCGCAAGTTGTTGGCGAAGTTCCGCTTCTTTACGTTTTTGCTCTTTACGGTTGGCAGCAGAATTTTCATTTTCACTGGGCTCATTTTGTGCTTTTATCGCCGTTGGCTGCGCGTTTTGCTCGTTTAGCCACTTCTGATAATCTGCCAAATCCCCTTTAAATTCTTCCACTTGCTTGTCATGCACCAAATAGAATTCATCCACGGTATTCCGCAACAAATGGCGATCGTGCGATACCAACACCAAAGAACCTTGATAATCCACCAACGCTTCGGTCAACGCCTGACGCATATCTAAATCCAGGTGGTTAGTCGGTTCATCCAGCAACAGTAAGTTCGGGCGTTGCCACACAATAAGCGCCAACACCAAACGCGCTTTTTCACCACCGGAAAAAGACGCCACCGGCTGATTCACTTTGTCGCCGTGAAAAGCAAAGCCACCTAAATAATCGCGCAGTTGTTGTTCTGTTTGTTGAGGCGCAATTTTTTGTAAATGCCACAAGGCGCTTTCATCCGCGCGTAACGTATCCAATTGATGTTGTGCGAAATAGCCTAACTGCACGCCTTTCGCCAATTGAATCGTGCCACCGGTCGGTGCGATTTCACCCGCCAATAATTTAATTAAGGTGGATTTCCCTGCACCATTTTTACCGAGCAGCCCGATACGTGAACCGGGCACCAAATTCAGTTTAATTTTACTTAAAATTTCCACCGCACTTTCACCCGAACCATAACCGGCAGAAGCGTTTTCCATCATTAATAAAGGACTTGGCAGGGAAAGCGGTTCACGAAATTCAAAATGAAACGGATTATCCACATACGCCGGTGCAATTTTTTCCATGCGTTCCAATGCCTTAATACGGCTTTGCGCCTGTTTAGCCTTGGTGGCTTTGGCTTTGAAACGGTCAATATAACGCTGTAAGTGATCAATTTTCAGTTGTTGCTGGCGATACATGGCATTTTGTTGTGCTAATTTCGTTGCCCGTTGCAATTCAAAGGAAGAATAATCGCCCGTGTATTCATTGAGTTTTTGTTGTTCAATATGCAAAATCTTGCCGACAATCGGATCTAAAAAGTCGCGATCGTGCGAGATCAAAATCAATGTTCCCGGATATTGTTTTAACCAACGCTCCAACCAAATCACCGCGTCCAAATCCAAGTGGTTGGTGGGTTCGTCAAGCAATAATAAATCAGATCGACAAATCAAGGCTTGGGCCAAATTCAACCGCATCCGCCAACCACCGGAAAATGCCTTCACCGGCTGTTCCAATTCCGCCTGAGAAAAGCCCAAACCGTGCAACAATTCGCCGGCGCGTGCTTCAATCGTCCAAGCATCAATGGCATCAAGTTGATTATGCAACGTGGCAATCGCATTACCGTCGTTGTCCGCGTTCGCTTGTTGCAACGCCCGTTGCAGACGGCTGTATTCACGGTCGCCCTGAATCACATAATCAATGGCGCGGCAATCCAGTGCGGGCGTTTCTTGATTCACCCACGCCAACGCCCAGGTTGACGGGAAAGACACCTCGCCACCTTCGGCGCTCATTTCATTTTTAAGCAACGCAAATAAGGAGGATTTGCCACAACCGTTTTTGCCGACTAAGCCAACTTTTTGTCCAGGATTAATGGTAGCGTTCGCGTTTTCGAGGAGCGTAGTCAAGCCCCGTTTTAGGGTTAAATTTGTGAAAAAAAGCATTGGTTTATAATGAATTTAATATAAGATATTGATTTGTAAAAAGACGCGTTATTTTCCACTTTTTTCTCGGAGTTGCCAATGTTTGATTCTCTCGTCGTTCAATTCGTGGTGCTGTGGGCGGTCATCGATCCGATCGGTTCTATTCCCGTTTATTTAACCAAAACAGTGGGCCTTTCAGTGGAAGATCGCCGCAAAATCGCCTTAAAAGCAGTCATGATTTCCGCCGGTATTTTAATTTTCTTCCTCATCGCCGGACAAGCCTTGTTAGAAGCTATGCAAATTCCCCTCACCGCCTTCCAAATTGCCGGTGGTTTGGTGTTATTGCTGTTCGCTTTGACTATGATTTTCGGCGAAGGCAAACCGGAACAAGAAATCAGACTCTCATCCAATCTGAACGAACTGGCGGTCTATCCGTTAGCCGTGCCGTCTATTGCCTCACCCGGCGCCATGATGGCCATTGTATTACTCACAGACAACCATCGTTTCAGCCTGTTCGATCAAACCATGACAACGTTAATCATGCTTTCTGTGTTGTTGATTACCTATCTTTTATTCCTCGCCGCCAACCGTATTCAACGCTGGATTGGTAACACCGGCGCAGCAGTGATTAGTCGAGTCATGGGATTAATTTTAGCCGCCGTTGCCATTAATAATATGTTGGTAGGGATTCGCGATTTCTTTACGCAAATGAGTTAATCGATTTATTTTCTACAAAGTGATTTGCCCCCAAAAAGTTGGACAGGTTAGTTAACTTAAATATTGAGCTCGGTATTGCACTGGGCTTAATCCTTTTAAATCAAGTTTAATTCGTTCTTGATTGTAATACACCAAATATTCTTCAATTTCAGCCTGTAATTCAGCGATTGAATGATAGCTCCGTGAATAAAAACACTCTGATTTTAGTATCGCAAAAAAACTTTTAATCACCGCATTGTCGTAGCGATTTCCTCGGCGGCTCATACTTTGAACCGCTTTACCTTCCAACATCTTTACCCATTCCGCCGAGCCATACAATACGCCTTGGTCGCTATGAATAATCGGGCATTCTGTCGGTTTAAGCCGACTAAGCCCTTGTTCTAGCATACCTTTCACCAATGAAAACTTCGGGCATGTTGCAAAGTTATAGGCAATAATTTCTCGGTTAGCCAAGTCCATCAACGGTGAAAAATAAAGCTTTTCTTGCCCAACATGAAATTCCGTTACATCCGTTACCCATTTGGCGTAATTTAAATGTCACGGGGCGATAACCATCTCGTTTTCTGTTCTTTTTGTACAGCGATAAGATAGTCTCTTTTACCTCGTGATAATTTCGCTTAATCTCTTTATAGTAAAAGCTTGAACGAGGCATTTTAGCCACATAAAGTAAATCATTTAATGCGTGGTCCGGCTTCAATCTTTCAATGATTTTTCTTTTTTCTGTCGTTGTTTTTGACGGTCGAGCTTCTCCAACTCCTTTAGGTAAGCAATCTCCGCACGAGCCAAGGCGAGCTCTCGTTGTAACTTTTTAAACGCTTTAGGTGAAAAGTCTGTAGTTTCCGGGATTTCAATGTCTTTCTTTTTCATCTTTGGCTTCGCTATTTTCGGTGTTTGAAGGGTTGTATGAGGTGATTGCCATCAAGCCCTCTTTCCCGAAACGCTTTTAGCCAATAGATGACGGCAGAATGGGGAATGTTATGAAGTTTAGCCACCTCACGGATACCATAATCCTGTTCGGTGACGAGTTTGATAATTTTCAAACGAAATTGATAAGGGTAGGACATAATCTGCACCTCAAATTAGGTGTCCAGGTTTTGGGGTGCAGATCAAAAGTGCGGTCAGATTTGACCGCACTTTGAAAATATTATTTACTATTTAAGTACATTACCATCTAATGCTACGTTAAATGCTTTTCCGCCTTTAATGCCTGGTATGATGACTTGAGGACTATCAAAGTTACAAGTTTTATCTCTAAGCATATCACACGGTAGGGCGCAAAGCGAAGGGGCTGGGCTAGGCTTACAAGATGAGCCCCCTTTCGCTTGGCAATTTTCAACCGCCATTTCTTTAGCGTGCTCAGGAATAATACTATTTCCGAAGTAATCTCTCATACCTCTACTATCTCGACCACTAGCTAACCCTAAACACATATTACTTATACCAATCACTAATTGGCAGTCTTTGCCACCATACTCTTGACATTGTTTTAGTGAATCTTGTTTGGCTTGCTCAAGAGTACTATAAGCTGCATCAGAAGCCCACATCATTTGATTTATTTCTGGAGTGCGAACAATTGCAGCCCATAATCTAGGTTTAATTTTGCGTTTTTTTAGTTCTTCTGGTGTAGCAATTTTTACTGCTTCTTGATACTCACCACAACCAAATTCTTTTTCAATGTCTCCAAACCCTGTGGCATCTCTAATAGATGTGATTTTATGGCTTGCATCCGTAAATACATAAGTCCATGTATGACCACCAGTATATACTTTTTCTGTTGTTAGAAAGATTGTTCTAGAGTTTCTGCCAACTTCATAGGTTTGTAAATCATAAAGAGCAAGTCGATAAGCGTGAATATAACTTCTTTCATTGTCTTTAAAGCATTGATAAGATTCATCTGGCAAACGTTTTCGAGCAAAAAACTCATAGTCTTCTTTACCATGCCAGTATAAAGTGTCTAATGGGTTATACATTGTTGAGCAACTTGTTAAAAAGAGTGTGAACGCAACTAGACAAACTAGCTTAATCTTATGAGATAACATGAGATATATTTCCTTATTAAAAGATAAAGATACGTGATAATAATATAGTAATTTGCTCAGGTTATCAGATTTTATTGTAAGTATAAAGCGAGGACGCTTGCGCCATCGTGGGGGGGGGTGTTCAACTACGCGATAGCGAGCTTGATGTTTATCTAAAAGTGCGGTCAATTTTTCAAATGTTTTTACAGACATGGCTGTTTCCTTAAAGGGGGGATCCTTTAATAAGAATTCGAGCCCCCTTTTTTATGTGAGTACAGGAATAGATCTATTTTTTAGTCTTTTTCTCTTTTACAAAGTGTTTGCCATCAAAACGATAATAAATGCGTTCTGAGGTCATTTTTCCGTTACCACATGTATCTTCAAATTGATGTACTAACGGGAAGCTAAAGCGGTTATTTTTCAAGTCGTAATCAAAATAGGCATTCGATTCTGGTAAATCATTATTCGTATATGAGATATACGATACACCAATATTAGAAGTTGGTTCTTTACCTTGAATCAGATTGGCTTCTTCTAAACCTTTTTCCGTAATTTGATAAAATTTCGCTGCGATTGCATGATGACATTGACTGTAGATGTCAGCAGTTTCTACAAAATAGTAAGGTTTTCCATTCAATTTAGGGGCTGTTAGGCTGGTTATATCAGAATCAGAGTCTAACTCATTAAATTCCGTTTTCCAAGTGCCGTTAGGTAACTGATAACGCCAAATGCTGCCATATTCGTGCATTGTCCCGCCAGATTGCCAATCCCAAGTCAGAATCTGAAGCTTATTGTCTTTTGACGTGAGCACACCAACCCCCGCTTTAGGTGCTTTTTCCCAAGCGCAGAATTTGCCTTCTAAATTTTCAATTTTGGCTAGTGCGTCTTTAAAACGTTTTTCTGAAGACTGGTATTTTTCTTCATTGTTTTCGTTATAGTTGCCGTAGGTTTTCATCTCTGAATAACTTGCGGCTAATTCGGTATCAATGATTTCACATTGGTTAGCATAAGCAGCAGAAGAAAAGAGACACAGGCAAAGTAAGATTTTTTTCATAGAGCGTTCCTTTTTTAAGATTATCTTTCGCAAGCAGAGAAGGTGATTGTGCAATTCGCTGAATTCGTTTTACAGGCTGCCAAGGCTTCTTGTTCAACTTCTTCTCGCTTCATTCCGAAATTGCCAACTGCGGCATATTTTTCAGGGGAGTCTCCCGTTGCAAGAGCAACACAAGCATGATTAGCTTCTGTCACAATTTGACAATATTGTTTATTTGTATCCGTTGAAGCAAGCTCACAATCCTTTAGTGCTTTATTTTGAGCAGGCTTTATCATATTTCCCTCGCCATAACCAAAAGCACCATTTTTTGGATTATAAGCAATTACACTCCACCAATTAGGAAATTCTAGAATTGGCGGTCGTGGTGGATACGAGATTTGATCTTCGATTGAAGGTGTTGTTGCAAAAGCTGAAACGGATAAAGCACATAAAGCCAATGTAAGTAATTTTTTCATAATAATCCTTTTGTTAGGGCGTATCTGATACGCTCCATATTGATTTTAAGCGTTTATTGATACATAAAGTATGGATAATTCGCATCTAATTGACGGATTTCAATTTGGCAGTTTTTAGCTTTGCTTGCTTGGCAATTTAATAATGCTTCCTTTTCAACTACGCCGCAAATCCCAGAATTTGAAAAGAAGTAAGCCCAATTCCCTTTTTTATCTTTTGAAGATGCCATAGCAAGACAGCCATTTAATTGTGTTGCCGCTCCTTCGCATTCTCCTCGTTCTGCTTTTTCACAGTGCAATCTTGCATCCATGATAGCCGTAGATTCGCCTAAAAAGCCGCTTGACCATCCCCAATCTCCAGTGGCTTTATTGATGGCAATGGCAGCATAGTAGTCAGAACGTGGTGGTTCTGCTGGCACATTCGAATAACCACTAGAATATCCACTTTGAGGTGGAGCTGAATTATATAGGATCATTTTTCCGTCAGGACCAATAATTCGACACGTTCCAGTTGCTGGATCAAATTGCCCGCCACAGCTATTGGCATAGGGGGATCCAATAAGTATCATCAATGGGATTAACCAATATTTTTTCATTTTTATTCCTTGTAAAAAGTGAGAAAAATTTGACCGCTCTTGTGGTAAGGCAATTAACGTATTGTGTATTTTTCAAATACGCTACAAACTAAAATAATTTTTGTTTTGCTTGGCTAATTTTAAAACCGTGTTTTTCTTGGTTTGAGCAAGTAACTGAATCACCAGACGCAGTACATTGCCAACCTTTGCCTTTAATTGTTTCGCCGTCTTTTAAGATCTGAGAGTCTGGTACAGCGGGGGTATCACTGGCACAAACAAGTGAGGCTTTTCCTGTAGCGCCAACAGAAAATAGCTCGCCCCATTCTAATTCACAATCTTTCGGACGCGGCAAAATCGGTTTTCCTTTGATTTTAGTAACACATTCAACTTTGGGGTTTAGGTCAGGAATATCGCCAGAGCAATAAATAGTATCATTAGCAGTGCGGAAACTGATAAAAGAGTCTGAGTTTGATGCTGTTTCTATTTGCGGGGTTAAGGCAAAGCTAGAAGCAGAGAAAGTACATAAAGCGAATAAAAATAACTTTTTCATGATGAATCCTTATTGAATGGAGAGATTGGTAAAATTCCTACAAAATTTAACCGCTTGCAAACCCTTTTGAATTGCTAAGTTATGAGTTTACTTGTTTTATTTCTTACAATAAAGGTAGGATAACAAACTTAACAATAATGGGCATAAAAAATAAATATAAACCGATGAGGTTTGGAACACGCCATCATAATTGGTGCCTTGTAGCGCATTCAAATCAAATAAATATTTCCCGAATACTCCAACTTTCGCCATCCATAGCAACATCGCAAAGTATCTTCTTTATTCACTTTAAATTATGAATATTGCTCTTGTGGACCATAATAAGTTGTTAAGGTTAGGTCATACTGTTTATTTTGAATAGATCAATACTTTATTAAAATGCTCAGATAAATATCTTTTCTGAAATGCTTGAATATTTATTCTTTTAAAGAGATAAGTAAATCATAAACAAATACCTTTACGCCCCTTACTATGTTCCTTTTTATTTGGTATGACTTATGACTCGAATTAATCTTGTTCCACCTGAGGAGCTTTGTGATCAGCATCTTTTAGCTGAACATCGTGAATTAACCCGCATTCCTAATGCCGTGGCGAAAGGTAAATTTCATTTGAAAGGACAGCCTACGGAATATAAATTAGGTGAAGGGCATGTGCGTTTTTTCTTTAATAAATTGGCGTTTTTAAAGAAACGGTATGATGCATTGCATGCGGAATGTAAGGCGCGAGGCTTTAACGTACAATATATTTGGAATGAAATGTTACCTGATGATCCAAGTTTATGGTTGGACTATGAAGCCACAGAGGCGGCGTTACAGATTAATCGGGAACGTATTCAGGAAAGAATGCCATTAAAGGCGAGATTTACACCACATCTTCCAAAGAGTGGTCAAAAATAAAGGAGTTTTCACTTCCCCTGTGGGGAAATTACAGGGGAAGTGAATGGGGTTAAATTATTTATATTCAACTACGATATCACTTTCGTTTACGGTATCACCATAAACTGGCAATAAAGTTTTTTCGTAAGCTTGTTTTAAACGACCATCTTTGCCTAAGGTTTGGATTTCGTTATTTAACCAATTTAACAATTCAGGTGCATCTTTGCGAACAGCTGGTGCAATAACATCTTGATCACCAAAGTTTTTTACGCCCACAGTATAACCTGGATTTTGTTTTGCCCAAGCGAATAAGAAGGTATTGTCGTTAGATAAGGCATCACCACGGCCATCACGTAAGGCTTCAAAGGTTTCTGTATTTTGTTCGAATTTCAATAACTTCACATCTGGATAGTTTTTGGTAAAGAAAATATCAGCCGTGGTGCCTTTATCTACAATTAAAGTTTTGCCTTTTAATTGTTCAAGATCAGTAATGACTGAGCCATCTTTTGAAACAACACCGAGTGCCACTTTCATATATGGATTAGCAAAATCTACCACTTCTTTACGAGCTGGTGTCACAGTAAAGTTAGCTAAGATAATATCAACTTTCTTAGAAAGTAAGTATTCAGCACGGTTTGCGGCATCCACTAAAACAAACTCTACTTTGTTTTCGTCACCTAATAAGTCTTTACCGATCGCTTTACCAATTTCGACATCAAAGCCTTGGCTTTTACCTTGCGCATCCACATAACCAAATGGTGGTTTATCGCTAAATACACCAATGCGCACTTTGCCGTCTTTTTGTATTTGCTCAAGGCTTGAGATTGTTTTTGCTCCGTCTTTAGCGGGTTCTTTATCATTACACGCGGTTAAGCCAAATGCTAAGGTGGCAGTGGCTAAAAGTGCGGTCAATGTTTTAAATGTTTTCTTCATAGTTTGTCCCTCTCGGTTCATAATTTAAGATATTTAAGAATGTTTTCGCACGATCCGTGGTTGGATTCGTGAAGAAATCTTCCGGTTTTGCCTGTTCAATGATTTGCCCTTTATCCATAAACACAATGCGGTTAGCTACTTGACGGGCGAAGTTCATTTCATGGGTAACGATGAGCATCGTCATACCATCTTTAGCGAGACCTAAAATCACATCAAGTACTTCGCGTACCATTTCAGGGTCAAGGGCAGCAGTGACTTCATCGAACAGAATAATTTCAGGGTTCATGCAAAGTGAACGCACAATAGCAATTCGCTGTTTTTGCCCACCTGATAATTCACGCGGATAGGCATTTTTTCGGTCATATAGACCTACACGTTTAAGTAACTCATCGGCTTGTTTTTCAGCTTCTGCGCGATCGCGTTTTTGTACTTTTAAAGGGCCGAGTAAAATATTGTCAATTACTGATAAATGAGCGAAGAGTTCATAACTTTGGAATACCATCCCAATGCGTTGACGTGCTTTGACCCAAGGAATGTCTTTACCTAACTCTCCAGCATTTTGCAGCAAAATCTGACCGCTCTTTATTTCTTCTAATCCATTTAGGCAGCGTAAAAAAGTACTTTTACCACAACCCGATGGACCTAAAATAACGACAACTTTGCCTTTCTCTATAGAAAGATTGATGCCTTTGAGTGCTTCTACATCACCGTAATTTTTGACGAGGTTTTTAATTTCTAATAACGCCATGTGTTTTCCTAATAAAAATTAACTTTCCCAACGGGTTTCTAAATAACGGGAAAATAAGGATAGCGGGTAACAAATCACAAAATATAAACCGAAAATGACACCGTAAATCCAAAGCGCCGCCGATTGATTACTAAATAATGAATGCTCAATAATTTGTTGACCGACTTTAATTACTTCAACCACACCAATTAACATCGCCAAAGAGCTGGTTTTTACCATACGAGTAAAGAGGTTAATAGCACTTGGTGTCACACGCTTTAAACTTTGCGGAAGTAAAATATACACAAAGGTTTGAAACGGCGTTAAGCCTAAAGCGTAGGCTGATTCCACTTGATGTTTTTCAATGGAAGTTAATGCACCACGCACTAAATCCCCCATTTCTGCTGTTCCCCAGAAAATAAACACCAAAATACATACAGAAATGCCATCTAAGTGAATATCAAACCATTTTGCTAAACCGAAATAAGCGAGAAAAAGTAATACTAATAATGGAATGATGCGTACAAATTCTAAATAAAAGCTGCAAATGGCTTTGATAATTGGGTTTCTGTTCGTCATGATTACGCCAAAAATCACGCCTAAAATACAGGCGAAGAAGACAGAAATGAACGCAATTTCAGCCGTCACGCATAAACCGTTAAGCAAGCGTTCAATGTTGCTACCTTGGAATAATAACTCAAGCCCCATATTTTGCTCTCCGAGTCCGGCGTTCTAAATAACTGATAAACAGAGACATCGGTAATAGAATGATCAAATAAAACACCACTAATAAAAATAAGGCCTCATTGGTTTTGTAATCGAGCCCGATGACTTCTTTCGCTACAAACATCAGTTCGGCTACAGCAACGGCACTGATCACTGAGGTTTCTTTCATTAAGAACAAGCAATTTGCGCCGATTGCAGGTGTCGCAATCGCAAAGGCCTGTGGGAAAATCACATAGCGAAAAGCTTGAAAAGGGGTTAGACCAATACTTAAGGCTGATTCAATTTGCCCTTTTGATACCGCTTCCAGACCTCCACGAATAGCTTCTGCCATATAGCTTCCACCTAAAAATGCCAGGCCGATAATGCCGCAAGTAAACCCATCTAATTTCAGACCAATTTTAGAAAGCCCAAAATAGAGAAAAAATACTTGAATTAATAAAGGCGTATTGCGAGAAAGCTCGATATAGCCTTTTACTAGCCAAGTTAATGATTTGACTTTGTAGGTGGTAATCACCGCACAAATCACACCAATTACCAGCGACAATAAAATCCCCCAAAAGGCGAGATGAAGTGTCATCAGCATGGCATGAACAAAACGTGGTGTGGCACTTAAAATATAATCCCAATTCATTTTTCATGATTTAATCGTTTGCGTGGCAATATAGTAAAAAATTTTGAATCGGTGAGAAAAGAATGGAAAGTTATTACCTATAATGAAATGTAATAAGCAGAGGGTTTTAAATAAAATAAATGGTGGTTAGGAATGAAAAAACGGGGCTTTATTCAGCCCCGTCGTTGTTTATTTTAATCACGTTTCGCAATAAGTGCGGTTGGTTCTTCGTCTGTTTTTGGTTCATCTTGTATTTCAGCAGGTTTATCTTGAATAGACATGGCTGATTTTAAACTGTCTTGACGAATTTTTTTCCGCTGCTGCTTTGTCGCCAACACATAAGACGCCTCCGATGGCGCAAGCGTCCACGCTTGTGACAATTTTCCTAAGAATTAATCAATGAACAAACGCCTTACAAAATCCTCTTACGTTGGAAATATCGTCGTATCCGGTGATGGCGTAATTACATCCTAAAATTCTCTATTTTTTTATCACGATGAAAAAGTGCGGTCAAAATTTACAGTGGATTTTCACCGCACTTTTTGTTTGCCTTTAGCTTTTCCCTTGAAATAAAAAAGCGGCTTTAACGCCGCTTTTGTTTTTGTGTGGAATGACTTACTTCGCGCCAATAAACCCAATGGCGTCATACACTTTCGCTAACGTTTCTTGTGCACGTGCTTTGGCTTTTTCCGCACCGTCTTTAGCAATTTGGAGGAGTAATTCCTCGTTATTGCGGAAATGATGGTAGCGTTCTTGCAACGTAGTCAACATGGCAGAAACTTCGTCAGCAACAGCACCTTTCAAGTGACCATACATTTTGCCTTCAAATTCCAGCTCAAGTTCTGCAATGGTTTTGCCGCTCACGCCGGAGAGAATATCGAGCAGATTGGACACGCCCGCTTTATTTTTCACGTCATAACGAATCACCGGCGGCTCATCGGAGTCGGTTACCGCGCGTTTGATTTTCTTCGCAACCGCTTTCGGGTCTTCTAATAAGCCGATAACGTTGTTGCGGTTTTCGTCCGATTTAGACATTTTCTTTTCAGGCTCCAACAAGGACATCACGCGTGCGCCTGCTTTCGGGATAAACACTTCCGGCACGGCAAAGTGCGGTCCGTATAACGCATTAAAACGTTGCGCGATGTCGCGGGTGATTTCCAAATGTTGTTTTTGATCTTCGCCTACCGGCACTTGGTTGGCTTGGTAAAGCAAAATGTCTGCCGCCATTAAGACCGGATAAGTGAACAAGCCGACGTTGATATTTTCCGCATAACGGGCGGATTTATCTTTAAATTGGGTCATGCGACTCATTTCGCCGAAATACGTGTAACAATTTAATACCCAAGCCAACTGTGCGTGTTCCGGCACATGAGATTGAATGAAAATCGTGGATTTTGCCGGGTCGATGCCACAGGCTAAATATAACGCCAATACGTCCAAAGTGGCTTTGCGTAATGCTGCCGGGTCTTGACGCACGGTGATGGCATGTTGATCCACAATACAGAACAAGCATTCGTAGTCATCCTGCATTTTCACCCACTGACGCAACGCACCGAGGTAGTTACCGATAGTCAATTCACCTGATGGCTGTACGCCGCTGAACACAATAGGTTTGCTCATTTTTACATCCTTAATTTTTAAATCTTATTATTGATAGCGCAAGCATCCACGCTTGTGCTGTAGCCAAAATTAAATAAAGGCACAAACGTGGGCGTTTGCGCTATCCATTCAGAAGAATCAATCAAACAAGCGTCAATAACGCCGCGAAATCCTCAAACACCCAATCCGGATGGGATTCAGAGATTGGAATGTTGTAGTTGTAACCGTAAGTCAACCCCACCACCGGGCAGCCGGCATTATGGGCAGCAATAATATCATTGCGGGAATCGCCGACAAACAGCACTTGTTTCGGGTATAAGCCGAATTTACCGCATAAATAGAATAGCGGGCCCGGGTGCGGTTTGATGGCCGGTAAAGATTGTCCGCCCAACACTTCATCAAATAACTCTTCAATGCCGAAAGCCTTTAACACAGGGCGGGTATGTTGGGTCGGTTTGTTGGTAACCACAGCCAAACGGTAACCTTTGGCTTTAAGTTTCTGCAAGGTGTCTTTTACGTGAGGGAATAAACGGCTGCGATTGCAGATATTTTCGCCGTAAAAGATATTAAAACGCTCTTTTAATGTGGCAATTTGGCCTTCCGTCAAGGTTTTGCCCGATTGTGCCGTTGCCCATTCTAACGCGCGGGCAATTAAAATCTGCGCGCCGTTGCCAATCCAAGTGAGCACCAACGCTTCAGGCGCTTGTGGTAAATCGAATTCTGCTAATGCTGAGTTCACAGATAGCGCCAAATCAGGCAGACTGTCCACCAAGGTGCCATCTAAATCGAAACCGATTAATTTAAACTGTCCTGTCATGCTTATTTTCCTACTGCGGCTAACTGTTGACGCATTTCATCAATGACTTTTTTGTAGTCCGGCTGATCGAAAATCGCCGAACCGGCAACAAACATATCCGCACCGGCGCGGGCAATTTCTGCAATATTGCTCGCTTTCACGCCGCCATCGACTTCCAAACGAATATCTAATCCGCTCTCATCAATGCGTTTTCTCGCCTGTTTCAGTTTTTCTAAGGTTGCCGGAATGAAAGATTGTCCGCCAAAGCCCGGATTCACCGACATCAATAAAATAATATCCACTTTGTCCATCACATAATCTAAATAACTTAACGGCGTTGCCGGGTTAAATACTAAACCGGATTTACAACCGTTATCGCGGATAAGTTGCAAAGTGCGGTCGATATGTTCAGAGGATTCCGGGTGGAAGGTAATGTAGCTGGCACCGGCTTTAGCGAAATCCGGGATAATGCGATCCACCGGTTTCACCATCAAATGCACGTCAATCGGCGCAGTAATACCATAATCGCGTAAGGCTTTGCACACGGCAGGACCGAAAGTTAAGTTCGGGACATAATGGTTATCCATCACATCAAAATGAACGACATCACCACCGCACTTTAAGACATTTTCCACATCTTCACCCAAACGCGCTAAGTCAGCAGAAAGAATGGAAGGAGCAATTAAATAGGGTTTCATGGGCACCTCACAGGCTATTAAAAATTACCTTATCTTACTACGATACACCTCAATTTTTAAGAAATTATTCGGCGCCGGGCGGGCAATATCGCATTTTGGTACAATTCAAGGTAAACTAAGCGCAATTTTTTTCGATTCGATTTACCGGTTTTTTATGCGCTTATTTCTCTCTTTATTATTTGCGGTTTTAGTGCTGTTCCAATACGATTTTTGGTTCGGCAAAAACGGCTATTGGGATTATAAAAACACCACCAAAGAAATCGCCGTCCATCAACAGGAAAATGAAAAACTTTCCCAACGAAATCAAATCATTGCTGCAGAAATTAAAGACTTAAAAGAAGGGGTGGATGCCATTGAAGAGCGCGCCCGTTTACAGCATGAAATGGTGAAACCAAACGAAACTTTCTATCACATCGTCAAAGAACACAAATAATGACCTCAAATCGCAAGATTATCGCCGTTGTGCCGGCGGCCGGCATTGGCAGTCGGATGCAGGCGGACAAACCGAAACAATACCTTCCTATTCACGGACACCCCATTTTGCAGCACACCTTAAACGTGTTGCTTTCTTATCCACACATCAGCCAAATCGTGTTGGCAGTGGCTGCCGACGATCCTTACATTGCTCAACTTAACCTGACACAAAACCCGAAAATTACGTTAGTCGAAGGTGGAGAAACCCGTGCTGATTCGGTGTTAAACGGATTAAAAGCGATACAAAATGCCGGCACGGATGTTTGGGTAATGGTGCATGATGCGGCACGTCCTTGTTTAACCCACGGCGATTTGGATAAATTGCTTGAAATTAATGATGACAATGGCGCGATTTTGGCGATTCCGGCGACGGATACCATCAAGCGTGCCCTACCTTCACAACAAATTGCCCACACTGAAGATCGCAGCCAACTTTGGCTAGCGCAAACGCCACAATTTTTCCGCGCAGAGTTATTACGAAATGCGTTAATCCACGCCCAACGACAACAGCTTGCCGTGACTGATGAAGCCTCTGCCATGGAACTCGCGGGATTTCAACCGCACTTAGTGGCAGGACGTAGCGATAATATTAAAGTCACCCGCCCGGAAGATTTGGCGCTGGCAGAATTTTATTTAATGAGGAAGACAACATGATACGAATCGGCCATGGTTTTGACGTTCACGCTTTCGGCACCGACAACCCGCTCATTATCGGCGGCGTCACCATTCCCTTTGACAAAGGCTTTATCGCTCATTCCGACGGCGATGTGGCGCTCCATGCGCTAACCGATGCCTTACTCGGCGCAGTCGCCTTGGGTGACATCGGCAAATTATTTCCCGACACTGACATGCAATACAAAGGCGCAGACAGCCGCGTGTTATTGCGCGAGGCGTACCGTCAAGTACAGGAAAAAGGCTATGTCGTAGGCAACGTGGATGTCACCATCATCGCCCAAGCGCCAAAAATGCGTCCACACATTGATGCCATGCGCGCCCTGATCGCACAGGATTTGTCTGTCGACATCGAACAAGTCAACGTCAAAGCCACCACCTCAGAAAAGCTTGGCTTTACCGGTCGCGGTGAAGGCATTGCCTGCGAAGCAGTGGCATTGTTGGTACGCAAATCATGATGGATTTAGCCTATTTGCAAAAAACACCGCCAAAACAGACCGCACTTTTAAAAGCGGAATATGCGGATTTTGTGGTGAAAGAACAGCTCGGCTACGACATGAGTGGCGATGGTGAATTTGTTGCCGTGAAAGTGCGCAAAACCGATTGCAACACCTTGTTTGTAGGCGAGCAACTGGCAAAATTCGCCGGCATTTCTGCGCGCAACATGAGCTACGCCGGTTTGAAAGATCGCAAAGCCGTTACCGAGCAATGGTTCAGTCTGCAAATGCCCGGACAACCGACACCGGATTTCAATCAATTTTCTCTCGAAGGGGTAGAAATTCTCGACGTCACCCGCCACCAACGCAAAATTCGTATCGGCAGCTTACAAGGCAATCATTTTGAGATTTTGCTCCGCAACACTGAAGAAACCGACGAACTCAAAGTGCGGTTAGATTTTCTGGCAAAAAACGGCTTCCCAAATTATTTCACCGAACAACGTTTTGGCCGTGATGGCAATAACTTAGCGCAGGCGTTACGCTGGGCAAACGGCGAAATTAACGTCAAAGATCGCAATAAGCGTAGCTTCTATCTTTCTGCTGCGCGTAGCGAAATTTTTAATTTAATCGTGTCCAAACGGATGGAATTAGACTTGGCACAGCAGATTTTGGTCGGCGATGTTTTACAACTGAACGGTTCGCACAGCTGGTTTGTGGTGAACGAGTCGGAAGATTTGGCGCAGCTGCAACAGCGTTTGGCACAACAAGATGTTTTACTCACAGCGCCACTTATCGGCGAAGAAGAGAAAAGTGCGGTCGATTTTGAACATGAAATTTTCGCACAACATCAGGCGTTATTCGCGTTAATGCGCCAAGAACGTATGAAAGCGGCACGCCGCCCAATATTAATGCAGCCACAGCAATTCCAATGGCAATTTGAACCAAACGGCTTGCGCCTTCAATTTGACTTACCGGCGGGCAGTTATGCCACTGCGCTCATTCGCGAATTGGTCAATGTCGAAAATTAAAACACAGGAAGAATATGAATATTTTATTGAGTAACGACGACGGCATTCACGCGCCGGGCATTCGCGCCATGGCAGATGCCTTGCGCAAGATCGCCAACGTCACCATCGTCGCACCTGACAGCAACCGCAGTGCCGCCTCAAGTTCGTTAACCTTAGTGAAACCATTACAACCGTTACATTTAGAAAGTGGCGATTATTGCGTTAACGGTACGCCCGCCGATTGCGTGCACATTGCGCTCAACGGTTTTCTTTCCGGGCGCATCGATTTAGTGGTATCCGGCATTAACGCCGGCGCAAACTTGGGGGACGATGTATTGTATTCCGGTACCGTGGCCGCCGCCTTTGAAGGGCGCCACCTTGGCTTGCCGTCTATTGCGGTGTCTCTTGACGGCCGTCAACATTTTGAAACGGCAGCCCGTGTGGTATGTGAACTCGTCCCTAAATTACATTCTCAATTATTGGGCAAACACGAAATTCTTAATATTAATGTGCCGGATGTGCCTTATGAAGAGCTCAAAGGCATTAAAGTCTGCCATTTGGGTTACCGTTCTTCTTCCGCCGAAGTCATTAAACAAAAAAGCCCGCGTGGCGAAGATATTTATTGGATCGGGCTGAGCGGATTGCCGGAATATGAGGGCGAAGGTACAGATTTTCATGCGGTAAAAAACGGCTATGTCTCCATCACGCCAATTCAAGTGGACATGACGGCGCACCACTCAATGAAGGCTTTACAACATTGGTTAGAAAGTGAATAATTTCACCCTTCAAGATAAGGAAACGAAATGAATTTGTTTGGCACAATGTACGATAAAACCATGGCTTGGTCGAAACACCGTTTCGCCCCATTTTGGTTATCGTTTGTCAGTTTTATCGAAGCAATTTTCTTCCCCATTCCGCCGGATGTCATGCTTATCCCAATGTCCATGTCAAAACCGCAAAGTGCGGTCAAATTTGCCTTATTTACGGCGATTGCTTCCGTGTTGGGTGGCATCATCGGTTATGCATTGGGTTATTATGCGTTTGATTTTGTAGAACATTACATCAACCAATGGGGCTATCAAGCACATTGGCAAACCGCTATTCAATGGTTTGAAAAATGGGGTATTTTAGTGGTGTTTGTGGCAGGTTTCTCACCAATTCCTTACAAAGTTTTCACCATCTGTGCCGGCGTGATGCAAATGGCATTTTTACCCTTTGTCATCACCGCGTTTATTTCTCGTGCGGCAAGGTTCTTATTGGTCGCTAAATTAGCGGCTTGGGGTGGCGAAAAATTTGCAGCAAAACTGCGCAAATCCATTGAAGTCATCGGTTGGTCGGTGGTGATTTTAGCCGTTGTCGCTTATTTTATTTTACGTTAATCAAGGTTATAAAATGAAAAAATCAATTTTATTATTGTCTATGGTATTAACTCTCGCAGCCTGTTCTTCTGATGATGCTCGCAAAGACGAAAATTCACTTCCGCCGGGCATTATGCAACCGGTAGAAGGCACCGGTGCTATCGCAGGCGGTAGTTGGATGCCGGAAATTCAACAACAACGTATGCCAACAAATATGCAATAAGGAATACCTCTATGAAAAAATCCTTTTTACTTTTACCAATTACCCTTGCTGTTCTTACAGCTTGTAGCTCAGATTCTCCAGCCCCGGTAGAAAGTGCCGACGGCACATTATCACCGGGCATGATGCAGCCGGTTGACAACCCATCTATGGGCGGTAATGCCACTTGGGAACCACAAATTCAACAAAGTAGCGTACCCAACAGCATGAACACGCCAATGCCTCAAGCGCCGGCACAATCTGCGCCACAGCCGAATTTCCAACCAACTTATCAACCTCAACCGGTACAAAAACCACAAGCGGCGCCGGCAGTGCAAAATAAACCACAACAAACCTCGCAGGATTTCACGATTCCGCGCAATCCAACCACCAACGCACCGGATTACAGCCAAATTAACAAAGGCTTCTACAAAGGTAACACCTACACCGTGCGCAAAGGCGATACCATGTTCCTTATCGCGTATATTTCCGGTTTAGATGTAAAAGAATTAGCGGCTTTAAATAATATGAAGGAACCTTACAATTTAAGCGTAGGGCAAACCTTGAAAGTGTCTAACGGACGTACTCAAAGCGTGGCACAACCTGCTGTTGCGCCTCAACCACAAGCGCCAGTTCAACAACCGGTGAGCACTGAGCCAACCGTTACTTACACGCCGGGTGCAAATGGCACACAATATGGTTCTGATGGCACTATCACCGGCCCGGTAAAAGCCACCGCAGGCGGTTTACCGCCGGTAAATAGCGCACCGGTAAATCAACCAGTACAAGTTCAAAACCAACCTGTGGTAAGCCAACCAATCCCACAAGACAATGCACCGGTCGCCTCCACCATTGCTTGGCGCTGGCCAACAAGTGGTAATGTCGTTCAAGGTTTTTCTAGCTCCGATGGTGGCAATAAAGGGATTGATATTGGCGGCTCTCGTGGTCAAGCCGTTAACGCAGCAGCAGGTGGCCGTGTCGTTTACGCCGGCAATGCACTCCGCGGTTACGGAAATCTTATCATCATCAAACATAACGATGATTTCCTTAGTGCCTATGCCCACAACGACAGCATCTTAGTGAAAGATCAGCAAGAAGTGAAAGCCGGCCAACAAATCGCCAAAATGGGTAACACCGGCACCAACGATGTAAAACTTCACTTTGAAATTCGCTACAAAGGCAAATCTGTGGATCCAACACGTTATTTACCACGTCGTTAATTTCAACTTATAAAACTAAAAGTGCGGTCAGAAATTTAATCATTTTTCTGACCGCACTTTTTATTTAATCAATTCAGGCTATTATTTTGCGACTCAACTTGAATCGCCCCGACTTTTGCGCTAAAGTTCGCACCAATTTCGAAAAGGAAGATCGTCGTTTCCGGTGAAGCGGCAGGACTTCAAATCCTGTTGAGGCTGCCAGCAGTCTCGGGTAGGTTCAACTCCTACGATCTTCCGCCAATCCATGTAATCCCGCATAAATCCACATAAACAACCCACCAACCCAATATCTAAAAAGCTTTATTGTAAATCTACATAAGCTACTAGTAATCGTTTTTTAGTTACTATCATCCTCACACCAAGAAGAGGGATAAATTAGGCTTAGGAAGCTATCCTGAATTTTCCCTTGCTGATGTGCGCGCCAAGCGTGAAGAATATTGGCGCTTATTGGCATTAATGCCTTCAAGCCATTAGAGCATGTGGGGAAATTAGAGACCATCAGGAAAATATTGAACAACGTAAATCATGTTATGTGTTTCGCCTTGCACCGTGGATTAATTACCAGCAACAACTTAGCCGAAATTCAACGGGAATTTGATAAACTGCGCGTAAAAGGCATGAATACCATAGCGCCTGACGAGTTGGCGGAATTTTTAGCAAATTTTTATCAAGCAAGAGATGACGGTAGATTTTCTCTGTTGTCGTTTTATACCGTGATGTTGGAAGATAATTTTCACATTTCTAACCCTCCTCATCTTTTGGTTAAATTGCTTTTTTATAATTCCTGAAAACTTCTTTTTTATAGCGTTCAGAAACCTCCCGATTACCGCCATTTTTTATAGGCACTTTAGATTTTAGTTATATGGAATAAAAATCAAATTATGCAGTTCTAGCAATAACAGTAATTAACAATTCAGATGAACCTAGCCCAATAAACTAAAATAAAAAGCCTTTAAAACAAAAGTTTTAAAGTCTTTTTATTTCTTATAATATGGAGCGAACTTATGCGGAATTTCCTTATTTCACCGAAGACTTTACGCTAGTACCTGTTGCCGCTTGTGTTTTTTCATCCATTTTGACACTGATATTGTGATCTACTACCACATTCATGTTGATAGTGATACCTTCTTTAGGCGTATCCAGCTGAATCGTTGGGGTACAAGCTACAAGCACAAAACAAAGCAATAAGCAAAAAAAGTGCGGTGATTTTTTCAGGTGTTTTTTCATTTTTCTAACTGCCGATAAAGTCGATGTTGTAATTTTTGTTCAAATTGCGAGCCGTAGTCTATCATGTCCCACAACTCAAACATATTTTCTCTATGCATATAATTTAAAGTTATTGGATGATGGCTTTGCTTAGTAGGATTAAACCCATTGATAGTCGCACGTAATGTCATTTGCCCATTCGGCGCTAAATCAATGGAAGCCTGAGAACCGTTTAATTCCAATTCTTTAAGTAAATCCACCAAAATACCTTCTGTCCAACCACCTTTTTTTAAGCCATCCACAACACTCTCATTCACTTTAAGGTGTAATTTACCCACTTGCTCTAATGTACCATTACAAATCAAACACGTTTTATGTCCCAACCAAAAAGGAAATGTTGCATTTGCCCGTCCGTTTAAACTCAACTGATTATACTGCGCCATTTCTAGCACTTGTGCTAAGTCAATATTTTTAAAGGAAAGCAATGCCATTTGTCGCTGAGGAAAATTCAACTTATCTACTGTTAATTCTCCATCAAACAAACCTATTTTTACCTTACTTAAAGTTAACGGATGATGCTCTGAATAAGGATAAGTGCCGAATATATCAAACGTTCCATTATGTGTTGTCAGCGCCCCTATTCTCATATTTTTAACAGAAAAGTTAATCGGGTGGTTTGATTTAAGCTGTAATTTAAGGTTTTGATAATTCAAAGGAAAAGAAATATTAAGTCCCTCAATTTCACCATCCGGCATGGTGATTTTACCATGGTGTAAATTTAATATACCGGTCATGGCAATACCGCCACCATTAATAACAAAATCACTTTCGCCTTTAATGCTGCCTTGGTGGATAATCCATTCCCATTGTTGCGGAAACAAGGATTGGAAAACTTTCGCAGATTGTTCCTTCCAACTAATTTTTCCGCTAAGCACATTATTTTCATATGTTGCAAGCAAATCTAGCGGACCAAGTGAACCCGCTTTTAAATCCCCTGCAGCACTAAAGTGATCGATGCTTTTTCCATCAATCCCTAAACCAAAAACCGGTTTTTCAAACCGTCCACCATAGGCAAATTCAATCCAGTCGGTTTTTGCTTGCATCAATCCTCGAATGTGTTGTTTTTCGTAATTCCAACGTAAACGATCTTTCAGCTCTAAAGAAAGAGGTGCCATTTTGACGCCATCAATACTCACTTTTCCAGAATGCGCAAAAAGTTGGTTAAGCTCAATATGATCCCCCTCCCAAAAACCAATACCTTTCATATTTACCGGCGTCTTTAAAGATTTCCACAGCGCATCACCTTCAATTGTCCAATCCCAACGATTTGCTGCCTGCAATTCAGCTACACGAAGTTTTTGTCGTTCATCACGTAATTCAAAAATTGTTTTAATACCGGCAATAAACTCATGTGCCAGCCCATCTAATTTCAAATCCAATTGTTCAAATTGCGGTGTAAAGCCCTGTAATGTTGCTTGTAATCGACCTTCTAAACCATAACGTCCAACTAAAACATCATCTAAAGGCACTCTCACATGAATTTTTGAGTCAGGTTGTAAATTATCCATTTTAAAAATAGAGCCGGGATAAAAACGTAATAAAGGTAAATCAAGGTCACCACCAATGTGATATTTCAAGTTAGTTTGCGCCACAGTATTGTTATAACGTAAATCCCCTCGAGTCGTCAGATCAAAGAAAAACGCATTCTTCTTTTCACCGCCACCAATCTCACCATTTTTACCTGAAATAACAATTTCCCCTTTGCCTTGTTCACCAAAGGTTTGCAATATAACGTTTAAATCTAAGCCTAAAGGTAACCAACCTTCTTGTGGCTTACGAGCAGCCAAACCCAAGAAGCCTTTTATCGGCTGATACCCATCAAACGTCCAATAAAAAGTCCCCCAAGAAATATCCAATCCCTTCTCCGTAAAAGTAAAAGGAATATCAAGCAAGGGCGCGTTTCGGGTCAAATCTTGGGCTGTTATTTTCCCCTCATCCCCATTCCAAACAAATTGAAGATGTCCTTTTTCTACCGTCCATTGCGAATTCTGCCAATCCAGAATAATGTCTCCCTGTGAAGGTGGCTGCCATAATTCATCATTAAGTTGCAATGTGAAATTTAAATGATAGTTCTCTGTGGTAGAGGGTTGAAAATCCGTTTGTCCATGCCATTGAAAGGAGGAATATTGACGAACAAGAGTAGAATGATGTTCTAATATCAGTCCCTCATCCGTTCTCGCATTTGTATGAAGCTTCAGTTGTTCAGCATCATAATGCGCGGTTACTGACATATCAGAAGAAATCAATTGATGTAACATTGGCTGTTGTATTTCATCCAGCCCTTTAATGCGTAAATGTTCAATAACCAATTCACTATCAGGAATAATGTCAAAAAGTGCGGTCAATTTTGACGGTGTTTTTGACTCTTCACTCACTGGCAAATGCTCAAAACAAGCATAATCCACTACCGCATTTTCCACCTCAAGACGAGGCGGCCACCAATTCAAACGAACATTTTGTAACGTAGTAAGTGTGCATTCTGAGGTAGCCAACTGTAATTCAGAAAGTTGTAGTTCACTACTTTGCATCAACCATTGATCTGAAAGCTGTAAACGGTATTCAGGCAATAAAAAATGGTTAGCCATTTGTTCTACCTGTTTGGGCGTCAACCACCATGGCAGAGAGCACACCCCAACCACTAACACAAATAAAACAAACAAGGCATATCGCCACCATTTTTTCATTACAATCTCATATAACATTTTAATAGCCACGCAGGCAAAACCACTGTTCTCGACACATTCTAACGGAATATTGCAGTGAAAAACACGGTAAAAACCTACCGCACTTTCTCTCTCTCTTCTTAACATCCATAATAAAAAGCACAAAGATTATTCTCACTTACGGCAAAACCTTAGAAACGTTAAATGGATCACGTTCATTAAATTTATTTTAGTTATAATTATTTGATTATTTTTCTAAGGAGGAAATACAAATGGAATCAAAACAAATTGCACATTATATTGATCATACCGCACTAACCGCGGAAAAAACCGAAGCAGATATTTTGAAACTTTGTGATGAGGCTATTGCCCACCAATTCTTTTCTGTATGCATTAATTCTGGTTACATTCCTTTAGCAAAACAAAAATTAGCACATTCCAATGTAAAAATCTGTACCGTTGTAGGATTTCCGCTGGGTGCCAATTTAACTTCAGTAAAAGCGTTTGAAACAGAACAGGCCATTGCTGCCGGCGCAAATGAAATTGATATGGTAATTAACGTTGGCTGGATTAAATCGGGAAAATGGCAAGCGGTACAAGAAGATATTCAAGGTGTTCTTAATGCCTGTCATGGCGTACCACTAAAAGTAATTCTGGAAACTTGCTTGCTTACCAAAGAAGAAATTGTCCGTGCTTGTGAAATTTGTAAAGCATTGCAAGTGGCTTTTGTTAAAACCTCTACTGGCTTCAACAAAGGTGGAGCTACCGTAGAAGATGTTACACTAATGAAACAAACTGTAGGCAATATTGGTGTTAAAGCCTCCGGCGGTATTCGTGATACACAAACAGCATTAGCCATGATAAATGCCGGCGCAACTCGTATTGGGGCCAGTGCGGGTATTGCTATCGTAAACGGATTAAAAGATACAGACACTGGTTATTAAGTAAAAATAAAAAATCTGCATTCTAAATAACAAAGTAATTCGATTCTAGAATGCAGATTTAATACAGGTTTTAAAGTGCGGTGAAATTAGCGTTTAGATTTCACTAACTTCTCAGTAAGTTCGTAAGCACGAAGTTTTGCCAATTCTTTAGAAAGTTTAGACATTAACAATTCGTAATCAGCATCATGGTGATGTTGATGAATGTTTTCTTCCGCACGTTTCTTAGCAGCAAGAATACGCTCGCTATCAAGCTCTTGACCACGAATTGCGACATCCGCAAGAACAGTCACAATCGTTGGTTGAACTTCTAAAAAGCCGCCGGAAACATAGATAACTTCTTCGTTATCATTTTCTAAAGTAAATTTAACAATACCTGGCTTGATTGCTGTCAATAAAGGGGTATGCCCCGGTAAAACACCGAGCTCACCCTCAATACCTGTTGCTTGAACACTTTTCACGTTGCCGGAAAAGATTTTTTGTTCTGCACTTACGACTGTTAAATTAAATGTTGCCATGTTTTTCTCCTTCAAGTTTGATATGCATCAGCTTGAAGTGATTACATATTTTTGGCTTTTTCTAGCGCTTCGTCAATTGAACCAACCATGTAGAACGCTTGTTCCGGAACATGATCATATTCGCCGTTTAAAATACCTTTAAAGCCACGAATGGTTTCTTTTAACGGAACGTATTTACCTGGTGTGCCGTTAAATACTTCAGCAACGAAGAACGGTTGTGATAAGAAACGTTCGATCTTACGCGCACGCGCTACAACCAATTTATCTTCTTCAGATAATTCATCCATACCAAGAATTGCAATAATGTCTTTCAATTCTTTATAACGTTGTAAGATACCTTGTACGCCACGAGCAACATCATAATGCTCTTGACCAACAACTAATGGGTCTAATTGACGAGATGTAGAATCTAATGGGTCAACCGCAGGATAAATACCTAAAGACGCAATTTGACGGCTCAATACAACGGTTGAGTCCAAGTGCGCGAAGGTTGTTGCCGGAGATGGGTCAGTCAAGTCATCCGCAGGCACATAAACTGCTTGTACAGACGTGATAGAACCTGTTTTGGTTGAAGTAATACGTTCTTGTAACACACCCATTTCTTCAGCTAAGGTTGGTTGGTAACCTACTGCGGATGGCATACGACCTAATAACGCAGATACTTCCGTACCAGCAAGGGTATAACGATAGATATTATCCACGAAGAATAATACATCACGACCTTCATCACGGAATTTTTCCGCCATGGTTAAACCGGTTAACGCAACACGTAAACGGTTACCCGGTGGCTCATTCATTTGACCGTAAACCAAAGATACTTTATCCAATACGTTGGAATCTTTCATTTCGTGGTAGAAGTCGTTACCTTCACGGGTACGCTCACCTACACCTGCGAATACAGAATAACCGGAGTGTTCAATCGCAATATTACGAATTAATTCCATCATATTTACGGTTTTACCTACACCTGCACCACCGAATAAACCAACTTTACCCCCTTTTGCAAACGGGCAAATTAAGTCGATAACTTTAATACCGGTTTCTAATAATTCGGTACTGTTTGATTGTTCTTCGTAGCTTGGTGCAGAACGGTGAATAGACCAACGTTCTTCTTCGCCAATCGGACCTTGTTCATCAATTGGGTCACCCAACACATTCATAATTCGACCAAGGGTTTTTGTTCCTACCGGTACTTGAATCGGGTCATTTGTGTTTTCTACTTTCAAACCACGTTTTAAACCGTCAGAAGCACCTAATGCGATACAACGTACCACACCGCCACCTAATTGTTGTTGAACTTCAAGGGTCAAACCTGTTTCAACATTTAATGCATCATAAACTTTTGGTACTGCATCTTGTGGAAATTCGACGTCAATCACCGCACCGATGATTTGTACAATTTTACCTGTCGCCATTACCGTTCCTCTTCTATTAAATCGCAGCCGCACCGGCAACGATTTCATTTAATTCATTTGTGATACTTGCTTGACGAGCTTTGTTATACACCAACCGCAGGTCATTAATTAAATTGCCTGCGTTATCTGTTGCTGCTTTCATCGCTACCATTCGAGCCGCTTGTTCTGAAGCTAAATTATCTACAACCGCTTGATAAACTTGAGATTCTAAATAACGAACTAAAAGGCTGTCTAATAACACTTTTGGTTCAGGTTCGTAAATATAATCCCATGCCTGTTGTCTTTCGATTAAGTGATCGTTTTCCATTTCCGGTAAAGGAACTAATTGTTGTACAATCGGTTTTTGCGACATCGTATTAATGAATTTGTTGTATGCAATATAAATTGCATCAATTTCTCCATTACGATAAGCATCAAACATGGTATTTGCTACACCAATTAATTCTTCTAAAGAAGGGTTATCGCCCAAACCGGAAAGTTGGCTTTTTACCTTAAAACCAAGGGAACGGAAAAAACTAATCCCTTTAGAACCAATCAAGCCAAGCTCAGTCGTCGCATTTTGTGATTTCCAATCTTTAATTTGGTTAAGTGTGGTTTTAAACAAATTCACGTTTAAACCACCACACATTCCACGATCAGTAGAAATAACTAAAATACCAACTTTTTTTACATCCCGTTCAACTAAAAACGGGTGTTTATAACCGATACTTGCTTTAGACACATGGCTGATAACACTACGGATAGTTTCAGAATACGGACGAGATGCCGCCATACGGTCCTGCGTTTTACGCATTTTCGAGGTTGCAACCATTTCCATTGCCTTAGTAATTTTCTGCGTACTTTGTACGCTGGCAATTTTGGTTTTTATCTCTTTTGCACCTGCCATCTTATTTCTCCGTTACTACCAAGCACTATTAGCTTTGAAACTATCTAAAATACCTTTTAATGTATCTTTGATTTCATCATTATAGTTACCGGTTTTAGTAAGCTCTTGCATAAACTCGGCATAATTACGATTTGCATAATCTAGAAGTGCAGTTTCAAAACTTGCAATTTTAGATAACTCAACATCGTCTAAATAACCAAATTCAACCGCAAATAACACTACTGCTTGCTCAGCAACAGAAAGCGGAGAAAATTGTTTTTGTTTCAACAATTCGGTTACTTTTTCACCATGAGAAAGTTGTTTACGGGTTGCATCATCAAGATCTGAAGCAAACTGAGCAAATGCCGCTAATTCACGATATTGTGCAAGTGCAGTACGAATACCACCCGCAAGTTTCTTAATAACTTTAGTTTGTGCAGAACCACCTACACGAGAAACAGAAATACCCGGGTTCACCGCAGGACGAATACCTGAGTTAAACAAGTTAGATTCTAAGAAAATCTGACCATCGGTAATAGAAATCACGTTAGTAGGAACGAATGCAGAAACGTCACCCGCTTGAGTTTCAATAATTGGAAGAGCAGTTAAAGAACCGGTTTTTCCTTTTACTTCACCTTTGGTGAATTTTTCTACGTATTCTTCATTTACACGAGAAGCACGTTCAAGCAAACGTGAGTGTAAGTAGAATACGTCACCTGGATATGCCTCACGACCTGGTGGACGACGTAATAATAAGGAAATTTGACGATAAGCAACCGCTTGTTTAGAAAGATCATCATAAACGATTAATGCATCTTCACCACGATCACGGAAATATTCACCCATTGCACAGCCGGCATAAGGTGCTAAATATTGCAATGCTGCAGATTCAGATGCAGACGCAGCAACGACGATAGTGTTAGCTAGTGCGCCATGTTCTTCTAATTTACGTACTACGTTAGCAATAGTTGATGCTTTTTGACCAATCGCAACATAGATACATTTAATACCTGAGTTACGTTGGTTAATGATGGCATCAATCGCTAATGCTGTTTTACCGGTTTGACGGTCACCGATAATCAATTCACGTTGACCACGACCGATTGGTACCATGGAGTCAACCGCTTTATAACCGGTTTGTACAGGTTGATCAACGGATTTACGTTCAATTACACCTGGGGCGATAACTTCAACCGGAGAGAAACCGTCATTTTCAATTTCACCTTTACCATCAATTGGTTGACCAAGCGTGTTTACAACACGACCTAATAAACCGCGACCAACCGGTACTTCAAGAATACGGCCAGTACATTGAACTTCCATTCCTTCAGCAAGATCTGCATAAGGTCCCATTACCACAGCACCAACAGAATCTCTTTCTAAGTTTAATGCCATCGCGTAACGATTACCCGGAAGTGCAATCATCTCCCCTTGCATTACTTCGCTTAACCCATGAATACGAATAATACCATCGCTTACAGAAACGATTGTACCCGTATTACGCGCTTCACTTTCTACATTAAACTGAGCAATGCGTTTTTTTATTAATTCACTAATTTCAGTTGAATTTAGTTGCATTTTCTAATCCTCTTATAATTGCAACTCATTTGCTAAACGGGCAAGTTGTCCACGACTACTTCCGTCAATCACAAAATCTTCTGTACGAATGATAACGCCAGCAATGAGCGAGCTATCAACGTTGCAATTTAACTTAACTTTTTGGGCTAATCTTTTTTCCATTGCGGCAGCAATTTTTTCTTGTTGCATGGCGCTTAATGGTTGAGCCGATGTTACTTTAACTTCCGCAATAGCCTTATACTCTTCAACATAATGTTGAAATTCTTTAAAAACTTGCGGAAGGACAGTTAAACGCTTATTTTCAGCCATTAACCGAACTAAGTTTTGCCCATATTGATCTAATTGTTCACCACAAATTGAGATCACCGTATCTGCTAGTTTTTGAGCTGAAAAAGAACTTGTTAAGTAACTTTGCATTGCTTCGTTTTTCACTAACTCAGCAAGAAAACCTAACATTTCATTCCATTTTTCAACCGCACTTTTATCAGATCTACTTTGTTCAACGGCAAAATCAAACGCTGCTTTAGCATAAGGGCGAGCTATGGTAGTTAATTCTGACATAAGCTCAACCTTCTTATAGTTCTGCAACTAATTTATCAATAATGTCATTGTTGGCTGCTTCATCCACAGTACGCCCAACAATTTTTTCAGCACCTGCAATAGCCAAAGACGCAACTTTAATACGTAATTCTTCTTGAACACGTTTGCGCTCAGCCTCAACTTCTGCATAGCCTTGTTCAATAATTTTAGCTTTAAGTTCTTCGGCTTCTGCCTTCACTTCGTCTAAAACTTCATTGCGACGTTTATTGGCTAAATCTAAAATTTCTTGGGCTTGAATTTTTGCTTGAGAAATTTCTTTTTCAACAAGCATTTTTGTATCTGCTTGTTCTTTTTTCGCCGCTTCAGCGGAAGCTAAAGCATTCGCAATTTGGCTTTGACGTTTTTCAATTGCATTAATAATTGGTGGCCAAACAAATTTCATGCAGAACCACACGAAAATTGCGAATGCAATAAGTTGACCAATCAATGTTGCATTTAAATTCACAACGTCCTCCTTAATCTGCTTGTTTTACGTTGATAAGCAAATAAGGTGATTATTGTAATAAACCGATGAATGGGTTTGCGAAAATGAAAAGTAAAGAAATACCAACAGCAATCATCGCAATCGCATCCAATAAACCTGCAACAATAAACATTTTAGTTAATAGGCTAGATGCAAGCTCAGGTTGACGGGCAGAAGATTCTAAGAATTTACCACCTAAGATAGCAAAGCCGATAGCTGTACCTAATGCAGCAAATGCAAGAAGGATTGATGCACCGATAATTGTAGCTGTAATTACAGTTTCCATAATGTTCTCCAATAGAAGTTAAGTTTAGCCCTAGAGCCGGTTAATAAAAAAAATAAAATTAATGATCTGCTTTGTTATAAGCAATACTCAAGTAAACAACCGTCAACATCATAAAGATGAATGCTTGTAACGTAATAACCAAAATATGGAAAATAGCCCAAGCGAGGTGTAACGGAATTCCCAATGCTGCAAGTGCCATATCCGCAGAATACATCACAGCGATAAGAATAAAGATCAATTCCCCTGCATACATATTACCGAACAAACGGAAAGCCAGAGAAATCGGTTTAGCCAGTAAAGTGACGGTTTCAAGAATAAAGTTAACCGGAATAAACGCCCAATGATTAAATGGGTGTAACGTATATTCCTTAACCAATCCACCAAAACCTTTGGATTTTACTGTATAGAAAAGAATCAGGAAGAATACACAGATTGACATACCTAGTGTCGCACTAATATCAGCTGTCGGCACAGCTCTCAAATAGTGAATACCAAATAAACCTGCAAATTGCGGAAGAAAATCCACCGGGATTAAGTCGATGGCATTCATAATGAATACCCAACAAAAAATGGTTAACGCTAGTGGCGCAACAACATTACGCGGACCATGGAAATTTTCTTTTACGATACCATTAATCCATTCTACTAAAATTTCGACCAAACATTGCATTTTGCTTGGCACGCCCAGCGTTGCTTTTTTCGCAACACGTGAAAAGATGAAAAGGAAAATAATGGCTGATACGATAGAGAAAAATAAGGTATCTACATGAATATTCCAAAAACCATCACCACTTTTTAAAAATGATAAATGGTGACTGATATATTCAGAGGTTGTTTGTCCAGACATAGTAACCCTTTATAAAAAATTAAGACCTGTTAAGCAAAAATGGAATAAGATTATTCAACATTAATGCCATAAAAAAACCTATAAAAAATAGAATAAATTCTTTTATAACCAACCATTTAAATGCTACAGCGATAAGAATAATTGTTAAGTTAAATTTAACAAATTCCCCACGATAAAGTGCGGTCAGTTTTGTTGATAAATGTTGTTTGCGATAAAAAACCACATAAACAAAAAAACAAAAAGGTAAAAAAGCACAGAGAAATCCTAAACCAAAATCAACCGCACTTTTTCCATTCCAGAAAGCTAACAACACACTCAAAACGAGGATGATACCAATCTCTATTAGCATCGTTTTTTTATAACGATTTTTAGTCTGCGTTAAAACTCTGGACATTATTTTACTTTTTATATGCAAAAACTGGCTAATTATACCTTTGAACTAAAGAGATTCAACATAAAACAGTAAAAAAAGTGTTAAATAAATCACACTTTAAACAAATCATCACAAAATGACGAGATGCCGCTCCCCGGTTAGTTCGGGAACCTCTAATTTAATGACATTTTTCACCTTAAATTGAGGATTTAATTCTTTCACTTCTTCTTCGTGATAAAGCCCCTTTAACGCATAAAATAATCCATCCGATTTAGGTAAATGATGACACCACTCCGTCATGTCTTTCAAGGACGCAAAAGCACGACTTAACACGCCATCAAATTGATGATCGGGATGGTAATCTTCTACTCGGCTTAGTACCGGTTCTACATTAGTTAGCCCAAGCTCACGAATAGCATTACGAATAAAACTAATACGTTTACCTAAACTATCCAATAGAACAAACTGTTTTTGCGGATTAACGATGGCTAAAGGCAAACCAGGTAAGCCCGGGCCGGTGCCGACATCGATAAAACGGTTACCTTGTAAATAAGGGCTAACTACAATACTGTCTAAAATATGCTTAACCAACATTTCTTGCGGATCACGCACAGAAGTCAAGTTATATGCCTTATTCCATTTATCGAGCAATAAAACCAACTTAACTAATTGTTGTTGCTGTTGTTCTGTCACAGAAAGTGCGGTCTGTTTTAATAACGTTTTTAGTTTATCCGCCAACTGAATGTCTAAATTAGCCATTATTCACCACGTTTTAGCATGCCTTGCTTTTTCAAATTCACCAAAATAATGGAAATCGCCGCCGGCGTAATACCGGAAATACGGCTAGCTTGTCCGATAGATACCGGGCGGTGTTGTTCCAGTTTGATACGAACTTCGTTAGATAATCCCGCAACTTTAGAATAATCAAAATTCGGCGGTATAGCTGTATTTTCGTGGCGTTTTTGTTTTTCGATTTCGTCTTGCTGATGTTCGATATATCCTTGATATTTAATCGAAATTTCCACTTGTTCAATCGCTTCTTTATCGGCCATCGGCGGTTGAAACGGCGTAAGTGCGGTCAAAATTTGATAATTTATTTCCGGGCGACGCAATAAATCTTCACCACTGGCTTCACGCACCAACGGACTGCCTAATACTTGATTGGCTTCTTCTAAATATTCTGAACGCGGATGTAACCAAATACTGCGTAAACGCTGACGTTCTTGTTCAATATTTTCCATTTTCTGATTGAAACGTGCCCAGCGAGCTTCATCAATTAACCCTAATTCATGGGCAATCGGTGTCAAACGAATGTCGGCATTATCTTCACGCAATAACAAACGATATTCCGCTCGGGAGGTGAATACGCGATAAGGTTCTTTGGTGCCAAGCGTGCAAAGATCATCCACCAACACGCCCATGTAAGCCTGATCACGACGTGGGAACCAAACCTCTTTTTCTTGCACATAAAGACCCGCGTTAATTCCTGCTAACAAACCTTGAGAAGCAGCCTCTTCATAACCGGTCGTCCCGTTAATTTGACCGGCAAAGAATAAACCTTGAATGGATTTGGTTTCTAACGTTGGTTTTAAATCACGCGGGTCAAAATAATCATATTCAATGGCATAACCGGGCTTAATAATGCGCGCATTTTCCAACCCTTTCATGGAATTCACAATGCCCATTTGTACGTCAAATGGTAAACTGGTGGAAATCCCGTTTGGATAAATTTCATTTGTGGTTAAACCTTCCGGTTCTAAATAAATTTGATGCGAATTACGATCAGCAAAACGCATCACTTTATCTTCGATAGATGGGCAATAACGCGGACCAATTCCTTCGATCACTCCCGTGTACATTGGGCTGCGATCTAAATTATTACGGATAACTTCATGCGTTTTTTCATTCGTGTGTGTAATAAAACACGGAATTTGGCGAGGATGCTGATCAACGGATCCCATGAAAGAAAATATCGGCAACTCTGCATCGCCATGCTGTTCGGCAAGCACGGAAAAATCAATAGTACGTGCATCAATACGTGGTGGTGTTCCGGTTTTTAAACGATCTACACGTAAACCAAGATCTCTTAAACGATGAGAGAGAGTAACAGAAGCCGGATCCCCCGCACGTCCCCCTTCGTAATTTTCTAAACCAATGTGGATCTTACCGGCTAAGAACGTGCCGGCAGTTAAAATTACTGATTTCGCATGAAATTTCAGTCCCATTTTCGTCACGACACCGGTAGCACGATCTTGCTCGACTAAAATATCACTAACTTCTTGTTGGAAAATATCTAAATTCGGTTGGTTTTCAAGGGCTATTCTTACAGCCTGACGATACAACACACGATCTGCCTGTGCACGTGTTGCCCGTACAGCAGGGCCTTTGCTGCTATTCAGTGTACGAAATTGAATTCCCGCCTGATCTGCCGCTGTTGCCATTAAACCGCCCATGGCATCAATTTCTCTTACTAAATGGCCTTTTCCTATTCCGCCAATTGCCGGATTACAAGACATTTGTCCTAGGGTATCGACATTATGCGTAAGTAATAGGGTTTTTAATCCCATACGAGCAGGCGCCAATGCGGCTTCAGTCCCTGCATGACCGCCACCGATCACGATGACATCATAGGTTTCAGTGTAAAACATGATTATGAATGATCTCTATTTTGAATGAGGTACGGATCTTTTGATCCTTTAAAAAAATTGGTCGCTATTCTACTGAAAATCTTGTTTTGTTAAAAGGTCAGTTTCATTGAAAGAGAAAGATAGATCGTAAAAAGGATCTCTCGTTAATAAAAATAAGATCTTTATATAAAGATCTATTTTATTATTACTATTATAAGGATCGATGAATAGCTTGAATAAGATCTTTTTTATTTTGTAAATGAAGAACATAGATCATTTTTAAAACTGTTAAGATCTTACTGATCTTACACATCAATTCTTGTGTATAACTTCGTGGTTTATCCACAGTATGATCTTTCGAAAAACTTACCCATTTTATAAAAACAGATTTTTAACAATTTTATTTTAAGTTTATCCACAAGTGTTTTTTCTTATTAATTGATTTTTATGAAAACTAAATTGATGAAATTTTATTTGTAAAATTAGGCAACCAGTCCTCTGCACATTGTTCTTGGTCGGTTTCTGTTAATACGTCAATGCGCAAAGCATCAGTCATTTTGACCGCACTTTTTGCCAATAAACATTGTTCTACCGTATCCACGGCAAAGCAAAAGGTGTCGTAATCGGAATTTCCTAAACCGATCACCGCAAACTTCAATGTTGAAAGATCTATATCGCTTGCATCAAGTGCTTCAAATAACGGTTTGAGGTTATCCGGCAATTCTCCTGCACCATGGGTGGAAGTTACCACCAACCATAATTTTTCATTGATAACTTCATTTAATGCCGGGCCATGATGTAATTCGGTACTGAAACCCTGTTGTTGTAATAGACTTTCTAAGTGTTCGGCAACATATTCGGCACCGCCTAAGGTGCTGCCGGTGATTAAGCAAATTTTAGGTTGCATTTTTTTCTCCAAAAAAAGAAGGCTTAGATTAACTAAGCCTTTGTTTTTTATTAATCGATTAGATACCGTCAGTCATACCTATGATAGAACGTAAACGCTCTTGAATATTTTGCTGTTCGTTTCTTAACTGTTCGTTTTCACCACGTAATGCATCGTTTTCTTGTTGTGATTTGTTGTTTTTTTCTTTTAATTCTTCAACTTCTAATTGAAGTAATTGAATAGTTTCAACTGTTTGCTTAATTTTGTTTTCTAATTGATCTAATACTTCAAATGACATGGTAATTTCCTCTAAAACAAATGGATAAAAGTGGCTTTATTCTACCTAGTTAATTGGTTTTATAAAAGTGGAGAATCAAATAATCTTTGAATTAATTACCCTTCAGAAAATTTCTTGATGTTTTTGGTATGCAAACGTTTGCTTAGTGATAAAATAAGCCGATTTTTTACTTCTCATTTTTAAGGAATTCCCATGAACAGATCATTAGCCATTGAGTTTTCAAGAGTAACAGAAGTCGCCGCATTAGCCGGATTTGCTTGGTTAGGACGTGGTGATAAAAATTCGGCTGATGATGCTGCCGTGAAAGCAATGCGTTATATGTTGAATTTAGTGCATATGGACGCAGAAGTTGTTATTGGTGAAGGGGAAATTGATCAAGCACCAATGCTGTATATTGGTGAAAGAGTGGGATCCGGCATGGGAGAATTAGTATCGATTGCTGTTGATCCAATTGATGGTACACGCATGACGGCAATGGGACAAACTAATGCCATTTCCGTATTGGCGGCAGGGGGTAAAAATACTTTTTTAAAAGCGCCTGATATGTATATGGAAAAAATGGTAGTTGGCCCGGAAGCAAAAGGTATCATCGATTTAAATTTACCGCTTGAACAAAATTTGCGTCGAGTCGCCTCTAAATTGGGTAAATTATTATCTGACTTAACGGTAACAATTTTAGATAAACCACGTCATAAAGACGTCATTGATAAAATGCATCAATTAGGCGTACGCGTATTTACTATTCCAGATGGTGATATTGCGGCATCGGTATTATGTTGTTTACCGGAAGCAGAAATTGATATGGTGTATGGGATTGGCGGTGCACCGGAAGGGGTTATTGCGGCGGCGGCAATTCGTGCTTTAGGGGGGGATATGCAATCCTGTTTATTACCTCGAAATGTTGTTAAAGGGGAAACACCAGAAAATAATGCACTGGCAGCAGAAGAAATTCGTCGTTGTGAAGAAATGGGTGTTCAAGTAAATACGGTATTACAGCTTGAACAATTAGTGCGTGACGACAATTTAGTTTTTGCGGCCACCGGAATTACTAATGGTGACCTATTAAAAGGTATTCATCGTAAAGGCAATCTGGCAACCACGGAAACCTTATTAATTCGAGGAAAATCCAGAACAATTCGCCGTATTCAATCTACCCATTATTTAGACCGAAAAGACACCGCACTTTCACGTTTAATCGGCGCTTAATAAACTTTAAAGAGCGGTCACTTTTGAAGATGTTTTTAGGCTCAACCTTGAGATCGTTGTTGAGCCTAAATATTCAGCTCCATCCCCAAATCAATAAAGTTTTGGTTCATATCAAATGCCGGTTTGGCGTCTTTATCTTTTCCGATAATTCGTGCCGGTACGCCTGCTGCAGTGGCATAGTCGGGGATAGGTTGTAATACAACAGAATTCGCACCGATTTTGGCGTATTTACCCACTTCAATATTGCCCAAAATTTTTGCACCCGCACCAATCATGACGCCTTCACGAATTTTTGGATGACGATCACCACATTCTTTTCCGGTACCTCCAAGGGTGACGCCCTGTAAAATAGACACGTTATTTTCAATCACGGAGGTTTCGCCGACAACAATGCCGGTGGCGTGGTCGAACATAATACCGTGTCCGATTTTGGCAGCAGGGTGAATGTCTACGTCAAACGCAACGGAAATTTGGTTTTGCAAATAAATAGCTAGTGCTTTGCGGTTTTGTTGCCATAAATGATGGGTAATACGATAACTTTGAATAGCGTGAAACCCTTTTAAATAAAGCAAAGGGGTTGACCAAAGTTCTACCGCAGGATCTCGTTGACGAACGGCTTGAATATCAAAAGCAGCACATTCAATAATGCTTGGTTTTTCCTGATAGGTTTCTTCGATAATTTCGCGTAGTGCAATAGCCGGCATAATCGTGTTAGCTAATTTGTTGGCTAAAATGTAACTTAATGCACTGCCTAAATTATGATGTTTTAAAATCGTTGAATGGAAAAAACTGGCAAGCATAGGTTCGTTATCCACTAACTCTTTTGCTTCCTGACGAATATTTTGCCAAACCGTTGATGACATGGATTATTCCTCTTTACGTTCTCTACCTAATAAACTCAATGCGGCTTCTTTCGCATTTTTGCCACAGAACAGGACTTGGTAAATTTGTTCAGTGATAGGCATTTCAATGCCGTGTCGTTGTGCAAGTAAATGGGCTTCCTTAGTATTATAGAAACCTTCTACTACTTGACCGATATTATCCATTGCTGTTTGAGCGGAAAAACCTTGTCCTAACATCATGCCGAAACGACGGTTACGGGATTGGTTATCCGTACAGGTTAAAACGAGATCACCTAAGCCGGACATGCCCATAAAAGTATTTGGATTTGCGCCTAGGGCGATACCTAAACGAGATATTTCGGCAATACCGCGGGTGATAAGTGCTGTTCTAGCATTTGCGCCAAATCCCATGCCGTCGGACATCCCTGCGCCAATGGCAATTACGTTTTTAATGGCACCGCCAAGTTGTACACCAAGCATATCGTTATTAATGTAAACGCGAAAATGTTTGCTGCAATGAATGCGCGCTTGAAATTGCAATGCAAATTCTTCATCGTTGGAAGCTAAGGTAATTGCTGTCGGGAGACCTGAAGCCAATTCTTTGGCAAAGGTTGGACCTGAAAGCACCGCTAAGGGATAGTGGCTACCCAATTTTTCTTTAATAACCTCTTCCAACAAACGACCGGTATCTCTTTCTAAGCCTTTTGTAGCCCAAACAATACGGCTATCAGGACGTAAGTGCGGTCGAATTTGATCGAGAATTTCACCAAAACAATGACTGGGAACGGCTAATAATAAATCGCGTGAAGCTTGAATGGCTTTGGCTAAATCCGTTTCTATTTGTAACGAATCGGGAAAAACAATCTCCGGTAAAAATTCCGTATTTTGTCGCTCGCTATCAAGTTTTTGCATTTTTGTCGGATTATGTCCCCAAAGACGGGTTAAATGTCCATTGCGGGAAAATGCGATAGCCAAGGCGGTACCAAAAGAACCGGCGCCTAATACGGTAATAGAAGAATGGGTTAAGGTCGTATTCATCATTGACTCCTTGACGGATAAAAATGAGAGTAACGAAAAAATAGAACCCACTTTATCAAAAGTGGGTTTTTTGAGATTAATTTGCTTTTGCTTGCTCGGCAGATTCTTGCTCTTGTTGTTGACGTTGTAAATATTCAACAAATAAAGCATCGAAGTTAACCGGAGAAAGATTTAATGCAGGGAAAGTGCCACGGTTGACTAAGTTGGAAACCAATTCACGGGCGTAAGGGAATAACATATTTGGGCATTGAGCAGTTAAGCAATGTGCCATTTGCATATCTTCTAAACCGCTAATGGTAAATACACCGGCTTGTTTTACTTCACAAATAAAAGCCACATCGCCGGAATCTTCCAAAGTGGTTTCAACGGAAATATTTAGGCAAACTTCGTATAAATCATCGGCTAATTTAACGGTTTCAGTAGATAAATCAAAAGCCAGTTTTGGTTTCCACTCTTGATTGAAAATGTGTGGCAAATTAGGTGCTTCAAAAGAAACGTCTTTGACATAGATACGTTGAATTTGAAGTACTGCTTGGACTTCTTGTTCCTCGTTGTTTACAACATCTTTGTTTTCTTCGGTCATTTTTGTGTCCTTATTTATTTTTTAACTAAAGGTAAATTTGCTGCTCGCCAGCCTGCAATGCCTTCTTTCAAGGAATAAACGTGAGTAAATCCTTGTTTTGCCAAAGTTTCAGCAGAAGAAGCGGAAGTCACACCGTTGGCACAAACTAAAATAACAGGCGTTTCTTTATGTTGTTCGATTTTACCAACATTGTGATTTTTAATTTCGGTAGGAAGCAGGTTTAAACTGTTAATGATATGGCCTTTATTAAAGTCATCCATTGAGCGTAAATCAATAACAACAGCATTTTGATTATTGATTAACGCAATGGCTTCAGTATTTTCAATCACTTTCGTTTTGCTGGTGGCTGATTTGATGAAGTGGTAGATAACCATTAGAAAAATAGCGACCCAAGCAATAACAATTAAAGAATGATTTTTGGCAAATTCAATTGCCATCGGCATAAATTCTTCCATATATTTCTCAATAATTAGGTTTAAAAATAAGGGCTCAAGTATAACTTTACTTTGACTATTTATCAAAAGTTATTGTTTCTATGGAGGGTGTTGATTTTGTTGAAATAATCATCAAATTTTTGTTTAAAACCTGATATGGATCATAATTTAATGAGAACATTCAAAATCAGTCATACTCAGTGTTGCAACATTCTTATATAATTAGGCCGAATTTTGGGCTTTAAATCCTGATTGCCTTGGAAAGGCATCTCTATCAAAATATAACTGAGTATAATTTCTTATACGTTACACAGATTTTATTTTCATTCTCTAAGGAGGCAGTATGTCTGCTATGTTTTTACTTCAATTCGCCATCGTGTTGCTCTGTATTTTGGTCGGTGCACGTGTTGGCGGTATCGGTTTGGGTGTTTTTGGCGGCTTGGGGCTTGCTATTTTGTCTTTCGGTTTTGGTTTAAAACCGGCAGGTTTGCCAATTGACGTGATGTTTATGATTATGGCAGTAGTTTCTGCGGCAGCAGCAATGCAAGCATCAGGTGGTTTAGATTACATGATCAAAATTGCGACAAATATTTTACGTCGCAATCCAAAACATATTACATTTATCGCCCCTGCAGTGACTTGGACCTTTACGCTATTAGCCGGTACGGGCCACGTTGCCTATTCTGTATTACCGGTAATTGCTGAAGTGAGTCGTCAAAATGGCGTCCGTCCTGAACGTCCAATGTCCATGGCGGTTATCGCCTCTCAATTTGCGATTGTTGCCAGTCCGATTGCTGCCGCTGTAGTTGCAGTTGTCGCGTATCTTGAACCGCAAGGCATTCATTTAGGGGATGTGTTAATCGTTACAATTCCTTCTACTATTCTGGGAATTTTCTGCGCTTGTCTATTTGTCAATAAAATGGGTAAAGAATTAAAAGATGATCCGGAATATCAACGTCGTTTACACGATCCAAAATATGCGGAAGCCTTTAATTCAACTGTTGTCGGTAAAGAGCTTGAAATTAGCAAATCCGCCAAAATCTCCGTATCCCTTTTCTTATTTGGTGCATTACTTGTTGTGTTAATGGGAGCAATGCCTTCTCTTCGTCCGGTATTTGATGGCAAACCAATGGGTATGGCGCATACCATTGAGATCATCATGCTATCTATCGGTGCGTTAATTATCTTAACCTGTAAACCGGATGGCACTGAAATTACTAAAGGTTCTGTATTCCACGCCGGTATGCGTGCGGTAATCGCTATTTTCGGTATTGCATGGTTAGGTGATACCTTAATGCAAGCCCATATGGAAGAAGTTAAAGGTTTAGTAAAAGGTTTAGTCGAAACCGCACCTTGGACATTTGCTTTCGCCTTGTTCATACTTTCAGTGTTAGTTAACAGCCAAGGTGCTACTGTAGCAACTCTATTCCCATTGGGTATTGCTCTTGGTATTCCACCGGCAATCTTGATTGGTGTGTTTGTTGCGGTAAACGGCTATTTCTTCATCCCGAACTACGGTCCAATCATTGCGTCAATTGACTTTGATACCACCGGTACTACACGAATTGGTAAATATATTTTCAACCACAGTTTCATGCTACCGGGTTTATTAAGTATGATTTTCTGTTTAGGTTTCGGTCTGTTATTTGCTAATATCTTCCTATAACCTGATTTGAATTTTATACAAATAGCACCTTTCTTAAGGTGCTATTTTTTTGTTTTAAAATTAAGCGTCAAATATAAAAACACCAAAAATTAGAATAAAATTAATTATCATTTGTTATAAAAATGTTATGATGTAGCCCTTTTTACTCATATGATTTTTTTAAGGAAAAATAAACGTTATGATGATTGATAAACGGCTGATAAACACAGTCGCAGATAGCAAAAAATGGATTGCTATTAATGTCTTATGGAACTGGGTCGCCTTAATCGGCGGGATTATAAGTGCGGTTGTATTTGCCATTTGTTTGCAATGGGCGTTTGAGCGCACACTTACACTACAAAGTGCGGTCATTTTTACCGTCGTTTTGGTTGCTTGTCTGGCGTTGCGTGCTTGGGCAGGAAAAATGGCGGTGAAAGCCTCCTATAAAGCGAGTACGCAAGTGAAGCATAAATTGCGCACACTGATTTATCAAAAATTGTCTTCCATGCCGCTGAATCAGGTTAACCAACAATCTACCTCTTCCGTGATCCAAGTGGCATCTGAAGGCGTGGAGCAACTGGAAATTTATTTCGGTCGTTATCTTCCGCAGTTGTTTTATAGTTTGCTTGCACCGCTCACATTGTTTGTTTTCTTGGTCTTTTTTAACGCGCCAACCTCATTAATTCTTTTGGTTTGTGTGCCGTTAATTCCAATGTCCATCATTGCGGTAAATAAAATCGCGAAACGTTTATTGGCGAAATATTGGTCTATTTATGTGGGGTTAGGCAGTAGTTTTTTGGATAACCTACAAGGCTTGATTACCTTAAAAATCTATCAAGATGACGACTACAAAGCCAAACAAATGGATATTGAAGCGGAGAATTTCCGTACCATCACCATGAAAGTGTTGACCATGCAGCTGAACTCCGTTTCTTTAATGGATTTATTGGCTTACGGCGGTGCAGCGTTGGGGATTTTGATAGCGCTTTTGCAATACCAAGACGGTAATTTAAGCATTTTTGGTGTCATTTTATTTATTTTGCTTTCTTCCGAATTTTTCATTCCGTTACGCTTACTCGGTTCTTTCTTCCACGTGGCGATGAACGGCAAGGCGGCTTCAGAAAAAATCTTTACGCTGTTAGATACCCCGGTAGAAGAAAACAAAAGTGCGGTGGATTTTCCGGCTAAAAATGAAGTTACCGTGCAAATTAAGGATTTGCATTTTGCCTATTCTGCAGAAAAACCGGCTATTAACGGCTTAAACCTTAATATTCAGCCGAAGCAATTAACGGTTTTTGTGGGTAAAAGCGGTTGCGGTAAATCCACGCTGGTTTCCTTGCTTATGAGCTTTTACCAAGCGCAGCAAGGAGAAATTTTGTTTAACGGCGTCGATATTAAACAAATTAACCGTCATTCCTTATATCGTCATGTTTCGTTGGTGAGCCACAGCAGTTACATTTTCAAAGGTAGCCTCAGAGAAAATATGTTGATGGCATTGTCCGATGCTTCTGATGACGCTATTTATCAATGCTTAGAACAAGTGAATTTGGCGAATTTCGTCCGTGAAAACGGCGGGTTGGATATGACCTTATTAAGTCGCGGAACTAATTTGTCCGGCGGTCAAATTCAACGTTTAGCGTTGGCGCGAGCGTTGTTGCACAATGCCGACTTATACGTTTTCGATGAAGCCACCAGTAACATCGACGTAGAAAGTGAAGAAATCATTCTGCAATTTATTCAACAGCTTAAACACGAAAAAACTATCGTCATGATTTCTCATCGTTTGGCGAATGCGGTAAATGCCGATCAAATTTATGTGTTACAAAGCGGTCACTTGGCAGAATCGGGCGATCATGCTTCTTTAATGACTGAAAACGGAATTTATGCAGAAATGTTTAATCAACAAAAGAATTTAGAAAATATCAGAACGGGGGCAAATCATGCGTAAGAATGGATTTGTCGTCATGTGGCAGCTCATGAAATTGGTGACGCCATTGGCGCATATCATGAGTTTCACCATTATTATGGGTACCCTTGGTTTCCTCAGTGCTATTTTCATTATGGTGCTGGGTGCGATGGGGTTGTCGGAATTGCTTAATTTCCACTCCCATTTAAATTTATCGCAAATTTTGACCGCACTTATTGTGCTTGCGGTAGCGCGTGGTATTTTGCGTTATTTGGAACAAATGTCGGGCCATTACATCGCCTTCAAATTATTGGCGTTGTTGCGCGACAAAGTATTCAGCGCATTGCGTCGTTTGGCGTTTGTGAAATTGCAGGACAAACAATCCGGTCAATTGCTTTCTTTGGTTACCAACGACATTGAATTGTTGGAAGTGTTTTATGCCCACACCATCGCGCCGATCGCCATTGCCTTTTTAACCTCTGGTATTTTATTGGCGGTATTCGCTCATATTTCTTGGTGGTTCGTGTTGGTGGCATTTTTAGCTTATGTGACCGTTGGCATTATTTTGCCTATCGTCACCACCCAAATGGCGCGTGAAGATGGCCGCAAATACCGTGACTTAGTTGGCGAAATGAACGATTTCTTCCTTGACAGCATTCGTGGCATGAAAGAAATTCAACTTTTCGGCAACGAGGAAAAACGCTTACAGGAAATTCACCAACGCAGTGAAAAAATCGACCAAGCCTTTTTAAAAATCAAACAACAAGAAGGCAACGTGCGTTCGTTCACGGAAATTGCGGTGTCTTTCTTCAATATCGTGATTTTATTGGTGGGCTTAACGCTCTTTGCTTACGATTACATTGATTTTGCCGGCTTGCTCATTGGTGTGATTTTATTGATGTCCAGTTACGGTCCGGTGATTGCTTTAAGTAACCTGTCTAACAACTTATTGCAAACCCTCGCCAGCGGTGAACGTGTCTTGGCATTATTGGCAGAACAACCGGAATTAAAAGATGTTGAAAACGGCGTGAATATGACTGACATACAGCAAATTAACGTAGAAAATGTCAGTTTTGCTTATGCGGACGAACAAATTTTGTCTGATGTGAATTTGCAGATCAAAAAAGGCGAAATTCTCGGTATTCACGGCCGCAGCGGTAGCGGGAAAAGTACCCTTTTGAAATTAATGATGCGTTTTTACGATCCGCAACAAGGTCGTATTTGCATTAACGATACGGACTTAAAAAACATTAATACGGTGAATTTGCGCGACAATATCGCTTACATCACCCAACAAACCTATATTTTCAATGAAACGGTGTATGAAAATATTGTGTTGGCAAACCGTAAGGCAACAAAAGAGCAAGTGATTGAAGCGGCGAAAAAAGCCTCTATTCATGAATTTATCATGAGTTTGCCGGAAGGCTACGATACCAAAATCACTGAAATGGGGAACAACCTTTCCGACGGTGAAAAACAACGTATCGGTATTGCCCGCGCCTTCTTGCACAATGCACCGATTATTTTGTTAGATGAACCGACCAGCAATCTGGATAGCTTAAACGAAGCCATGATTTTGCAATCCTTGCTAAACGTGAAAGCAGAAAAATTGATCATCCTAGTGAGCCATCGCGCTTCCACTATGGCAATTTGTGATCAGGTTATTCCAATCGCCAACGGACGGATGTCATAGTTAAGGCTTGTTGAACGTCAAAGTGCGGTGGGTTTTCATGGTGTTTTAAAACGCTGAGAAAATCCACCGCACTTTTGATACAAACAAAAATCCCACCAGATAACTGATGGGATTTTTTTACACTGCTGTTATTGAATAGAATTTAGATAAACTGGCTTTTTTAGCATTCACAAAGTATCTTATAGTTCAATATCTTGGCTAGAGTAATATGATTTAATATCTGCACAAGATCCTTTACACCATTTTTTACCATCATAATAATCATACGTTATAGATGTATCACCACCAGCTTTTTTCATTGCTTCAAATACAAGATTATTATTTAATTCGATCGCTAGCATCAGTGGCGTGTATCCGCGAATATGTTGAACATCATGTTTATAGTTAGGATCTGCACCGGCATCAAGCAATAGTTGAACTATTTTTAATAGCTCTTCTTCTGAGGAATACTTCTCTAACTGTTTTTGAGTGACTTCAACACTTACACTTTTTATAATTTCTTCAATTTCCAGATTATCTGTAGATTTTTGCCAAGAGTAGAAAGCCTTTTCTGAATTACGTCGGAAATACTCTTGTTGTAGCTGCGCTTGCTGATTATCTAATGGATAACTTTCTTCTATTAATGTTTTAATCTTTTGTGGATTAGTTAATTGATCAAACATACTCATACAAAAGTATAATGGTGTCAATTTTTCAAAATTGACCATATCAGGTTTAGCTCCCATTTCTAAAATTTTTTGTACAACATCCGCTCTGCCGGTTTCCACTGCTAGGCGCAAAGGATATTTTTGTTTTTTAGATGTTTGAGAATTGATTGTTTTTGGTGTATGTGAATATTGAATTAATAAATCAAATAATCTCCGATTTTGTTTAACGCAGGGTAAAGCTAATACATTTAATGTTTCTAATGCAAATAGTAATGCGGATTCATTTTCACTGCTCAGTGCATTTACATCTGCATTATTATCTAGAAGTTTTTTAATAATTTTGAATATATCATTTTCTTTTTCTTTACTAATCGCTCTTTCGCCCCATCTCCAACAGAAATAAACTAATTGTGGCATTCTTTTTGTACCATCAGCAATGGAGACTATTCTGTTTGGATTCTTATAATCAGGTTTAATGCTTTCGTAATCAAAAGTAGATAAAGAGATTGATCGTGGTTTTAGCAATGGATAATCTGTTCCGTTAAACCAACCTTGTCTAGGAAAAACTTGTCCAAATGCTCTTGCCCACATATCAACTTCCCAATCTGCAATCATTTCTTTATGATTGATTTTCTCTGTGTCAGAGTTTATAGAAGGCAGTTCATAGTTAAATAGAATGGCTGCATTTTTTAAATGAGAAAGTAATTTTCTTTGTGATAATTTATCTTTTTTTTCTAAAAATGCACTGGCGACGATCGCTTCTTGAACAATATGTTTCAGAGTTTTACCTGCCCGGAATAAAGCATTGTCGACAGCTTGTTTATACATTTCTACCGCCTTTTCTAAATTACCTGACAGTAATAGCCATCGGGCTTGTAACCAATCCCAATGATATTTTTGGTTTTCAAGTTCTCCATAGTTTTTCACTATAGCGCGTAAAACGGTCAGTTCACGCCAAGCCAAGTCTTTAGCTTCAGATGTTTTTAATTTATCTAAAGATAAATGTTCAAATCGTAGCTGTCCATAATCGGTAGCCACTTGTTGCGCCAATTTTTGGTTAGTGACTTGTTGAATTTTAACGATGGCACTCAATAAAGAATAATATGAAATTGATGAAGCAGTGTTGGCCCCTTTGTTTTGATATAGTTGGTGAAATTTTTGTAAGCTAAAAAAGAAAAGATCTGACAGTTCTTCTTTACGTATTGCATCAAATATACGGGCAATGAATAACCAGAATTTGATTTTTTTCCATTCTTCTGACTTATCACCTAGTGATTTTAGTTCTTGATAAGAAAATAAATATTCACCTCTTTCCCAACGTCCTAGCTTGTTTTTTCCGTCTCGATCTAAAGTCTTTATATATTCTTGCCAAAGATGATTATTTTCTTTCAGGTGAATTAATATGGTTTTTACTGAGTTTTTCTTGTGATCAATTAAACTTTCTATATTAGGGAAAAAGTATTTTTCAGGTACACATTGTATGAGAAATTGATGTGTGACAGCGGAGAAATAAAATAAAATTAAAATAAGCTGAAGTTTCTTTCTATCCAATCCATCTACGGGAACTTCTCCGACTAGATCTAAATAGGAACGAAAATGATGGATTATTGCATCACTTGTTGTTTTAACAATTTCATCAGGAAATACTTCTTTTACATTGTCATGCCATATTTCATTCACGATTCGCTTTAGCTTATTAGGATGAATTGTTTTGTTGTAAACAATATCATCAAGTTCTTTTTTATTCTCCTTAATTGGTAAATCACATAGCTGTGTAAAAAAACGTAGATTTTCTAAGGGTGTTGGGAATAGAGATTTTGTATTAAACATAGTTAGGCTCATATTAAATAACGTTTAACATCATGAATAAAGTTTTGAAAAGCTCGATAATCACTTGGTGTTGATGGAATAGCAAGACGACGATTGTTCGGACCAATTAATATGTTATGTTTTTTACCTTTTTTGGTTTTGAAACCAAGACTAAGAAGAGAATTTACATATTTATTTAGATGAGTGTTTTTCACGATTTTCTCCTAAATTTTGCGACATAGCAATTTAAAACTGCTATGTCGCAAGCATTACCTATTTTTTACCACTAGCATTGCTATTACGTGCCGCTGCAGATTGAGCGCGTGCGGCGAAAGAATTTGCTGCAACCAATCCACCATGTGCTTTTGCAGTAGATGATTGAATGCGTGAAGCTGCCGTAGTGTTCATAGATGATTTAGACATAATTAGTTCTCCTAAAAAGTGAGTTAAAATAAACGTCCTAATGGACAAGGCTTATTTTGTGATATTTCATTTTTTAGAGATACAACGGTAATGGAGAATTTTTTTGAGATTTTATTGTTTGAGAACATGATAAATGGAAATAAAAATTTTAAAACGTTTAGAAAAACCCACCGCACTTTTCCTATATAAAAAATCCCATCAATGATTTGATGGGATTTTTGTTTTTGAAAGCTAAATTATTCTTTTGGTAATCTGATGACGGAAACCAATAATCCGCCCCAGATAATGATAAGCGCGATAGCCATCATGATAATTGCATTGGTTGACATCTTATTTTTCTCCTTGTTTTTGTACGATATTTTTCCACGGTAAACGGGAAAGTAAGAAGCTGATGATGACTAAGCCGATCGCCATGCCCCAGCCGAAGGTATTAACGAACCATTCCGGATAGCCTTCGTAGCCGTTTGCCAATACTTTAGTGGCTTCTTTGTAAAGCATGAATGCTAATACGCCGGTGGTAACTACAATGCAGGCTTTCCAGATTGCGCCAACTTTGAAAGAACTGGTTTCATTTAAGTGTTCACCAAGTTCTTTTAATCTGCCGGTAACGATGATGGAGAGTAAAGAGAAGAACGCTACGGCAACGATACCGAACATGTTGACGAAGTTGTCCATGGTATCAAGCATCGGCAAGCCGGCTGCCGTACCAAACAATAAGGTAGATGCGACCATCATTGGTAAGCCAACCAAGAACGTGGCGTGTGCACGACGTAAGCGTAATTTATCTTGTACCGCCGCAATGATTACTTCTAATACGGAAATGAAAGAAGTTAACCCGGCGAAAACTAAAGAACCGAAGAATAATACGCCCAATAATTGACCTAACGGTGCTTGGTTAATAATGGTTGGGAAGGCAAAGAAGGCTAAGCCGATACCGCCTTTTGCTACTTCGCTGACATCTTGTCCGTTGGCGACAGCAATGAACCCTAAGGCAGAGAATACGCCGATACCCGCTAATACTTCAAAGCTACTGTTAGCAAAGCCAACTACTAAACCTGCACCGGTTAAATCCGATTCTTTTTTCAAGTAAGAGGCGTAAGTCAACATGATGCCGAAGCAAATGGAAAGTGAGAAGAAGATTTGACCATATGCGGCAATCCAAACACTTGGGTCAGCTAATTTGTCCCAGTTTGGTGAGAATAAAGCATCAAGACCTTTTTCTGCACCTGGTAAGAACAAGGAATAAAGCACCAAGGTGATGAACATGATCACCAAAATTGGCATAAAGATAACGGAAGAACGTGCTACGCCTTTTTGTACGCCAAAAGAAAGAATCAACAACGTGATAATCCACACGGCAAGTAACGGACCAACAACAGTGTCAACAAAATCCAAGCTTAATGCCACTTCACTTGCCATCTTAATGTGTTCGTGCAAGAAGAAATCTACCGGATTGCTACCCCAAGCGGAGCTGAAGGAATAATAAGCGTAGCTCGCAGCCCAGCCAAGAATAACCGCATAGTAAAGACCAATAATCACGTTGATCATCACTTGCCACCAACCGAAGGTTTCAAAGGCGGTTTTGAGTTTGCGATAAGCTAGTGGTGGAGAGGCACGGAATTTGTGGCCTAAAGCATAATCTAAAAAGACCAAAGGAATACCGGCCGTTAATAACGCCACAATGTAAGGCAAAATAAAGGCGCCGCCGCCGTTTTCATAAGTAACATAAGGGAAACGCCAAATATTTCCCAAGCCGACTGCCGAACCGATCGCCGCAAAAATAAAGGCTCTGCGTCCGGAGAATGTTTCACGTTTATGTGTTTGAGTCATGGAACAACCTGTTAAAGTTAAAAAAATGTTAGAGCGTCAATATAAATCAATAAAAATGCGAGTCAATAGACAAAAATAACAAATTATGAAAATTTACGTTATTTTTCATTAAATTATTTTTAAATAATAGTTTTTTATTCTGTTTTAAAATTTAATTTTTAGAATAAAAAAATGAGATTTATAAAAAACCAACGTTAACTTGCTAAAAAAAGGAGTAAAATGCCGAATAAAACGCTAATGATGAAAAAGTTCCCTATTTTGTGCATTTATTTCGGGCATAAATTTAGATTTTGCTTCAATTGGTGCTAAAGTATGCAAAATTTTTATGAATACCTTGTTTATGCAGCCAACATCTTTTCGGCGAAAACCCCAAAAATGGAGAAAACCAACGCAAAGTGCGGTTCATTTTTGTGGTTTTTCTAGATCTAAAATCGCGTTTTCTCAAACGCAAGTTATCCTGTTTAATAAACCCTTTGATGTGTTGTGCCAATTTAGTGATGAAAATGGCCGCAGCACGTTGAAAGATTTTATTGATATCGCTGAGGTTTATCCTGTCGGGCGGTTGGATCGCGATAGTGAGGGATTGTTGCTGTTGACTAACAACGGGGAGATTCAACATCGCTTGGCGGAACCTAAGTTTAAAATGGAAAAAACTTACTGGATGCAGGTGGAAGGCGTGCCTGATGAAACCGCGTTAGAGCAACTTCGGCGAGGCGTGCAATTAAAAGATGGTATGACAAAACCGGCAAAAGTGCGGTTGATTTCCGAACCTGATTGTTTGTGGCAACGCGTTCCGCCCATTCGCGAGCGAAAAAATATTCCTACATCGTGGTTAGAAATTAAAATTTATGAGGGGCGAAATCGGCAAGTACGCAGAATGACAGCGCATATTGGCTTTCCGACATTGCGTTTAATTCGTTGTCAGCTTGCCGGTTTTACGCTCCAAAATTTAGCGCCAAAAACCTACCGCACTTTAACGCAAGATGAACTAAAACAACTTTATCAATCACTTGGATTAACAATTTAGCATTATGAGTAACCTATCTGTTTTATTTGAAAGCTTGGCGCGAGACAGCCATTTCTTTATTTTCGTTAAAATGGCCTTTGCCATGGTACTGGGTGGCATTATCGGTTTGGAACGCGAATTAAAAGCCAAACCCGTGGGGGTAAAAACCTGCATGATTATTGCGGTGACGACCTGTGTATTAACCATTGTTTCCATTCAATCGGCTGAACATTATGCCCAAGTGTCGGAAAATATTCGTACCGATCCAATGCGTTTGGCAGCACAGGTGATTAGCGGCATCGGTTTCCTTGGTGCGGGCGTGATTTTACGTAAGCACAACGATGCTATTTCCGGCTTGACCACGGCGGCGATTATCTGGGCGGCTGCGGGTATCGGCATTGCTTCCGGCGCGGGCTTCTATTTTGATGCGATTATTGCCACCTTTATGATTTTAATCGCCATTCGTTTGAGCCCGTCTGTGCATCTTTGGGTGCGTCGTTATGAGAAAAAGAAGAAAACCCGTATTACTGCCACATTGGCGTCGCCGGCTGCGGTTGGGCAGTTTATCCAGCTTCTACATACCCATAATCATCTGATTGAAAATATTAATATGAAAGATCAGGCAAACGGTGAAACTAAATTGACGATTCGTTGCACGATTAATGACAAAGATACCATTCACGAATTGTATTTATTGCTAAAGAATGAACCGGATGTCTTGAGTTTAGAGTTAGAGAATTAAAAAAATCCCCAAGTATGCGCTTGGGGATTTTTGTTTGTTATTCATATCCAACGTAATTTTTTCCTAAAAATTTAAATGCCGGTGTTAACAAGGCTTTGACTTCATCATCATATAAAGACAGGCGCAGTTCCTTTTCACCTGCTGCATAAGGGCCAAGGGCATAAGGCGGATAGACAAACACAATGCCATCTTGTGAAAAATAGAAATTATCACTGAGGTAAAAATCGGCTTTTGCGGTGAATGGCTCTTGTCGTTCACCGTTATCGCCACGAGATTCATTTTGATAAATCTCCCATAGCAACGCTTTAACTTTGTTTTGTTGTGCTTTAGTAAAGACATCGTCTAATTGAATGACGGCTTTTTTGTCTAAATCAACATTCACAAAATGGGTTGAATACATCCCGTGCGCACCACCGGAATAATGATGATAACCTATGGTGAAAGTTGCGATATTTTCCCGTTGCCCAAGGTATTCCATGTCAACATTGGTACTTATGCCAATCAGCTCAAACTCTTTCACCTCTTTGACGCTATCGGCATAAAGGGTTTGTAAGTAGTCAACAAATTGTTGTTTATTCTCAATTTTAACTTTACCTTCAGCCGTGAACTGGCGAATTAACTCATTTACCAGTAAATCCGTTAACCAATCCATATTCGCTTTTAAGCTTTTCACGCTGATTTTTACCTCAGCTTCTTCAGGGGCAAGACTGTTAGGCGATTTGTTATCAAACTTGATGGTTTCAGATTTTTCAAATAATACCTCCGGCTCCACACGAATGGCTTGATTTTCCGCCAAATCCAAAACCTGTCTTTGTAAGGTATTCACTTGTGCATTTAGCTGCTCGATGGTTTGGGTTTGTTTTTTCACTTGTTCGGAAAGGATGTTTTTTTCTTCATCATTGCAGCCGGTAAGCGTTAGACCGGCGACGGCTAAAGCAGAAACGAGCAGTTTTTTCATAGAAACTCCTTGTATAAAAATGTTGTGAAAATCGACCGCACTTTATAGATCAAATACGTCCGCATCGCGCAATATGTGAATATTGCCTTTGCGACGCAGGAAGCCACAGCGGTCGAAATATTCTACCAATTGCACGGTCATTTTACGTCCGAATTGTAGTGCATCACGCAATTCGTTTACCGATATACCTTCTTTCCCGGCACTTAGTTGTTTAATCAAACGGGCGGTAGCGTAAATATTTTCGGTCAGGAAGAATCGGTCTTTTACCACAGCGGTGAGATAGCCTAATTTACCGGCTTTATAGAGGAAGTTGCGCATGGCACTTTCTTCCTGTCCTAATAAGCCTGCAAGATCACGTACCCACAACGCTTGTCCGTTATGTTGCTCAAATTGTTCTAGAACTTGCTGCCATAATGCACGTTCTTGTTCATTAAATTGAATTTTATGATCGGCGGTATGTAGCCAACCACGGGTTTGTTGTAGCTGATTTTCGGCTAATAATTCATCAATAAAATGATAAATCAGTTTTTCCGGCTGATTCAGTGCTGCAATGCGATACAAACGGGCTTTACCTAAGCCGAGTTGGTCGGGATGTTGTTCGTGATATTGCGCAAGTGCGGTCAATAATTTCGACGTTTGTTGTGCACGATAATCGGCATTAAAGCACCAGCTTTGGAAGCGAATGTCGCCGTTCTTTTCAAGAATATCATTCAGTTGTGAGTCTGTCAGTTGTTCAATCCACATCAACTGCTCGGCTTCCACTGCATGATTTTGAAGATAAAGTGCGGTGCGTTTTTCGGCTGTTTCTGCTTGAATCAGTTGGCGTAAATAATCGAAACGGGCTTCTGTGCGCTTATGGCGTTTCGGTGAATGGATTTCAATCACTTTTGCGCCACCGAGTACGGCGGTCGAGTTGCTGTTACGTAAGATGATTTTGTCGCCATGCGCCAAAAACAACGGTTGTTCTAAAATCAGTTCTGCCAGCGCTTGTTGCTGAGGCGCGAGTTTGGGTTGTTGCAATAACGTCAACTTGCCCGTGGTGTGTGAGGCGGCGTGATAAATATGCACCGGTTGGCTTTCGTTCAGTGGAATTTGGTTTTCTAGCCAAACGGTGATGCGATCTGTCGCTTTGGTAGGCGGTTGGGAGAACAACCAATCGCCGCGCTCAATTAACGTGCGGTCGAAATCCAAGTTAATATTTAACGCGAGTCGTTGCCCCGCCAAGCCTTCCGTGCTTTGTTCATTTTGTGCGTGGATATTTTTCACCCGCACTTTTTGTCCATTGCTTAAATACAATTCGTCGTCAATGGCAACCTTGCCCGCAAATGCGGTGCCGGTCACCACGGTGCCGGCACCTTTAATGGTAAAAATACGGTCGATGGCATAACGGAACGGTTTTTCCGTGTCCGATAATTCCGGCAACTGCGCCAAATAATCGCGTAGCGTTTCGATGCCCTGACCGGTGGTGGCAGAGGTCACGAAGAATTTACTGTTCGCCAAGATGGCATATTGTTGGCGTAGCTGTTGTTCTAATGCGTCAATTTGTTGCGCATCGGCGCGGTCGGCTTTGGTGATCACCACCATGATTTCCTGCAATTGCAACAAGCTCAAAATGCTTAAGTGCTCGATGGTTTGCGCTTGCACGCCTTCGTCTGCGGCAATGATAAGCATGGCGTAATGAATGCCGCCCAAGCCCGCCAACATATTGGCAAGAAAACGTTCGTGCCCCGGTACATCGATAAAACCGAGGATTTGATCTTTTAACGGCAAATAGGCGTAGCCCAAATCAATGGTCATGCCGCGTTTTTTTTCTTCCGGTAAATGCGCCGTATGCGTGCCGGTGAGGGCTTGTAATAGCGCGGTTTTGCCGTGGTCAACGTGTCCGGATGTGACAATAATCATAATGCCTCCAACGTGTTAAGCAAGCGTTCGAGATTGGCCAAACTGCGTAAATCCAACCAAATTTTATCCCGTTCAATGCGCCCGATAACCGGTTGCGGTAGCGCCAATAAACGGGCGAAAAGTGCGGTGGTTTTTGTCGGCATTTTTTCTGTTGCCGGCGCAATGGTTACTGCAACTGACGGAATTCGTGCCAACGGTTGGGAGCCACTACCAACCTGCGCTTCGCTTGGTTCGATCGCAATAACGTAATCTGCATTTAAACGATTTTCCAACCGCACTTTCAGTTGTTCTGCTTGTGCTTGTAATTGGGGTATAGGCTGAGTGAGCAGATGAAGTGCGGTCAGTTTTTCGGTAATTTTTTCCGGCTGCAAATACAAACGCAAAGTGGCTTCCAAACCGGCAAGAGTAACTTTGTCGCAACGCAACACGCGTTTGAGCGGATGGGCTTGTAGCTGTTGAATCAATGCTTTTTTACCCACGATAATCCCCGCTTGTGGCCCACCAAGCAGTTTGTCGCCGGAGAAGGAAATCAAATCCAGACCCTGTTGTAATTTTTCTTGCACCGTCGGTTCTTCCGGCAAATTGAATTGTTTCAGATCAATTAACGCGCCGCTGCCTAAATCTGTGATGACCGGAATGCCAAATTCTTTACCTAATTCCGCCAGTTCTTGTTCGTCAACAGAATGCGTGAAACCGCAAATTTGGTAGTTACTGCTGTGAACTTTCATTAAAAAGGCGGTATTTTCGTTAATTGCGTTGCGATAATCTTTTAAATGGGTGCGGTTGGTAGTGCCCACTTCCACCAGTTTACAACCTGCCTGCGCCATGATGTCGGGAATGCGGAAAGCACCGCCGATTTCAATCAATTCACCACGGGAGATGATCACCTCTTTACCCTGCGCGAAAGTCGCCAACATCAGCAATACCGCCGCTGCGTTGTTGTTCACCACACAGGCTGCTTCGGCGCCCGTGAGTTGTTGCAGTAAGTCGCTGATGTAGTTGTCCCGATGGCTCCGTTCGCCAGCCGCTAAATCATATTCTAATGCCACGTTGCCCTGCATAGCGTCTAGTGCCGCCTGTTGTGCCGCCGGTGACCACAACGCGCGCCCGAGATTGGTGTGTAATACCGTGCCGGTTAAATTATGTACGCTCTTAATATTGACCTGTTGTTGTAACAATAATTGTTGGCGGATGTACTGAAAGGTCGCGTCATCCGTTTGTAAAAAGTGCGGTAGGTTTTCATGGTGTTTTATATGTTCGCGTGCTTGTTGTAACAAGTCTCGGCAAACATTGACGGTGGCACTATGACCAAATTCTGCCACGAATTGTTCTCCTTGCGGGGTTTTGAGTAATTTATCGACGGCGGGAAGGGCTTGATAAAGGGCTGACATGATGATTCCTTTTTCTGGGGTTAAATTGGCATTTTTAGCGGGGATTATAAGGCGTGAAACCTGATTTCTTCTTTGCTTTTGCGTGCGCATTAGATACACTAACGCCAATTTTTTCTCGTATTTTTAAATTTTTGGAATTATAGGTAATTCAATGCGTACAAGTAAATATTTATTATCCACCTTAAAAGAAACCCCGGCAGAAGCGGCGATTGTTAGCCATCAACTCATGTTGCGTGCGGGCATGATTCGCCCTCTTGCTTCAGGCCTTTATAACTGGATGCCAACCGGTTGGCGCGTGCTACAAAAAGTGGAAAACATTATTCGCGAAGAAATGAATAAAAGTGGTGCCATTGAGATCAAAATGCCTGTGGTGCAACCGGCGGAATTGTGGCAAGAGTCCGGTCGCTGGGATCAGTATGGTCCGGAATTATTGCGTTTCACCGACCGTGGCGAACGGAGTTTTGTGATCGGCCCGACCAATGAAGAAGCGATTACCGATTTAATGCGTCGTGAAGTGACTTCTTACCGTCAGCTTCCTCTTAATTTATATCATATTCAAACCAAGTTCCGTGACGAAGTGCGTCCACGTTTCGGTGTGATGCGTAGCCGCGAATTTATTATGAAAGATGCTTATTCTTTCCACATGGACAAAGAAAGCTTGCAGCAAACCTATGAGGTGATGTACCAAACTTATAGCAATATTTTCACCCGTTTAGGGTTGGATTTCCGTGCCGTACAAGCGGATACCGGTTCTATCGGCGGTAGCGCGTCTCATGAATTCCAAGTATTGGCAAACAGCGGCGAAGATGATGTGATTTTCTCCACCGAGTCCGATTATGCGGCAAACATCGAACTTGCTGAAGCCGTAGCTGTCGGCGAGCGTGCCGCACCAACTAAAGCGATGGAATTGGTGGATACACCGAATGCGAAAACCATTGCGGATCTTGTCGAGCAATTTAATCAACCGATTGAGAAAACCGTTAAAACCTTGATTGTAAAAGGTGCTAGTGAAGAACAGCCGTTAGTGGCGTTAATTATTCGTGGTGATCATGAATTAAACGAAGTTAAAGCAGAAAAACTGGCTGAAGTGGCTTCCCCATTTGAATTTGCTGATGAAGCCGCCATTAAAGCGAAAATTGGCGCAGGCGTCGGCTCCCTTGGACCGGTCAACTTAAACATTCCGGTGATCATTGACCGCAGCGTGGCGATCATGTCTGATTTCAGTGCCGGTGCCAACATTGACGGTAAACATTATTTCAACATTAACTGGGAGCGCGATGTGGCGTTGCCGAAAGTGGCGGATATTCGTAACGTGGTGGAAGGCGACCCAAGTCCGGATGGCAAAGGTACCTTATTAATTAAACGTGGTATTGAAGTCGGTCATATTTTCCAATTGGGTGACAAATATTCCAACGCGATGAATGCGACTGTGCAAGGCGAAGATGGTCGTCCTACGGTCGTCACCATGGGCTGCTATGGTATTGGTGTGACGCGTGTTGTGGCAGCCGCGATTGAACAACATCATGATGAACGCGGCATTATTTGGCCGAGCGATGCGATGGCGCCGTTTACGGTAGCGATTGTGCCGATGAATATGCATAAATCAGAAAGCGTGCAAGCATTCGCTGAAGAGTTATACCGCACTTTATTGGCGCAAGGTGTGGAAGTGATTTTTGATGACCGTAAAGAACGCCCAGGCGTGATGTTTGCGGATATGGAGCTTATCGGTGTGCCGCACATGGTCGTCATCGGTGAGAAAAACCTAGCGAACGGCGAAATCGAATACAAAAATCGTCGTAGCGGTGAGAAACAAATGATTGCGAAAGCGCAATTGATTGACTTCTTAAAAAGCCAAATTAAGGCGTAATTGAAATAAAAAGTGCGGTCGGATTTTTAGTTGAATTTCCGACCGCACTTTTGTATAGGGAAAACATGAATCCGTGGATTTTATTAGCCGTTTCTATTTGTTTGGAAATTGTCGCGACCAATCTATTGAAAGTCAGCGACGGTTTTACTAAACCGTTGCCGACGCTTGGCGCTTTGGCTTTTTATAGCTGTTCGTTCTATTTTGTTGCCATTATTTTTCGTACGCTTTCCGTTGGTTTGGTGTATGCCATTTGGTCTGGCGTAGGCATTGTGTTGACAGCGATTGTGGCTTATTTCGCCTTTGGGCAGAAAATTGATACTGCCGGATTAATTGGCATGGGATTGATCATCTGTGGTGTGTTAGTGATTAATTTATTTTCGCAAACGGCGCACTAACGCTATAATCCAGTTGATTTTTGGGAAAGGAGAATAGGATGAAAAAGTATGATCCGCTGCGCATTGAGTGGGATTGTCGGCGCGGTATGTTGGAATTAGACAAGGTCATTATGCCTTTTTATAAACAGTATTTTGACGGGCTTAGTGAGCATAAAAAAGAGGTTTTTATTCGTTTGTTAGCCTCGACCGATTTACAGCTTTTTTCATGGTTCTTTAATAATGGCGAAATCAATGATCCGGAATTGCGAGAAATGGTGCTGGAAATTCAGCAAAAATTAAGTTTAACGCATTGATTTTCATTGTTTTATTGGTTTTTTCTAAAATAACTGAACTTTTTTTTATTCATCTCGTCTAACGCATAACAATAGCTTGCTGGCTTTGAAATTAAAGTTTGTTAGAAGTGATATTTGAGGTTATATGGCTGAACAGCTAACAGATCAAGCTTTGGTAGAAAGGGTGCAGCAGGGAGATAAGAAAGCTTTCAATTTGTTGGTATCGCGTTATCAAAATAAAGTAGCTGGATTACTGACTCGGTATATTTCACCGAATGATATTCCCGATGTTGTACAAGAATCATTTATAAAAGCATACCGTTCCATCGGCTCTTTTCGTGGTGATAGTGCTTTCTATACTTGGCTATACAGAATCGCAGTGAACACTGCAAAAAATTATTTGACTGCACAAGGGCGTCGCCCGCCAAGCGAAGATATTTTAGCTGAAGATGCAGAATCCTACGATGTAGGAACAAATTTACGGGTTGTGGATACGCCTGAAAATGAAATGTTATCCAACGAGTTGAAGAATATCGTATTCGATACGATTAAAGGTTTACAGGAAGATTTACGCACAGCAATTACTTTACGCGAAATTGAGGGATTGAGTTACGAAGAAATTGCAGAAATTATGGATTGCCCAGTAGGTACTGTGAGATCTCGGATTTTTAGAGCGCGTGAAATCATTGAAAGTAAAGTGAAACCGCTTTTACAACGTTAAATAAAAAACAGGAATACAACTACGATTAGTCGGAGTACAAACATGCAAAAAGAACTACTTTCAGCATATATTGATGGTGAGCAAGTCAATTATGAACTCACCGAAAAATTATGCCAAAATGCAGAATTGCAAGAGAGTTGGGCAAATTTCCACACCATTCGTTCTGTTATGCGTCAAGAAACAAACGTTTTCTTAGGCGCGGATTTTACTGCAAAAATGGAAAGTTTGATTGCAGCAGAAGAAATTCAAGCAGCTGAAGTCACAGAATCTCAACCATTGCCACAGGAAGTAGAAAACTCTCCGTTTATGCAAAAATTAAAAGCATGGTTTATGCCAATGACGCAAGTTGCAGTTGCTGCGGGTGTGTGCTTGGTGGCAGTGTTGGGTGTACAGTCTTTCAATGCAAAATCTACCGTACAAAATGCAGCGGATACACCGGTGTTGCAAACATTGCCTTTTAACAACGGTGTGCAGGAAGTCAGTTACAACGCACCAAGCAAAGATGTCATTACGACTGAACAGCTTGAACAAAAAAATAAACGTATTGGCGCCATGTTACAAAGCTATGAACTACAACGTCGTGTTTATGCTGATTCAATGAATTTAGGACAGAATCATAGCAATAGATAATACTCTATGTATTCCGGTATGACTGTTTTTTTATGATAATTCACCACCATTTTTTGGTGGTGAATTTGTTTATTAGGAATTTGATCATGTTAAAAACATTTCTAAAAACCACCGCACTTTTTTTCTTATTAAGCACCTCATTTTCTTCCCTTGCTGCAGAAACATTTTCACCGAAACAGCTTTTGCAGGATATGAAGAAAGCGACGGAACAGCTAAATTATGAATTTTCTTTTGTACAAACCACGCCTTCTAACATGGATTCATTGCGGTACCGTCACTTTAAATCTCATGGCAAAACTTTTGCGCAATTGGTGACGCTAGATGGTGCACAACAAGAAATTGTGCAACGTGATAATTTAATTAGCTATTTTCAACCGAACTATCAACCTTTCACCATTAATAGCGAAGGCATTACCGATAATTTGCCGCTACTCATTCGTGCGAATTTTGATACCTTGGAACAATACTATGATTTTGTGAATATTGGGCGTAATCGCGTAGCGGATCATGTGGTGCAAACCATTCGAATTTTGCCGAAAGACGATTTCCGTTATCAATATGTTGCTTTTATTGATGAAGAGAATAACTTGCTGTTGCGCAGTGATATGCTTGATCGAGACGGCAATTTATTGGATCAATTTCGTGTCGTCAATTTGTATGTGGGAGACGGGATTTCCGGTTTGGTAGATTATCTCAATCAAGTGGCTTTTCCTCCGTTATTAATGGATAAAAACGCAAATCAAACGCCGGATTTTAATTGGGCTCCAGGTTGGTTGCCACAAGGTTTTAAAGTGGTAAATCGTAGCATTGAGCGTGATGGCGACGATAAAATTGAATCACAACTTTACAGTGATGGATTGTTTTCTTTTACGTTATATGTGTCTGACAAAATCACTGAAAACACGCAGCGAGATAACACTTGGCGACAAGGTGCGTACACCATTTATAACGAAACAGTGGACAACAAAGACGTGACGATTATCGGGCAATTGCCGATTTCTACGGCAAAACGTATCGTGCAAGACATTCAATTTAAGAAAAACTAAACAGGCTTATTATGTTGACAGAAAGTGCGGTCGTCATTGAATATGAATCTGGCAAGGCGAAAGTAAAATGCCAATCACAAAGCGCATGTGGTAGTTGTGCGGCAAAAGCTGCTTGCGGGAATTCCGCCTTATCGGAATTAACCGGTAGCGGTGCGCGAGGTGAACATATTTTCACCATTGAAACCATTACCCCGCTAAAAGTTGGGCAGAAGGTGGAGATTGGTTTGTCTGAACATTCCTTGATCAAATCGGCGTTACTGATGTATTGCATACCGTTGTTCACTTTAGTCTTCAGCACCTTATTGTTCGATTCGTTGTTTAGTCACGAACTCGTCAGTGTATTTTTTATTTTTATTTCCACCGCACTTTCCTTTCTTGGTGTACGTTGGTATGCGCGAAAACTGAATCGCAAATCGGCTTACCAACCGGTGTTGCTACGTGTGCTCTAAATCTTTGAGCATCATTCGTTTTCTTTGGCGGGCTGGTATATAATCAGCCCGTTTATATTATCGTCTTTAAGGAAATATTATGCTCCCCATGCTTGGCATCACCGGTTACAGCGGCAGTGGCAAAACCACCTTGTTGGAAAAATTACTTCCCCAATTAAAACAACGAGGCTTGCGCCCGGCGGTGATTAAACATAGTCATCATGATGCGCAAGTGGATAAACCGGGCAAAGACAGTTGGCGTATGAAAGATGCCGGTGCCAGCCAAGTGATTATGGCCTGTGATCATCGCTGGGCGCTTATGACGGAAACACCCCAACAACATATTTCCCTGTCTTATTTATGTGAACAATTTGATCACGAATTAACGGATCTCATTTTGGTAGAAGGCTTCAAACAAGAGCCGATTGAAAAGATCTTGTTGCATCGAAAAGAGATGACTAAACCGCTACCTGACATTGATGCTCTCGTGTTGGCCGTTGCTACAGATTACCCTTTAGCGGCAGATAAGTCTTGTTTGGATATCAATAATATTGCGCAGATTGCTGATTTTATTACGGCTTGGTACGAGCAAAAGTGCGGTCGAATTTAAGCGTGGTTTTTTATGCCTGAGCTCCAACATTATCGCCATTTATCCTTAATCGCCGCCATGGCATTATTTATGCAGTCCCTTGATGCCACCATTTTGAATACGGCATTGCCTGCTATTTCTGCCGATTTGCATGAATCACCGTTAGAAATGCAAATGTCGATAATCAGTTATTCCCTCACTGTTGCATTATTTATTCCACTTACTGGTTGGATTGCCGATAAATACGGTACGCTCAATGTGTTTCGGGTTGCGGTAGCGATTTTTGTGATTGGTTCTGTTGCTTGTGCCGCCTCTAATTCATTAAATGCATTGATTTGGTCGCGCGTGTTGCAAGGGCTGGGCGGAGCAATGATGATGCCGGTAGCGCGTTTGGCAATTATTCGTCACGTACCAAAAAATCAATTGGTTGCCGCATGGAATGCCATGGCGATGGCGGGGCTGATTGGCCCAGTGCTCGGGCCGATTGTGGGCGGATGGCTTGTGACACATGCCAGCTGGCATTGGATTTTCCTAATTAACATTCCTATTGGTATCCTTGGGATTGGATTTGCCGGTCGGTATATGCCGAACAGTACAGGTAATATTAGTAAGTTGGATTGGTGGGGCTTTTTGCTGTTTGGTGGTGGGCTGGTAGGGTTGACACTTGGTTTGGATTTGTTGTCTGAAGATCGCATCAATCAATGGCTGACTGCGTTGATTTTGGCTATCGGATTGGGGTGTTTCTCCTTTTATTATTGGTATGCTCAACGGGTGCAGAATCCCTTATTACCGTTAAATTTATTTGCTACGCGTACGTTTCGATTGGGTATGGTGGCGAATATTTTCATCCGTTTGTGTGGTTCAGGAATTCCGTTTTTAATGCCACTGATGTTGCAGGTGGTGTTTAATTATAGCGCGGATATTGCCGGTTGGTTGTTAGCGCCAATTGCACTAAGTTCCGTGTTAACGAAATCCTTTGTTGGAAAAATTCTGGTGCGTTTGGGTTATAAAACGACATTAATGCTGACCGCACTTTCGATGGCGCTTGCTATTGCTGCCATGAGCCTGTTGCAACAAGATACACCGATTTGGTGTTTGGTGCTGATTTTGGCGTGGTATGGTAGCTGTATGTCGATTATTTTTACTTCAGTCAACACACTTACGATTAGTGATTTAGACGAACACAATGCCAGCGCAGGTGCTACTTATCTCAGTGTGATTCAACAAGTGGGAATCAGTATCGGTATTGCCGTGTCTGCTGTGATTTTAGATCTTTATCGCCATTTCATTGGTGAAAGCGGTGAACAACTTCAACGTGCGTTCAGTACGACTTTCCTGACCTCAGCTATTTTCGGCATCATTTTATTATGGGTTTTAACTTACCTTAGAAAAGAGGATGGTGCGGAGAATTTTCGTCGGGAATAAAAAAGCTTATTTTTTTAAAGGTGTTTTCCGGAGTTGGTCTGTTAGGCGTGAGGGAAGAGTTGGAGTGGCGGAAGAGCGTAAGCAACGTGATCTATGAATTGGACTTCCGTTAGTATTCTTCTTAACATTGCCTAGATGATCAATAACGATTTCTCTGTCTTCTCTGTGTTTTCTAAGTGAGGATTACTCTACAATATCCGCCCATTTCGCTGTATCCACTTCGTTAGATCTTGTCATGGTTGAGAGCGGTTGCCATAAACTCAAATAACGCATCTGTAAGTGAATCTAAACGTTTTGTAGCGTGAACATAAATTTGCTTAAATCCTTAGGCTTCAGGGTTTTAAAATGTTCAACCGTCGGACTGTCAAATTCCTTTTCGATATTTGCTGTGGGATTAAAAGAGATTAAGTCTCGGTGTAGGGCATAAGTCATGATCTCGTTATGCTTCTGAATCGTTCGTTTGAGCTTTTCTAAATGCACTTCGTCTTGATACTGCTTAAATGCCTTTAATGCCATTGACACGGTAATTCAGACTTTTAAAAAATCGGGTATAGCTAAAACATCGTTAACACTTTTTATAACAGGTTTTGTGTGATTTTAGTTATATCGGTTTTGCTATACGGCTATCAGTATAACTAAAACTCAAGGATTTTATAGGATTGGATAGGAACGCTTAGGATATAAAAAAGCCCTTGAAGTCAATATTTTCAAGGGCTGGGGTCATCTGAATTACATGTCACAAACCGTCTAATTATAAAGAAGTATCTAAATTCAAACTTTACCGATGTTACTTTCAGTGTTACTAAAAGGAGAAATCACAAGGAAATTGGCAGGTTTTTTTAGGTTATCCAAACCCCTTAATCAATTTATAGATTGGTTTTAACTTTACTTTAGGGGCTGACGTAGATTAGCAGTTAGGCTAGGCTACGAAAATGCAGATAACCAATTGTAAATTAAGCAAGAGAGTTCAAAAGAAACTACTTGAATTTTTTGTACTCCAAGTTACCTCCCGCTCCGCTGCCGATATTTTGGGCATTCAGCCCAACTCCGCTATTCTGTTCTACCGCAAAATTCGTATGGTTATCAGCCATTATCTGGCCTTGGTTGCCGATGAGGTTTTTGAGGGCTCTGTCGAGTTGGACGAAAGCTATTTCGGCGGACGGCGTAAAGGCAGACGTGGTCGCGGCGTGGCAGGAAAAGTGGTTGTCTTTGGTATTCTGAAACGCAACGGACGGGTCTATACCGTTGTGGTGGATAATGCCAAGTCTGAAACGTTACTCCCTGTCATCAAAAAGAAAATCATGCCGGACTGCATTGTTTACACGGATAGCCTGAGCAGCTACGACAAGTTGGATGTGAGCGGTTTCATCCATTACCGCATCAACCATTCCAAGGAATTTGCCGACCGTCAGAACCACATTAACGGCATTGAGAATTTTTGGAATCAGGCAAAACGTGTCTTGCGCAAATACAACGGAATTGATCGCAAATCCTTCCCGCTGTTCTTGAAAGAATGCGAATTTCGGTTTAACTTCGGCACACCGTCTCAACAGCTTAAAATTCTGCGGGATTGGTGTGGAATTTAGGGCTAATCTACGTCAGCCCCTTGCTGCACCGACTTTAGTTGAAGATGGCTTGATTGCGCCAAGTTCTAAGCAGGCAATTAACGGTGGGCAATTTGCTCAGTTGGAACAAACGCTTTATACCAGCGTGGTTCAGTCTGTAAATACGAAAAAAGTCGCGGAGCAAGCAGTCACCCTAGCCACCGAAGCCAAACAAACAGCTCAAACCGCCAATTCAAATGTGAATAGTGCGATTGCTCGTGTGAGTGAAGTAGAAAAACAAGTAGTTAAAAATACGGCAGATATTACCAAACTCAATGGTAGTGTATCAGGTTTATCTGACCGCATTACTACCGCAACAAATACGGCAAATGAAGCTAAAAACGGTATCTCCGACTTAAACACCCAAATTGAAAGAGTAAATCAAAATGTTACCGCTTTAACAGGGCGAGTCACGCAAGCTGAACAAACCGCAAACCAAGCACTAGAATTAGCTAAATTAAATACAGGTTCAAGTGCTGAAGTTAGTCAAAATGCTATCAATGCAGCAAGCGAAGCGAAAGCGTTGGCACAATCAGCTAACTCAAATGCCACTCGTGCTTTAAATACAGCAACCAGTGCATTAAGTACGATCAATGATATTCAGGCAGATGTTGCCTTAGCGAAAAGTGATGCAAATGCCGCAAAAAGTAATGCAGAAAATGCGTTTAATGCGGCAACAGCATCACAAGATACAGCAAATTTAGCCGTGCGAAATTCAAACAATGCTGAAAGTCTTGCAAATAATGCAAAAATAACAGCAGAGGGAGCGGTTCGCACAGCAACTACCGCTAATCAAACCGCAGAGCGTGCGCAAACCACGGCAACCCGTGCAGCAGCAACAGCAAATCTTGCAAGTATTTCAGCAGGTAATGCAGAGCAGTTAGCGCAAGAAGCAAAAGATACTGCGACTCAAGCTAAATCAGGTTTAGTGGTAACAAACGCAGAACTTGCAAAAGTTGCTTCAACTCAAACCGATTTAAAAGCAAAAAGTGAAGCAAACGAAAAAGCGGTTAGTGGCTTAACTGGTCGTGTCGCAAATGTAGAAACAGGCGTGCAAACAGCCCAAACCCAAGCAAGTAATGCGTTGAACCAATCAACAGAAGCCAAAGCGACCTCAGAGCAGGCAAATAATAACGCTACTCAAGCAAAAACCGAGGCGCAAACCGCATTAAGCACAGCGAACATCGCAAATGCCAATGTAAATAGTGCATTAACCCAAGCGCAAAGTGCGGTTAAAACAGCGTAAGAAAATACAGCACTTGCCAATCAAGCGATTGCCAAAGCAGAAAGTGCAGAGCGTACCAGTACGCAATTAAGAGAAATCGCTAATGAGGCAAAAGTAAATGCCGAAAGCGCAGTTGAAAGTGTAAAATTGGCAAATACACAATCTACTCAAGCGTTAACTAAATCAGGTGAAGCCGTAGATAAAGCTAATAATGCTGAAACTATTGCAAATCAAGCTCATTTAGCAAGTCAGCAAGCGGTAGAAAAAAGCGATCAATCTGTAACAACCGCAAACATTGCTTTAAGAAAAGCTAATAATGCGGATAAAAATACGGCTGAAGCAAATGTTAGTGCAACAAAAGCGATTGAGAGTGCAACACAAGCATTAACTCAAGCAACAGAGGCTAATAAATTAGCTGTTATCGCAGATGGTAATGTGAAACAAGCACAGGCTCAATCTGTTAGCGCAAACAATCTTGCAACAACAGCAAAAACAAATGCAGATAAAGCACTTCTGGATTCTTCAAAAGCAATTTCAGATGCAAATCAAGCTAATGTGACTGCTAATACAGCAAATGATAAAAGCATTCTTTTTTGGGTCAGCGGTTAATGTGGACGGTTTAACGGTTTTTCCCCTGCGGGTCGTATTGAAAAGCTGTTGGATAACTCTTCTAGTTACCCACGAGCTTTTCAACACTAAAAACCTACCGCCCACAATAACCACTTCCCTAATAATAAATTTTGTTATTTTTATATTGGTTCAAAGGCTCGCAAGCTCGCCTAATAAAATGAAGTCGCCTTCGGCTCCGCTGATTTTTTAATATCACTCTCGGGGCTTTTGGCGTACTATTGTCTAATAGTTAAAGCAAGGACACATAGCCCCGTATCTGTGATACTAAGTCTATGCCCTTGCAAGAGGGATAAATCCCCCTTGACCCCCTGCGGTTTCACCGCTAATTTGAAGAACGGACACCTAATGAAAAAGCGAACCAAACGCCTAGAAATAGCATTGTCAGAAGATGAATACAATGCCTTGCTTGAAACGGTAATATCTCAACGCAAAAAACAAAGCAGGGGTATAAGCAGATAAAACAGGGCATACGGCGAGAGCTTTTTGCCAATAATGAGCATTATTTAACCCTTCAACGCCAAAATGCGTCTGGCACCGTTAAGTACAATCCCCCCCGCGATGGTGCCGATAATCAGATCTGGATAATTGGAACCGGTCCACGCGACCAGGGCGCCGGCGGTGATGCCCCCCAGGTTGATCACCACGTCGTTGGCCGAGAATATCCAGCTTGCCTTCATGTGCGCCCCGCCTTCCCGATGTTTGGATATGAGCAGCAGACAACTGGTATTGGCAATCAATGCGACGAATGCGATAGCCATCATCACCAGAGATTCAGGCTCACTACCGAATACAAAGCGTCTCACCACCTCTACGAGCACGCCCACAGCCAAGATCAGTTGCAGTACACCAGCAAGATGCGCGGCACGTACCTGCATTTTCACGCTATGTCCAACCGCATAAAGGGCAAGCCCGTACACCGCCGCATCGGAAAAATTGTCCAGGGATTCTCCAATCAGGCCGGTGGACTGGGCGATCAGACCGGCAGTCATTTCCACCACGAACAGAAGTGCATTGATGCCGAGCAACCAGCGCAGGGTCCCGGATTCTTGCTTAGCAGAAGCTGCCGAAAACTCGGCGGCCTTGATGGTCTCTGGATTTGCAGCGACGGTTTCCTGAAGCGAGGCGCCTAGCCCCAAGGTCTTCAGTTTCGAGGTGACGGGCTCGACCTCGCCGTCATGCACGACCTTCAGCCGGCGGTTCGACAAGTCGAAGGACAGCGCCCGAATCTCCTCAAAGCCGTTCAGGGCTAGGCGAATCATTCGTTCTTCTGATGGACAGTCCATCTTCGGCACTGCATAAACACTGACCCATCTCCCTGGCGCCTCGGAGGAGGCCTGTATATCGGTATCCGCTGCGGACGTTGCATCACCGCCACAGGCGCCACCACAGGATTTGCTCATAATACGACTCCACATTGAACAATGTTGTGGTACCATTTTAAACTATAAAGCTACTATAAGGTCAATAGAGTAAAGAATCCGTTGGGGAGGAGGCTGATGCGCATTGGTCAGTTGGCACAGTTGAATGAAGTCGCCTACGGCTCCGATTTTTTATATACCACTTCGGGGCTTTATGGTTTCTTTTGCTTAAAATCCATATTAATAAATAATCTTTTTAATTCTTTCTTTTCTTCATCTGATAGCCTAATCCCTTGAGCAATGCGAATAGCAAAATCATTAGGAATCTGATTAAATTCTGCAATAGTAGTAAGGAATCTTTCGGCTAATACGCCATTCCTAACGATTGTATGAGCGATATATGAAAGTTGCTCCTCTAATCTATTGCCAGATGAATTAGATCCTGATTCTATATTCTCTAGTTTTTTCTTTTCTATACGTGCGCCTAGTTTTAATAATTCTAATGCAACACTACTTCTTGTTGCATTTGCCTCACCATCATTAACTTTATTGAGAACAATACGATCTATAACCTCTAATACAGAAAAAGGAACGCGAACTGTTATACGATTATTTTGAGAATTTAAATTTTCCATATCAAAACCTGTTTGTTTTTTAACCTAAAACAAGCACTATATAGCACCATATAGCACTACATAGTGCTATGTATGCACTATACAGCATTTTTGATAAGAAAATCTTTATTTTTCAATGAGCACTGTATATCATCTAAAAAGATGCTATTCAGCACACAAAATTCACGCCTATTTTCTGGTCGAAAACGTACAAACTCTTGATTTACAAAGGAAAAAAAGGCAAATTTTAAATTTGCATTAGGTGTGTAATTACTTCATTTTTGGGTCTGTTTTTAGGTTAAATTTCTGTTGTTTTTTTAAGGGATTTTTATGCGTTTTTATTCTCCCGAATTAAAGGCGATCACTATGCGGAATGAAAAAAAATACTCATAAAAATTAAATAGGAGAGAGGGAAAAATGAATGAGGTTTTAGCCATTATTTTTTATAACTTGGCGATTATTTTTGTTTTACTTTTAGGGTTGGGGTTATTCATAAAATACCAACACAAAAAACGTGCAGATGCCCTTTTAGAAAACATGAAAAAAGCTCATTCAGCATTTTCGGTTGATCGTAAATCACAAGCGATCTTTGAAAAACGCGTAAAAGAATGGGAAAGAAAACACCCGGTTCACGCCATAAAACAACGGATTAAAAAACGCATTGAATGGCTGCTGCCATAGCAACGTGCTTTTCTGATAAACTACACGCATCTAAACACAGGAGGTTCTATGCAAATAGCCTTACCCAATACACCGACTTTTGAGAAAAAAGAGTCTTTCTACTCTGAAGATGAGCTGTATTTGCTACATCAGTTAGAAAACGACTTAGTGAAAAGTAAATCTCATGATGATGTAATGGAAAACTTGAGACAGGTACTAAAACTCGATGAAGTTTGATTATTCGATTAGATGGTACTACTTGGCAGAAGAAAAACTGCTTACTCAGGCTAAAATCGGATAATGCTGTTCGTACTGCTAATAACTCTGCTCAAAAAGTAGATTTAATGGACGTAAAAGTACAAAAACACGATACAGAAATTAATGCAATGCAAACCGCATTAATTGATACGGTAGGTAAAGTTGAAAAAGCTGAATTAGTTGGCAATCAAGCTCGTTCAATGGGTGAAAATGCGATTAAAAAAGCAGAACAGGCTTCTGAGAAAGTGGTTGAACTTGAAAAAACAGTTGTGCAGTACAATGCAGAAAAAACTTCTGTATCACTTAACAATGCAACCTTGAATGATTTAGCGGACGGTGAAGTTAGCGAAACTTCTAATCAAGCGGTTACTGGTAAACAACTTTACGCTACTGAGAAAAAGGTTGAAAAAGTGGTACAAGAACAATTAGTGCCTGTACAAAAACAAGTTAAACAAACAAAAGAAGAAGTTACAACAAATAAAGCAAGTATTGCTACCAACAGCTCTAACATTGCGAAAAATTCACAACGAATGGAAAAAGTTGTTGAAGTAGTAAACAGCCAAACTGCTCGCATTAATGAAAACACTCGCATTGTTGAAGCTCAAGCAAGACAGGTAACTCAAAATACACAAGCAATTACTGAAAATCGTCAGGCGATCCAAAGTAATAGCAAACGTATTGATGAACTTGAAAACCGCTCTCGCCAAGATCGCCGACAAGCTCGTGCAGGTGTGGCAGGGGCGATGGCGATGACCCAAATCACGCCAGTACAGGGTAAAACCTTTACGGTTGGCGCAGGTGTCGGTTCTTATCGAGGTGAAACAGCGGTTGCAGTCGGTGTGAAATATGCACCCAAACCGAATTTTGTCATCAGTCTTTCAGGCTCTGCCGACTCTCGCGGAGGTGTTGGGGCTGCAACTGGAGTAAGTTTTGGGATTGATTAGCCCGAAATTATCCTAATTTTTTCAATAAAAAGCATCTTTTGGCATTGCTGGAAGATGCTTTTTTCTTGTTAAGCTCTCTCGATTTTGCCTTCGTCAGGTAGTCATTTGGGGCAAAAAGCTCAGAAAAAGTTGCTGCATTGAACAAAAATTAAGCAATCAAACTTTTCTTGTACTAATTGATTTTTTTAATGCTAATGTGATTTTCATAGTGTTTTATTTTATTTATAGCGTATGCTTAAATTAGATAATTTTAATATTTATTAAATTTTTTTCTTTTTATTTTGTGATTGATGATTTTCAAAAAATATTTAATAAACTCATATTTAATTTGGATTAAATAATTTTTGTATTAAAAGATTTAAGGTCTTTTGATTATTTTAGGTTTTAAAAGGTAATTAAATCCTTTAAGGTTTTAAAAAAGGGCTTTAAGGTTTTAAAAAAGGACTTTAAGGTTTTAAAAAAGACTTTAAGTTTAAAAAAAACAGCATAAAACAGTGTGACAAGATTGTTTTCTTTATTTTAAAAATGATTTTTTATCCAATAAAGAGAGCGCTTAGAGCATGTTGAATTTCCTTGAATGATATTGTAAGCCTTGTAATTTTTTCTTTCCTCTTCTCTTAAAGTGTATTTTTATTTTGGGCATAAATACTATTTATAACAACTATTAAGCTTGTAAATATAAAGTAAAAAAATAAATATTTTTCCTTGGCTTGAATATTTCTTTCTTGTTAGTAATTTGTATTTTTTTATTATTGTTAATTTAATCTTTTATTTATTTTCACTTAAATAACACTTTTCTTATGCTTTCTTTTATGTTGATCGTTTCATTTTTGTGGTGTAGCCTATTTTCATTGTTTATTAAATTTTTAAGAGGAATAAAATGAACGATAAAATTAAACTCCTTAGACCAAAAGAGGTTATTCAAAAGCTCAGTATTTCTAAAAGTACATTCTATGACTGGCAGAATAAAAAATCGAAAAGATATAGAAATGACTTTCCTAAGCCGCTCTCTATTGGTGCAAATTCTGTAGGTTATTTAGAAAGTGAAATTAATACTTTTATTTTAAATATGGTACATCGTAGATCTAAATAAGGAGATACTATGTCAAAACTAGTTGAATTAATGATTAATACACTACCAATGCTTGATACTCAATCTCAAGCATTAGCAAGACTTTTCTTAGAAAAGCAAGGTAAATGCGGCACTTATTTAGGTTCGGGAAAAACAATGGGGAGAGTATTTTCGGCTACATCTAAATGTGTGTTCTTAACTTGTACACCTTGTTACAATGAAAAATTATTGAAATTACAAAAAGAAGTGATAGCTAGTTTCAAATTGATTATCAAGAACCCTCGTATTCTTGATTTATTATCAGGTTTCATTCCCAGCAAAGATAATTCCTTGATTCAGTGGGTTGCGCGAAATAAAGCCAAATTATCTTATAAGCTAGATGATTTTAAAGCTGTTTTCTGCACGCTTTCTCCTGAAAATGTGATTGCTGCATCCACTTATCAATCTTTTGAAGAGATTAAAGAAAATATAAATCTTCTTTATGCTTAATTGGTTCATCATCTTGGATTGTTTTTATTACTAGATTGTAGATGTGCTGAACAAGATAACAGAATTAACACTCATGGGCATGCTATCATTTTGTTTGATAAAAACTTTAATTATTCAAATATTGGAAAGGATATTAGATTCAATACTAATGAAGCAATAAGAGTGCAACTGTCAAAAATTGGCTATCAAGAACAATCTAATACCCAATGGATTAATACTTACTATGATCTCTTGAGAATTATTGCTTACATTACTAAACCAAGAGAGAAGGAGTTTGAAGAAACCATAGATCCCTTTTCTTGGTTAAACGTTGGTTTATCCGTTCACTATGATCATACTCAAGATAATAAGCCACGCCGTTATCGGAATTATATCTTTAAAGATGCCTTGAAGGAGAGCAGAGCTGAAAATAACAAACACATTACGAACGAGAAGTTACATAATGAACTTGCGACACCAATGGATGAGAAAAAAGATGATCATATTCAGATAGGCAATTACAAGCGATCTCATTATTTGAATAAATTGAAAAAAGAAGTGGAATATTCCTATAAAAGAACAAGTAAGATTATTATTCCTGATGAAAAAATGAGTATTCTTGAAGCGGTTTATTTGTATGAAAAATCACCACATCAATTTTGCGATTGTGCGGAAAAGCTAGATAGAAGAAGGCTGGAAGCATTATCCGAAAAATTGAATATATCTACATCTAAAATTAAATCATTAATTATTACGCGGAAAAAATTCCGCTGGATAAAAGGAAAAAGAGGTAAATTTCAAAAAGTGTGGGTAAATTGAACTATATAAAATCTTGGGCCTGAGTGCAGTCAATTTTAGTAAAATTTGATTTTCTATAGGTAAACATCGCAAAAGAGAGAAGGCAATTATCAATCTTATAATTGCTTTCTCTCGTTAAATTACATAATGAATTTGAGTATTCACCACTCAATTTCTTACCACAAAATGAGCCAAAATTCGCAATTTAATCGTTGTTGAAATATGGCGAAAAAATCTTGCAAGTAACGTGAACAGGATTTACGAAAATCGGTTGCTAATTCGTAGAGAAATTGTGGTTTTTTAGTATTCAGCAGATTACGCATTAACAACTTTTAAATGATACTGCGGAATAGTTTCATGTGAGCATTGATCGATAAAATCTGCCCACGCTTGTAGTATAGTAAAACGCTGTTTAAGGTAATCACTTCGGTTGTATGCGGTATGAATGCGATCTTGATTGATATGAGATAACGCCACTTCAATCATATCTTTGTTATGATCTTGTTCATTCAGGTAAGTACTGGCAATGCTCCTTAATCCGTGAGCAACGAGTTTTCCGTGATAGCCCATACGTTTAATCGCAGCATTAGCGGTTTGCGTGTTGGTATGCGATTTTGGATTTCTTTCACTTGGAAAAAGATATTCTTTACCACCACTCAATTTTTTAATTTCCTTTAGAAGTGCCATTGCTTGGCGAGAAAGGGTAATTTTATGTTCTCGACCACGCTCATCTTGCTTAATCCCTTTTTGAATATAGATTGTCCAAATCTTAGATTTCTCATCAATATCTTCATAACGAGCCATAGCCGCCTCGTTAGGGCGTGTCATGGTCAGTAGTTGCCATAAAATAAGATAACGTGTTTGTAGCTTAATTTGAGCACGGTTTAAGGTCATCAGAAATTCAGGCAGATCTTCTGGACGGATCGTTTTAAAGTGTTCAACTGTAGGATTATCAAATTCTTTCGAAAGATTGGCTGTGGGATTATGCGAAATAATGTTGCGGTGCAAAGCAAAATCCATAATCTCATTCAACTTTTGAATAGAACGTCTAAGCGTTTCTAACGTGCCTTTATCTTGAAGTGTCTTAAATGCTTTCAAGGCTAAAGGTGCAGTAACTTGAGTAATCGGTAATTTATCAAAATGCGGTAATAAAATACGTTCAATCAGGCTTTTGACATCTTTTGCATAGCCCTCAGAGAAATTCTTGCGAGTTTTGCGATGTTCAAACCATTGCCAAGCGACGGCTTCAAATGTGTTGTTTAGCTCGTCTTGTTTTGCTTGTAGTTGATTAGCTCGATATTCGGCAGGATCAATATTTTGGGCTAGTAATGAGCGATATTCATCTCTTATTTTACGAGCTTGAGCAAGCGACAATTCAGGATAAATACCTAAACTGATATTTTTACGTTTTTTAGTGAAAGGATGGTAATAGTTAAAAATCCATAATTTAGAGCCATTAGTTTTAACTCTTAAGAATAGCCCACTCCCATCTGCAAGGTTGTATTCCTTTTCGGCAGGCTTTGCTCTGTCTATTTCGGTGTTCGTTAAAGATTTTGTTGTTCTTGGCATAGCTGAATCACCTGTCATTTAAGAAATATAAAAAGCGGTAAAAGCCTTGTAGCATAAGACTCTTAATGCTTGTAGTAACATCGACCTAAGTTATTTTATCATAGTGTTACTATCGATGTTACTAAAATCGTTGGATTAGGTCGGAATAGATAGGATTAAATAGGACAATAAAAAAGCCTTGGAGTGTTATGCGCCAAGGCTTTATCGGACTTTATTAAACTTGTTTGGAATTGGACTTGGTGGAGCTGGGGGGAGTTGAACCCCCGTCCGAAATTCCTCTACCGTCAGCACTACACGTTTAGTCAGTCTTTAAGTTTCGCTTAATCCTGCGGACAGACACGCGATAATTAAGCTAGTTTGATTCAATTTAATGCTTCGATCCTCAAACAGCGGCATCCACACGATCTCGTTTGGGTTTGACTCCGCTTTATCCCCGTCTTACGAGCGGAAGCTGGGGAGCGAAGGCTATGAGCAGGTTATTAAGCTGCTAAAGCGTATTGTTCGTCGTTTGCGACTATTTTTTTGCGGTTTATTTACGAGGCCTACCGCACCTCGACGTGCACCTCGGGCTTCGCTAATCCCGTCGAATCCAAAATCAGCCCCAAAAGTGTGTATAAGGATAGCAAAATACAGTAATAAAGGAAAGTAGGCAAAATAAACAGTGTATGCGAGATAAAGAATCGTGCGCTAATTTTTTACATATCTTATGTTTTTTAGCTGATATTTTAGTTAAAAAATTCTATTTTTTCGATCTACTTCACATTTTTGAATGTTATTAATGATATCTTTTTCTTAAAAAATAAAAAGTATGATATAACTAATTCACATAATAATAGTGTGAGGAAAAACTATGTGTAACACAAAACAAGAACTACGCAATGAATTTACTGAACTGATTGGTGAGGTAAGAGTTAAGAATTTGTTTACCGGTTATGGAATATTCCAAGAAGATGCCATGTTTGCTTTGTCCCAAAACGACGCAATTTTTGTTAGAGCCGAGGGAGAGTTGGTACCTTATTTGGAGAGGCTTGGGGCTGTTGCCTATTCACTCAATCCTAATAATATGAGTAAATTAGCTCTTTATCATTATTATCAATTACCTCCTTCAGTTCGTAAAAACAAAACTCTTTTCAAACAAGTCATTAACCTTTCTATTCAACAAATTAAAAGAAAAAAACTTTCTGAGAATTTAGCTAAAAAAGAGCGTATCAAAGAATTAGCTAATTTCACTATTAAGCATGAAAGGCTGTTAGCTAAAATTAATATTCATACAGTCAGTGATTTTAGAGCATTGGGTGCTATTCATAGTTATGTCAGATTAAAGAAATTAGGTATTCCTGCAAGTATTGATTTACTCTGGACATTTAGAGCTGCTTTAATGGATAAACACGTCAACTTGTTGACAGAAAAAGAAAAATCATCAACCCTTATTAAATTAAACCTTATGCTTGAAGCTAATGGGATGAGAAAAATCAAAGGGTGTTAGAGAATGATAAGGAAAGTGGCGTAATACATAAAACACCATTGTTGATCTAATGCTTGCAAGTTGGTTGAATGGTTTAAGATGTAATTTTTATTGTGCTTAAATTATTATCAATTAAAAAATATTTTGCAAAAAATTGAAAAAA
>NZ_GL622201.1 GCF_000185305.1 Aggregatibacter segnis ATCC 33393
CCCCACACTACCATCGGCATTACGGCGTTTCACTTCTGAGTTCGGTATGGAGTCAGGTGGGCCCACCGCACTATCGCCGCCAATATTCTTTATGATTTCTCTCTTATCTTATTCACGTCTTCTTAATCTAAAAACAAGCCTTCTCTCAACTCTCTCTTTGCGTCTTTCTCTTAACTGCTACTCTACTTCGCTCCATGCTCCAGGTCTCCCCAAAAACACTTGAGCGTTGTATGGCTAAGCCTCTCGGGCAATTAGTATGCGTTAGCTCAATGTATCACTACACTTACACACCGCACCTATCTACGTCTTAGTCTTAAACAACCCTTACTGTCTTAAAGACAGGGAGAACTCATCTCTTGGCAAGTTTCGTGCTTAGATGCTTTCAGCACTTATCTCTTCCGCATGTAGCTACCCAGCAATGCCTCTGGCGAGACAACTGGAACACCAGTGATGCGTCCACTCCGGTCCTCTCGTACTAGGAGCAGCCCCAATCAATTCTCCAACGCCCACGGCAGATAGGGACCGAACTGTCTCACGACGTTCTAAACCCAGCTCGCGTACCACTTTAAATGGCGAACAGCCATACCCTTGGGACCTACTTCAGCCCCAGGATGTGATGAGCCGACATCGAGGTGCCAAACACCGCCGTCGATATGAACTCTTGGGCGGTATCAGCCTGTTATCCCCGGAGTACCTTTTATCCGTTGAGCGATGGCCCTTCCATGCAGAACCACCGGATCACTATGACCTACTTTCGTACCTGCTCGACTTGTCTGTCTCGCAGTTAAGCTTGCTTATACCATTGCACTAACCTCACGATGTCCGACCGTGATTAGCAAACCTTCGTGCTCCTCCGTTACTCTTTGGGAGGAGACCGCCCCAGTCAAACTACCCACCAGACACTGTCCGAGACCGCGTTTCGCAATCTTCGTTAGAACATCAAACGTTAAAGGGTGGTATTTCAAGGACGACTCCATAATCACTGGCGTGACTACTTCAAAGTCTCCCACCTATCCTACACATCAAAATTCAATGTTCAGTGTCAAGCTATAGTAAAGGTTCACGGGGTCTTTCCGTCTAGCCGCGGGTACACCGCATCTTCACGGCGATTTCAATTTCACTGAGTCTCGGGTGGAGACAGCCTGGCCATCATTATGCCATTCGTGCAGGTCGGAACTTACCCGACAAGGAATTTCGCTACCTTAGGACCGTTATAGTTACGGCCGCCGTTTACTGGGGCTTCGATCAGGAGCTTCTCTTTCGATTACACCATCAATTAACCTTCCAGCACCGGGCAGGCATCACACCCTATACGTCCACTTTCGTGTTTGCAGAGTGCTGTGTTTTTAATAAACAGTTGCAGCCAGCTGGTATCTTCGACCGGTTCAACCTTCGCCCGCAAGGGACTACAATCTACGCCGGCGCACCTTCTCCCGAAGTTACGGTGCTATTTTGCCTAGTTCCTTCACCCGAGTTCTCTCAAGCGCCTGAGTATTCTCTACCTGACCACCTGTGTCGGTTTTCAGTACGGTTTAGATAAACCTGAAGCTTAGTGGCTTTTCCTGGAAGTGTGGTATCAGTTACTTCAGCTCCGTAGAGCCTCGTCATCATCTCTCAGTGTTAAGGAAGTCCGGATTTGCCTAAACTTCCCACCTACAAACTTAAACGTGCATATCCAACAGCACGCTAACCTAACCTGCTCCGTCCCCACATCGCAGTTTATCCAAGTACGGGAATATTAACCCGTTTCCCATCGACTACGCTTTTCAGCCTCGCCTTAGGGGCCGACTCACCCTGCCCCGATTAACGTTGGACAGGAACCCTTGGTCTTCCGGCGAACGGGTTTTTCACCCGTTTTATCGTTACTTATGTCAGCATTCGCACTTGTGATACGTCAAGCCCACCTCTCGATGAACCTTCATCCGCTTACACAACGCTCCCCTACCCAACAGACTTACGTCTGATGCCGCAGCTTCGGTGCTATATTTGAGCCCCGTTACATCTTCCGCGCAGGCCGACTCGACTAGTGAGCTATTACGCTTTCTTTAAATGATGGCTGCTTCTAAGCCAACATCCTAGCTGTCTAAGCCTTCCCACTTCGTTTCCCACTTAATATAGACTTTGGGACCTTAGCTGGCGGTCTGGGTTGTTTCCCTCTCCACGACGGACGTTAGCACCCGCCGTGTGTCTCCTGAGTATCACTCTTCGGTATTCGTAGTTTGCATCGGGTTGGTAAGCCGGGATGGCCCCCTAGCCGAAACAGTGCTCTACCCCCGAAGGTGTCCGCTCAAGGCTCTACCTAAATAGATTTCGGGGAGAACCAGCTATCTCCCGGTTTGATTGGCCTTTCACCCCCAGCCACAAGTCATCCGCTAATTTTTCAACATTAGTCGGTTCGGTCCTCCAGTTAGTGTTACCCAACCTTCAACCTGCCCATGGCTAGATCACCGGGTTTCGGGTCTATACCTTGCAACTATTCGCCCAGTTAAGACTCGGTTTCCCTTCGGCTCCCCTATTCGGTTAACCTCGCTACAAAATATAAGTCGCTGACCCATTATACAAAAGGTACGCAGTCACCCTTGCGGGCTCCCACTGCTTGTACGTACAAGGTTTCAGGTTCTATTTCACTCCCCTCACCGGGGTTCTTTTCGCCTTTCCTTCACAGTACTGGTTCACTATCGGTCAATCAGGAGTATTTAGCCTTGGAGGATGGTCCCCCCATCTTCAAACAGGATATCACGTGTCCCGCCCTACTTGTCGTTAGCTCAGTACCACAAAAGTATTTTCGAGTACGGGATTATCACCCTCTACGATTTGGCTTCCCAGCCAATTCCTCTAATACTTCCGCTATCACTAACAGGCTCCTTCGCTTTCGCTCGCCGCTACTCACAAAATCTCGGTTGATTTCTTTTCCTCGGGGTACTTAGATGTTTCAGTTCTCCCGGTTCGCCTCATTATCCTATGGATTCAGATAATGATAGTGGGTTCTTCACCCACTGGGTTTCCCCATTCGGACATCTTGGATTAAACGCCTCTTATCGACTCATCCAAGCTTTTCGCAGATTAGCACGTCCTTCTTCGCCTCTGATTGCCAAGGCATCCACCTTGTACGCTTTGTCACTTAACCATACAACCTCAAGTATTCTTACCTTATTATTTAAATAACATTAAACAATAAGCCTCAAACACTTCAACTACGATTAATAACAGTTAATTAAGAGTAATCGCCTTTTATCAATCACTCTCACTCAGACTTTCTTGAAAGTCTCGTTTTCAGCTTGTTTCCAGATTTTTAAAGAACAG
>NZ_GL622203.1 GCF_000185305.1 Aggregatibacter segnis ATCC 33393
ATTTAGATAGGAGCAGATTTTCGGCTCTGCATACCGCCAAGTTAATCCTTGGTTGTGTTTTCCACCACTCTTTCTACAGCTGCAGCGATGGCTACGACGACTAAGCGTTCAAACATATTTTTTCCTCTTTTTGGTATTATTGGGTATTTGCACTTTGAGTCTGCCGACTGTCCATTTTCTGCTGTGACACACGGTGTGACATTTATTTTTTCCAAATAATCACGATTTTGATTAGCTCAGAAATCATTTTTTCCTCCTTTCTGTTATTGAAGATAAATAAAGTATGGCAATTTTACGGTCTTGCCAACCGAGAGGTTAATCCTCGTCCATAACGTAATCGACGACCTCCTTTGCAATGGTTGTTACAACGATTTCAGCAACGACTGTCCACATAATTTTTTCTCCTCTTGTTTATTGTTTGGTTAAAGATAATAACGGTATTTTTTGGTTTGTTTTGATTTTGCAAATTTGTATCAGATTTGCTAGATGACCGTGATAACCGCCACGGTGAGCGGGTAGTTTGACTACTTGTTTTTTTTGAGTTCATCAATTACAGCCTCAGCAATACGAATAATGACATCAAGCATATTTTTCTCCTTTTCAACATAATTATACGAATGTATAGATTTTCGGCTCTATATACCGGCGCATTTTCCGCTGCGGCTCACGGTCGTATTAAAAACGAGCGGGAGGTAATAATACGAAATCGTAGAAATGTTCAGATGTTGTCAT
>NZ_GL622204.1 GCF_000185305.1 Aggregatibacter segnis ATCC 33393
ATGGGAATATGAATTAGAACTGGATTCTGAAGGTTGGGTTTCTGTCGAACAATTAATTTCATCATTTAGAAATAGTGATGAAAAATGGAATACGTTAACCGAAGACGATCTAGTTAAAATGATCAACCTATCGGAAAAGAAAAGACATGAGATTAAAAATGGGAAAATAAGAGCTTTTTATGGTCATTCAATTCCAATGAAAATTTCTAAAGAAATTGGTTATCCACCAAAGTATTTATACCATGGGACAAGTATAAATTATTTAGATGATATTAAATCAAATGGATTGAAGCCGATGTCTCGTCAATATGTACATTTATCTGAGGATGTTGAGACAGCAACATTGGTTGGAAATAGAAAAAAAGGAGAGACAATTCTTCTGATAATTGATACAGAATTAGCTCAATCTAAAGGCATTAAGTTTTATATAGGTAATGAAAAAGTATGGTTATCAGATGGTATTCCAGCTGAATTTATTAAAGATAACTTCTAAATGAAACC